>CAYUPL010000048.1:0-26696 GCA_964446655.1 uncultured Desulfopila sp.
ACTTGGCTGTATTTTACTTTTTCATCAAGATTTTTAGTTTTTGCCATTTCCTTTAATGCCGTCATCAATTCCTTGGCAAGACCATCCATTATTTTATCTGGTTCCATTGTCTTCCTTTTGCGATGAGTTTTATCAATTACAGCAATTTCGATTTAAAGAATTCATTCAATTTGCTTTGAGTATGGAGCTCAGCATTGCATCTCCTTACGATTTTGAGAAACAATCATTTGCTGAGTCTCGCACTGTTTGAGTACCGGGCAGAATTCGCAACAGACAGGCTCAGCGCAGCAGGGTGTCGATCAGGGCCTTGTATTTCTTTTCGATGACGTGACGTTTCTTTTTCAATGTATTGGTGAGTTCCTCTCCCAGGGTAAATTCACGGTCGAGAAAGGCGATGTTCTGGAGCTTTTCATAGGGCTTAAAACCCTGCTTGGGCAGAAGGAGACGGTTCATTTCGCTTTTAACATGATCGAGGACCTTGGTGTCTTTGGTCAGATCCTTATCTTCATTTTTGAAACCACTTATCTTGCGGCTCATATAGTCGCGCAGCTCTTCCATATTCGGCACCAGCAAAGCGCCGAGGCCCTTTTTGTCCTGCCCCACCAGAATGGCGTCCTGAATAAAGGGAAAAACCGTAATGGCATTTTCTATACGGGAAGGATCGATATTTTCCCCACTGGCAAGAACAATAATTTCCTTGGCCCGGCCGGTTATAACCAGCTCGCCTCCCAGAGTCAGCATCCCGAGATCACCGGTGCGAAAGAAACCATCCTCGGAAAATGACTTCCGGTTTTCCTCTTCATTTTTATAGTACCCCGCCGTTACCTGCGGGCCACGAACCTCTATCAACCCTTCCGCGCCCGGATCAAGAATTTCGCCCTGCTCCGACACAATACGCAGATCTGTTTCCGGCACAGCCGGACCAAGGGTACCATAGACCGGGCAGCTCAGCCCTCTACCGGCAATGGCCGGAGAACATTCCGTCATGCCGTAGGCATTGACGATACGGATTCCCACAGCGTCGATCCACTCTTCCAGATATCTGGCCAAAGTGCCGCCGCCGCTGATGGCAAGGCGCAACCGTCCTCCAAAGCGCTGCTGCACTGCGGCAAGCTTTTTCCGTGCCGGCAGAAACAGAGGGAAGAGCAGTACCAGCTTCAGCAGGGCAGTGCTCTTGATAAAAAGCATGGATACCGGATCTTTTCGTTTAAACTGCGGCAGATGGCCACGCAACAGGCGCTGATTACGCTTGTATTTGCTGGAGACACCAACCAGCAGATTGAATATTGTCTGAGCCGCCTTGCCTTTTTTCCGTATGGCAAGCTCCACCTTGGTATAGAGTGATTCCCACACCCTGGGCACGGTGGCCACCAGGGTGGGCCTGTATTTTTCCAGATCCTGGGCAAAGGTTTTTACCGAGGAGTAGACCAGGCAGGAGCCGACATGCAGGGCTGAATATTCCGCCGTTCTCTCAAAGATATGCCAGCTCGGCAGGATCGAGAGCCAGCGGTCCTCAGGCACAAGTCCGATGATCTGGGGGATGTATTTGATATTGTGCATGACGTTACTATGGGATAACTGTACTCCCTTGGGTAATCCGGTTGTTCCGGAAGTATAAATCAGGGTTAGCAGACTGTCCGGCTGTATTTCCTTGCCTCTGTTTTTGAAATGCTCGATGTCGTCATCGCTGATGGTCCTGTCACCCAGAATGCTGCCATAGGAATAGGTGTTGCTGAAAAACTTGTGCTTTTCGGGGCTCGTCATCACAAAAACAGACTTGATCTGCTTGCAGCCATCAAGGTAATCACGATGGTGCTCCAGCAGACTGTCCGACTCCATCACCAGATAGGTGGCCTCGGAATTTTCGATGATAAAACTCAGCTCCTGGGTCGGCGTATCGGAACCACGCGGCACCGTGACGGCGCCAAGCGACATGATGGCAAGATCCGTCACTATCCAGGCATACCTGTTATCGGAAAGAAACATGACCTTGTCGCCTCTGCCCAAACCTCTCTTTTCGAAAGCGCGGGACAGTAAAACGACGTCTTCAAAAAGCTTGGCATAGCTGACCTGAATCTCCTCCTCCCCCATCCGGTAGATAAAGGCAATATTATCCCTGTATACCTCACAACAGCGCAATAGCATGGCAAACAACGTTGCAGGTTCGCCTCGCCGCTCTCTTCCATCTCCGTCAGAATCAGGTCTCTCCGTCATTTTCGCCCCCAGTGTACTGCAATGGTCCCCATCATAAACTTTTTATAACCGACATCGGTAAAACCCGCCTGCCGGAAAGCGGCGGCGAGATCCGTTGCGCTGAAAAAACCCATGGTGGAACCGGTTAAATAGGCGTATGCATCCTCATCCTTTGCTATAAGCCGCCCCAGAAGAGGAATTCCCAAACGAAAATAGAGCTGAATAAAAGGATAGAGCAGATTTTTAGCAGGCGGTGTCGTATCCAGACAGACTACCCGTCCTCCCTTTTTCAACACTCTGTGTACTTCGCGTAAAACCACGGCAACATCATCAACATTGCGTAAAAGATAGCCGAAGGTTACCGATTCAAAACTATGGTCTTTATAGGGCAGAACATTGGCATCGGTGGCCTGCCAGCTGATATTGGCGGTTCCAAACCTCTTTTGCGCCTCCTTCAGCATGTTCAGGGAGAAATCAGCCCCGACCACATGACATTTCGGGTGAAGCACGCTAGTAAGCGCGGCGATATCCCCCGTGCCGGTGGCCAGATCAAGTGTTATACCGTCGCCGGGGTCGCCGGCCCGTTCAACCACGAAGCGTCGCCATTTCTGGTCCCGGCCCAGAGTCATGACCCTGTTCATAAGATCGTATCTGGTGGCGATGGCGTCAAACATTGTCTGGATTTTCTTGCCCTCAGCCACGACAGCTCTCCTCCACGGCATGCTGAAGGCCTGTCGGGCATGTGGTAATGGGTTTTAACATGGCGCGAATCCAGGTGTTCGGGGAAAGGGGATCACCTCCCGGATATTGGCCATGCCGGTAACATACTGAACCAGCCTCTCAAAGCCGAGGCCGAAACCGGCATGAGGTGCACTGCCGTACTTGCGCAGATCGAGATACCAGCCGTAGGCAGAGGTATCTATCCCGGCCTCCTCCATGCGGGAGAAAAGGACATCGTAGCGCTCTTCACGCTGGCTGCCGCCGACTATCTCCCCTATTCCCGGGACCAGAATATCCATGGCGGCCACGGTGTTACCGTCGTCGTTGACCCGCATATAAAAGGGTTTGATGGCTGCCGGATAGTCGGTGACAATCAACGGCTTGCGGTACACCTCCTCGGTAAGATAGCGTTCATGCTCCGCCTGCATGTCGATGCCCCAGCTCACTGGAAATTCAAATTTCTTTTTGGCCTTGCGCAGCTCTACTATGGCTTCACTATAGCTAATATGGCCAAAATCGTTCTTGAGCACCCCTTCAAGTTTGTTCAGCAAACCTTTTTCGATGAAGCTGTTAAAGAGAGCCATATCTTCCCGGCAATTCCGCATGACATCCTCGAGCAGATATTTCAGCATTCGCTCGGCTATCTCCATGTTCTTGCGCAGATCACAAAAGGCCATTTCTGGTTCGATCATCCAGAATTCGGATAAGTGCCTGCTGGTATGGGAATTTTCCGCCCGGAAGGTCGGTCCGAAGGTATAAACATCGCCCAGAGCCAGAGCATAGACTTCGGCCTGCAACTGGCCACTCACCGTCAGACCTGCTCCCTTGCCGAAAAACTCTCTGGCCTGCTTCTCCTTGCCTGGTCCGGATTTGCCTTCGTCCTGGGCAAGCACGGTAAACATTTCGCCGGCCCCTTCGCAGTCGCTTGTGGTGATGACAGGGGTATGTATCTGAATAAAGCCCTGCTGCTGGAAAAATTGATGCACACCCCAGGAGAGTCTCGATCTCACCCTGGCCACAGCCCCGAGAGCATTGGTTCTTGGCCGCAGATGGCAGATTTCGCGGAGAAACTCAAAGGAATGCCGTTTTTTCTGTAGAGGATATTCTTCCGGGTCGGCCCAGCCGACAACCTCGATGGCATCGGCATGCAACTCCACCTTCTGCCCCTTGGCCGGTGATTCCTGTAGCGTGCCTGAAACCGTAACGGCACAGCCGGCGGACAGCTTTTTGACTTCAGCAGCATAATTCGGCAGGGTACCTTCTGCTATGACCTGTATATTCGCCAGGCATGAGCCGTCATTGATCTCGACAAAGGAAAAAGCCCCGGTGTCGCGTCGTGTTCTTATCCAGCCGTTGATCTTGAAAGATGAGCCCGGCTCGCCACCGGTGAGTATTTCATTGATACGTGTGGTCATGATAGTCTCCACCTGCTTGTGTCCGTTTTCAACATGACATTTTTCTTTCCGTTGCAGGCCTTTATTCGGCCCGAATGTGGCACCCCGAGCGACCGTTCAGCAGTGTCACATCTTCATACCATTTAATCAAATTTAAACAAATAGAATTTATGTCATCCGTTTTCGAGCTGTTTGGATACCTTCTGCTCGTCCGGGCTAAATGTGAAATCCTAACAACCGAGCCTTTCCATATCCTATACTGCGACGGTATCACAACATATAATCCCGGCGGACATTTTTGAGCGCATGAAAGAGTGACTTTTTGGCACCCGGTTCGCGGCGGTAGAGCTCGTCGAGCAGGGAACGAACTGTTTCCCTTCTGGTGTCCTTTTCCAGCGGACAATAGTTTTTAACACTTTCAATTCCCGCCAGCCGGGCAAGCAAACGGATATCATCCTTTTCTATATAGGCAAGCGGTCTGATGAGATGAAGTTCACCGTCGAAAAGGGTCTGCTTTGGTACCATGGTGGAAATATTACCGCTATATATCATGTTGAGGGAGAGAGTTTCGAGCAGATCATCCATATGGTGCCCCAAGGCAATTTTGCTCATGCCCAATTGGGCGGCAAGATCAAAAAGCTGCGACCTTCTGTTTCTGGCACAAAGATAGCAGGTGCGCTCCTCATCACTGAGCGGGCGAGCCTGCACAACAGCTACTTCAATTCCGAAAGGCTGCAGCATGGCCGCAATGCGACGAGCAGGCGGTTCTCCACCAAGTTCCGGCTTCCAGAAGCCGTTATCAATATAGACCGCCTGCAGTGAATACTCGATGGGAGCCTTGGCACGCCACATCTGCAATACCCAGGCGAGGACCGCCGAGTCGACTCCACCGGAGACAGCAACAAGGACATGATCATTATCCTGCAGCATGCCGTAATCATGCATGGCTTGCCCGATCTTCCTGTTCAAATATTTAGGTATTTGAGGTGTCGTTTGTGCAGATATACTCATATGAAGAAGGTAGAACTATCTAGGAACAGAGCCTGAACGGGCAGGCAAAGATTGTTCTTTTTTGCTGAAAGTTCCCAATCCACCGGTATTATGAAATTATATGGCGATGCCGGGCAAAACCCAGCGATGCTCATTCATCTCCGGCAACAAAAAAGGCTTTCCAGATTAATTCAGGTAAGGGCACTCCTGCAGTTTATCGATTATTCCCTGGGTGATGAGCTCCTCGACTGTAATCCATTTAAACCCTCTCTTTTGCGCCTTATTGAAGGAAAAGAGATTGCTCAGCAAGGATGCCTGGGTTTCATTAAATGCGGCATTCCACAGATTTGTGCCTGTTGCCGCATCGAAAAGCCGCATTTCAAAGGCAGCCGAAGCCGGCTCGTCAACGGCATATTCGCCGCCCTGACGCTGCCGAAAGTCGGTCAGCACCGTCATCAGCACGAAATCACACTGCGCCTCACGACCAATCTCCCGCAGAACGCCACGCCTGCCGCCCTCGATGTCCTCCAGTTGGAGACGCAGTTGTGCTGTTTCAATAACAGTATCAACTTTGGAATTGCTCAACTCCTCCAGTACTACGCCATCGACAAAAGCGGCTCCTTCCTGTAGATCTTCCTCCGTAGCCATTGAAATAGTATCACCTTGCTCGGTATAGGGCGTTGTCGTTGGCACAACAACGACGCAGGCGAGAGGTGTGATATCATCGCCCGACGAGCGTTTTTTCTGCGGCCCAGCGCAGGAAACAAGGACAAGGCTCATCAGTACCACACCACAGGCCATGATAGAACGGGATAATATATTCAAAATATGCACCTCTTTAAAAGATAGTAAGATATTGTGCAGCCAATTTTCTGCTCAACTCAACTCTGCTCAACGTAGGATGGACAAACCACTCTTCAGTTCCGGCCTATGGTTTTCTACAAGGATCCTTTAGAAGACAAAACGCCCATTACATCCAGAGGCGCCACTGCCTGATGAACCGCTCTGCCCAGCCCTTTAAAGACTGCCTCGATGATATGGTGGCAGTTCTCGCCATGAAACAGGTCTATATGCATGGTTATGCCGCCATGCTGAGCAAATGCCCGCATGAATTCCTTGGCCAGCTGGGTATCGAATGTGCCGATCTTCTGGTCAGCCACCGGTACATTATAATGAGCATAGGGCCTGTTGGACAGATCGATAACGACCCGCACCAATGTCTCGTCCATGGGCATACAACAGAAACCATATCTGTTTAAACCGCTCTTGTCACCTAGAGCTTCCGCCAGGGCCTGACCGAGACAGATGCCGACATCCTCAACAGTGTGATGATCATCTACCTCGGTGTCTCCCCGGGCTTCAATACTTATATCGAAGAAACCGTGCACTGTAAAAAGAGTGAGCATATGGTCGAGAAAAGGAACGCCGGTGTGTATGCCGTGCTTGCCGCAGCCGTCCAGATCAAGATGCAGCTGAATATCCGTCTCTCCTGTCTTGCGTGTAATTGTTGCCGTTCTCTTTGTCAACTTTTTCCCTCTTGCGTTATCTCTACGTTTTAATGTGGAACTACTTTATGTTATCATGTATCTATATAATATCACAGAGCAGCAGAAGAAAACATATCTATTTATACGCCTTCTCCCGCAGTTCTCCAATTGTTTTTAAGCAATTATAATTTTATTTTTTTAATTGACAGAGCTAATTAAACTTTGTAAATATTACTCTGTTTTGACACAGCACAATTGAGCGGGAATAACTCAGTGGTAGAGTGCAACCTTGCCAAGGTTGAAGTCGCGAGTTCGAATCTCGTTTCCCGCTCCAAAACATGACAATAAAAGGTTCGGCAATGTTCGAACCTTTTTTTATTCAATGCATCACCTTGAGGCAGAAAATGAAAACATATCTCACTCCAGTGAAAGAAATTGAGAAAGATTGGTATGTTGTCAACGCGGAAAACAAGATTCTTGGCCGACTGGCAACAGAGATCGCTCTCCGTCTTCGCGGAAAACACAAACCTGGTTATTCCACTTTTATCGACAACGGAGACTTTATCGTCGTCACCAACGCCGAAAAGATTCAGTTGACCGGTAATAAATGGAATGACAAAAAGTACTTCAGACACACCGGTTTTATAGGTGGAATCAAGGAGACAAGCGCCAAAGAGCTCATCGTCAAGCATCCAACGGATATGCTGATGAAGGCTGTCAAGGGAATGCTTCCCAAGAACAAGCTTGGCAGAGCACAGCTCAAGAAACTCAAAATTTACGCCGGCAGCGAGCATCCACATAAAGCTCAGCAGCCCGTTGAATTAGATATTTAATTTTCACGGAGAAAATCGACCATGGCCCAGGACCGTTATTATGCAACCGGCAAAAGAAAGACCGCTATTGCACGTGTGTGGCTCACCCCAGGAAGCGGCAAGGTAGTTGTCAATAAACTCTCTGCTGACGATTATTTCGGCGGCAATTTCAAAACCTACAAAATTGACAGACCTTTCAAGATTACAGAGACCACCGAGCAATTCGACATCTTTGCAACCGTGACCGGTGGGGGAAAATCTTCTCAGGTCGATGCTCTGTCGCATGGAATTTCAAGAGCATTACTGGTTGTTGACAGCGAAAACAGACTTCCCTTGAAACAGTCCGGCCTGCTTACCCGCGACCCCCGCTGTAAGGAACGTAAAAAATACGGCCAGAAAGGCGCTCGAGCAAAATTCCAGTTTTCCAAGCGTTAATCTCTGCGATACACAGCATCTTTTCCGCAGATTTAGAGCCGGAAAACAGTTTTATAATATATGCAGTCACAAAAAGGGACAGCATATGATAAATATCGCCATTATAGGGGCCTCCGGCTACACAGGAGGAGAACTCTCCAGGATACTCCACACCCACTCCCAGGCCAAAATCACGGCTGTCACCTCACGACAATATAACGGCATACAGCTCTCCCGCGTTTACCCGCACCTCCGCGGGGTCACCGATATCATCTGCGAGAATCTCAACCCGGATGAGCTGTACGACCGAGCCGATCTTTTTTTTACAGCGGTACCTCACCAGACCGCCATGGAAATTGTACCAAAACTGCTCGATGCCGGCAAAAAGGTCATTGATCTGTCCGCCGATTTTAGAATCAAAGACGCCACAGTCTACGAACAGTGGTACAACAGGCACACAGCGCCGCAATATATTCCACAGGCCGTATACGGTTTACCGGAACTCTACCGGGAAGCCATCGCCTCTACTTCCCTGACGGCCAACCCGGGGTGCTATCCGACTTCCATTATCCTGGCACTCGCACCTTTGCTGCAAAACAATGCCATCGACACCGGTACCATTATCATCGACAGCAAATCCGGTGTATCCGGTGCCGGACGCTCAGCATCCCAGGATAAAATATTCTGCGAGGTAGCCGACGGTTTCCGCCCCTACGCCGTCGGTTCTCATCGACATACTCCTGAAATTGAACAGGAAATTTCCCTTTTAGCTGGCAAGAACACCGTAGTATCGTTTTCGCCGCATCTCCTTCCTGTTTCGCGGGGCATTCTCAGCACAGTCTATGCCGACCTGGCGGACGGCATGAACAGCGCAACCATTCTGGAAATGTACCAGTCTCTCTATGCCGGGGAAAAATTCATCCGTATCCTGGAAGATGGTGTCTTTCCGGCGACGCAACACGTGCGGGGATCGAACTTTTGCGATATCGGTTTCAAGATAGACCGACGTACCAATCGTGTTGTCGTCATGGCCGCAATTGACAATGTTGTCAAAGGAGCCTCCGGCCAGGCCGTCCAGAACATGAATATCATGTTTGGTTTCAAAGAAGATGACGGTCTCCATGGAGTACCTCTTTTTCCATAACTTGCCTGGTCTTCAAAGAATACATGTCTCCGGCAGGGCCTGAACGAAATTTGTCCACATGTGCGGACCTTCGTCGGTATTCCATGCTCTTTCCCGCCACGCACCACAACACATCTGGTACTCATGAAAACCATCCGGCTCCTTATCGCTTTTGACGGCACAGACTTTCATGGATGGCAGATACAGCCCAACGCGCCCACCATTCAAGGAGAGATTGAAAGTCGGCTTGCCGTCATCCACAATGGTCATGTCATTCTTCATGGTGCCGGTAGAACCGATGCCGGTGTGCATGCCAACGGTATGGTAGCCCATTTCCATTCCGACAAAACAATGGATGCCTCGGCTATCAAGCAAGGGTTGAATTCGATGCTGCCCGGCAGTATCCGCATTCTCCACGCAATGGAAGAGACCTCCTCTTTTCATTCCCGTTTTTCCGCAAAAAGCAAAACATATCTGTATTCCATCTTTAACGGCGAAATCATGATGCCCCGCGACAGACTCTACACTGTCCATATCCGCAAAAAGCTCGATTTCAACTCAATGGAAAAATGCCTGGAACTGCTGGTCGGCACACATGATTTTGCCTCATTCGAAACCGCAGGATCACGCGACCCCCTTTTTGCCGGAAGAAAAGGCTCAACTCGCACAATCAGCGAAGCATATTTCACAAACAAAGGGGGCGGTTTCTACTCTTTTACCATCACAGGCGATGGTTTTTTACGGCACATGGTTCGCAATATAGTCGGCACACTCTTCGAGGTGGGGTTGGGAGGCAGGTCCATAAAGGGTTTTAAAGCGGCAATGTCGGCAAGAAAAAGGAGTGCTGCCGGCTCGACATCTCCCCCCCATGGTTTGACTCTGGAGAGAATAACCTATTAGAAGCACCAGAACGCCCCAGAGGACACCTAACCTTGCAAAAGAGCTTGTCCGGTTTTCGGTCAAGTGACAAAGACCGGCCTTCTAACATAAATAAGCAGGGAAACTGTTTTCACAATAACAGTTTCCCTGCATCGGCCAAACGCATCGGCCAAATCTTAGGCCGGAGATATGCCGCACATGTCGCACACAATTGTGCGGCGCAAAATCTCGCTAATGGACTTTCTTTCGATTTGATTGTCTGGCAAGAAGAGACTGCAGTTTCCAGGGAGAAGACAGGCAGATACGTTCATCATCACAGGTTGACATCACCTCGCAGAATTCGATAAACTCCCGCATAACCTCGGTCATCACCTTGTCCTTGCGATGAATCATCCACAATTGTCTTGACATATCAACACCTTCTATACTTAGACTCTTCAACCAGCCATTTTCAACTTCGCGGCATACGGTTAACGTGGACAGGCAGGCCAGCCCGACCCCCGACTCAACAGCGCGCTTTACTGCTTCAGGGTGTCCCATTTCCATTACAATTTGAATATCATTGAGATAGTCCTTCATCCGTTCTCGAAACACCGAGGCCGTTCCGGAACCCTGCTCCCGCATAACCCATTTGGTGTTTTTCATATCCGTGCGGACATCAAAATATTTGTTATGGGATATCGGATCGGAAGGACCGGCAAGGACGACGAGTTCGTCTTCAAACCACGGGATTGCCTCAATATCTTCATGTTCTGCAGTACCCTCCACAAAGCCGAGATCCATACCGCCATCCACCACCATTCTTTCGGCATACTGGGTGTTGTAAACCAGCATATTAATATGCACCCTGGGATGAATTCTTGTAAAAGCGCCAATCAGATAGGGTAAGATATAGTTGCCGAGCGACAGGCTGGCGATAACCTCTATATGCCCGGTTAGTTTGTCATTTCTTTCGGACATGATAGTCTCGACATTGGCGACTTGCGCGGTAATGTCTTTGGCCAGAGGCAAAAGATATCGCCCGCGGGCGTTCAGCAACAGGCTTCTGCCATGGCGGTCGAACAGCGAGCCGCCAAGTTGATTCTCCAGTTCCGCCAAGGCCATGCTGACCGCCGACTGGGTCACAAATAACTTTTTGCTGGCCTTTGTTACCTGTGCGGTTTCCGCCACTGCGATGAAAATTTCGAGTTGTCTTAAGGTAATAGACATATCGGCACCACTGTTCAATTTTGTTTATTTTTAGTATCTCACAAATTTACTGGTGATCTTCAAGCAGATCATTTATAAAAGAGTTCTCCACTTGCTTGATACATTGACTATTCGCGCCATCAGAAAACCACGCGCTCATAAGGCGCTGTTGCAATATACATAAATAGAAATGAACATCAATCTAAATCCGTTCTCTTCTTCTTTATTTTTTGAAATGCAATACTCTAGGTTTAGTGCTGTTCACATTACTTTTTGCGGAGAGTAACTTTTAGGCAACACTTTCGCATTAAACAGACTTTTTTTGTGGGAGTAATTCTTCTTTATATCTGCTTTTCTCCATAAGAATACCCCATAATTCAAGCGAAGACACTAAATATCAATTCAGTTTATTGTTGACACAAATCTATCTTATTTACTAAGATAATCATCAATTTAGCGAAAGCAGTCTGCTCCGCACCGACCGTCGGAGTATCTGCCGCACCAGACAGTGTTACCAAGTCGTATGATACAGTCGCACCTTTGGGGGACTGTGCACCAGCAACAAAGATAATACCGAGGGGGAACGCATGGAACCGCAGTTTACAGAATTCCTGTACCGAGACAGCATCCTCTGGATCTCGGCCTTTGCTCTCGGCGGCCTGGCCTTCGCACTTGGACCAATTGCGATAGTCTATCTTCTTATGCCGCAGGGCACCAGACAGATCATCTCCAAACGAGACCAATATATTGAATGCGGCATGGACCCTATCGGAGACAGCTGGATACGGTACGGCGTGGTTTTTTATCTCTACGCCCTGATCTTTCTCGCCTTCGATGTCGATGTCCTCTTTCTTTTTCCGGTGGCGGTGGCCTATAATAACGAGGCATTCACCGGCTCCCACCGTGATTTCATAGAAATCGTCATGTTTGTCGGAATCTTATCGCTCGCAGTTGTTTATGCATGGATAAAGGGAGTATTCAAGTGGGAAAAACGAACGTACCTACGATAGCTGAAGATGTTCCATCATCTATCATCCAATTCGCTTCTCTGGACAAATTGCTCAATGTCGGACGGGCCAATTCTCTCTGGCCGCTTACTTTCGGTATAGCCTGCTGTGCCATTGAGATGATGGCCACCGGGTGCGCCAGATTTGATATGTCTCGCTTTGGTGCGGAGGTCTTTCGACCATCCCCCAGACAGAGCGACGTTATGATAGTGGCCGGTACCATTACCAAGAAGATGATGCCCGGTATCAAGACCCTGTACGACCAAATGCCTGAGCCCAAATGGGTTATCGCTCTGGGCAACTGTGCCATTTCCGGTGGCCCGTTTGCCTTTGAAGGGCAATACAGCATCGTGCTCGGCGCCGACCAATTTCTGCCGGTGGATATTTATATACCCGGCTGTCCGCCTCGCCCCGAAGCATTACTGCAGGGCATAATAGAGCTTGAACACAAGCTGTCCGGCTGGCAGAGATGGCAAGATTCCAAAACAAAAGATGTTCCCTCTCTGTAGGAGACGGAACTTTGTTATTTCCCATAAGGCATTATCGAGCATACGGAGCGGTATGATATGATCATTGAACAAACCAGAACGGCTCTACAGACCCTCTTCCCCGAGGAGGAAACGGCACCGCCGGCGACTCCGACAGAAGAGAGCGGCGAAACTTCTGCTGACGCTTCTGCAAAAGAGAGCAATGCGCCTCGTCCCAATGGTGTTGTCGAACGAGAGTATCGGCTCCATGGATACCATATCGATGCCCAGGTCGACCCGGCACAACTGCTTGCTGCCGTAGACATTGTCGATTCGCTTGGCTACTTTATTGAAAGTATCACCGGAGTCGACTGGATCAAAGACAACCAGCTGGAGGTGGTCTATGACTTCAGCCGATACGATTTCGACCTCTGCCGCGTCGTCATTCGCACCCGGGTTGACAGAGACGCCCCGAAGGTACCGTCCATCACCTCCATCTATGCCGGAGCCAACTGGCATGAGCGCGAAACCCACGATTTCTTCGGCATCAAATTTGACGGCCACCCTCACCTGATCCCCCTGCTTTTACCGGAAGATGCAGATTTCCATCCACTCTTAAAGGATTTTAAAGCATGAGCGTACCAGTACGGCTCCAACCGGATGAAACATTCATTCTCAACGTCGGTCCGCAGCATCCCGCAACCCATGGAGTGCTCCGGGTCAAAATGGAAATGGATGGAGAATACATCGTCAGCGCCGAGACGGTGATCGGCTACATCCATCGCATGCATGAGAAGATGGGTGAACTGAAAACCTACCCGCAATTTTACATGAATCTGAGCCGCATGGACTATCTCGGCGCCATGGGATACTCGCACGGCCATGTCCTGCTCATCGAGAAAGCCGCCGGCATCGAGGTGCCCGAAAGAGCTGAATATATCCGGGCCGTTACCGTCGAGTTGAACAGAATCGCCTCACACCTCTTCTGGTTCGGCGCCTTCGTCATGGATCTCGGTGGTTTCAGCCCGCTGATGTATGCCCTGCAGGATCGCGAGCATATCCTGGACATGCTTGAGCGCATCACCGGTTCTCGCTTGACCTACAGCTACTACAGGTTCGGCGGTCTCTACAACGATGTGGATGACGAATTCATCGAATCCGCCAGACGATTTATACCAAGAATGCGTAAATCGCTGAAAAAATATGACCGGTTGGTGACCGGTAATATTATCTTCCAGAAGCGGTTGATCGGCAATGCCGTTCTCACCCAGGAAACCTGCCGCAAATACGGGGCCTCCAGTGCGGTTGCCAGAGGATCCGGCATCAACTACGACGTCCGCAGGAACGAGCCCTATTCGGTCTACCCCGAATTTGATTTTGAGGTTCCGGTCTTCAGCGAGGGTGACTCACTGGCCCGCTACAAAGTCCGTATGGCCGAAATCGAACAGTCTTTAAGGATTATCGAACAGGGACTGGATAAGTTACCCGGTGGACCGATCATGCCGAAAAAGGCTCCCAAAATCATCAAGCCTCCCGTGGGTGACTACTACCAGGCCGTTGAGACGGCACGGGGAAATTTCGGCATACGTCTGGTCAGCGACGGCGGTAAAAATCCATACCGTCTCAAATTACGCTCACCGACCTACTCCAACATGCACCTTTTTGATGAAACCGTCCCAGGCATGTTGATCATGGACGCCCTGGCGTTTATGGGAAGTATTGATCTCGTTATTCCTGAAATCGATCGATAAAGGGGAACTCAGATGGAATTAACGCTACTGAATGTAATCATCGCCGTGACCGTTGCCATAGGCTTTGCCGCGCTCAACGCCGCCTACCTGGTGTGGGCCGAGCGGCGAGGCGCCGGACGGATACAGCGGCGTCCGGGGCCGAACATCAACGGACCGCTGGGCCTGTTGCAGCCTCCCCTGGACGGCATAAAACTGATGGCCAAACAGCTCATCATTCCCGGCGGGGCCGACAAGGCTCTTTTCATCACCGCCCCGGTTCTGGCCATGGCTCCGGCCATTGTCAGTTTTGTCACCATCCCCTTCAGCGACACCATTGTAGCCCATAATCTCAACATAGGCGTGCTGGCCATTTTCGCCTTCGCCTCAATGGGCGGGATTTCTCTGCTTTTCGCCGGCTGGAGCTCCAGAAACAAATATGCAATAATGTCGGCCATACGAGCGGTATCGCAGGCCATTGCTTACGAAATTCCCATGCTTGTCACCGTTATCACCGTGGTGATGATCGCCGGCACCATGAACCTGGCAGACCTGGTTACCGCCCAGAAAGGCGGCATCTGGAACTGGAATGTATTCCCCTTTAAGGCAGACCTGTTTAATCCGCTGATGCTGATGTCTTTTCTTATCTTTTTTATCTGCACTCTGGCGGAAACCAATCGGGCACCTTTTGACCTCGGTGAGGCGGAAAGTGAACTGGTAGCCGGTTTTCACACCGAGTATGGTTCCATGGGTTTCGGTCTATTCTTTATGGGAGAGTACGCCAACATCGTCATCGGCGCCTGTCTCACCACCATCCTGTTTCTCGGCGGCTGGGACTGTCCCTTTGGTCTCTTCCCCGGTGTGTGGTGGTTTATAGCCAAAATATATGTACTTATTGCCACGGTTATCTGGATACGCTGGACCTTTCCCCGAACAACTATCTATGGGCTGCTGAATCTCTCCTGGAAGATTCTCATTCCCCTGTCTCTGTTCAACCTGCTTCTTACGGCAGGACTACTGAAGGTTTTTTAACCATGGGTGCCTATTTTAGCGAAATATTCAGCGGACTATGGAGCCTTATCCTCGGCCTTTCCGTGACGTTCAAAGAGTTTTTCAGTCCTCCGGTGACGGTACAGTATCCCTATGAGACCCTGAAGATGCCGGATCGTTTTCGCGGCCATATTCAACTGATTGCCGATGAAGAAGGAAACCCAAACTGTATCGTCTGCATGATGTGCCAACGCGCCTGCCCCTCCGGCTGCATCACCCTGGCCGGTAAAAAAGAAGAAGGCTCCAAGAAAAAGGTTCTTACCAGTTACGTGCTTGATTTTACGACATGCTCCCTCTGCGGTTCCTGCGTTGAGTCCTGCAACTTCAACGCTATTGAATTTTCCAAAGAATACCGACTCGCCGGCCCACGCAAAGAGGATTTTATCTTCGATCTTCTGCAACGCTTGGAGGAGAAAAAATCATGAATCTATCGCTCCCCAATGCCGACCAACTCGTTGGAGTTGTTTTTCTTGTAATGATCGCCATCACGCTGGCAGGAGGGTTCATTGCCTGTAATGCCGGCCGCCTGGTTCGTGCCGTGGCCGGTTTGATTCTCTGCTTCGTCGGAGTTGCCGGTCTCTATTTTTTTCTCAATTCCCCCTTTATCTCCATGATGCAGATCCTCATCTACATCGGTGCGGTGGCCGTCACCATCTCCTTTGCCGTCATGCTGGCAGCTCCTGAGGAAAGCAAAAAACACGGCCCCTCAAACACGCTGGTCGGGCCGCTTGGCGTCATTACTGCAGGCCTTGTCTTTGGCGGCTTCGCTCTGCTTGCCGTCAAAACGGAATGGCCGGTTCATGCCAAAATCAACAACGGCTCCGTCGAAACCATCGGTGTTCGGCTGCTGACCGACTACGCCATGGTCTTTGAACTTGTTTCCATTGTACTGCTGATTGCCATCATCGGTGCTTTGGTCATTGCTCGCCGAGGGAGGAGTAGCTGATGGACATTCTCGCACTACATAACAACCTGAACACCTACCTGCTCATTGCCGCACTGCTCTTCGCCATGGGTATTTACGGCCTGGTCACCAGAAGAACATTGATCGGCATGCTGATCGCCGCCGAGCTTATCCTGGCAGCCGCCTCAATCAATTTCATGGCCTTCAACCGCTTCACCGCGCCTGATCCGGTGATCGGTCAGATATTTACCCTGTTCATCATGGCCATTGCCGCGGCGGAAGCCGCCATCGGCCTCAGCATCGTGATTGCCATCTATCGTAATTACAAATCGATCGACGCAGAAGACCTCGTCGAGTTAAAAGGCTAAGAAGAGGAACATCATCCATGGATATGAATACTCTCGGTTCCGATAAAATACTCCTCATCGCCCTGCTTGTTCCTCTCATAGGCACCCTTGGGGTCATGATACGGGGAAAGGAGAAAAATGTCCGGGAAGGAATTTCCTGCATCTCCTCCATCATTCTCTTCTGCATTGTTCTTTCCCTTATCCCGGACATTATCGCCGGCAAAACCCTGGTCTGCCACCTCTTCACCATTCTCCCGGGGTTAACTATCACGCTCCGCGCTGATGCCATGTCGATGATTTTTGCCATTGTCGCCTCATCGCTGTGGACCATTGCCGTCTTCTATTCCATGGGGTATATGCGCGGCTTGAAGGAACACGCCCAGACTCGCTTTAATGCCTGTTTTGCCCTGGCCATTTTCGGTGCCATCGGCGTGGCCTTTTCCGACAATCTTTTCACCATGTATCTCTTCTACGAGATTGTCTCAATCTGCACCTATCCTCTGGTGGCCCACCATCAGGATAAAGAAGGGTACGACGGCGGCCGCAAATACATCATCTACCTGACAACCACGGCTAAGGCCTTCCTGCTGCCCGCCATGATACTTATCTATGTGCTGACGGGAACTCTGGATTTCACCACCGATATCCGCTATGGTATTTTCAGTCCCGACCTGGACAAATGGCTGGTCATCATGCTCTATGTCTTCTGCCTCTTCGGTTTCGCCAAAAACGGCATCATGCCTTTTCATCACTGGCTGCCGGGAGCCATGGTCGCACCGACCCCCGTATCGGCCCTGCTCCATGCCGTTGCCGTTGTCAAGGTCGGTGTCTTCTGTACAACGCGGGTCATGCTCTATACCTTCGGTCTCGACACCATGACCCTGCTCAACCTCGGTATCCCCACGGCCTACTTCGTCGGTTTCACCGTACTGGTCGCCTCTATCATCGCCCTGTCCAAGGATAATCTCAAATCACGTCTGGCCTATTCAACGGTGAGTCAGTTATCGTATATCATCATGGGTGTGGCCCTGCTGACCGAAGCAGGAATCCAAGGCGGCCTGATCCATATCGTCAATCATGCCTTTGCCAAGATAACACTCTTTTTCTGTGCCGGTGCCATCTATGTTGCCGCCCATAAAAAGTATATCTCGGAAATGGAAGGGTTGGGCCGCACCATGCCTTTTACCTTCGGAGCATTTGGTATTGCCTCTCTTTCCATGATAGGGGCGCCGCCGGTGGCCGGATTTGTCACCAAATGGAGCCTGCTGGTCGGTTCCATTCAGGCTCATCAGATCGGCATACTGCTTATCCTGATCGCCAGCACCATGCTCAATGCAGCCTATTTTGCTCCGGTTACCTACAAGGCATTTTTTGGCAAACGTCCTCAAAATGAAACTTTTCAGGGTATCAAGGAAGCACCGTTGTCCATGCTCATTCCTATTCTGATAGCATGCACCATTTCGGTCCTCCTTGGTATCTTTCCCAATATCATGATGGAATTTGTGAAGGTGGTGACAGGATGATTGTACAATTTATCGATTACCTGCGAAACCGGCTCAAAGGCCTCACCTATTTCTTTTTTGGTGGAATAGCGGCCGTTGTTATCTGGAGCCTGACAGTTGATCTGCATCATGCCCACACGTGGGCCGAAAAGTTTATCCCTGCTTTCTGGGGAGGTTTCGGACTTCTTTCGGTGATAGTTCTGATCTTCTTTTCCCGCTGGCTCGGCAGGAGCGGCATCAAGACAAGGGAGGACTACTATGACAACTAGTTTCTTCCACCCTGCTCTGATCATGATCATAGGGGCCTGTCTTCTTCCCTTTTTCCGGGAACCCTTCAGGAAACCTTTTCTCGTATTTATCCCGCTGCTGACTTTTGTTAATGTCCTCTATCTCAGCATGCATCCCGGTACCTACGGAGTACTGCCCTTTCTCGACTGGGATCTTACCTTCGGCAGAGTAGACAATTATTCCATGCTGTTCGGCTTCATCATGGCCCTGATGGCCATCATCGGCACCATCTATGGGCTCCACGTCAAAAACGTCTGGCACCATGTGGCCGCCTGGTTCTATGTCGCCGGCTCACTCGGTGTCATCTACTGCGGTGACTTTCTGGTCCTCTTTCTCTTCTGGGAGATGATGGCCTTCGCTTCTACCTTCCTGATCTGGTTCAACAAAGAGCAGGGCTCTCTGGCTGCCGGTTATCGTTATCTCCTGGTCCACACCTTCGGCGGCGTCTTGCTTCTGCTCGGTTTCGTCCTCAGATATCAGGCCCTTGGTGATCTTTCCTTTGTGCATATGGGTGAGGAAAGCACGCAGCTCTACACCTGGCTCATTCTGGCCGGCCTGATGCTCAATGCAGCGGTACCGCCATTGCATTCCTGGCTGCCGGACGCCTACAGCAAAGCCACTGCCGTCGGTGCCGTCTTCATGTGTGCCTTTACCACCAAAACTGCAGTATACACGCTTATCCGCGGTTTTGCCGGTTTCGAAATTCTCATTGTCCTTGGCGTCGTCATGGCAATTTACGGTATTGTCTACGCCATCATGGAAAACGATATCCGCCGCCTCCTCGGCTGGGAGATCGTCAGTCAGGTGGGATATATGGTCGCCGGAGTAGGCATCGGTACAGCATTGGCCATTAATGGCGCCTGTGCCCATGCCTTTGCCCATATACTGTACAAAGGCCTGCTTTTCATGGGAGCTGGAGCGGTACTCCATGCGACCGGGGTAGCAAAGTTCACCGGACTTGGCGGTTTATACAAAAAAATGCCGAATACGATGATATTTATGATAATCGGCGGCATTTCCGTTTCCGCTTTCCCATTTTTTTCCGGTTTTGTCACCAAATCCATGATCATTGCGGCAAGCTTTGGTGAACATTATCTGGTTGTCGCGTTTCTCCTGACGCTGGTCTCTGCCGGAACCTTTCTTGTTGCCGGTCTTCGTCTGCCCTATCTTCTCTTTTTCTGTGAGAATCGTTGTTCGGAAGAAACCTTCGCCAGGGCCGAGGATCCACCCTGGAACATGCAGGCCGCCATGCTGATAGCGGCCTTTTTCTGCCTCCTCATCGGCTCCTATCTACCCTTTCTCTATAATATGCTGCCGCACGGCGAGGTCGCCTTTCATCCATACGATATGTATCATCTCAGTGAAACACTGCAGATCCTCGCCTTTACCGCTCTGGCCTTTTACTTTTTTCATAAAAAAATCGGGCCGGAAGCCACCATCAGCCTCGACTTCGACTGGTTTTATCGCAAAGGTGGCCTCCTCTTCCTCTGGATAGCCAAATATCCCATCCAAATGGCCGATAACGCCTGGGGTGCTGCCTACCGAGTTGTCGGGCTGAACAGCCTGATGACCACGGCAAAATTCTGGTCCTGGTTCGACTGGCATGGCATAGACGGAATTGTAGACGGTTCGGCCCGCAGCGTTCGTGCCCTGGGAAGACGTATTGCAACAGTGCTGCAGAGCGGTCAGATTCAGATGACCATTTACTACACGGCTACCTTTGCCGCTGTTATTCTAATCGCCTATGTCTGGTTATAATATTGAAACTGAGGATCATCGGTAATGGATCAACTACTCACTTATCCTGAATTTCCCCACCTGCTGAGCATACTCATATTCCTTCCGCTGCTCGGAATCGTGCCCCTGCTCTTCTTTGCCGGCGACTCCTTCAGCCGTTACTGGACTCTTCTTGTTACAGCAGTGGTGGCCCTTCTCTCCATACGCCTTATCTTCGGGTTTGACACCACCACGGCGAAGTTCCAGTTCGCCGAAAGCTATACTTGGATAGAGTCACTCAATATCCATTACCAGGTCGGCATGGACGGCATCTCGATCCTTCTTTTTCTGCTGACCACGTTTATCATGCCTTTCTGTGTTCTGGCCTCCTGGTCCTACATCAAAAAACGAACCAGAACCTTCATGATATGTCTACTGGTCATGGAAACCTCCATGCTTGGTGTCTTTGTCGCGCTTGACTTCGTACTCTTTTATATCCTCTGGGAAGCAATGCTGATCCCCATGTATCTTCTCATCGGCATATGGGGCGGCCCCAGAAAAATCTATGCTTCCATAAAATTTTTCCTCTACACCCTGGCCGGATCCGTGCTGTTGCTGGTTGCCATAATCTGGCTTTACCAGAACAACGACTCCAGCTTCTTTATTCCAGATATGATGTGGCAGGGATATGCCTTCACAGCCCAGATTCTTCTCTTTATCGCCTTTTTCCTTGCCTTCGCCATCAAGGTACCGATGTTCCCGTTCCATACATGGCTTCCCGCAGCACACGTTGAGGCCCCCACTGCCGGGTCAGTTATACTGGCCAGTGTTCTTCTGAAAATGGGAACCTACGGTTTCCTCCGTTTTGCCCTGCCCATAACCCCGGATGCCGCTATCTATCTGGCCCAACCGGTCCTGTGGCTCTCTATCGCCGGTATCATCTACGGCGGTTTCACGGCACTGGCGCAGAACGATATGAAAAAGCTGATCGCCTACTCGTCAGTCGGCCATATGGGATTCGTCACCCTTGGAATTTTTGTTCTAAACAGCCAGGGTGTTGAAGGCGCCATCCTGCAGATGCTTAACCATGGTGTCACCACAGGGGCTCTTTTCCTCTGTGTCGGTATGATCTACGAGCGGACCCATAGCCGTGAACTGCTCTCCGCCACGGGAGTTGGAAAATACATGCCTGTTTTTGTAACTTTTCTTGCATTTTTCAGCCTGTCCTCTTTCGGTTTTCCGGGTACGAACAGTTTTGTCGGCGAATTCATGATTCTCGCCGGCGCCTTTCAGTTTGATACCGACCAGGGGAAGTTTCCCTACCTCGCTCTGGCTGCGATTCCCGGTGCCATCCTGGCCGCCGCATACATGCTGAGAATGCTGCAGAAGGTCGTCTGGGGCGGCACCGACAATCCCGACCAAAGCTGGCAAACCGACTTGAACGCCAGAGAGATTGTAACCCTGGCGCCGTTTCTCTTTTTCGTATTCTGGATTGGACTGGATGCCAAGGTATTTATAAATATGATACATACCAGCGTGGCCGCTCTGCTGGACAATCTGCATATTCATCAGCAGCAGGCCATTGCCGCGGCTGACCTGATACTGCGCTAACCGAAACACGAACTTGTATCCGTTCAAAACGGGTTATCTGGCTCTGAATGATGATGCTCACGCAATGTAATAAGCGGTCTGCTACCATGACACCGGCATTTTTGCGGACCACAGAGATCAGCAGCCAAACAGCCGTTTATGAACAGAGACCAACCACCTCATTGAGGGTATTATGATGCTATTTTTACCTGAATTAACATTGTTGGGTGCCGCTCTCGTTATTTTCTTTGTCACTATCAGCAATGCAGGCAGCAACACGGTTAAAAACATCGCCATAACTCTGAGTGCTCTGACCGTCGGCGCATCGCTATTGAGTGGAGGCCTGGAAGGCGATCTTTTTTTCCAGTCGTACCGGATCGATCTTTTCTCCCAGACCTTCAAAGTGCTGATGAGTATAGCTCTCTTTGTGGTAGTCCTGTTCGGCGGCCGGTTATCAGGCCTGCACACCAGTATCCATGCCGAGTATTATCTCTGCCTGTTTATAAGTGTTCTCGGTTTGATGATGCTTGTTTCAAGCGTTGAACTGCTGGCCATCTTCGTTTCTCTGGAACTTTCTTCATTTGCCGTCTACATCATGGTACCGATGCGAGATGACAGCGGCAAGTTCCGCTTTCAGATGGAAGCCGGCGCCAAATACCTTCTCTTTGGTGTTATGGCTACCGGTTTCATGCTGTTCGGCATGAGCTACTTCTTTGGGCTTACAGGATCAACCCATCTCGATGTTCTCGTAGCCGAACTGCCCGGGATGATGCATATGCCGGCCGCCGTGGTAGCTACTGTTCTGGTGTTATGTGGTTTCTTTTACAAATTGGCCATTTTCCCCTTCCATTTCTGGGTGCCCGACGTCTACGAAGGTGCTGCTAACGAAACCACCTCTTTTATCGCAACGGTGCCTAAACTTGCCGCCGTAGCGCTGCTTTTACGCATTGTCACCATGGTTGACAGTAACGGAGAGGCCATGGTCAATCTTCTTATGGTCTGTTCTATTCTCTCTATGTTCTATGGCAACCTCTCCGCGCTGGTGCAGAAAGACCTTAAAAGAATGCTTGGTTATTCAGGCATTGCCCATGCAGGCTTCGTTCTTCTCGGCCTGCTGGTGTTCCATATCACCGGTTACGCCCATGCCCTTTATTATATAGCCGGTTATGTCGTTATGAACCTGGCCTGCTTTATGGTAGTCTGCAGTGTCGCCAAAAACGGCGAGAACGTCATGATCGAGGACCTTAATGGTCTCTATAAACGATCCCCCATACTGGCCCTGACCCTGCTCGTCGGTCTGTTCGCCCTTGCCGGAATTCCACCATTTGTCGGCTTTATGGGAAAATTCTTCATCCTGGTCGATGCTCTTCAACAGGACTATCTCCTCCTTGTCACGCTGGCTGCCATTAATACCGCCATCGCCATTTATTACTATCTTTCCGTGGTTCGGGTTGCCTTCTGCAGTGGCGAAGAAGAACTGGAACCACTGGCAACACCGGCCCACCTGAAAATGCTGTCCGTCGTCCTGATGGCGGTTATTCTGATAATGGGAGTCTTCCCCAGCAGATTTATTCATTACGCTGAAAGTACTCTCCAATCAATTATGTGAAACAGACCTGATCTGGAATCCCCGTTTTTTTCTATAATAGCGGGGATTCAACGCAAGCAGCACCGGCCCTGTAACCATGTTCTCTCCCCTTCACAGAGGGTATAAGAGATATTTCCCCGCCCCTTTTCTGTTTTGCTGTTAACAAATCACCACAAGGTCTTATAGTGAATCCTGATTTTTACGTTCGGCCATTGTAATTCTCTGCCAATATGGAGATATATCCGCAGCAGTGTTGAGGTATTGGTGCAAGGTTAAAAAAACAATCAGATGAGTACTATGAACAGCTGGCTCCTTTTCATTATCACCGTCATTCTCCTGAGTTTTCTTCTCGAACTGATAGTCTCTATCCTCAACCTCAAGGCCCTATCCCCCAAGTTACCCGCTGAATTTGAGGATACTTATGATCAGGAAAGCTATGCTAAATCACAGCACTACACCAGGGAGACGACAAAATTTTCTTTAGCGGAGAACAGCTCCACTACAATCATTACCCTGGTTTTCCTTCTCGCCGGCGGCTTCAATCTGGTAGACAGTTACGCTCGAAGTTTTGGCCATGGCGAGATTATCACAGGCTTGATCTTTACCGGCCTGCTCCTCTTGCTGTCCTTCCTGCTGACAATGCCTTTCTCTCTCTATTCTACCTTTGTGATCGAAGAGAAATTCGGATTTAACCGCACCACCATAAAGACCTTCATTCTTGACACTGCCAAGGCTGTCCTGCTGACCATTCTCATAGGAGGACCACTGTTGGCCCTGGTACTCTGGTTTTTTCTTTCTCTGGGAAACCCGGCATGGCTCTACTGCTGGATCGGCGTGTTTGTCGCAACCCTGATTCTGCAATTTCTTGCTCCGGTCCTGATCATGCCGCTGTTCAACAAATTCACGCCTCTTGAAGATGGCGACCTGAAACAGGCTATCCTGCAATACACGGCAAAAGAACATTTCACCATCAAGGGCGTTTTTGTCATGGACGGCTCGAAAAGATCAACCAAATTGAACGCTTTTTTTACAGGTTTCGGTCGATTCAAAAAAATAGTGTTTTTCGACACCCTTATGGAAAAACTTTCTATCGACCAGATCATTGCAGTACTTGCGCATGAGATGGGCCACTACAAACACAAACATCTCCTCAAAATGATAGGTGCTTCCTTCATCCAGACAGGACTTCTCTTCTTTTTTCTCTCTCTTGTCATGAAGAATGAAAACCTTTTTGCGGCCTTCTCCATGGACCATGTCTCCACCTATGCAAGTCTGGTCTTTTTCGGCTTCCTCTATACCCCGGTGAGTCTTCTGCTCTCGATCCTCTTTAACTTCATATCAAGAAAACATGAATACCAGGCAGACAGTTACGCCGCACAATCAACAGGTTCTCCACAATATCTCATAGAAGGCCTGAAAACCCTCTGTCAAACAAATCTTTCCAATTTGACGCCGCATCCGCTCAATGTCTTTCTTCATTACAGCCACCCACCGGTACTGGAACGGATACGAGCCCTGCGATCCATTGATAGCGAAACTGCATGAATATAAAATTGCCTTACAACTTGACACAGGCCCTTTTTCAAGGTTCACTATGAGGAAAGGTTCGACAAAGTAGCATTCTTTACAGATAATCCCAGTACTGTATACTTCATTTTATACTTAACAAGGAGGCGTACATGAAACGTCATGAGCTACAAAAACCACTGTTACAATCAGCACTTCTGTTGCTGGCAATCTTGCTCCTCATAGGTTTTGTCGCAGGCTCAAACGCGCAAACTTTCTTCGGTGGAATTACCTCAATTTTCAAGGGCGCCTTTTTCACAGTCCTGTTCATTGTCGCATTGGCAATAGCACTCCTGTTTTCCATCGTGGTCCTGATAGGCGTCTATCTAGCTGCCCTGGCGCTGTACAACCCGGCAAGCGCCAGACAAACCTACTTCACATTACAAGACCGCGTCGTCAGTCAGATAGCCGAATGGAAATCCTGCAGAGCTGAGTCCGTCTCTGAAGCCACTGCAGCAACTCAATCACCCGTCGACCCCGACGTACAGCCACAGGGCCGGCCTGCACAGGAGCGACGTCAACACCCCGCCGCTGCAGGAGAAGACATCCAGACGCTGCGCCAATCGATTGCTCAACTCAGCAAAGAGAACAAGGCCTTTTCCGAAGCCCTGACAGGTCTTAAAAAAAATCTTGACGATCTCTCTGCACAGGAACTCGAAGCCACCTCGGCCGCAGCAGATAAAGTCGCCCAGCAGGAGCAGGCCTTCACGACCGGTTTGACGGAGCTGTCAACACAACTGGAAGAAATGCGCGCTACGGTACAAAAGAGCGACAAGCAGGCGCAACAACAGGGTGCACAGCTGCAGGAAACACAGAAGACCCTGGCGACTCTGGCAGAGGAAATGGAGAAAATCAAAAAAGCAGTACTAACAATTCAGGAAGAAACCGACACAACCTCGAGCGCCTTTGCAACAGGCGATTATCGAATCTTCTCCTATTTTGATAATGACAAGGATAAACAAAAGTTCATCGGCCTCATTGAAGAGGCCATAGAAAAGGAAATGACCTACGCCGATATAGACGAGTTTCTCAGCAACTCATTATCCAAGGAGGTTGATACCATTGTCAAGGATCACCCCTCCCTGACCAGAGAATACATACGAGACCAGAGAAAAAAATAAGAGAGTTGCCCGCGGACGGATTCGGGGAAACATCTCCGCATCCGTCCCGTCTTATTTCTGAAAAAAGAGATACACCGCCAGACCTACCAGCACAGCCGCAAATATCTTTTTGAAACTATCCAGCGCCACATGCTGTACCAGTCGTGCTCCGATCTGGGCACCGGCTATCCCACCTATCCCCAACAACACACCCGCTCGATAATCTACATTGGCAAATTTATTGTGGGCAATCAATGCTGAAATAGATATAACCAGAATCGCCAGAAACGAGGTCCCCACCGCTTTCTGAGCGGTATAACCAAGAAAAAGCAGAAGTGGAATCATCAGAAACCCTCCGCCAAGACCTGTGAATGACGCGCCGATGCCGACCAGCACGCCGGCTGCAAGCAACATGATAATCTGAGCTGTCATTTTTCCTCCGTATTAATAAAAAGTAATATCGCATCGCTATTGTCTATGGGGATAGATACATAATTTCTCCCTGTTCATCGAGTTAAAAATCGACCTTTTGAGGAAAGATCAGAAGATAAACCACATAGTGAACTGCTATGCCAAACGGTTCATGTAATTCTATATAATTATCATTTTTTCTCAAAAAATCCGTTGACACGGTCTAAGGGATA
>CAYUPL010000049.1:0-5103 GCA_964446655.1 uncultured Desulfopila sp.
TCGAGCGAATCGCGATAGTGGCGCAGCTGGTTTACCAGCTCTTCAATCTGAAAGAAGTAACCGCTCAGCTCCTCGGTAAGCGGCAAGGCCTCCGGATCGAGCTCTGCAATCTGCTCCATGTTTTTTCTGACAGTACCAAGCTCATCCACTATGGTATACGATAGTTTGCCGTAGCTCTCCTGACTCAGCTTGATGAGACTGTCGCCATTTTTGAGCCGCACCTTTTCCGCCGCCAGCTCTTCATCTTCGCCGACCTGTAACTCAGCCTGCCGTATCTCCTCCAGCTGAAACCTGAGGAAATCGCGTTTCTGTTCTTTGTCCTGTTCTTTTTTTTGCAAATCGACCAGCTCTGCACACCGCTTCTGATATGTTCGGTACTGTGTCGCCAGCTCACCACGCTCCTGCCAGAGTTCTCCCAATGTATCGATAAAGTCAAGATGAAGCTGAGGCTGAAGCAGCTGTTGATGGTCATGCTGACTGGCGACATTGAGCAGTCCCGCGCTCAAATCCCCCACCATCTTTACTGTTGCCGGAGACCCATTGATATACAACCGGCTTTTCCCCTTCTCGGAAATCACCCGTTTGATGATAACGGTTGTCTCATCACCGAAGCCGCCGTGGGTCAGCTTTTGCAGAAAATCTCCGTGGTCCGGGCTGACCTCGAATACCGCCTCAACGGTGCACTGCTCCGCGCCGCTGCGTACCCAGTCAGCTTGGGCCCGGCCGCCGGTGAGCATTTTTATGGCACGAAGCATGATTGACTTTCCTGCTCCGGTCTCCCCCGTCATAACCACCAGAGACGAACCTTCGTCGGTATCAAAAACCAGATGAAGAGCTTCTATCAGAGCGAGATTCTCTATTTTCAGTTCACATAACATTGCCGCATTCACTCAAACCGCAAATTTGGACAAACGAAATCGAGCCTGTTACACCACTACAGTAACACATCACATTACTTATTCCTTTTGCAGCAGAGCAACAACTTCTCCCTCATTGGGAAACCTGTTCATGCTCTTTTTTGAAAAAATCTCTCTACCGTCGACACTGACATGAAACACTCCGCCGGAACCGGCAACCAGCTCGACTTCCGCATCCAACCGGCTCTTCAGTTCCTCTTCCAGCCTGGAAGCCCTGGGCTTGTAGTTTCATCTTGCACAATATTCGATCCGTATTCTCTGCATGTCATCCTCCAAGGTAAGGCCTGTAAAAACTACAATACCCTAAATTTACAAAATATTCACATATCATCTCATTGCCGACACAGCCATGCAATAGATAAATTTTCAACTTATAGCAAAGAGGATTTGTCTGCAAGTTTTGTTCACAGCTTCAGCTGACCGGCCTATACTTTTTCATCTTGACTACGGCTTTTTTTTATCACCATGTCTGTTACTCTGCACGGTTAATGTAAAAAAGATAGTTTAGACCCCACAAGCCGGTTGTGTTTTGCCGTCGCTAAGGATAATGTTATACCCTTGTTGAGCTATACACTGGTGCAGCTGACCCGATCCACCCCGAACCGGCTTTTCCGACAAAAGAGCAAGGAACGGAGAGATACAAACACGGCGGACCTGGCTGGGCCGATCTTAAAAAAATTTAACTGTGGACATGCCGGATTTACTTTCTATACAAAATGACCTGAATACAGCGGAGATGCGCAGTCTCTCTCCTGCGGCAACCCATTCCGTCGATGCACTGAGGAGAGAGGAAGAAGAAAAAGACGGGCATCGGCAGAGTTTCTCCCTCGACGCCGATCGTATTCTTCATTCGCGCGCTTACAGCCGTTATATCGACAAAACCCAGGTATTCTGGCTCGTTTCCAACGACCATATCACCCACCGCATTCTGCATGTCCAGCTCGTCTCACGTATTGCCAGGACCATCGGCCGGTTTCTCTACCTCAATGAAGATCTGATCGAGGCCATTGCCCTGGGGCACGACATCGGCCATCCGCCTTTCGGCCACGAAGGCGAGCGTTTTCTCTCGGAAATCTGCGAAAAGCACGGTCTGCCCGCCTTTCAGCATAACATCCAGTCGGTCAGATTTCTTGACAAACTTGAAAGAAAAGGCGGTGGCTGGAATCTTTCCCTGCAGACCCTGGACGGTATCCTCTGTCACGATGGCGAGATCCATTCACGCCACTTGACGGCGGCTCCCGCCTCTGACTTCACTGATTTCGATAAAAAACTGCAGGCCAAAGAGAGTAATCCGACTATGGACCTCACCCCCATGACCCTGGAGGCCTGCATTGTACGCCTGGCTGATACCGTGGCTTATATCGGCAGAGATATCGAAGACGCCATCATTCTGGGACTTGTTACACGAAAAGATATCCCCAGCCATTGCAGGGAGGTTTTAGGTGAAACCAACGGTACCATTGTCTACAATCTGGTCACCGACCTCATCGCCAACAGCTCTGTGCCGCTCCCCGGCGATTATGGATATACGGGTACACCGCATATCGGATTTTCCGACCATGTCTCCGAAGCACTGTATCAACTGAAACAGTTCAACTACGCCTACATCTATCTCAACCCCGGCACAAAACGGGCTCTGCCGCTGATAAAGAACTGTTACGAAAAACTTTTCGCCTCTTTTCTCACTCATCTGCAGAAAAACCGAAACAGGTTCTCTGCCCAGGTTGATCTGATGACCGATATGGGCGAAACATACCGTAAAGCTCATCCGCCCGAGGCGATGGTTCGTGATTTTATTGCCGGTATGACCGATGATTTCTTCCTGCAGCAGGCAGCCGAAATCGGTTGTGAAATCCCCCGGAAACAATGAAAATAGATTATAAGAGTCTCATCCCCGGGGAAAACACCCGTATCATTTTCATCGCCGCTTTTATCGGTCTTGTGGCTGGATTCCTCAATATCTGTTTCCGCTCCACCGTCCATTTCGTCCATGAAGTTATATTCCTGGGAGGCCGCGAGTTGCTGCAGATAGATCAGGGCGGCTGGTACCTTCTGCTTCTGCCCCTCATCCCCATAACGGGCATGATATTGCTTATCCCTCTCTCCCTCTTGTTCCCCGGTGAAATCAACGGATATGGTTTTACCAAGTTTCTTCGCAAGGTTAATCTTGAAGGGGGATATATCAAAGCAAGGACCATTGTCTTAAAAACCGTCTCAACGGCACTGACAATCGGTACGGGGAATTCGGCGGGGGTGGAAGGACCCATTGCCCAGATCGGCGGAGCTATGGGGAGCCAGGTCGGCCAGTTTTTTCGGGTTTCGGGCAACCGCATGAAGGTCTATATCGCTGCCGGTTGTGCCGGTGGTATCGCCGGCATGTTCAACGCCCCCCTCGCCGGAGTCTTTTTTGCCTCGGAGATCGTCCTGCTCGGCACCTTCGAAATCTCCTCCTTTGCCGCTCTGGTGGTCGCCTCGTCCATGTCGACGGTGGTCACCAGAGCCTGGTATGGCGCCCATCCGACATTTTTTATCCCGGAATACACCCTGGTAAACCCTTTTGTGGAAATTCCTCTCTACGCCTTAATGGCCGTGATCGTAGGAATTCTGGCGGTCTTTCATATTCGTATTTTCTATTATGTGCGTGACTGGTATCTCAAATGGAAAATCCATCCACTGCTCAAACCTGTTTCCGGTGCGCTGTTAATCGGAATCATCGGTATAGGTTTTCCTCAAGTAATGGGTGATCGTTATGATTTCATAGAAGATGTACTCCATGGAGAAAGCATCGGCTGGGTGATTTTCGCTCTGATTTTTCTCAAGATCCTGGCCACCGCCATAACACTTGGTTCCGGCGGCGCCGGTGGGGTTTTCGCTCCGGCCCTCTTTATCGGAGCCATGGTGGGCAGCACCTTCGGCTGGCTTGCCAACAAAGTTATTCCCACCATGACCGCCAATCCGGGCGCCTATGCCACCGTCGGCATCGGGGCTTTTCTCGCCGCATCAACCCATGCTCCCATGACGGCAATTTTTCTCCTTTTTGAGATGACCGGCAACTACCTCATCATCATCCCCTTGATGATCACTTCCATAATCGGCACCATGGTCGCCAGAACCTTTGAGAGCGATTCCATCGATACCGTTGACTTTACACGAGAAGGTATCGACATCCACGAAGGACGGGAAGTGGCTGTCATGAAATCCCTGCGTGTCGGAGCGGCAATGACCGAAGATGTTGATTTTATCAGTGAACGAGCCAACATCAATCAGCTTTTCGAAATATTCCGCATGGCCAAACGAAGTTTCTATTTCCCTGTGGTCAATGATGCCGGTAAACTCACCGGCATCGTCTCCCTGCAGGACATCAAAAACCTGATTCACAGTGACTATCGCGACCGAGTAGGCCAACAGGTCGGCTCAATCTGTAACCGTAATGTGATTTACCTGACACACGAAGACACCCTCTATACCGCCATGAAGCTCTTTGACGTCAAAGGGATTGAAGAAATTCCAGTGGTGGATGATTTAGACAACAAGTGGGTAGTGGGCATGATCAAACGGCGCAATGTCATCGCGGCCTACAACCGTGAAGTGATCAATCGCGGTATCAGCGATAAGGCCGAGTCCATCAGTTTCACCCACGGCTGAACACCGGGCTGCAGGAGAAGCGTCCCCAGGGACGCTTCCTTTTCAGTCTTGCAGCTTGAGAAAATCACCGTCGATAATAAGCAGCTTCACACCCTTTTGGCTGACAGAACGATGAGAGCTCAGCTCATCCGACACCACATAGGACATGCCCGGAGTCAGGATGGATGGAGCGCCATCCTGTTGCTCGTTGACGACCTCTCCGGCAAGACAATGTACAATGTGTCCCTTGGTACACCAATGATCCGCCGTATACCCTGCGGAATATTCTACAATTCTGATCCGCAATCCGGCAAACTGCACGGTCTGCCAAGTGGCGGTGCCGGTCTCGCCTTTATGTTCCGTTTTCGGGATTCGGCTCCAGTCGATCGTCTGAAAGGGTATATTCGTATCGCTCATTTTATCTTTTCTCAAGTGGAATAAATGCTCTCTGTCCTACTCCGGTGTAAACCTGCCTGGGACGCGCGATGCGTTGACGTTGATCATGCAGCTCCCGCCAGTTGGCGATCCAGCCGGGCATCCTGCCGATGGCGAACATGACGGT
>CAYUPL010000049.1:5203-24544 GCA_964446655.1 uncultured Desulfopila sp.
TCGAGATAATAATCAATTGGCCGACCTGATGTTTTAATATCTTCCAGCATCCTGATCACACCGATATTGGCGCCACCATGCAGAGGCCCCCAGAGCGCACAAACTCCCGAGGCGATGGAACTGAACAGGTTGGCCCGGGAACTGGCCACAGCCCTGACTGTTGACGTAGAACAGTTCTGCTCATGATCGGCATGCAGCACCAGAAAAAGTGACAGGGCATTTTCAATAACGGTATTGGGCACATATTCCCGATAGGGTTCCGAGAACATCATATGGAGAAAATTGGCACAATAGCCAAGATTCGGATTGGGATGATTAAAGGGTCGGCCCACCGACATGCGGTAGGAGAAGGCGGCAATGGTGCGAACCTTGGAGAGCAGCAAAGCGGCCGTCCGATCAAAGCCATGCCCTTCCGAATAGACCTCCAGCACATCGGGATGGAAGCAGGATACCAGATTCAGCATTGCCGACAGAATAGCCATTGGGGGAGACCCCTTGGGAAACCCGGAGAAATGCTGCTCAAGATTGGTATGCAATGGAGCATGCTCGGCCAAAGCATTGCGAAACTTTTCCAAAGTTTCGGCATCGGGAAACTCACCATAGATAAGCAAAGAACATATTTCGACGAAACTTGCCTTGTCGGCTATTTCTTCGATGGGATAACCGCGATAGCGCAAAATCCCGTTGGCGCCGTCGACGTAGGTAATATCGGAATAACAGGATCCGGTGTTTCCGAATCCGGGGTCCATGGTGATATAGCCGGATTGTGCCCGTAATGATTGTATATCAATGCATTTCTCATTCTCGGTTCCGGTAGTGACATCAAGTTCATAACTGCTGCCGCCTACTGTTAGCGTTGCTTTTTCGCCCATATTTCCTCCTTTAAAAAATGTAACCGGTGCATAGTAAAGGGATTGTGCTCCGCTCTTTTCTTGTCATGGCCGCATGATACGGCCCTAACCCGGATCCCTCAGGGCTAATCATAGTGGACTGTTACTCTGTTTGTACAATAATCACTTCTTGCATCTTATGGTTTTTAAAAAATTTTTCCAAGTTGAAATACCGGGAAAAGTATAATAGATGTGATGTTCCAACCTTCATATTGTCCTCATGTTGTCTCGAAATCGAGACAATAACCGAGTGTGGTCCTCCGCCACTTCCCGAGAAACACCATGCCCGCAAAGCCGGTACCGGCAAAAATGGAAGAAAGCTTGCAGTGATGTTCAAATTGGTGTAATTGTTCCTCACTCTTTTGAGCGGAGTACCCCAGCAGAAAAGACACTCTCAATAGTGCACCCGTAGCTCAGCTGGATAGAGCACCGGACTTCGAATCCGGGTGTCGGGGGTTCGAATCCCTCCGGGTGTGCCAGTAAATTCAAGCGATTGACCGACTATTCAAGTGGTTAATCGCTTTTTTTTCTTTTTTTGTTCCAATTCATCTTGCTATTTTTTGCTTTTTTCCGGTATATTTTGACATCAGAGTGGAACAAAAAAATGGGCTTCCGATGCGAGATCAGGCCGTTACCAGGATACAAGATCTACAGAAAAAAGATCTACAGAAAAATTGCTGTTTGCTGATTTGGTCCACAAATATCTAGAAGAAGTATCAACAACAAAGCGTCCCAATTCAGAACGCCGGGATCGAGATTCAGCTAATGCTATTTTAAAAGGACTTGGAGAGGAAATCCTTGTTTCTAATGTGAACACACAGCGCTTGGCCGCCTACCGTAATACTCGAATGAAAGAAGTATCACCTTCAACTCTTGTTGGCTTTTGTAAAAGGAAAAGAGAGATATACCCGCTCTTTTGCATTAAAGATTCTTGACATCCTCCGTTTTGCTACGATAAAGGTGCTGACGTAGACGCCCTGCATCTGTCGACCTCACTTGATCGAGGACTTTCTCCCGTTCGATATATCAGATAAAAAAATGATGTGATGCCGGCAAAATAGTACAGCCCGGAGAGTTGGCCGACAATCGATCCGGGAATACTAAAGACACTTGCCATGACCACAAAAAATACTGCAAGGAAGAACTGGGAAATATAGCTCTTGGTGAAGATATATTCTTGAGCGGTAGTCAGTCTTGCGTTATCAAAAAAACGTTTATTAAAACTTAGCCTGAACAGTGAAGTGCTCAAGGTAATGATTGCCAACATCCACAACATGGTTATTGGTGCATGATGTTCATCGAGAAAACCCCGCAATACCCATGATAAGGCATAGAGAACTACCGCGGCCACGTACACCATCTGTACCGGCAATCTGTCGATGCTGTTTTTGACGAGTAAAAAAACAAAACCAAAAACCACGGCAAGAACAATAACGACCAATCCTAAACGGAGAAAACTCTCATGGACGATGAAGAAGAGGGAAATCACCCAGAAATAGCTTTCAAGGTACAGAAACACCCCATCGATGACAAACACAGATCGAGAACGTAAGGTGTCTTTAAAAAATATGATTTCCGACAAGCTGATCGGGTTGGAAAATTGTATTGTTTCATTGAGGTGAGAGTCAATCATGCGAGCCAAAAAGATTGCTGTGGAAAGCAGAACAATTCCACCCGAAAACAGGTATACCACCATGAAGCCCCATTTTTCCAACAGGAATCCACCTATGAGTATTCCTATTTTTAGGACGGCAAGGACAAAAATCTGATAGTTTCCAAAATTTTTGCCGGAATTTTGTGAACTGGTTGACCCGACAAAGAGCAATCGCTGTATTGTCCAGAAATTACAGTTAAATATCCCATTTACGAAACCAGCTAATAAGATAAACGACAGTCCCTTTTCAAAAAAGAATACTGACAGGAGAAGATATTCACTTACAAATGACCAAATTATTAAGAGGTGGAAAGAGATCTTTCCGCAAAGTCTGTGCCAAAGAAAAAGTGCACCACAATACCCAATACCGGTTGCTGCAATAAACAGGCAAATTTGACTGACTGTCAGACCGATGATGTAAAGGTAAACCGGAATGTAGAAAGGAAAAAGACCAATCAGCAAAGAGTGCAGACCGGTATAGATATAAAACAATCGACCAAGCATCAAAATATATCCTTCCATCCACCTGACTGCTGGATCTGTTTGGCGACAGGCCCCGTCCAGCCGGTCTGGTAGCACAGACACACTCTATCAAGCTACCGTCGCAGGGCCATGAGATTATGAAAAATACTCTTTACGGTCGGCGTCAAACGCCCACGATTATAACCATCACCGCATTGCCGAATAGCCTCCGCGAGCGTCGGATAAGGATGAATGACCCCGGCAAGCGCGCCAAGTCCCATGCCGGCCTGCATGGCTACGGTGATCTCGCTGATCATATCGCCCGCATGATCGCCGACGATGGTTGCCCCGAGGATCCGGTCTTTGCCTTTTTCGACATGAATTTTGACATAGCCGGCAGCTATACCGTCGACAATTCCCCTGTCCACATCAGCGAAGTCACGTTTAAAGGTGGTGAACGGAATATCGCGTTCCTGCAGGTCTTTTTCATACAGCCCGACATGGGCAACTTCCGGATCGGTGTAGGTGGCCCAGGGAACGAGCAGATCCGATACCTTGTCACGCCCAAAGAACAGGGCGTTTTTGATAGCCATACGGGCCATAAAATCGGCCATATGAGTAAACTGATATCTGCCGGCGACATCGCCCACGGCAAAGATATCAGGATTTGTCGTCTGCAGTTTATCGTTGACGGTAACACCCAGCCGGGCATCGAATTCCACACCGGCATCTTCCAGCCCCAGACCATTGACGGAAGGTTTTCGGCCTGTGGCAATGAGCAGCGCATCAAATTCCAGAACCTTTTCCGTACCATCCGCCTCAAGCACGACACGTACCGGCCCGTCTTTATCTGTCCCTTCAATGCGTCGATACACAGAATGAAAGGCAAAGGTGACGCCATCTTTTTCCATCGATGCTTTTACTATCTTAACCGCTTCCGGATCTTCTTTCGGCATGATCTGTTCGCTACGCGAAAAAACCGTTACCTCCGACCCGAAGCGTTGAAAGGCCTGGGCCAATTCCAGTCCAATCGGTCCGGCGCCGATAATGCCCAGACGCTTCGGCAGTTCCGTCAGATTAAATATCGAGTTGTTGGTCAGATAAGGAGCCTTGGCCAGCCCGGGAATATTGGGGATAGCAGCAGTACCGCCGGTAGCGATCACCGCTTTGGCAAAGGTGAGGGTTGTACCGCCCACCTTGATGCTGTTTTTTCCTGTAAAGACTCCCTTGCCCATGAAGAGATCGACACCGAGCTCGGTCGAATATCGTTTTGCCGAATCAACCGGCGAGATCTGCGCCCGCAGGCGGCGCATACGCTCCATGACATAACCGAAATCAACAGAAACCTTCCCGTCGACCCTCACGCCAAACCGCCCGGCATCACGCACTTCGGCAGCCGCCTTGGCGCAGCGCAACAGGGCCTTGGACGGAACACAACCGACATTGAGGCAATCGCCCCCGAGCAGATGGGCCTCAACAAGCGCCACGCGGGCGCCGACACCGGCAGCCCCTGCAGCCGAAACCAGACCGCCTGCTCCGGCACCGATCACCACAAGATTGTAAGAAGACTTCGGTTGAGGATCCAGCCATTTTTTCGGATGGACATTATCGAGGAGCTTGGCGTTATGTTCATCGAGAGGAGAAACACCAACGGCCTCAAGATCAATCTGATCCATGTCCGCCAGTTCGGCATCGGGTGTCGGCAATGCCGCCTGCAAAGCACCATCCGTATCTTTTGCCGAGTTGAGAATACCGAGAAAATCCGACCATTTCACCAAACTTCCATCGGCGACGGCGTCTGGAAGGCCACCATGATCCTCATCAGAGGCAAACCGGTAAAAAAGGTACTCGTTTTTAAAGGCGTGAGCACGTTGCACATGATGAAATATCCCGGCATGGAGCATCACATTGCCTAGACGTACGGCATCATCTTCGTCGGACGCCAATCCCATTTTAATCATTGCAGTTACTGCCTCACTGCCGACAAAGCAACTCTGATAGTTTTTTGGCGGGAAACCGTAATTCCGGTCACTAAGATCGACAATAGCCCGAAAGGCGCCCCGCAGTTCTGTAAGATCAGTACTTGTCAAGACTGTTCGTTCATCATCGGAATTCTGTTTGCTCATGTTCACTTTCCCCTTTTTAGTTCTTGAAGAGTTTGTTTGATAATCGGCTTGTTCATATATTGCCGCAGGCCACCAGGGCCTCAGCCACACGGATGAAACCGGCGATGTTGGCACCTTTACGGTAGTTGATCTTTCCGTTTTCTTCCCCGTACCGCACACATTTATCATGTATTTCCTGCATGATGGTGTGCAGTCGGCGATCCAGTTCATCCCGCGACCATGACATACGCATGCTGTTCTGGGTCATCTCCAGCCCTGATACCGCTACTCCGCCGGCATTGGCCGCTTTGCTCGGAGCGTAGAGAATGCCGGCAGCCAGATAGGCATCAACACCCTCTTGAACGGTGGGCATATTAGCCCCTTCTGCCACCGCCATGCAACCGTTTTTAATAAGAGTTTTTGCTTCTTCGGCGCTGATCTCGTTTTGCGTGGCGCAGGGCACTGCCAGATCGCATGGGATGTTCCACGGCCTGCTCTTTTCATAAAATTGCACTCTATAGTGTTCGGCGTATTCGGCAATCCGACCACGGCGTACATTTTTCAACTCTTTTATGTAGGCAAGTTTTTCCCTATCGATCCCGTCGGGATCGTGGACGGTTCCCGAAGAATCGGACATGGTGACAACCTTTACTCCCAACTCCGTCAGTTTCTCGACGCTGAACTGGGCAACATTGCCGCTGCCCGAAACCAGGGCCACCTTGCCATCGAGCCCCTGCCGCCGATGTCTGAGCATATTCTCCAGCATATATACCGTGCCATAGCCGGTGGCCTCGGTGCGGATGAGACTGCCGCCAAAAGAGATTCCTTTGCCGGTCAAGACACCGGTAAATTCGTTGACCATATGTTTATACTGGCCGAACATATAACTTATTTCACGCGCACCTACGCCGATATCGCCGGCCGGCACATCGGTATTCGGCCCAATATGCCGGGCCAGAACCGCCATGAAGCGCTGGCAGAACCGCATGACCTCTCTTTCCGACTTGCCCTTGGTATTAAAATCGGCACCTCCCTTGGCACCGCCCATGGGTAGACCGGTCAGGCTGTTTTTAAAAGTCTGTTCAAAGGCAAGAAATTTCAATGTATCCAACTGAACGTCCCGATGAAAACGAATGCCGCCCTTGTACGGCCCGATGGCATTGCTCTGTTGGACACGATAGCCGCGATTTGCCCGCATATGGCCCTCATCATCCTCCCAGTTCACACGAAAAATAATTATCCTGTCCGGTTCGGTCAGCCGCTCAAGAATGCGATTTTCCTCATAGATGGGATTTTGCCGGATAAAAGGAATAATATCGAGAGCAACTTCGTAAACCGCCTGGGCAAACTGACGCTGTCCGGGATTACGGCGCTTGAGCCCTTGCATAAAACAGTCTAAACGTTCTTGATCTAATATATGCATGACAACTCTCCTGTATATTTTTTCGGCCGGCGTCTATTTGACAAGGGTAAGTCTGTGCTGGACATACTCTTCAAGCTTACGCAGATCCTTAGTGAAATTTCGAATACCTTCGGCAAGTTTTTCCACTGCCATCGGGTCTTCATTATGTTTCCAACGCATGTCCTTTTCCGTGAGAGCATATTTTTCCATATCCATCGCCTTGGCCTGATGAGGATCAAGTTTTCGATCGACATCTCCTGCCATACCGGCCAGTTCGTCAAGCAGTTGAGGAGAAACAGTCAACAAATCACAACCGGCCAGCCCCAGTATCTGATCGATATTGCGAAAGCTTGCTCCCATAATCTCGGTTGTGTAGCCGTGATGTTTGTAATAGTAAAAAATCTTCCGCACCGACTGCACACCCGGATCATCTTCAGGCGTGTATGTGTCGATCTTGTCCTTAGCCTTATACCAGTCGGTAATCCGCCCGACGAAAGGCGAAATAAGGGTCACCCCTGCCTCGGCGCAGGCAACCGCCTGGGCAAAGCTGAACAACAGGGTCAGGTTACAATGGATTCCCTGCTGTTCTAGAGTCTCCGCGGCTCGAATCCCTTCCCAGGTCGAAGCGAGCTTGATGAGGACCCGCTTCGAATCGATGCCGAATTCCTGATACATTGCCATCAGCTCGTTGGCCTTGCGGATACTGCCTTCGCTGTCAAACGATAATCGTGCATCCACTTCGGTGGACACCCGACCCGGCACAATCCTGAGAATCTCACGACCGAAAATGACCGCCAGGCGATCCATGATGAGAGCCTGGCGGGCTTCAAGAGTGTTCGCCTGGGTCCTGCCGTATTCCATGGCCTCTTCCACCAGACCACTATATTGCGGTAATTGCGCCGCAGCATAGATCAGGGAAGGGTTGGTCGTTGCATCCGTCGGTCTATATTCGCCGATTGCATCAAAGTCCCCGGTATCGGCGACAACGGTGGTCATGGTCTGTAATTGTTCCAATTTGTTCATAACTTTCTCCTCATCTGACAAAATCGGGGCCGCATCATGATACAATCCAGGCTCTGCCATCCTGTTCAATAAGTTGCTTGCCCGCCGCCGGCCCCCAGCCACCGGCTCCATATCTTTGCAGAGTGCTGTCGTTTGCTTGTCTGCATTCCGCCTGCCACTTTTTAAGTACAGGGGTCAACAGTTTCCACGAAGTTTCCACCCCGTCTTTTCGCCAGTACAGCGTCTGGTCGCCACGCATGCAGTCGAGGATAAGATTGGCATAATCTCCATCCATTTTCGTGCCGAAAACATCCCGATAATCCAGTTCCATCTTCAGCGGCGCCAGGCACATTTTCGCTCCCGGCACCTTTGCCTGAAAAAGAAGAGACGTCCCCTGCCGTGGTTGTATCTCAAAGACGAGTACATTCGGAGAAGGATCCAAGTCTTTCAAATTGCCGGTAAACATACTATGCGGAACCTTTTTGAAGACCACGGCAATCCGGGTCAATTTCTGCTCCAGCCTTTTTCCGGCCTGCAGATAAAACGGCACATCTTTCCAGCGCCAGTTATCCACGAAAAGCTTCATGGCAAAATAGGTTTCGGTACACGATGTTGGCGCCACGCCTTTTTCCTTTCTGTAGGCCATGAGTTTTTTGCCGGCGGACTCCCCTGCGTCATATTGACCTTTGATCAGCTGAGCCTCCAGTCTTTCCAGGTCGAACTGCCGTATCGATTTCATGAACTTGACCTTTTCATCCCGCACGCTTTCAGCCGAAGCATCCACCGGCGGCTCCATACCTACCAGCGCCGCCAACTGCAGCATGTGGTTCTGAAACATATCCCGCAACAGGCCTGCCTGTTCAAAATAACCTGCTCGGTGCTCCACCCCGAGCTGCTCGGCAACGGTGATCTGCACATGATCGATATAATTACGATTCCAGGCAGGTTCGAAGATCTGGTTGGCAAACCTGAACATGAGGATATTCTGCACGGTCTCTTTGCCGAGGTAATGATCGATCCTGTAGATTTGTTCGTCGGCAAGATATTCGAGCAACTCTGTGTTGAGCTTGACGGCGCTTTCCAGGTCGTGTCCAAAGGGTTTCTCCACTATCACCCGATGAAAAGGATTTTCGTTCCGGTGTTTTATGATCAGTCCGTTTTTCCCGAGAAAAGAAATAATGACTGCATAGAGTGCAGGTGGAGTGGCAATGTGGAAAACGAGATTGCCATCGGTTGCAAACTTTTTGTTCAGCTCTGCTGTTTTTTCGTGCAATGTGATATAGCCGTCATCCTTGTCATAAGCACCGGTTACGTAGAAGCACCGCATGGAAAAATCTTCGATTTCCGACTGCGGTATTTCGCCATATGCATGTTGGATCGACTCCCTGACCTTTACTCTGAATTCGTTGTCAGTCATTGGAGTGCGGGCAAAGCCAACGATAAAAAACCGGTCGCGGACCTTTTGCGCCCTGAACAGAGCAAAAACCGCCGGCAGCAACTTGCGCCGGCTGAGATCGCCGGATGCACCGAAGACGACATAGCCGCAAGGCTCGCCGGCACTCGGTTCGCAAGGTTCGCTGGTGCTCGAACCGGATACTACATTGACATTTATTTTCATTTTTTATCCCTCTCGTTCTCGACTCGTTATCTCTTCACTGGTAATAAGAGATTGTAGTTGGATCAGTTATAACCCTGCCGACTCCACCATTGCCCAGCTCAGATCATCGTCGGCGCCACGATAATCGCCCTTCTTTGAGCGGGCCATATGCTCGAGAATTTCTTCGGCCAGCACCTTGCCAAGCTGCACGCCTTCCTGGTCAAACGAATTGATATTCCAGATAAAGCCCTGCATGACAATTTTTGTTTCGTAGATGGCCAGCAGCGCTCCCATGGTGTAGGGCGTCAAACGGTCGGCAAGTAGAATACTGTTGGGCCGGTTGCCGGCAAAACGTTTATTGGGATTGTCGTGGTCACGGCCGGTAGCCATGGCCAGCGACTGGGCCAAAAGGTTGGCCAGCAGTTTCTCCTGAGATGTCGTCTCTTTAATAACGATATCTTTTTCATATTGATTATTCCGGAAGCCGATAAATTCCACCGGCACAATGGTAGTGCCCTGATGGAGAAGTTGATAAAAGGCATGCTGACCATTGGTGCCCGGCTCGCCCCAGACGATGGGACCGCTTTGCACGGTCAAATCATTGCCCTGACGGTCGATAGACTTGCCGTTACTTTCCATGTCGCATTGCTGCAGATGGGCGGCAAAACGAATCAGCGCCTGACTGTAGGGAAGAACAGCTACCGTTTCATGTCCCAGGAAAGTATGGTTCCAGATGCCGAGCAGGGCCATGAGCAGAGGAATGTTGCGGCGAATATCCGGTTCTTCCGCTGCCTGGTCAATATCGTTGGCCCCGCGCAGAATTTCCATGAGGGCTTCGTCGCCCAGGGCAAATCCCAGCATCACCGCACCGACCATCGAGGTTGCGCTGTAGCGACCACCGATATAGTCAAACATGTAAAAAGATCGGAGATACCTGGAAGGATTGTCCATGGGACTGCCTTTGCCGGTTACGGCGATAAAATGTTTATTGGGATCGAGACCCGCCGCTATAAAAGCCGCCCTGACCAACTCTTCATTTGTCAGGGTTTCAAGGGTGGTGCCGCTCTTTGAGACGACGTTTACCAGGGTGCGGCTCAGATCGAGTTCCTTGAGGACGGCGGCTGCGTCGTCCGGGTCGACGTTGGCGATAAATTGCACCGAGCGTCCTTCCATCGCATAGGCAGCCAGGGCCAGATAGAGCGCACGTGGTCCCAGGTCGGAGCCGCCAATGCCGATCATAACCATATTGGTGAATTTTCTTCCCGCCTCATTGACGACACGTCCGCCTTCAAGGTCCTTGAGAAATACTCGCAGTTTGTCAAGCTCCCTTTTGGCCTCGGCGGTCGCTTCGGGATGGACCGGCACATCGAAAAGGTCTCGTGCGGCAGTGTGTAAAACCATCCGCTCTTCGCTTTCGTAACCATCTATTGTATTGATTACGTTGCCCTGTTTCATCTCTTTGAATTGCCGCACTACCTGACTTTCATCGGCCAACTCCTGCAAAGCGCTCAGCACGGCTACATCCACCCGCTGGGTTCCATACAGGAGCTTGAAGTCTCCCATTCGACAGGTAAAGGAGAGAACCCGGTCACGTGTCAGTGCATGAGGTTGGTTGAGTGAAAATGGTTTTTCAGCCATGTTTCGAAGTTTTGCAAAGGCAGGAAGCGATACTATTCCTTGATAAGTCGTCATTTTTTTATCCTTCATTGTTATTTATTATGAATACCCCAACCAGTTACCGGTAACTTAATTGTATCCGGCAAAGTAGGACATGACAGGGTAATCAGATGTGCTCATATGCCGTCCGATATATCATTGAGCTTTGCCATGATATACTCCTCAGTGAAGAGAAGTAAGACATCTTACATTTTGCTGAACATGAATATAATAACGTTGCTCCTTGTTATTAAAAGAATGTTCCCGCCATCCCCCAACCACTCTGATGAGTGTAAAAAAACGCGAATTCAAGCCGGAACAAGTGCTAAGACAGATTTTTTGCAATGGATATATAAAAGATCGTTCCTGTCTCCACAGTTGACTCCGCCCATGCGTCACCGCCATGTTTTTCCGCAATCTCTTTTACAATAGCTAACCCCAGCCCGGTACCATATACTTCTCCCGAGGTCGTACTGCGAGTAAAGGCAGTAAATATGTTGTCTCTTTCTTTTTCATTAAATCCTTTACCATTATCTCGTACGGAAATAACATGACGTTCTCCACTCTCCTCATAACCAATGACAATAGCACTTAGTGTGTCGCCGCCATATTTCAAGGCGTTATCAATGAGATTTCTTAATGTCCGTAGGATTGACATCCTGTCCATCTTGACAAGAGTGCTTGAGTCGCATCCGGATAAAAAGATGTTTCTACTCAATAATTGTTGATGAAATTCTTTTTTAATCGCCATACAGATCTCCCTCAAGTCGACATTTTCAAAATTGAGAGGAAGTTCCATTATTGACGCAAAGCAGTTAATATTTTCAACAAGAAGATGTATATGCTCGGAAGTAATCATGATCTGGTCACATAACATCTTTCCTTTTTCATCCAATAAATGTGCATGTTTTTTCTTTAAACACCTTGTCAATCCAATCAAACTGACTGCCGGATTTTTCAGATCATGGGAAACAAAAGATGTAAATCTTTTGATCTTTGCCGAGCTCTCCAGCAGTGCTCTCTCTGCCTTTTTCCGGTGCGTAATATCATTTCCGCAGTTGAGAATACTAATTGCCTTGCCTTTTTTATCTCGGAGTACGGTGCTCTTCCATTCTATGACCCGTTTTTCGCCGTTTCTGGTGATAATAATGCTTTCATAAGGCTCCATCGGCATATCGTCCCCGGTGATCGATTGTGCAAACATTGCTTCAATCTTCCACCTCTCACGTTCCGGCACAAATCTCCCTGAAAACTCCTTGCCGATCACCTCTTCTTTAGTATATCCAAGAAAACCGGCCCCTTTCTTGTTGATGAAACTGACATGACCATGCATATCAAAGACAAGGATCAGGATATGGGCGCTATCCAGATACTCTTGAGCTCTCCCCCTCTCGTTTCTCAGCACAGCTATGCATTTCTGCCCCCATTGTTTCAAAGCACATGCTTGTTGCGATATATACTTATATTTTGAACTTTTCGGCATTGTCGTCTTTTTAATATCAGCAACATAATGTGGAATCGAATCATCAAGACCGTTGTCTCTCGATGCCACCTTGTCACCCTGACTGACATGAAGTGAAAGTCGCTCCTCACAACCACTTTCGTTGCAATAGAAAATTTTATTATGCATACCTTTAATCTCCTTACAGGAAGAGCCCCGCATATTCATGAGAGCCGGATGAGATACAACTATCTCTATGACATGAACACACAAAAACCGATTCATTCGGTATGGTATGTATATAAGTAAGTCGCGAAACAGAACGAAACCTTACAGATAAGTGCCGGGCATGATAAAAGCCTCCAATTTTGTTCAGGTTGAGACTTTGTGGTCACAAGTAACCTCTTGGGGACTTTCACCCAGAAGGTCTTCCACATATGCCCGTCCGATCTCTGCCACACTCCAGGCTTGGGCTATGCAACCACGCGGCGTGTACGGGGCATCGCCATCAAAGATCTCCGAGATCTGGCCGATGCCATATTCGGACAGATGATTTCGGACAGCCTGAAGCAATCGTATTCCTTTTTTCTGACCGGTCTTGCCCCTCACCCGCACCAGAGCGGTAAGGTAGGGCCCCAGCAACCATGCCCACACCGTGCCCTGATGATACGCGGAGTCACGCAGAAAGGAATTGCCCTGATATGTAGGGTGATAATCGGGATCCTGAGGGGAAAGACTTCTTAAGCCCACGGGAGTCAGTAGATGATTTTCAACGGTTTTAAGCACTTGCCGGGATCGATTGCGACCCAGTAAAGGAAACGGTAAACTGAGGGCCAGAATCTGATTCGGTCGGACGGCAGCATCGCGATGTTCACCGTCGACCACGTCGAAAAGACAACCGTCTTCCGGATTCCAAAATACCTGAGAAAAGCGCTTTATGATCTTTTCAGCCGGCTTCAGGTATTTTTTGGCTTTGTCTTTGCGACCAACCGTCTGCAGCAATCGAGCGTTGATGGCAAAAGCATTGTACCAGAGGGAATTGATCTCTACGGCTTTGCCGCTGCGCGGAGTGACTACCCAGTCCCCGATCTTGGCATCCATCCAGGTAAGCTGGATACCTGGCTCACCAGCTGCCAGCAGACCGTCGGGCTCCATGTGAATACCATAGCGAGTGCCGCGCTGGTGCCAGTCAAGAATGTCTGCCATCGTCGGCAGGAGAGTGTTTTTTAAGAAGGTTTTGTCTTGAGTGTAAAGATAGTATTTATATGCCGCTACAAAAAACCACAAGGTAGCGTCCACCGTGTTGTACTCCGGCTGTTCACCGGCGTCAGGAAAACGATTGGGCAGCATGCCCTGGTCGATATTTTCAGCAAAGGCCTGTAATATCTTCTTGGCATCGTCATATCGTCCGGTAACCAGGGTCAACCCCGGCAGGGCAATCATGGTATCACGGCCCCAATCTGTGAACCAGTGATAACCGGCGATGATGGTCTTCAAATCATCGCCGCGCCGAACCACAAACTGGTCGGCGGCCTGGGTCAATGCCCGGGTCAGATCATCCGCTACCGGAAGAGCTGTGATACGTTTTTTCCGGCGTGCTTTTTCTCCCGCCAGCAGGTTCTCTGCATCTCGACCAAGCGGAGGATCTGTTGAGACCACGATACCAAATTGGTCACCGGCCTTCAGTGATATGGTAAAAATCCCCGGTGTGAAAAGATCCTCTTGATAGTCCAGACCTCTTTCTTTTTCAATCAAATACTCGAAATCGTAATACCAGTCAGGTCTAGCTTCGAAAGTTGCTCCCGGCAATAGCATGTATATAGTTGGGAGTTGTGTGTAGGGCTGGTACGACCAGATATCATCTAAAAACCGTGACTCCCGGCTAATGTCGGCGTTTGCTCGCGTCAGGCTGTGATAATCACGACCAGCCGGAAATGGACGCAGTTCCAATTGAAAATCGCCCGGTGCTTCGATGACCTGATAAAGAATCACAGTGGTATTCTCTCCATGAATCCCAGCCACCTTCTTTTGCAGGACAATACCATCGGCTTCATAGATGAACGTGGGGAAAAAATCCTGGGAGAAAGCCCTAAGGTATTGATAGCCCTGGGGATGAACAGAGCCTGGATAGACATTTGTGCCAAGCTCAATACGCCTGCCTTCACACACCAGAGTTTCGTCCAACTTGGAGAGAAGCACTATCCGACCAACGGGTGGGCGGGTAGCTGCAACCAGCAATCCATGGTAGCGCCTGGTGTGGGCGTTGCCGATGGTAGAACCGGCCCAGCCGCCGACTCCATTGGTTTCCAACCACTCGCGCCCTATCATCTCCTCAAAATTTTGGGTTACGGTTCGATCCAGATGGACAGACATGATTCCCTCCCTCACAATGTATTAAAAATTGTTTCTTTGCGCTACCCACCGGTGGCAAATCCGGGATACAAGGTCATGCCGCCGTCGACAAATAAGCTGATGCCATTAATATAATCTGCCTGATCGGATGCCAGCCACACCGCGGCACGGCCGATATCCTCAGGCTCGCCGATACGCTTGTAGGGCACGAGTTTCATTAATGCCTCATAGGCCTCCGGGGTCTGCCAGGCATCGGTGTTGATCGGGGTACGAATGGCTCCGGGGGCGATACTGTTGACCCGGATGCGATACGGCGCCACCTCCTGGGCGATGGATTTCATCATGAGCATGACACCGCCCTTACTGGCGGCGTAATTCACATGACCGGCCCATGGAATGGTCTCATGAACCGAACTCATACAGATGATCTTACCGGCCGCGCAGGAGATTTCCCGAACTACACCGCGTCGCTTGAATTCTCGCACCGCTTCACGGGCACAGAGAAACTGTCCCGTCAAGTTCACATTTATGACCAGATTCCACTGGGCTAAGGTCATCTCATCAAGAGGGGCATCCTGCTGCAATCCTGCATTGTTGATCAAAATGTCGATTGTTCCCATTTCAGTCTTTATTTTTTTAAACATGGCTAAAACCTGCTCTTCCTGTGAAACATCAGCCTGGTGGGGTAAAGCACGACCTCCGTTCTTTTCAATCTCGGCGACCACCTCTTCTGCCTGTTCCTCTCCACGTACGTAATTAACCACTACGTCAGCCCCGGCCTTACCCAGTTCAACAGCTACGGCTCTGCCTATACCCGTGTTGCCACCGGTAACCAATGCCTTTTGACCCTTTAAAATTTTCTCTGTCTGACAGTGCGGCAATACAATATTCGGATAGGTCTCCATGCTCATTGTCGTGTCTCCTCGTTAGTTTAGATTTTTCGACCCACCTGATTGCCGGATCAATTTGGCCACAAGTCCCGTCCAGCCAGTCTGATGGCCGGCACCTAATCCCGCACCGTTGTCACCATGAAAGTATTCATTAAACAGAATATGATCCCGCCAATGAGGATCGTCCTGAAAAAGTCGATTGCCACCGTAAATCGGACGATTACCATTGCCATCGCGCAGGAATAATTTTATCAGGCGCCGGGATAGATCAGTCGCTACTTCGCTGAGATCCATCATCTGTCCTGAACCGGTAGGACATTCCACCTTAAGAGAATCCCCATAAAAGTGGTGATACTTCTGCAAAGATTCAATCAGCAGATAGTTGATGGGGAACCATATCGGTCCACGCCAGTTGGAATTGCCGCCAAACAGTCCACTACTCGATTCAGCCGGCTGATAGTCGATGGTATGGGATTGGCCATCAACCCAGAAGGTGTAAGGTTGGTCCTGATGCAATTTGGAAATCGAGCGAATACCATAGGGTGACAGGAATTCCTTTTCGTCCAACATGACCCGCAACACCCTCACCAGTCGGTCACGATTGATAATCGATAGCAGCCGTCGCGCATTCTCGCCCGGCGATTTAACACAGGCGACATTGCCCTGGTCGCGCAGAAAAACCCGATTCTCAAAAAACCAGTTCAACCTCCGTTTGAAAACCGGCAGGCTCTCAACCAGATCATGCTCAAGCGTTTCAACGGCGAGAAGCGGCATCAGACCCACCAGGGAGCGAACCTTCAGCGGCGTAATGCTGCCGTCCGGCATATGCAGCGTGTCGTAAAAAAAACCGTCTTCTTCATCCCACAGGCCGACCCCACCTCGATGGTCTCCGCTCATGGCCTGGGCGATGCGCAGGAAGTGCTCAAAAAACTTGCTGGCCGTATCCTGGTAAACGGGATCATTTTTGGCCAGTTCAAGGGCCATCTTGAGAAGTACTAAAGAATAAAAACCCATCCAGGCCGTTCCATCGGATTGATCGATATGGCCGCCGGTAGGCAGGGGAGCACTGCGGTCAAAGACACTGATGTTATCCAATCCGAGAAAACCGCCCTGGAATACATTACGGCCATCACCATCTTTTTTATTCACCCACCAGGTGAAATTCATCAATAACTTGTGAAATATTCCTTCCAGGAAATGTGTATCTGCACGTTCCTGCTGTTTAGCGTCGATCTTATATACCCGCCAGGCACCCCAGGCATGTACCGGTGGATTGACATCGCCAAACTGCCATTCATAGGCCGGCAGTGCCCCATTAGGATGCATGTACCATTCACGGGCCATAAGATTGAGCTGGCGTTTGGCAAAATCTGCATCCACCAGTGCCAGGGGGATGGCGTGGAAAGCCAGATCCCAGGCGGCATACCAGGGGTATTCCCACTTGTCGGGCATGGAAATAATATCAAAATTGTTCAGATGTTCCCATTCGTGGTTACGACCGCTTGCTCGGGATGCCGGTAAATCGGCCTGCCCCGGATCACCGTGCAGCCACTGCTCCACATTGTAATAAAAAAACTGCTTGGTCCAGATCATGCCGGCCAAGGCTTGACGCTGGATAGCTGCCTGTTCAGAGCCGACGTCGCCTTGGATGGCTGCATAAAATGCATCTGCCTCGGCTGCACGCCGGTCAAGATGAACTTCAAAATCATCAAATGGACTATCCAAGGCAGTGTTCGTCAGCCGCAGCCGCAGCGTGTACGATCCTTGGGAGGGAATTTGACAGCTATACCAGGCGGCGGCTTTAGTGCCTTTCTTTTCCGGATTGACGACATTTGATTCGATGTCGATCACGTGGCGATGGAAGGCGTCTTTAACATAGGGGCTGCCGTTGGATTGGCCGGAGAGCCGCTCGGTGTTGGTATCGTTGTCGGTGAACAGCAACTGGGCTTGGTCATTTTCACCTGGCTTGTCGGCATAGAGGAAATAGTCGCCGGCCGCGGGGTGGGAAAGGTGCACGGTCGCCTCTCCCTTCGTGCCGTTGCTCTGCTTCAGGACAGGGCGGCCAGGTACATCGCCCATGGGGCCGGCAGCGTAGCCAAAACTCCAGGTATTGCGGAACCAGATTGTGGGGAGCATATCCAAAGAAGCCGCCTCGGGTCCACGGTTATGGGCGGTTATCCGGATCAGTATATCGTCGGTATCCGCCTTGGCATATTCCACAAAGACATCGAAATAGCGATGGTCGTCAAAGACACCGGTGTCAATCAACTCATACTCAGCATCACTGAACCCCCGGCGAGCGTTTTCTGCCACCAGATCATTGTATGGAAACGCTGTCTGAGGATATTTGTAGAGTATTTTCAAATAGCTGTGTGTCGGCGTGGCGTCAAGATAATAGTAGTACTCCTTGACATCTTCACCGTGGTTGCCCTCTGGCCCGGCCAGACCGAAGAGTCGTTCTTTTAAAATAGGGTCGGCATGATTCCACAGGGAGAGGGCGAAACAGATATATTGGTGGCGGTCGGAGATACCGGCAATACCATCCTCTCCCCAGCGGTAGGCCTTACTACGGGCGTGGTCGTGCGGAAAATAATCCCATGCGCTGCCATAGGGGCTGTAGTCCTCCCGCACAGTGCCCCAGGAGCGCTCGCTTACGTACGGACCCCATTTTTTCCAATTGGCTTTACGGTCCAGATGATCTTGAAGTCGTTGGTGCTCAGCACTTTTTTTCATCGCGCGTCTCCCTTGATTGAGCCTGATCTACGTTGCATTTCTGCAATATTTAAATGCTGGCTATGCTTGCATTTACAAGCATTTAATGATTTTGCTGTTTTTGTCCCCCGACATCACTCTTTATGTTTTCTGTAAAATTTGTCGGCCATAAAAAGCGGCGCCCCAAAGACCACTGTCCTGGTTATCAATGAGAAAAACAGGGATTTTCGCCAGGAGAGACCCCATGGTCGGTGAATCAAGAAATTCGTTGCGGAAATTTGCATGGCTGAGAATCTCAGGATTTTTGGCAGCTACTCCGCCGGCGATGTACAGCCCGCCGAGAGCCAGCACCTCAAGCGCATAATCCCGGCAAACACGGCCATAGAATTTCGCGACCCATGCCAAGGTTTCGGATTCAGGGGTAAACCGGGCGGCAACCTCCTCCGGCTCCAACTCCTCGCCGGAGAGAAACCAGTGGATATACCGGAGACCACGACCGGAAACCACCAGATTGCCGGTGATGTGTTTCTGACCGCTCTTTTCTTGGTAGAACTCCTGAAACGCCAACTCCCGTGGCGAAATAAAAGGAAAATAGGCATGCCCGCCTTCGGAGGGCAGCGCCAGAAACCCATGACCGGAAGTCGGGACAAGACTGGCCTTACCAAGAGCGGTACCAGCGCCGATGACACCAATGGTCCCATCCGCCTCTGCCTCTCCGCTCAAGATCACGCGGGCTGACTCTCCCACAGGAGACGGACAGGCGTAGGCCTGGGCAACAAAATCATTAATCAGATATGCCTGCCGAAAAACGTTTTTGCTCTCGCTGCTGGTGAGGTCGATATCCCAGGAGATATAAGGCGGAGCAGAGTACACCTCATGTTTCACCGGTCCGGCTACGGCAATGATCGCAATGTCGGCCTCATCAGCCGAAAAGGCCGCATCACTTGACCGGAGCCGTTCAAGGAGCTGTGCAAAAGAGTCGGCTTCTGAAGTTGCCAGCCATTTCGTCTCCATCAGAACAAGTGAGCCTTGCCGATCAATTTGAAAATAGGCGAAGCGGCTATTTGTGCCACCAATATCTGCGGCAAGAATTGTCTTCATTATTGTTCCTCTAATGGGCATTTCACAATTTCGGGTTCGCTGTCAAACGACAGCAGCGCAGCTTTCCCGGGTTTTTC
>CAYUPL010000050.1:0-23045 GCA_964446655.1 uncultured Desulfopila sp.
CGGCAAAATATGGCGTCTTGCGCTCTGATGGTACCTCTGAACGGGCTCTTTTCTTCGTTGATACTACAGGTACGATAACTGCAATTCAGGTCGTCGACATCAATATCCGTCCTCCTTTGGAAGACATTTTCCGTGAACTGGAAAATTTCACCACCGCTCCAAAGGGTTGAGCTGCTCAGAAAAGAGACGGAACATGGAGGAGGTATGGCGGAAGTTGTTACATTTATCGGCTATCACGACAGCGGCAAAACAACTCTTGTCAGCGAGGTTGTCTCCCACCTGAAAGATCTCGGACACCGGGTTGCGGTAATAAAATCGAGCAATGAAAGCGGGGTCAGCTTTGATAGAGAGGGAACCGATACGTATAAACACCGGCAGGCCGGCGCTGACGCCGTTCTCTTTGTCGGACCGGATCAGATGGTGCTGCAGACAGCTCCCTCCGACCACTCCATCATTACTCTGGCGCATCGTTTTTTTGCCGATGTGGACATTGTTATTGGAGAAGGTTTTAAGCATGCCCGCAAGATCGCCAAGATCGAGGTACGGAAAAACAAGGATCAGGACCTGCGCCAGGAGGTCCATGGCGTTATCGCGGTTGCTACCGATCTCGATATTTCCGGTGATTATGTCTTTCGACTGAACGAATCCCGGGAAATTGCCCTGTTCATCGAAAAACGGTTTCTGCGTGATAAGGATCGCAGGCCCGAGCGAGCCTCGTTGCTGGTGGATGGCAGAAAAATCCCATTGAAGGAGTTTGTCCAGGACTGCCTTGCCGGTACCGTGGTCGGTTTTGTCGATGTACTTAAGCTGACCGATGGTGCAAGAGAAATTGAGATGCGGATACGATTGAGTGAAGAAAAAGAGATTTAGGTAACCACAACGCAAAGAAGAAAGTGGTCGTCGTTATATGCTGCAACACATTACCTTTCTGCGTACTTTTCTCAAAGAAAAAGAGATGGTGTGCTAAACTGGAGAAGGTATGTGTCGGCAAGATTTATGGTCACCAATCTATCGGATACAATTTGGCATGTACTCTCGGCGGTTAACCCGGAAGGAGTGTTAGATGAAGATGAGGGAAAAAAAGGAAATGCCGGAAGACGATGTCAATGAGAGGTTTTCCATAAATATCGCCATTATGGGCGGTGGCCGGAACTGCCGTTTTTTCCTCGACCTGATCCGGGAAGCTCCTTCTCCTCTTTTTAACATCAAAATACTGGGGGTGTGCGATAAAAATCCTGGTGCAGAGGGGATGTTGCTTGCCGAACAGCTGGGGATATATACCACCGGCAATCTCCGCGATCTGCTGTCTATCGACCAGCTTGACAGTGTCCTGGAACTGACCGGCAAGCGGCAGGTACTCCTTGAAATTATCCGTTTAAAACCTAAAGGTGTGGGTGTCCTCGAGTTTAAAGACAACAGGATAGTGCGCAACTTTGTGAATATGATAAGCCGGCGGCTGGAGGCAACCGAACAGAAGATCACTGCCGAGAAGACGCTTACCAACTTATTGATCCGGCAGAGCACGACGTCCATTGTCTTTATCAATACGGATTTCACCATTGACTATGCCAACGACGCCTATCTTAATACGGTGAAAATGGCTAAGGATAAGGTCATCGGTGCCCATTGCTATACAATTTCCCACGGACTGAACACCCCCTGTTCGAGTGCCTTTCCCGGGGTGAAGTGCCCCATGCTGGAAACCCTGAGGAGTGGCCAGGATGTCCATGTCATCCACGACCATCCGGGACCGGATGGTCAACGGATGTACTGCGACCTGACCACCTATCCAATCAAGGATGATGCCGGGGAGGTCACCCAGGTGATCGAGTTCTGGCGGGATGTTACCACTGAATTTTCGGAAAGCTGGACCAAGAAGGCCAAGGAGTTCGAATCCAATATCCAGAAAATGATCCAGGAAGATCGGATGATCTCGCTGGGTACGCTGGCGGCAAGCGTTGCCCATGAAATCAACAATCCTATCCAGGGCCTGTTGACTTTCTGCGGGTGCATGCAGGATATTTTGTCTACCGGTGCCCCGGCGGAGGAGTCCCTGGAAGAATTCAGAGGCCACCTGCAGCTCATGTCCACGGAACTGGAGCGTGTCGGGAGCATCGTGTCCGGACTGCTCTCTTTTGCCAGGGAATCGGAGGTGAAACATACCCAGTTGGATGTAAACAGAGCCCTGGATGCGGCGCTTTCCCTCACCCGCCACAAGATGAAACTCGAAGATATCAGACTGACGGCAGAGCTGTGCCCGACCCCGATCATGGTTGTAGGGGATATCAACCAGCTTCAACAATGTTTTTTGAACCTGATATTCAACGCTATTGATGCCATGCCTGACGGAGGGGAGCTGACGGTGACATCCAGGATGGATGAAACAGCCGGTAAAGCCAGGTTCAGCATCCGGGACAGCGGCTATGGCATCCCGGACAACATAAAGAATAACCTGTTCGATCCTTTTTTCACCACCAAAGAGGTGGGTAAAAGCACGGGACTGGGACTGTCCATTGTATACGGGGTGGTCAAAAATCACAGAGGGACCATAAAAGTCGACAGCCGGGAGAAGGAAGGCACCACATTTACACTGACCTTTCCCGTGATTCCCGACGAACACCCAATTCCTTAAGGGGGAAGAGCATGGAACCTAAATTGAGACTCATGATTGTGGACGATGAGATGATTGTCCGGGAATCTCTTGTGTATTGGTTTAGAAAATATGGTTATGAAATAGAAACAGCAGCCTCCGGTGCAGAGGCGTTGGAGAAGATAGAACTAAAGCCTTTTCAGCTCTTGTTTGTGGATATTAAAATGCCGGGTATGGACGGCCTTGAACTGCTGGAAAGGGTAAAGGAAGAGTATCCGGAAACCCTGGTGGTCATTATCACCGCGCACGGTTCCATAGAAAGCGCGGCCAGGGCCATGCGTGCCGGTGCCAGCGACTACCTGCTGAAACCATTTAAGCCGGAGCAGCTCTCCCTGGTGATTGAGAAAATTTTAAGCCAGCAGAAAATCACCTCGGACTATCAATATGTCAAAGGATGTCTGGACCAGATCACCCAGTTTGACAATATCATCGGCCAGTCCCCTCTCATGGAAAAATTGTACGCCTTAATCATGGAGGTGGCCCAGAGCGATGCTTCCATCCTGATCACCGGGGAAACCGGCACCGGCAAAGAACTGGTGGCAAAGGCCATCCATGCCAAAAGCCTTAGGGCACAGCTCCCCTTTATTGCCATCAACTGCGGTGCTCTGCCGGATGCGCTCATGGAGAGTGAATTGTTCGGGCATAGAAAAGGAGCCTTCACCGGAGCAGAACATTCCAGAAAGGGTTTTCTGGAAGTGGTTTCCGGCGGCACCCTCTTTCTCGATGAGATAGGCGATATCAGCGCCAAAATGCAGGTGGACCTGCTTCGGGCCCTTGATGATAAAAAAATCTTCAACGTCGGCAGCAAAACCCCTATTGAGGTCGATTTCCGTCTGATTTCCGCTACTCGGAAAGACCTTGAAAAATGTATCCAGGAAGGAGAATTCAGGGAAGACTTCTTTTATCGTATCAATGTAATCAGGGTTCATCTGCCTTCCCTGCGAGAACGAAAAGGTGATATTCCCCTTCTTGTCGATCATTTCATGACAAAGTACAGCCATGAAACCACGAAACATGTAGACAGGATAAAAGCGGATGCCCTGTCTCTATTAACCTCCTATGATTGGCCCGGAAACGTCAGAGAACTGAAAAACGCCGTAGAACGGGCCGTTGTTCTGAGTAAATCCCGGACACTTACCGTCGAGGATTTTTCATTTCTCGGGCCGGCACAAACGGCCCTGTCCACGCCCCGGACACTGAAAGAAGTAGAGGAAGCGCATATTCTCAAGGTACTTGATGAACAGAACTGGCAGATTACCAGGTCGGCAGAAATTCTTGGTATTAACCGCGTCAGCCTCCATAAGATTATTAAACGGAGCAACTTGAAAAAACGGGCATGAAAGAACAGATCGGAGTGCTTCCGCTGGGGGAGGTGCCGACCCTGGCGGTCGAGGTGATCGCAGCGAATATCACGGCGTATTACAAGTTGCCGACTGATATCCTGCCCATGCGGCCTGTTCCCGAGTCTGCCTTTGATGAGGTCCGGCTGAAGTATAATGCCGGCATCCTTATCAATGAGCTCAATGCGATGGATTTTGCCGGGTATTCCAAAATTATGGGCGTCATGTCCCGGGATATGTTTATCCCGATTTTCAACTATGTGTACGGCCAGGCAGTCCAGGGCGGCAGCATGGCTTTGATATCTCTCTACAGGCTGAACAGGAACGCCGACGGCTCAACGTCATCGACTTCCCTGATTTTCGAGAGGGCGGCCAAGCTCGCGCTGCACGAGCTGGGCCACCTGTTCAACCTGTTCCATTGCAATGAAATCAAATGTATCATGCACTTTTCCGGTGTCATAGAGGATCTGAACGCCATTCCATTTTACCTGTGCAGGGATTGTGCAAGACGGCTGCCGCGCTAACCCGGATTCCCTCACTTCTTCTTATTGCCGAGAAAGGTTTCTGAAAGGCGGTCCCATCCAATCTCGGGAAAGTTTCCATATATATCATCCACCGGCTCGCCTCCAGCTGCAGCCAGATTCTGATATTCCGGTCCGATCAGGCGCAGAAGTTTCTGGCTTTCCCGGTCTGTCCATTCAAGGCTGTCTTTGCCGTAATAAAGCCCCTTGAGGTTCAGTTTGGGCATCTTGGGTTCTACGATAAAGAGCCATCCCTCATTGTAAGGATCATCATGCACGATTTCCGGATGTTCCTGAACTCTGTTGTTGATTGCCAGTACCGTCCCTGTAATGGGAGACTGTACTGCAGCTTCGTTATCTGAGCGGGAAAAAGCCAGCCCGGCCTGGTTTTTTTTCAGCTTTGCGCCTAGGGCCGGGAGGGAAATATTTGATGGAGAACCGAACAGCTTGACCATGAAGTCGTCAAAGCCGATCCTTACCCGGCCGCCGTGTTCGAACCGGGCCCAGGTATGGCCCTTGTGATAGTAATACTCTTCGGCCAGAAGGTAGCCGGATGATTTCAGGCAGGCCGTTTTTTCGTCCCGAAGATCCATGTCCTCGTCATCGAGCATCTGGTCATAGGCGCAATGATTACATTCATAATTATTGACACAGACCTTGTGTGCACTGACCCGCCCGGTCAGCACATGACGGCAGGGAATGTTGGTCCATTCATAGACGTTTTTCACATTATTGGCCCAGCCGGAGCCTACTTTTTTAGAGTCTGCATTGACGGTCTTCTGCATGGCCCTGTCAAACGGGCAGGTCCGGCAGTCGTACACATTGTCGCACAGTCTGGACTGAACGATTCCCGCCTTCGACCAGATGCATTCGTCTTCAATGACCTGGAACCCTCTGATGATGTTTTTCTGTGTTTTGTCTTTGGCGATGTTTTTCAGCTTTTTCAATACCATTTTGCCCTCCAATTTACCTTATGGGTAGTCTATGTTTACGGCCGGGCTGTCCAAGGCGGAAGCCCGGCTTGATTTCACTCTTCAGGTTGAACACTGCCGCGATACGATCCCCTTATTTCTCTGCATTTTCAAGAAAGGTTTCCGCAAGGCGGTCCCAGCCGATCCTGGGAAAGCCGGCATATATATCATCTATCGGATCGCCTCCGGCAGCAGTCAGGTTCCGGTATTCAGAGCCGATCAGGCGCAGGAGTCTCTGGCTCTCCCGATCTGTCCATTCATGGCTGTCTTTGCCATAATACAGTCCCTTGTGGTTCTGTCTGGGCATCTTGGGTTCAACGATACAGAGCCACCCCTCGTTGTAAGGATCATCATGGACGATTTCCGGATGCTCCTGCACTTTATGGTTGATTGCCAGCACCGTCCCCGTAACGGGAGAGCATACTGTTGCTTTGTTCTCTGAACGGGAATAAATAAATCCGGCCTGGTCTTTTTTCAGCTTTGCGCCCAGCGGGGGAAGGGAAATATCTGATGGAGAACCGAACAGCTTGACCATGAAGTCGTCAAAACCGATCTTTACCCGACCGCCGTGTTCGAACCGGGCCCAGGTATGCCCCTTGTGATAGTAATACTCTTCGGCCAGAAGATAGCCGGATGATTTCAGGCAGGCCGTTTTTTCGTCGCGGAAATCCATGTCCTCGTCATCGAGCATCTGGTCATAGGCACAATGATTACATTCATAATTATTGACACAGACCTTGTGCGCCCTGACCCGTCCGGTCAGCACATGACGGCAGGGAATGTTGGTCCAATCATAGATGTCCTTCACTTTGTTGGCCCAGCCGGAGCCCAGGTTGTTAACGTCTGCATTGACGGTCTTCTGCATGGCCAAGTCATACGGGCAAGTCCGGCAGTCGTATACATTGTCGCACAGTCCGGACTGAACGATTCCCGCTTTCGACCAGATGCATTCGTCTTCAAATATCTGGAAACCTTTAACGATATTTCTCTGATTTGTGCTTAGCATTTTGCCCTCCTTTTACCCGATGGGTATGTTACCTGATTGGTAGTTACCCATAGTATTGCAATCCCGGTGCCACAGAAAAGAAATAGGGAGAAGGACGAATTAATACGTTAAATCAATACATTGTGTGTATTGGTGCGGAAAGTGTAAAACAGGGCACGCCAGACCATTGGCAGAAGAGTAGCTTTTTACTACAACGTCGACTCGGTTTTTGCAGGATGGCTGGGCAAAAGTGCGATGGACAGGCGGATTTGACAAGTGTTGCCAAAAGCTACTTGTCTGTAGTGTTTGTTTTCACCCGTTACAGGGTCAAGCAGGCTTCAATCCGTTGCAGCGGATATCTGCTCTGAAGCAGTAAAGGTTTTGCCGGACCGGCAAAATCGGTTTTATCAGGCCTGATACATGGTATCGGCAACATCACTGAATATGGCGTCTATGCCATGCGCATTTAATTGCTCGAGAAGTCTGGGCAAGTGTGAAATGTGTGGCAGAGTAATGTCGCCACTGCCGGAGCAACCGACGATTGTATAGCCGCTCTGTCGTAAAAATGCTTGAGCAACCCGGTAATCGGGTACCGTGATGGCAAGGATGGAAAAATCTTCCATATAAAATGAAGGCAGGCGAACCTCAAGGTATTGCGAACGCGCTTCACAGCTGCGCTCAACGAGTGGTATGGTTATCATCTTTAATCATTTTCCCAATGGTGGCATTGTCCTGGTGTTGTTAACATGCGGCATTTATCAATAATCTTTTTATAAGCATTGCCTCGCTTTTCTGCAAAAAAGTCTGCGCCCCCTTTTGATGTGGTACTTTTTTCTTTTCTGCAGGATCGTCTGGTTGCCACTGATATCCTTGGTGATATCGCCCACGGCGATGGAGCTTTGTGCCACATTTTCGTTGACTTCGGCAATGCCTGATGCCGCCTGTTGGACATTTTCGGAAATCTCCGAGGTGGCGGCGGACTGCTGCTCGACCGCCGTGGCGATGGTGGTGATGACATCGTTGATGTCGTCGATGACCGTGCCGATTCTTTCGATATCGGTGATGGTGCCATCCGTGGTGGTTTGCATCTCTTCTATCTGTATTTTGATATCCACCGTGGCTTCGGCGGTCTGCTTGGCAAGCTCTTTGATCTCGTTGGCAACGACGGCAAAACCCTTGCCGGCTTCTCCGGCACGTGCCGCCTCGATGGTGGCATTGCGTGCCAGCAGATTAGTCTGTTCCGAAATTTCGGTTATTGCCTGGGTAACCTTGCCGATTTTATCCTGCTGGCTGATATCAAGCTTGGAAGTAAAATCGCCATTTGCCAGTTTATCGACAAAGTCAACCACCCGCTGTACCGGCCCGGTGATGGTTTTGGTTATGAAAAATGCCGCGATAACGGCGATAATTACCGCAATAACAGACGCGATCAGCACGACTCGCACTGCGTTCTCGCTGCGTGCCTGGACAATTGGCCCGAGCTCATCCTGGTCTTCCTTGACCGAGAGTTTGATAAACTCCACATCTTCCGCCATCTCCGGTCCCATTATATCGAGGGTGTTGGTGATGAGATCGTTGTGTGTGTAGATACCCTCGGCAATCTTGGTGAAGGTTGCGCGATACAACTGCTCCGCTTCCTCGATAACTTTTTCGTTCAAAACGCGGCGCGTAGGATTTTGGAGCTCGTTTCTCAGCTCGTCTGTTTTCTTATATACTTCTTCAAACTCGGCATAGACGCGCTCTTCGTCGGCTTTTGCGTTGGTATCCAGGAATTTTTGGGAATACAGCCGGCCAAGCAGCATATGGCGCAGGATCATTCCCGCATCATAGGCAGCCTCTGCGTCATTGTGTTGCAGTTTGCAAAAAGTCCATATCTGCCTGTTATGAGGCTTTAAAGTATTTCATTTTCCAGCTCCAGAGTACCAGTTTCAGATCGCGCAAGAAATATGCCAGCTTTGTGGGTATGTCTCCAGGGATGCTGGTGTTTGCGTTAAGATTTTGAAAATATATTGTTATTTTCATAATGTGATTGTTGTTTCAGGGCGTCGTGCAATATGCCTGCAAGAAAAGGCGTGGCAAGGTGGTAAAAAAGAAACCGGAAGAAGCCTGAAGATGGGATGCAAAAAAGGCTCCTGTCTGTCTTGACTATCTGCAACGTTTGTGGTACGTGTCATGTAAAGCTCTCCTACAATGTAGTATACCCAAATTGCGGGGTGGCCTGCCCGCAGTGGCTGCAGCGTTGCCGTTCAAAAGGTTGCATGGGTGATGATAAGGGATGAGTGGGGGTAGTAGGCATGGAGTTGGAGCAACTCATTGATATCGACACATTACAGCAGCTTCTCCAAAAATTTTATGAGATCAGCGGCATCGACACGGCTATCGTTACCACCGAAGGTACAATCCTCACCGAAACCGGCTGGCAGGAGATCTGCGTTAAGTTTCACAGGGTTCATCCGGAAACGGCTGCGTTATGCAAACAGAGCGACTTCAGGGTAAATACGGCAATACAGCGGGGGCGGAAGAGTGTTTCGTATACCTGTCCCATGGGCCTGGTGGATTCCTACTGCCCGATCATCGTCCATGGCCGCCATCTTGCCAATATCTTTACCGGGCAATTCTTCCACAAACCTCTGCAGCAGGAGGACTGGGCCCGGTTCAGGAAACAGGCCGGTATCTTTGGCTTTGAAGAACAGCAGTATTTAGAGGCTGTTGCCGCGGTACCTGTGATTTCCAGGGAAAGGCATGACAGTATACTGTCGTTTCTCGGGACCTTTGCCGAGCTGATCATTACCATGGCCTCCGACGCACTGGCATTGACGGAGGCGAAGCGGCGCACCGAGCAGCGTGAAAAGGTCTTAAAAAGTACCTTTGAGCTCTCACCTGTCCTGATGACGATAAGTGAGATCGACACCGGCAGGTATCTCCAGGTCAATAAAAAATTTACCGAAATGACAGGGTACTCACAGGACGAGGTGGTGGGGAAGGTATCGACACAACTAGGCATATTGGAGCCACAGCAACGCCGGCGGCTGTTAGGGCTGCTGGAGGAGAATGGCTACATTGAAGAACAGGAGGTGACACTGGGGAAAGCCGACGGCGGCCAATGTGTCGTGAGTTATTCCGGGTGTGCCATAAAGATAGACGGTAAGAAGTACCTGCTCGCCTTTGGCCTGGATCTCAGCCGGCGCAAAGAGGCGGAACAGGAAAATGTGCAGCTTTCCCGGCAGCTGCGCCAGGCCCAGAAAATCGAGGCCATCGGCACGCTTGCCGGCGGTATTGCCCATGATTTTAACAATATCCTTGGTGCCATGCTCGGCTATACGGCTATGGCGCTCGACGATGTACAGCCCGATTCCAGGATAGGCCAGGATCTGCAGCATGTGCTGGATGCCGGGCAGCGGGCCAAGGAGCTGGTGGACCAGATACTTACCTTCAGCCGTCAGAAAGAAACGGACAAGGCGATTTTGCAGCCGGCATCGGTAATAAAAGAGGCGGTAAAGATGCTACGCTCGACGCTGCCGTCGACAATCTCAATTGATCAGGAGATTGAGCCGGAAGCGGGGTCTGTATGTGCCGATCCGGTTCAGTTGCATCAGGTTGTCGTCAACATCTGCACCAACGCCTATCATGCAATGGAGGTAAGTGGCGGCAGGCTGGTCATTGGCCTGCGGCAGGCATTTCATCTTCCCCCGCAAATCCGTCGTAAGGCCGAGTGCCTGGGTACCGAATATGTGGAAATCAGCATGCAGGATACAGGTTCGGGAATGCCGCCTGAAGTTGCCGCAAAGATCTTTGACCCGTTCTTCACTACCAAAGCCGAGGGCAAAGGAACGGGAATGGGGCTGTCCATCGTCCATGGCATAGTCTCCGAACTTGAAGGAGCTGTTACCGTTGATAGCGAGGTGGGGCGGGGCACGACCTTTCGTATTTTCCTTCCCAAGACCCGGGAAATCAGTGTAGAGAAATCCATTGCAAGCAAGAGTCTGCCCGGTGGCACAGAGTCCATCCTCTTTATAGATGATGAAAAAATGCTGGTGGACATGGTCCGGGACAAACTTGAAAGACTTGGGTACAGCGTGGTGGGCGAAACGGACAGCCGAGCGGCTTTATACCTCTTTACAAGTGATCCCAATGCCTTCGACATGGTCATTACCGACTTCACCATGCCGGGGATGAACGGTCTTGACGTGGCAAAGCGAATGTTGGAGGTTCGTCCGGCATTGCCGATAATCATCTGTACCGGTTACAGCGAGTTGGTGGACAGGGAGAGTGCCGTTGCGGCAGGTATTCAAGGCTTTTTGCAAAAGCCTGTATTAAACGAGGATATGGCACAGCTTGTGCGGGATCTGATTGATGCCGGCGCCGCTACTCCTTGACGCTTCTGCATTGTTGCGCTGTCGCAATGTGCCGCAATGCGGAATTGTGGACAGCCGCCCCGATCAATTCATGAACGCATCGCATTCACCAATTCCATGGAAATTTTGTGTTCCCGGTCGAGCGGTTACAATGGTCAATGGTGGTAAAATCACCACCTCTCTCTCCTCCTTTTTTTAAGCCACATCAATATTCTTCGCGTCATACTCTACCCTACTTTGTGGGAATAGTGCATTGCTCTGGAATGTTTAGAGAATATTTTTATAATGGCCTCTCTTTTGGAGGGAGCAGAGTGGCCGCCAAAGGCCTGAAGCACTTGGGTGTTTGGCAATCTCTTTACCGGTCCGGGACCCAAAATTTCTTGAAGGGACCTTTAATCGCTAGAACATTGGAGCAGCGGGATGTTGCACCTCTCTGTCGCATAACACTCCGACTGAACACTTTTGAATGGCATGAATCCTGCAAGGTGAATCTTGTAAAAATGAATCCTGTAAAATACAGGTAGTAACAGCATTGACCCGAGGATGCAGGACATCAAGGGATTGAGGAGATCAGGCATATCCGCACCGATATGCCGATAATCGTTTGCACCGGCAAGGGATGGATAGACGAAACAGGAATCCTCAAGGAGAGCCGGCGCATGAGGGTTCTCAAAAAACCTGTGTCCATGGCTGATATATCGGCAGCCCTGGTACGCGTTTGCGCCTGAACCATTTCTAAATAACCATGTAAGGCAAAGTCTCTATGCAGGCCTCTTTACTAAAATATCTCGCGCAAAAAGACGATGCGCTTGTCTGGAACATGCTCCTGGAATACAAGTTTCTGCAATCTCTGCGGCTTGTTACGCGTGGTATAACCCACAATTACAATAATATCTTTACCGGGGCGATCGGCCAGTCGAGTCTGCTTTCCGCTCAGACGAATAGCGGGCGGCGTCCAATTTTGCAAGATTTGATCAACCGGGGAGTGGCAACTACCGAAACACTTTTCCGTTTTACACGATTCGTCAAGGACGATATAACGCCTCACCGGCTCGCGGTGGTTCTCGACAACGTGGTTGATGCATTGCAGGCGGTCACGCCCAAGGTGCAAATTTTGGTGGAAAATCATCATCACATGCTGCGCATACAGGGCGAGTTCAGCAGTCTGGTTCTGATGATGTTTTATGTTGGTGAGAATAGTATTCAAGCAATGCCCGGTGGAGGGAAAATGGTCTTTTCCGTTGCTCCCGTTTCAAGCCAAGATAGTCGGCAATGGGTCAAGGTGTTCATTGAAGATGAGGGCGTCGGGGTTGATTCAGTGGTTCGCAGCGACATCTTTATGCCATTTGCCGGGACCAAGAGCGGCTCTCACCGGGGCTTGGGATTGTATGTCGCACGTCAGCTTGCCAGAGAGCATGGTGGTGATCTGCGTCTGGATGAGGACGACACCGAGGCGACAACACGATTTGTCTTTAAGCTGCCTGTGTATGAGAACGTTTCCAGAAAAAAAGCTATGAAATCGGCGACGGATAAACCTACTGATGCAACGCCATCCACGGCGAAGAAACAGGTGTTTTTCATCATCGACGATGACCCCCTTCTTTTGGATGTTCTCGTCAACGGATTGCAGCGCCGCGGCCATATCATTTTCGCCGCATCAACCTGTGCCGAGGCTGTTGAGGAATACGAACTGGTCAGCAACATCGTCACGATTTTTCTGGTCGACATCGGCTTGACCGACTGCTCGGGCTTTGCCTGTGTCGAGCGTCTCATGGAGATTGACAGCTCAGCCGGAGTTATTTTTATGTCTGGTGAATCGGCAGAAAGTTATCCAGATTTACCCGACACCGCAGCATTTATTGCAAAACCATTTACCGTGAAGCAGGTGGAGGATCTGGCCAACAATGTCACAGCTCAAGCTTAAACAGGGGGAACAGGTACGTGTTCTGGTGGTTGATGATGAAATATCCATCGTCAATTTTATAGAGGACACCCTTGCCGGTCATGGCTGTGAGGTGGAGCCCTATGTCGACTCCCAGGTCGCTCTGGACAGCCTGCCGGCCGAAGCCTTTGATCTTGCACTGATAGACATCAATATGCCGGCAGTTGACGGCATACAACTCTCCAAAGCATTCTTAAAGCATAACAGGGATGCCGAGATAATAATCATCACCGGTGTGCCGGATGAAAATAATCTTGATCCCTTATTGCGGCTGGGCCTCAGCCATTTTCTCTTTAAGCCCTTTAATGCATCCCAGTTGGCCTATACCGTCTATGCCGCACTGCACATGCAGCGCATGCGCCAAAGCCATCTGCGTAATGTGGACACACCAAACCGCAGTAAGCTTGTCGGCATATCACAATCGATACGGCAGCTGCGCCATGAAATTCGAACCTTTGCCACAATGGATATGCCGGTCTTGATTTTGGGGGAGTCCGGAACAGGCAAAGAAATTATCGCCCAAGAGCTGCATGAGCTCAGTGGTCGCTCTGCTAAAAAAATTCTGCCGATAAACTGCGCCGTACTCGGCAGCCTGGCGGAATCTGAACTTTTTGGCCATACCAGGGGGGCGTTCACCGGCTCGACCAGTACCACCATCGGTCACGTAGGCGAAGCAGAGGGCGGCACGCTGTTTCTCGATGAAGTGGGCGAATTGAATAGTGATATCCAGGCGAAACTGCTTCGGTTTCTTGATGCCGGCGAATATATGCGGGTCGGAGAGTCGAAGGTGCGCCATGCCGATATACGAATTGTCGCCGCCACCAACAGGGATCTTGAGGCAATGTGTGCCCGGGGTGAGTTCAGAGAAGACCTTTTCTATCGCCTTGCCGGGACAACACTTGAGGCCAAGCCGCTGGCCGGGCGCAGGGAGGATATCATTCCTCTGATCTGGCATTTCCTGGCCCAGTTTGGCAGTCTCTATAACAAAACCTATGATATCTCAGCCGATGCCTGTGCATGTCTGACGCAGCACGAGTGGCCGGGCAATGTTCGGCAACTTAAGCAGGCACTCCACAAAGTTATCCAGATTGCCGTGAACGAAAAAATTATCGCCCATGATGTGGAAAGGGTTATTGGTGAACGACAGGAGAACCAGCATCCACCGTTTAAGCAAGCAAAGCAGGAAGTTGTGGAGGAGTTTGAGAGAAGATATCTGCTTCGGACCCTCCAGCTCGCCCAGGGGAACCTCAAAAGAGCACTTGAGATCAGTGGGATGCATAAGAAGAACTTTTATACGAAAATCAATGCGCTTGGTTTGATGCTCAAGGATTTTCATCCTCCGGATACTTGAGGGCGTTTTGAAAAAAAAGGGGATACTCTTGCGCCATTCATGGAGTACGGGGTGAAGAGCCAGGCCACCAGTCCCGAAAATGTCGGCTCAGCAACTCCGGGGTTTTTTTTACAACTTTTTTTACTACTTTACTGCTGCTGCTGTTGCTGTGGTTGTCGTAGTAGCAGGTGGCAATGGTGGTAAAAATACCACCATACTTTGGCCCCGGCTCATACAGGCATAAGAAATAGGCTCCTCCTGCCTGACTAATTACTGCAATCCATATATTGTATGAAATTCTAAACGGTTATCATATAATACCTGTGATGCTAGATTGTTTTCCCCGGTTTCGATTGTCTTTTTCCTGGTACTCCGCACAGTGGTACACTATGTGGCTGCTGGTGTGAGGTGGTTTTTGTGCCACCTTATACCACCTTATGCCGGCGGCATGTCTCTTCCGAGAGTTGTCAGTGTTTGTAGCTCCCCGAAAATAAACGTAAAGATTTTTTTGTGATAATCAGTTCTGCTTGTTTGCAGCTGGCGCAGTAATTGCATAGAAGCAATTGTGCCGTAGTAAATGTACCGTGGCAATTACAATGTAGTGATTGTAAATGAGGCTGTATACGTGGAAACAGATGCTTTATCGGCTGCTGCTCTGGCACAGTTGTTCAGAGGGTTCAACAGTGCCCGGCACCATGAACTGATACAAAGACAAATTGTCGTAAAAAACGGGGGAAGACGATGGCTACTGCGGAAGAGATGAAGGTGACCGGTTTTTTAAAGAAGATGACCCTTGGCAAGAAGTTGCTGCTCGCGTTTCTGGCTGTCGGGGTGATTCCCTTTGCGACGGGCAGTCTGGTGGCCCTGTATAAATCAAGCGGTGCCCTCTCCCAAAGCTCATTTAATCAGCTGGCCATGGTCCGTGAGATAAAAAAATTCCAACTTGAAGGGTTCTTTGAAGAGCGGCAGGGTGATATGGGGGTAATGCTGGAGACGGTAAAGGCGCTTAATCATGCTGCCGAGGAAAAGCTCGTATCCATCCAGGAGCTGAAAAGGAGCCAGATTGAAGATTATTTTCGCTCGATGCAAAGTCAGCTTCGAGTTATGAAGGATGCCCCCTTTGTGGCGCAGGCGCTGAATGCCTTTGAAGATTCTTTTGAAATGTCGGGCGGGCAAGTGCTTTCCCCTGAATATAAAAGGCTGGCGCGTCAGTATGACCCAAAGATGAAGGCTATAATGGAGGAATACGGCTGGTATGATGTTTTTTTAATCCATCATGATGGAGATATTGTCTATACGGCAGCACGGGAATCGGATCTTGGCATGACACTGAGCAATGGTGCCCTCAAGAATTCGGGACTGGGTGATGCCTATGCCAGGGGCTTGAATGCCGACCCGGATGAAATCGTAACAGCCGACTTCGAGCCCTATGCACCTTCGAACGGGGCCTATGCCGCCTTTATGATGACGCAGATCACAGCGGACAACGGCGAGCTGCTCGGGTTTGTGGCCTTTCAGGTCCCAACCGACAAAGCCAACGAGATTGTTCAAAAGCGTATGGGCATGGGGCAGACCGGAGAAACCTACCTGATGGGGAAACATCAGGGCACAATATCTTTTCGCAGCGATATGCAGACCATGGGGGATGGCAAGTATGTCGTGGGATATGAGATATCCACACCGTATGTGGAAGAAGCCCTGGCCGGTAACAGCGATGTTGACATTTTTAGCGATAGTTCCGGTACCCTGAATATAGTTGCCTATGACCCGCTTGACATACCCGGTTTTAACTGGGCCTGCATCTCCAAGATGGATCTTGAGGAGGCGGTGGCCGCCAAAGTACCGGATGAGACGCGTGACTATTTTACCAAATACATCGAAAAATACGGGTATTATGACCTTTTTCTCATCCACCCTGAAGGAAGAGTGTTCTATAGCGTCACCCGGGAGGCGGATTATGGAACCAACATGGTCAACGGCAAGTATGCCGACTCCGGGCTTGGCCGGTTGACCCGAGAGGTCCTGCAAACCCAGAAGTATGGTATTGCCGATTTTGCCAGATACGCACCGAGCAACAACGAGCCCGCCGCTTTCATTGCCGAGCCCATTGTCCATCGAGGCGAGGTGGAGATGATTGTCGCCATGCAGCTCTCCCTTGAGGCCATTAACAATATCATGACCCAGCGCGAAGGTATGGGAGAGACGGGAGAGACCTATCTGGTGGGCGAGGATAAACTCATGCGTTCGGACAGCTATCTTGATCCGCAGAATCGCACGGTAAAGGCCTCCTTTGCCAATCCCGCGCAGGGCGATGTGGACACGCTTGCTGCGCGTCAGGCACTGGCCGGCAAGAGTGATGCCCGGATCATTGAAGATTACAACGGAGCTTCGGTGTTAAGCGCCTATGCCCCGGTTGACATAGGAAACTTTACCTGGGCGATCATCGCCGAAATCGATGAGCATGAGGCTTTTGAGGCGGTGACGGAAATGGAATGGATCATGCTCATAATCGGTGTCATCGGCGTTGCCGCCATCGTTGTTGTAGCCCTGGTACTTGCCCGGGCTATTGTCCGGCCGGTAATCAATGTGGTGAATAATCTCACCGAGCTTGCGCAGGGTGAGGGCGATCTGACGGTCCGGCTGCCGGTAAATTCGGGTGATGAAATTGGTCAACTGGCAATGCGCTTCAACCAGTTTGTCGAAAAATTGCAGGAGATGATAAAAGACATAACCGGAGGAGTCAGCACCTTGACGTCCTCCTCCACCGAACTTTCAGCCATTTCCGAGCAGCTCTCCAGCGCGGCGGAGACCACATCCGGTAACGCTGGTACAGTAGCCACGGCGGTTGAAGAGATGTCCAGCAACCTCAACGGGGTTTCGGCGGCCATGGAAGAGTCGGCCACCAATACCAATATGGTGAGTTCCGCATCCGAGGAGATGTCTTCCACTATTAAAGAAATTGCCAGAAATGCAGAAACGGCCCATTCGGTTTCAACCAAGGCGGTTGGCCAGGCGGGCAGTGCTTCGGAGAAAATGGCAGAACTTGGCGAGGCGGCACAATCGATCGGCAAAGTGACGGAGGCCATCACCGAGATTTCGGAACAGACCAACCTGCTGGCGCTCAATGCCACCATAGAGGCGGCACGAGCCGGAGAAGCCGGTAAGGGATTTGCCGTTGTTGCCAATGAAATAAAGGAACTGGCGAAACAGACTGCAGAGTCGACCTTGTCCATACGAACCCAGATAGACAGTATTCAGCAATCCACCAACAGCACTGTGACGGAAATTGATGAAATCACCACAGTCATCAATGATGTAAACGAAATCATCGCCACTATTGCCTCGGCCGTTGAGCAGCAGACGGCGGCAACCCAGGAGATTTCCGACAATATCGCCCAGGTGTCGCAGGGTATTACCGAGGTCAACGAAAATGTGGCGCAAAGCTCCGCCGTCGCCCAGGATGTAACCAGAGAAATTGCCATGGTCAACAGCTCGACGCAGGAGATGAACGAAAGCAGCAGTCAGGTTCGAGACAGTGCCACCGAGCTGTCACAGCTTGCCGAAAATCTCAACGAGATGGTCGGCAGGTTCAAGGTGTAGTACATTCGGCCAAGCGGGGAACATTAACAATCAGCCTGAACGTATGCCCTAACGTGTGCCCATGTGTCCAGGCTGATCATTGGTGACGTATGCAGCTTTCAATCCAGCTGGTCATTATACACGCATAGCACCGGGGCACTATGGCGGAAGCGGATCTGGGGTAATGTTATCTCTATGCGCAAAGATGGTATACATCTCCGTCGCGGTATCCAGGCGTTGCAAACCGCGCCAAAGTGTTTTAGCTTCTGGGGGGAGGCATCGTGTTTTCTGCCGAGATGGCCGCCCATAGCACCAACCATCCGAACCGCTTGATTCAGTGTTGGAGGTTCCGATGGAGGCACCGGCTTCTTTGAGGTATAGCAGCAGAGGGCCTGCCATTCTTCATATTGAAAAAAAAATTGTGCATGGCGCCTCGGGGTTTTCCCGGCCCAGCATCGTAACACAGGGCCTGTATAACAATGAAAACGAAACCAACCTATGAAGAACTGGAAAAACGGGTTCAGGAACTGGAAAAAATTGAATCCGAGTATAAATATTCCAAGGAAGCATTGCAAAAAAGTGAAAACCAGTTCAGGCTGCTTTATGAAAAAGCCCCTCTCGGCTATCAATCACTGGATGAAAACGGCCATTTCATTGTTGTCAACCAAAACTGGCTTGATACCCTCGGATATAGTAGAGAAGAGGTCCTGGGCAAGCCTTTTGCTGATTTTCTGCATCCTGACTGGCGGGGTCATTTCAAAGAAAACTTTCCCCGGTTTACGTCCATCGGCGAAATCCTGGGTGTTGAGTTTGAAATGGTCAAGAAAAACGGAAACCCCATTCTTGTCTCTTTTACCGGCAAGATAAGCAGGGATGAAACAGGAAATTTCCAACAGACCCATTGTATTTTTCATGACATTACCCAGAGCAAGCAGGCGGAGGAGCTGTTACGGGAACGCGAGGACTTTCTTAGCACAATTTTGGATACCACAGCGGACGGCTTCTACGTGATGGATCCCGAAGGAGTGATTACGGATGTTAACGACGCTTACTGTTCATTCTCAGGCTATGCACGGGAAGAAATAATTGGGTTGCACATCAACGATATTGACGCTGAAGAAACTCCTGCCCAAACCAAGGAAAGGATTCACCGTATTATCACTAACAAAACGGAATTATTTGAAACCTCCCACCGCAGGGAGGACGGCAGTGTTTTTCCCGTTGAGATTGCCACAACTTTTATAAATAAAGGGGGAGGTAAGTTCGTTTGTTTTGCCCGAGACCTAACCGATCGCAAGCTGGCGGAAGATGAACTGAAATCAAATTATGCGCTACTGCAGATCGCCGGCGAAACTGCCAGATTCGGCGGTTGGAGCGTCGATTTGGAAAAAAATATCTGCACTTGGTCTGATGCCGTGGCAGATATTCATGATGTGCCCCATGGTTATTCACCACCTGTGCAGGAAGCCATAAACTTCTACGCTCCGAAATGGCGGGAAAAGATCACACAGTGCTTCAGCGCCTGTGTCAAAGAAGGCAATTCCTACGATGAAGAAATGGAAATCTTCACACAAAAAGGAAAATATGTCTGGGTAAGAGCAATCGGCAAGGCAGTGAAAAACGAAAAAGACAAGGTCATCAAAGTGCAGGGTTCTTTTCAGGATATCACTGATAAAAAGCAGGCAGAAGAAGCTTTGCGTGAGAGCGAAGAAAAACTTCAGGCGCTGTTTTCAGCCATGACAGAGATGGTGGTTGTACACGAGCTTTTATTTGATGACAAAGGTATGCCTTGTAATTACCGAATTCTGGATTGCAATCAGGCCTTTTGTCGGATAACCAAAATCAAAAAGGAAACAGCTGTCGGCCAAACAGCCACCCAGGTATATAATACCGATTCAGCTCCGTACATGGATGTGTATTCCAGAGTTGCTCAGTCAGGTAAACCGGATGAATTTGTCACTTACTATGCCTCTATGGATAAACATTTTCTTGTTTCCGTAGTTTCGCCCCGAAAGAATTTTTTTGCCACGATTACTTCTGATATCACTGAAATCATGAGGGCCGAAGCGGAACGAGAAAAACTCCAAGACCAGCTTAACCAGGCCCAGAAGATGGAGTCCGTGGGCAGGCTGGCGGGCGGTGTAGCCCATGACTTCAACAACATGCTGAGTGTCATTCTCGGCCATACCGAGATGGCCATGGGTGGGATAGAACCATCAGCGCCACTGTATGCAAACCTCCATGCCGTCCGGCAAGCTGCCAAACGTTCCGCCGACTTGACCCGCCAACTGCTGGCTTTCGCCCGCAAGCAGATTATAGCCCCGAAGATCACTGATCTCAACGAGATTGTGGAAGGGATATTGGTGATGCTGCGCCGGCTCATCGGCGAGGACATAGAGCTGACCTGGCTGCCCGGAAAAAAACTGGCGCCGGTCAAGGTGGATCCCTCCCAGATTGACCAGATCCTCGCCAATCTGTGCGTCAACTCCCGGGATGCCATCGACGATGTGGGTAAAATCACCATTGAAACCGCTGCTGTCGCTTTTGACGAGGCTTACTGTGCCGAGCATGCCGGATTTAAACCCGGCGAATATATCCTCCTGGCGCTCAGCGACGATGGCTGCGGCATTGACCGGGAGACACTCGATCACATCTTTGAACCTTTTTTCACCACCAAGGAGCAGGACAAGGGCACCGGACTGGGGTTGGCCTCGGTGTACGGCGCGGTCAAGCAGAACAACGGCTTTATCAACGTCTACAGTGAGCCGGGCCAGGGGACAACCGTGAGAATCTATCTGCCGCGATACACGGCAAACTCAGCCGGTGTGGCTGAAAAGGCGCCGGACTATCCAGCTGAACGCGGCCACGAGACCGTTCTCCTGGTGGAGGACGAACCTATGATCCTGGAGATGACCACGAGGATGCTTGAAAGGCTGGGGTACACCGTGCTGACAGCCGGCACCCCGAACGAGGCCGTCCGCCTGGCCCAGAAACACCCCGCCCGCATCGATTTGCTTTTAACCGATGTGGTCATGCCCGAGATGAACGGTCGTGACCTGGCCAAAAACCTGCTGTCCATCTATCCGGACATCCGCCAACTGTTCATGTCGGGCTACACGGCCAACGTTATCGCTCACCACGGTGTGCTGGACGAAGATGTCCACTTCATTCAGAAACCATTCTCAATCAGAGATCTGGCTGAAAAGGTGCGGGAAGCACTGGATCATAAAGAGGCCAGATAGACATGATTTTTTCAGTTTTCCGGTTTAAGAGATTAGGAGTAGGATTGCGCGTTTCTTTGCTTCATGTGATCACACTGCTGCTTGCAGTTTCGGGCACCCTGCTCTCTTCGGAGGGGATAACTACGGCCCTGGCCCAAGAACACGAACGTCAGGGCGATGCCATTCTGCGCATTACCGGATCAACCACGATACAACCGATTATCGAAGACGTGGCCAAAGCCTACGTTAAGGCCTACGGTGAAACCCTGGAAATTCAAGGGGGCGGCAGCAGCACTGGAATCATGGCGGTACTGGCCGGTGAAGCCGAGGTGGGCATGGTTAGCCGCTCCCTGTCAGCAGAAGAAAAAAAGCTCCTGGCAAACACTATCATCGGCTACGATGCACTGGCAATCATCGTTAACAAAAGTAATTCCCGGACTGAAATAAACAGCCGGGAGTTACGGGATATTTATACCGGACGGGTCCGCAGCTGGGATGCCGGGCCGGACTGGGCCAGGGAGATTGTGCTGATTTCCAAGAAGCTTGGCCGCGGGACTCTGGTGGTCTTCGAGGAGTTCACCGGGCTGTCCAGTCCGACCCATTCACCAAAAAGCGAAAACGCTGAGCTGATTGCTGCCCATGCCTGGGAAGCCGGGGCAAACCTGGATGCAACGTTGTGGGTCGGCGGTATTCCCGGGGCTATCGGCTATGTTTCTTTTGGTGATGCCAATCGATTTATAGCCCTTGGCCAGCCGATCCGCAAACTTGCTCTTGATGGGGTAATGCCCGATCAGATAACAGTGGCCAAGGGCCGCTATCCCATGCGCCGGCAACTTAATCTGGTCTATCGCCGGGAAGACTCCAGAGCAAAGGCTTTCGCAGGTTTTCTCACCTCGGCAACAGCCCAGCGGGTGATCCGCCAAAAAGGCTTTGTGCCGGTATCTTCTCAAGAGACACGCGGAGAAAAACGATGAGCAGCAACTCTTCCTATCGCGCTCTGTGGATACCGTTTCTGGTAATCTCCGTGATCACCATTGGCGCCTTTGGTTTTCTTTCCTATTACCAGAGCAAGCGCTTTCAGGAACTTTTTCAGGTCCATTCGGCAGCAGAGCATGTGCTTACCGGAGTGGAACGTACAATTGCCCAAATGCTGCAGGGAATGGTGACCGGAGAAGAAAAAGATCTGGTCAGTGCCAGCCGCATCTCCAGCGAATTGTTTGAGAGCATAACCACTATCGAAGCGCGGATCTGTGGCGAAGAGGGAGGATGCAGTGAAGGCGGCTCATTACGCAATGTTTATCGGCAACTGTATCGGTACCTGGTGACCGCCGTGGCCTACGCCAGCGAAAATCGGCAGGCAGAATTGGCCGAGGCCATGGTCCTAGTCCGCCAGGAGCAGGTTACCATGAAGGAAGAATTCGACCGGATGCAGGAGAGGATTCTCTCCCTTCAAGAAGCGGCAACAAACCGGGTGTATCTTTCCTTCATCCTAACAGGTATCCTCCTGGTGGGAACCTCCCTGATCAATGTATGGTGGATCATCCCAGAAAAGGTGGTCAAACCGATGTACCGGATCGCTAGAAAGGCCCAGGAGGCCAGTGAGGCGCTGGCCTATCAGGCCAGCCGAGATCCGCTGACGGGCATGTTTAATCGCCGCGCCATTCTTGACCATCTTGATAAAGAACTTGCCCACGCCGGCCGTCACGGAGAAATGTTGGCTGTGGGGATGTGCGATATAGACCATTTCAAAAAGATCAACGACACCTACGGCCATCAGACCGGGGATGAGGTCCTCTGCGGGCTGACAACAATCTTCAGGGAAAACCTCAGGCAACACGATACCGTGGGCCGCATGGGCGGTGAAGAATTCCTGGTTGTTTCGACCATGCAGGCGGGCGCGGATTGCCAGCTTGTTTTTGACAGAGTGTGTCGTCTGGTCGCCGACAACAGCATATCAACCCGGTCTGGCGAGCTGGCCATCACCCTGAGCATCGGGGTCGCCATCGCGGGGATCAACGCCACGGTGGACAACCTGCTGGAGGCAGGCGATCTGGCCCTATACCAGGCCAAAGATGAGGGCCGTAACCGTGTCGTTCTCGCCCCGGCAAAGGATGATACAGCAAACCATCATAACGAGGGTACCAAGCATGA
>CAYUPL010000051.1:0-5443 GCA_964446655.1 uncultured Desulfopila sp.
ACCACTTGGAGGTTTCTTTCAAATGTTTCCCACTTATGCATTCAAACAGTATACTCAATAAGCCTGCCGGCCGACATCGGCTTCGATCGGCTCCTCGGCAACGGCAGAATCAGTACTTGCCCACCGGCGCCAGATAGAGGGTGAACTGCTCTTCTCCATCCACCTGCAGCAGGGCATCCATAGCCTCCTGATCATAGGCGGCAATGGCACAGGTACCCGCGCCGATCACCTCGCAGGCCAGGTAGAGGTTTTGACAGACATGGCCGGCATCAAGCAAAATGACCCGATGCGCCGCCTCCAGATAGCGCCACTCCATGCGATAGGGCACCGTTGCCCAGACGAATACGGCAGCGCTGTCCGCCACAAACTTCTGGCCGAAGACAGCCTGGGAAATTCGGGATTTGAAGTGACTGTCCGCCGCGTAGAGATATACCAGTTCATGCGATAGAGGCAAATACCGATAAAGCCCCGGCGACAAGGTTTCCACTCCATGGACAAACAGATAGGTCTCAAAGCTGTGTCTCGCTCCGGCTGACGGTACTGTACGAAAATGGGGCTGCCCCTTCTGGGCATGTCGCTGCCCCTGAGTGGCCCAGAGGAGAAAGGCCAGTTCTTCAATCTTCAAGCTGGTGTTGTTGAATTTCCGCCTGCTCTGCCGGTTGCTTATGGCTTCCAACACATCTGTTTTCGGCACAACAGCGCTCCACGATTTCCGCTCCGGCAAAGCGATGCGGCCAAGCTCCGCCTCAACCGGCTCCTCCATTGGCGGCATGGCCACTCCTCTATGCTGGCCGCTGGCCCGAAAATCGATTGTTTTGCGTATGCTGTCCTTGAGAAAGTAGCGGTATTTACTAAAATCATTCATGTTTTTCATCTCATCCATATCATCCATATCATTGCAGGGTTGTCTCGCTGTCATGCTGTCTCTCTTCCACGGGGCTTGCACTTCAGCGACGGTTCCGCGGCAGGGGATATGCAGTGACAGCTCGCATCACAGTCAGTGTTTTCAATCATTTCCCACAGGACAGGCTAACTCACACTCCCGGCAGAATCTAACCAGCTTACCGGGTTTCTCATACCTTTCCAGCGTAACTGCTTCATACTCCTCAGCCTGTCTATCCATACGCCTGCCGCACGGCAGCCTGTTATAGGCTCCTGTACGGCCCGGTAACTCCTTAATGGTGTAATCTTCTCTGCTATAAACAACATCGGCGAAAGCATCTTCCGGGCAGGCTTTTCGACAGGGTATATGGCAATCGAGGCAAGGGGCAAAATCCGTGGGACCGGTGCTGGGCAGATCCTTATCTATAAGCAGAACCTTAAGCCTCTGCCGTGGACCAAAACGAGGCGTAATGAGCAGATTATTCAAGCCGATGCAACCAAGACCCGCCAATACTGCGGCATCTTTCATAAAGATACCGCCCAGCTCGATCTGATAGGGCACCTTGAAACAGCACACCCCTTTATCCTTTTCCAACCATGCCGCAATGTTTGCCATGATCGAAATAAGGATTTTATTTCCCGCTGTATTGCCAAACGTTGACTCCCCTCCCAGAATCCACCAGTCAAGTTCCGGCTTCTGTCGGGGGTGAGAGACCGATATGACAATGGCGGATTTCGCCCCCTCCGGCCACTTAACGACTCTCCTGCCAACCCCTGCCAGCTCTTTAACGGCGGCGGCATCACCCTGCGGTATTCTTTCAATGATATAATGAGATGGTGATTGCTTCAAATCCGCAACCTTTGCAATTCCCGCAAGATCCGCCCCAAACTCCTTTGCCTTTGTTATAATTTCGTTACTGTGTAGCTGCTCCGCATACATTATCAAGTACCTCCTTGCAGTCATACTATCAAATTCATATGCAAAACAAAAGGGAGGTAGCCTAAAATGTGATCGCCCGTATACTATACGTATCCGGCGGATTTCTTAGTCGCAAGAGACCTTTGATGATCTCGTAAAAAAGTCATTGAAGGTGCCGAGATGGGCTCTGCGATAAGCGCAGACTTCGAGAAAGGCTTACAACGAGCGTTGCGGTCGAGTCAGGGAACGGATGGATTTATAGCTGTCATGGTTCCAGAAAAAGGAGATGCCGGTACTGAACAGGGATCGTGTCCGCCAGAACGTCTTCATGCCTCGCGGCAGCGAACGTCGGATCGAAGCAACCTGTCGGTATGCCTCGATAAGGTTGGTGTACAACTCCGCCCGGCTCATCTGTTTCGGTTCGAAAACAGGTTCGAAGATATTGTACGACTCCCAGTCATCCGGATAATTCGTCAACGAAAGCCGTCCTTGCCGCTCCATTTCCTGGTACAGCAGGGTTCCGGGAAGAGGTGTCTGAATACTGAGCTGGACCGCATCGATTCCCGAAGAAAAAATAAAATCCAGCGTCGTCCTGAAGGTGTCCAGGTTATCCTGATCGGTGCCGAATATAAATCCACCGATAACGGCGATACCATGATCCTGAATTTTTCTGATCGAATCCTTAAAATTACGAGTATTCGGCCTGAGGTTCATATTTTTGTTCAAACCGAGCAGCACCTCTTCGCGAATGGACTCAAAACCAATAAGAAATGCTTTTGCACCGCTGCCGGCAGCGGCTTTGAGGAGATCGGGCTGCTCCACAATATTCAGGCAGGTCTGTCCACCCCATTCCTTACCGCAGGCCCTGATCCGATCAAATAGAGCAAATGCCCTCTGCGTGCACCGTTGGCCCGAACCGATGATATTATCGTCGATAATGAACAACCGCCGATCAGGAATGGACTCAAGTTCGCGTCCCACCATCTCAACATCCCGCATTCTGTACTGCCCGCCGTTGAAAAGCGTCACTGAACAGAATTTGCAGTTGTGCGGACATCCCCTGGAAGTCTGAACTGTCTGGACAAAATATTTGCTTTTCAACAAGTCTCGCCTCGGCAAGCGCAGCTCACCAAGCACCGGACGAACAGCCACCTGGTACTTACTCTGCAGACGGCCGTGTTCGAAATCCCGTAAAAGGGCCGGCCAGACCTCCTCGGCTTCCCCGACCACTATAACATCGGCAAAGGCCGAGGCTTCATCGGGTACCATGGAGACATGGATACCTCCCAGCACAACCTTCACCCCGCGCTTTTTGAACTCACGGCTGATGGCGTAGGCCCGCGGAGCCAGGGGCGTCATGCAGGTTATTGCCACCAGGTCGGCAGGTGCGTCAAAATCAATATCTTCAAACACCTCATCGATTATTTCCACCTCATAACTGTCCGGAGTATAGGCGGCCAGCATCATCAGGTTCAGGGGAGGCAAGGCAAGAACGCGGACATTATCGAGAAGATTGGTTCTGTAGGCAGGGTTGATAAATACAATTTTTTTCATAGCGTAAAAATAGAGAGATGAAAGCATATTTTCCGACTGACGGGACTACACCACCCTATCCTTTTTTGCCAAGCCCGTCCAGTTGATAATGAGTCTTGTTCCATACCTTCATTGCCGCCCTGGTGGTCATACAGACATTTTTTTTTCTGATTACGTACGAAACTCAGCAAAATCCCATGGGCTGCTAGCGACTCGGCAGCTAGGGGACTGATTTTATTTTTCTTCTTGAATCCGGGAGACAGATTTATTTTCACACAATAACGTGAAAAAAAATCAGTCCCCTCAGTCTATCCAAGAAAAATTGAATCTGTCTCCCGGATAAAGAGATCATGGCTGAGGATTATACGTAATCACATATTTTTTGCAGGACTTCGCCCGACAATGACTTATATTTTCCCTCATGATCACCTTTGTAAGACTGAGGGGACTGATCGGAGTCTGCACTTACCTTTTTTTCACATTGTTTTGTGAAAATAAATCTGTCTCCCGTATTCATACAAACCACAACCAAAGTGCCGAGATGAAAACGTATTGTAAAATCAATTTCCCGGGATATGCAGCCATTATACTCCTTCTGCTGTTGTCTTCCTGCGCCATGGCGCCAAAGAGCCATCTTGGCGACAAGGCCATGACAGAGGAGCGCATCGAGCTGAAAAGCACAACAGAGCAGGAAATCTGGTCTACCGGAGATCTCTCCATGTATTACGACCTGTTCGATAAAACCACCTTTTTCGACCTCAACGGCTTTGTCGACATCAGCACCAGTGTCACCAATACCTTCCCCCAGGCCGACTTTCTCTCTATTTACGTCTATCTTCTCGACAACGAGGGCGTCGCCACCAGCCGACATACTCTGCGGCCGAATATTTCCAAATACAATACCTTTCCGGAAAAAGTGCGCTTTAGTGCCACCCTGCCTAAAGACCGGAACACGGCTGCCATAGCCTTCGGCTATTGGGGCAACTTCGTCAGTATTGAGGCGGCGGAAGGCGGAATAAATCGCGGTTATGAGAAAATCGAATGGGAAATCCACCATAATCCCTTCAGGTAGAGTCCGCCCAGGAAAGAACACTTTTCTTCTCAACCAAAATTCTCCATGAATCCAACCACAGACATACAACTGATATTCCGAGGAATGAATTTTGAGAGCGACAAAAGGTTGGTACGAAAGTGCCGTTTTTGGACAGGTGCTATCCAGCGAAGGGATCTATATGTCGTTACACATTAGAGCTATGTCCTCTGCCTCTGCAAGGGATGACACATAAATCGGTTTATAATTATCAATAGCAGAGGTCATCCGGTCCAGCTGGCGGACTATAATTTTCGGTCGGTCAACAATCCAAATAACAGGACCGACTTGACTGCTTTGCAAGAACCCGGCAATTTTCAGAAAACAGGGGACACAATTGAGATAGGCCAAAGAGGCTTGAGTGAGATCGGTGATGACGATAAAATCTTTTTGCAGATCGGCAACACCGAAGCGGATTTCAGAATAAAGGTCTTCAGCAATCCTGCGACTGATTACTCCGCGTATGGTGATAATTACTCTGTTGGAGCCGATATCGGTACGCACCTCTGCCTGTTTTTTCATTGTACATCCCGCCACATGAACACCGTCTGCTACTCCATGACTTTCAGTTGCATGATACCTGGGTAACTTCTTTGGCACATATGTCGAACAACCTACGCGGCAAAGATTAGGACAATGTTAAAAATTCTATAGAGTTTCGATTGTCTCTGTTCTATCCGGTTTCTCGCGGAAACATATCGACGGCAGACGGTAACGCATCTGTATGAGGCTGTTTTCAGTTATTTTTCCGTTAAAAATTGCCCCTGCAGGTTGTCTCGTGAGGCAGTGCAAAATGGCCGTTTTCGCTCTGAAAAATAAAGACATTTCAAATCATTCCGCCCAAACCCTTTCCCGCCGACACAAGACAATTCATTAGATTATTGTGAGCCACAGACTCAAGCCTAACGGTTCTACGTCGTTATTATCCGTATGTGCCCATTGCCTCTAACATTGCGCTAATATAAGCAGAGTAAGCTGCTGTTTCGCTGCTCTGGAAAACAAGAGCGAATAGCAGCAAC
>CAYUPL010000051.1:5543-23027 GCA_964446655.1 uncultured Desulfopila sp.
AGCAGAGTAAGCTGCTGTTTCGCTGCTCTGGAAAACAAGAGCGAATAGCAGCAACCATTTCTGATGCGGTTGATGAATTATTCAGGGGAATAACGGCATGAGAACATTTCAACAGAAAAGTGGCATCAGATTACGATACGCCTTTGGTCTCAGCGTTATCGCTGTTTTAATCACTGCCTCCTTTATTACAATGCAGAAAGTCGTCTCGGATCAGCGAGACTTCTCCACTCTGGTCAACCTGGCAGGGCACCAGGCCGGCCTCTCCAACCGGATCGCGTATTTCAGCAGCCTGATGGTGACAACAGATGATGAAACGGAGTTCGATATGGCCAAAGCCCAGGTCGGCAGGACGATCAACAAAATGAAAACAGCACACACCATCCTGCGCAACGGCGACCCGGAGAAGGATATTCCCCTGGTCCTCAATGACAATCTCGTCGTTATTTACGAAGATTCCATGGTAGGGCTTGACACGGCCTTAGCAAACTTTCTTGAGCGGGCCCGGAATTTGTATGACGGTGAGATGAACGATTTGCACACCGGCTCCATCGATTATATTTATTTAACAACCTATGGCCCCCATGTTTTAGAACCGATGCTGGATGCTGCAGTGGAGGAGTATGGTAAAATCGGGCGCGAAGCGATCTTGAAGATCGAGAGACTGGAAACCGCAATCTGGTTCGCCACCATTGTCACCCTGTTGCTGGAGGTATGCTTTATCTTTCTCCCGCTTGAACGCCACATTCATAAAACACTTGCATCCCTGCAATCCTCAATCAACGCCTTGACCAATACCCGCCAACGACTGCTTGCCGCCCAGAAACTGGCCGCGGTTGGTGATTGGGAACTTGTCGTTGATGAAGGTCATTTAACATGGTCCGATCAAGTCTACGAGATCTGCGGTGTTTCTCCCGAAAATTTCAATGTTTCGCTGGACAGCGCCATGGATCTGATACATCCGGAAGACAGAGCCATGGTGCGCACCACCCTGCAGCGCTCCACTGTCAAAAAGAAACCTTTGCAAATAGAATACCGCATCGTCAGGCCGGACGGAAATGTGCGTCTCGTTTACCAGCAAGCCGAGATCTTTGCGGCAAAAAATGACAATACTGTAATGATATCGGGAATCATACAGGATATTACCGAGCGAAAAGAGCTTTCCGCACGCCTGGAAAAACTCTCCGAGCATATACCCGGATTTCTTTTCCAATACCACTCAAGTCCGGCCGGTCTCTCAAGATTTCCTTATGTCAGTCAGGGAATTGAAGACGCCTGCGGCATTAACCGGCCGCAACTCGAAACCGATCCTGAAACGATGTTCAAACTTGTACATACTGATGATATACCAAGGCTGCGCCAGTCTTTCCAAACATCTGGACAGATGCTGCAGACCTGGCACGAGAGATACCGCTTTCATCATCTGCAAAAGGGCGAAATCTGGCTGGAAGGCCATGCCAGTCCCGAAAGACTGAATGACGGCTCCACACTCTGGTACGGCTACATCTGGGATATAACCGCCGGCAAACACTCCGAAGACCGTATCAAACAACTTGCTCTCTACGATCCGCTCACCGGCCTGGCCAACCGCCGCCTCCTCAAAGACCGTATCCTTCATGCAATAGCTACCTCCCGCCGCAACAGCAATTTCGGGGCCGTTATCATGCTGGATCTGGACAACTTCAAAACCCTCAACGACACCAGGGGGCACGATGTCGGTGATGCCCTGCTGGTGGAGGTCGCCGCCAGGCTTCAAGGCTGCGTTCGCGAAACGGATACCATCGCCAGGCTGGGAGGGGATGAGTTTGTCGTCGTCCTTGAATGGCTCGGCATAACGGAAGAAAAAAGCCGGAGAAAAGCCCTTGATGTCGCAGAGAAAATACGGGTTGCATTGGGCCGCGCCTACGTTCTGGAAGAGAAAAATCATGCCCATCATGCCAGCGCCAGCATAGGTGTAACTCTGTTTCAGAACAACCGGCTCAGCGAAGGAGAGCTGTTGAAGCGTGCCGATGTGGCTATGTACGAGGCCAAGGATTACGGTCGCAACAGGGTATGCCTCTACAACGAAGAGCGACAGAACGCCATCAATAGACGTACGGCCATGGCCTCTGCCATGCAGCAGGCCTTGGAAAACAATGAGTTCCGTCTCTTTTTTCAACCGCAGATTTCCGCCGGCGGCAGGATCTGCGGAGCCGAGGCCTTGCTGCGCTGGTTTCCACCCGGGAAAGACCCTGTCATGCCCGGGGATTTCATCCCGGTTGCCGAAGACACCAACTTCATCCAGCCTCTGGGAGAATGGGTTCTGACGGAGGCGTGCCGCTGTATCGCCGCTCTCAAGAACTACGATCTGCCCGAGTCTTTCGCCGTTGCCGTCAACATCAGCGCCCGCCAATTTACCGAGGAGTGCTTTGTCAATAAAGTTCGATCAATAATTGCCTCAAATTCAGTGGATGTTCGACGTCTGAAATTTGAGTTGACCGAAAGCTGCCTGGTACAGGATCATGACCACAGCCAAACCATCCTCAGAGCCATTCGTGATATGGGGATACACATAGAGCTCGATGATTTCGGTACCGGCTACTCGTCGTTGCACGCGCTTAACAATCTCCCTTTGAGTACTCTAAAGATAGACGGCTCATTGATTATGGGACTTGAAGAAGAACCGCGAGGGAAAGCCATCGTCAGAGCGACCATTGCCATGGCCAGAGCTATGGCCCTTAATATTATCGCAGAATGCGTTGAGACGGAGCAGCAGAAAGAATTTCTTATCAACGAAGGTTGCGACATGATGCAGGGTTTTCTCTTCGCACGTCCCATGCCCTTTGCTGACTTCAAACACTATCTCAAAGTACGGCTGCCCTTATCGGTGCAAGAATCGGAAAGAAACGAGAACATTGCCTTTGCCTGTAAAAATTAACCTGTAAGTTACCATTATAAATAAACCGATTGGGTGTATCAACATGAAATCAAAGAAGAAAACAAATACCATCGACATAAAGGATTCTACGCCAACGCTGGTTATTATAATCCTCCTTGGCGTCTTTCTGACGGCTGGGGTATTCTACTACTCCTTCCATGGACTGAGCAGCGGTCCACTGGATACTTACCGACCGGTTACCGAAACCGGCAGTTTTCAGGTTACTGTAGTGAATGATAAGGGAGAGCCCCTGCCTGAAGCCACCATTATCCATTCCACCCCGGGAGAAACGGCAACTACACATACAAGCGACCAGAATGGGAAAGTCTATCTTTCCGGAACCAAAGGTAAAAAGCAGACTCTTGAAATCGCCGGCGCAGCTTTCGAAAGAAAAATAGTATCCATGTACTGCTGTGAGGACGAATACATCTCTCTTGCAGCGAAAACAGAGGAGGAAATACTCCTGCGATTGCACGGTTCCAACACTGTTGGTGCTCAACTGGCGCCGGCTCTGGCCGAGGGATATCTGCAGAAACTCGGCGCCGAAAAAGTTACAACACAATCAACAGAAGAGGCCAATGAAGTCAGGGTAGAAGGCACTATAGAAAACAAACGTCTGGTTATCGCTATCGCCGCACACGGTTCTTCCACCGGCTTCAAATCACTTGCTGCCGGAGACTGCGACATCGCCATGTCCTCACGTAAAATCAAAGAAAAAGAAGTAGAGAATCTTAATCCCATGGGTGATATGACATCCATTGCCGGCGAGCACGTGCTGGCACTTGACGGCATTGCTGTTATCGTCCATCAGTCGAACCCTCTCAAAACCCTTACTGTTGCCCAGGCAGCTTCGATTTTCAACGGGGAGATACGCGATTGGAGCGCTATCGGCGCCCGAGAAGGAAAGATCAATGTCTACTCTCGAGATGACAAGTCGGGAACCTACGACACCTTCAAATCGCTGGTATTACGGAAATCGCAACTTGTCAGTGATGCCAAACGGTTTGAATCGAATGCAGATCTGTCGGATGAGGTCGCGGCAGACGAGAACGGTATAGGCTTTACCAGTCTACCCAATATCAGAAATGCCAAACCGCTGGCTATATCCGATGGGGACATTGCCATTCTGCCGAATTTTTTCACGGTTGCAACAGAAGATTACGGCCTTTCACGACGTCTGTATCTTTATACCCCAACTCATTCGAAAAACACCTACATTAAGGATTTTATAAGTTTTGCTCTCAACCAAGAGGGGCAAAAGATCGTCGAAACCAACAACCTGGTCGATTTGAATATTCGCAACTTCGTATCAAGAATTGCAGCAGACCAGAGCGTCCAGGATAAAAAAACCTTTGAGCAGTACAGAAAAGCAGTAGAGAATGCCAAGCGACTCTCTCTCAACTTCCGCTTCAAGCGAGACGGCTTTGAGCTGGACAATCGCGGTTATCGAGATCTTGATCGTATGGTCGACTATCTCAAGAGCTATATTGATCAGGATGTCCAGGTGGTTCTCATAGGTTTTACCGACAGCCTCGGCGACTATGCTTATAATTACAACCTGGCTCTGAAGCGAGCCCGGAATGTTGCCGAGGAGTTTCAGGCAAGAGGCATCTCTTTCATCGATATCCTCAGTGCCGCCGAGGAGGTTCCGGTTGCCTCCAACGAAACTCCGGTCGGACAACAGAAAAACCGGCGAGTTGAGGTATGGCTCAAGACTTCCGCTGAAGGACATCTCTCGCTGAATTAGTCCGGCTCTGCCTGCACCAGTCCGGCAGGATCATGGACGAGGCATGAAAATTACCCCCTGTGCAGTCGGGTTGTGTCCGGTTGATCAGCAAACCACTCATCACTGCGATGCCCCGCAACATCCTCGCCGGCCGCACCTGGCCTGCAAGACCAAACGATATCAAGACCGGAATCCCACCAACGAAGCATATAGACCAATCTACCCAGGACCGTAGGTTGGTGCTAAGCGCAGCGCAGCCCAACAACACTCTCCAACTACAATGAAGAAGCCCATTTTTTTACACCGGAGCATCAACAGAAAACAGGTGCTCAGCGGCAGAACATTCCTGTGCCGTTAATCCGATTTTTTTAGCTTCATATTTCCAATCTTTTACCACCCTGCAAACATCATCTATCATCTTTTTTGCCGTAACCTTTTCCAGACGATAATATTCAGCCGTTGCAAGAACGACTTCCAGATCCGGTTGACGATTATAAAGATCAAGCGACAAAGCATGGTCCACTTTCTTAAAAGATGGGTTCATGTCAAAAGCCGGTGCCAGACGCCAACCACCCGGCAATCTTATAAAACCATGGTTACGTAGATGATCATCCCGATTGGCTGTAACAACATTAAAAACGACTCGGAGAAAGAGTTCTTTTAAGTCTTCGGCAATGCTCTCCGGCTCTCCCCACGAAGCGATAAATTCGGCCAATTCTATATAACTGGCATCTTCGCTGTCAATATGTCCCAGCATGGTCATAGCGGAAGCAAAAAATCTGCGTTTAGTCTTTTGTCTGTCAAATCTTTTACTCATGAATGTATGATATCCGTCACCGACTTGAACTATTTTCGTTTTCGGGACAACGATACCACTTTGCCGAGCCAGGTTCTGCAACAGCTTTTCCCATAAAGCCACATCATAATCATCATCGGCGGCAGGAAATTTTGTTATCCAGAGGCTGCCATTCTCATCAACCAGATTAGCCTTTGGACGAGCACCGCCGAGAGAAGAACCTGGGGCAACCAACACCTTAAGCCATTCTTTGAGTTTATCCGTGTCATCCTGTCGTTTTCGTGATAATTCGTAAGCAATCGCCTGGAGCTCTGTTATTTTTGTCACAGGTGGTGCTGCCAGTGCTTCTTTGGCCAGAAAGTCAGCCTCCCCGGGAGAGGTGAAACGTAAAGCACCCATGCGTGTAATATCCTGAACCCCCAGGAGGAACTCCCAGGAGCCCAGAGATCGTGGTATTCGCTCTTCTTCTTTTGCTGCAACCGCCTCGCGGCGCCGCATTAATCCCTGCCCCCATCGATCAGGGCATGAATCCATAAATATACCAAAGTTGGACCCCCCAGAAAAAAATTCACCTGCAAAAAGATCTAACTCCGGATCCAGAGGAAAGGAGCGGCTGTGCTGCAGCCAGGACTGTTCATAAGCGAAACGTATACTGCCCCGCTCACCACGGGACAAAGTGCCGATATGCTGAAGGGAGCCAAAGGCCGGATCATCGAGCCAGACCCAAACCTGATCACTCTTTGGCTTGGTCATTGTGATTTCCTCTGCAAACCTTTTTGCGTGGTGCTCTTTTTCTCTGGGGTAAGGATTCGTCCTGCAGGCGACGGCCCAAAACATCTTCTCCTGCCAACAGCGACAAATCCTGCACAAATCCCAGCACTCTCAACACCTGCACATAGAAACCGAAAGCGACTGCCGGCTCACCATTCTCGATCTTGGTCAATGTTGGGCGTGAAATATCCGCTCTCAGACAAACCGTATCCATGGAAAAGCGACGACGAAGCCTGGCATCCTTGAGGCGTTGTCCCAAGGCTCTCATTTCTTTGGCTGAAGCAGGATATAAAGTAGTTTTTCTTTTGGTCATAACGTAAACAAAAAATCACATAAACTCATATTTTTGTAAATTATAATTTACATTAGACAATATTTCAACGAGTTTTGGTAATTTCCGCCAAAACAGAAACATTTCCCCAGGGCCGTAGGGTGGCGCTAAGCGTAGCGCAGCCCAACAACACTTTCCTTCTCAACCGACATCATAGAGGCGCTGGAAGGCCGAGGCCTTGAACACGGCGATGAGTTCGCTTCCCGGGCGGATACCCATTTCCTGCAGTGACTGGGGAACAATTTCGGCAATGAGCGTATTACCGGCGCAGTCGAGCTCGACACCGACCAGCCAGTCTGTCTCATAGGTATGGCGTACGACACAGGGCAGCATATTCCGTGCGCTGGTCGCCTCGGGATGTTTTTTAAACAGCAGAATATCCCTGCTGTTCAGGGCGAACTGTCCCGGCCCGCAATTTTCCGATTTTAGCAGCATCAGCTCAATCCCGTTCCAGTTGTATTTCATGAGTTTGCCGAGATCGTCAGGCGTATCGAGCTGTAGCAGATTGGTATAGCCGCGGCCGCCGCTGCCGAGGCTGGTACGAGCCAGCTCTTCCGTGGCAAGCTGCCGGGCCACACGCCCCTGCTTCATGACAATGACTTCATCAGTCATCATGCGCATTTCCTGCAGGCTGTGACTGATAAAAAGCATGGGGATGGCAAACTCCGCAAAGACCCGCTGCAGATGCGGTATGATCTGATATTTCAGCGTGCCGTCCAGGCCGGCCAGCGGTTCATCCAGCAGAATAAGATATGGGCAGGCCAGAATGGTTCTGCCCAGCGCCACCCGCTGCCGCTCCCCACCGGAGAGTTGAGTTACGCGGCGGTCAAGGAGGGTATCCACCTGAAGGACCTGCAGCAATTGCTCCGGATCGATGGTTCTTTCCTGGAGCGATGTTCTTCTCATGCCGTAGAACAGGTTTTTTTCCACACTCATATGGGGAAAGAGATGGGCATGCTGAAAAACCACACCAACCCGCCTGGCTTCCGGCCGAAGGTTGATGCCTGCCTGAGAGTCAAAGAGCGTCAGGTCGTTGAGAGCAATATGCCCTTCATCAGGTTGCAGAAGACCGGCAAGCATATGCATCAATGTTGATTTACCGCTTCCCGATGGCCCGAAAACACCACATTTTTCCGCATTGAGGGAAAAATCAACCCGACACTCAAATTCAGCAAATCTTTTCCGTACATCAACCTTGAGAAACACGTCTTATCTCCTTGCCAGGCTTCGATTTGCCGCTTCACCGATCAGCAATACGACAAAAGAGAGCACAATAGATACCAGGCAAAGCGATAATGCCATGCTGTCCCCGCCGGGAATGCTGGTATATTGGTAAATGGCCAGTGGAATGGTCTGGGTCACGCCGGGAATATTGCCCGCCAGCACGATGGTCGCCCCGAACTCGCCGAGACTCCTGGCAAACATCAAGGTCATCCCGGCGAGAATGGCCCGGCTGCACAGCGGGATGGTTATGGTAAAGAGGGTGTCCCACCATTTTGCCCCGAGTGTCCTGGACGCCTGTAGATATTGGCGATCAATGCCCTCCAGGCCAATGCGGATCGAGCGGACCAGCAGAGGAAAACCAACCACCGCCGAAGCGATAACCGCGCCTCGCAAGGTAAAAATTATATCGATGCCATAGGAACTGAGGAACTGGCCAAGCCAGCCGTTCCGGCCAAAAAGCAGAAGCAGAAGATAACCGGTCACCACCGGCGGCAGAACAAGCGGCAGGTTGACAATCCCTTCCAGAACCGCCTTGCCGCGCACATCAGTCATTGCCAGCAGGTAGGCCACCGCAAATCCTATGGGCAGGGTAACGATTGTTGCAGATACAGCAACCTGCACAGACAGGCTGATTGCCGTATAATCATCCGGGCTAAGGCTCAACATATTCTTCTCCTGCTCTCTCAGGGGTTGGACCGAGCCGGTTCAAAACCATATCGGGCCAAAATCGCCGTTGCCTCAAGGCTTTGTATATACTCATAAAAGGCTCCGGCCAAATAATTTTCTCCTCCTTTTGCGGTCAAGGCTATGGGGTAGGAAACCCGGTCATAATGGTCTTCAGGAACAACAAAGAGAATTTCCGCGTTTTTAGCAAGCAGCGCGTCGGTTTTATAGACAAAGGCGCCGTCAACCTCGCCCCGGTCGGCATAGATCAAAGCCTGGCGTACATCCTTGGCCATGACCAGCTTTCGGGCCTGCTGCAGTGGAGCATATATGCCGACATGTTCCATGGCCTGTCTGGCATACTGGCCGGCAGGCACGCTCTGCGGCGTGCCCAGGGCAATACGGTCAAGACCTGTGAGCCCTGCCATGGACAGCTCCGCCGATCTTTTTATCCCGACAAACACCAGTTGATTATAGGCAAAAATACGAACGGTATCCGGGGCGATCAGCTGTTTTTCAAGCAGATATTGCATCCACTTCGGATTGGCGGAAACAAAGATATCCGTCGGTGCTCCCTGTTCAATCTGCTTTGCCAGGCTTCCCGAAGAGGCAAAGTTGGACAGGAATGTAGCCTCGGCATGGTTCCGGGAAAAATCAGCAATCATTTCCTTGAAGGCATCGGTCATGCTCGCGGCAGCCGATAGATGAACGGTCTGCGCCTGAGCGGCGAGGACGGAAAAGACCAGTAAAAACAAGCCAGTAAAAACAGATTTCAATCTCATTATGACTCCCTTGTCTACGATTGATTATCCAATTACATATACATATGAATCCCGGATCTCCCCCACCTGACCAGGACGAACCATCTTCTTCGGATCGTAGGTTGGCGCTAGGAGCATAGTTGCCATTTTGTCAACTGACAAGTCCATTATTTTATGGAGAATATTGTATGATTTCGACACTTTTCTCGCCATTGTTTCGTTCTTTACATCGGTGTTCCCAGAACGCAGCCATGATTGCCATTTTCGCTATGTCATTTCGACATAACGAATACCCAAAATGAGTATGCCTTGCAAAGCAAAATACCTGCCAGATCTAATGTTATCATTACGGACAAGGTGAAGGAAACAGGCAATTGACTGAAAACAACACAATTTCCGAACAATCAAAAGAGCGGCAAGCACAGAAAAACAAAATAAAGTCTTTTCGCGAGGAGTAAGACAGCAACTACTTTTTGAAGTAAGCTGCAATTATGTAGGAAAAAGACAAAATACCCCCATATTTGTCTGCTCAACTCCTGTCAGCCTAAAAGCAAGCCGGCCCGCACGTGAACAATCGCAGGATACGCCTTTAAAACACAGCAACAAAACATTGCTTTGTAGCATATCATAAGGCAAGACAGGACAAAGGAAGACTGCTTTCCGGCCAACCATTGCTTATGGTCCAATCGTTTCCGGAATCAGATATAATTATTCGTTCTTGTCCGCAAGAGACTCATATTCTTCGGGATGGTATTTTTTCATGCATGACATACAGATAGTATGGCTGAAATCCACGCCTGAGTATTTGTGAAAATAGGATTCAATCTGTTCAAACAAACCCTCATCGTTGCGGATTTTTTTGCAATAGCAGCATATCGGCAAAATGCCCCGCAACACTTTAATTTCCGCGACTGCGCGCTGAAGCTCGGCTACAAGTTTTTCACGCTCTGCCGTAACTGTCTGACGTGTCTTGATCATTTTGCTGAAAGAGTCTGCCAGTTCGCCGATTTCATCATTGGAGGTTTTTTCTATGGTTGTCTGCAGCCCATCTTGTGAGATCTTCCTGGTAACATCCGTAAGGTAAACAATCGGCCTGGTGATGGCCCGGGCAAGGGTGTAGGCAATCACAACTGCGAGAAGAATCAAACCAATGGTCACAATCGCAATCAGATTACGGGCCTGCCGTATGGTAGAGAAGGCCTCTGCTTCATCAATCTTAACGAGAATTGTCCAGTCGACAGATTCCAGATATTTACATACCGCCAGTATCTTCTGCCCACGATAGTCCTCCCCGGTAGAGACTGTATCACTTTGGAGGGCAAGTCCCGCCGAGAGGGGACAGTTACTGTCTTTTCGTGCTGTTTGCCGCCGCAAACCCGCTTCCGGGTCAAACCGTGTCGGAAAGAGATACTGGGCGTCGCCGGCTGCCGTCTACCGGGCAACTATTATCTCGCCGGTGCTACCCAAGCCGGTATAATCGCTGATTGAAGAGATGAAGTTCTCCACTTCGGATTCGATTATGATAATCCCCAGAAGCTCCTCGTTAAGAGACAAGGGCCCGGTCAGCAAAATACGGAGATTGTCGTTTTCGTCCAGATACAAAGTGTCCGCCGAATGTTGCGACCGTGCACGATCAAGCAGGCCTGTATCAATGGGAATGGTATCGGCAAAACCATGTTGAGCAGTGGAAGCCACGATATTGCCGGCTACGGAAAGGATATGGATATCACGAAAGCTCTTTATGGATGCTTTGGCATCGTCGAGGATTCGCTCCATCTTGACCCGATGCTGTCCATTGTCTTCATTTTTAAGATCATTTTCTAAACTGATACGCAGCTGGGTTCTGCTTGTGACTAGTTGCAAACGCTCCAGATTCTGTTCGATAATGCTGTCTAATCTCGCATGCTGCAGAGAGGCGATCGATTGCAGTTGGTTGTAAATTTGCCGCTGGAGACTGTTTTTCGCCGAGGTGAAGAAAATCACACCGGCAACCAAAAGCAGGGAAAGTGCACTGCAGAAGAGTGTGGCGAATATTTTCGTGCGGATTTTCATATGCATCGCGCAGATCCCCTTGTGTCGCCATTACGTCAGGATACTCCACTCCACCCAAAGTGGAGCATCCTAACATCTTATTACACTTCGGCAGCTCTTTCAAGCAATTTTGCCGATCTTTTCGGAAGAGCCTTGCTGAAATCCATTCACAGGTTTAGGTGCTATCACTCCGTGTTCTCGGCAACAAGGTGATAATCGGCACGATAATCAGAGGGATGAAGGCCATAAAGGTGAGAACGGGACCAATGGTGTAGGTATCCGCCATCTTTCCGACAAGCGGCGCAATGGCTCCACCAAGACCATAGGCAAAGCCCATCATCAGGCTCGCCACCATTGAGCGTCCTCTCGGGGCCAGGGTCTGCGCCATGGTTACTCCAAGAGGAAGCGGCGCCAGGACAAAGCCGCCGGCCAGCACCGCTCCCAGATAGATCCAGTTGCCGTCAAGCTGGAGCAGGAGCCAGAGCGCCGGGGCCATAAAGAGGAAGGAGAAGAAAAAAACCGGTTTAAAACCGATTCTATCGGAAAAATGTCCCGCCAGCAGGCCGCTGATGGTACCCGAGACCAGAAACACGGCGTAAATCGTCCCCGCTTCCACCACACTGAACCCCTTCTGCACAAAAAGCACCGGCATAAAGGTCAGGAACGACTGCCCCACCACCGCGCGCAGGAACATGATCAGCCAGATCAGGGCAACAATCTTCCAGACATCCCCCAGACTGTCTTTCAGCGTTCCCAGAAACCCGAAACGCCTCATGCCTTCACTTTGAGGTGGTGGAATGACAGCGAGCAGATAGCCGAAAACCAGCAGACCGGCTATCATGGTGGCCGGCATGGCCTCCAACCCGAAAGAGGCCACATACCATGTGATGAAAAGAGGACCAAGACCAAAGGCCAGTGTTCCACCGGTATTGAATATCGACATGGAAAAACTGACCTTCCTGCCGGCATAAAGCGGCACCATTCCGGTGACCGAAGGATGAAACATCGAAGAGCCGACCGAACCAAGTGCCACAAAAAACAGCACTACCCAGAAATTGGGGGCAATACCAACAAGAGGGATAAACACCACAGTCAGCAGCAGTCCGGTAAAGATAAACACCCGCGATTGATAGCGATCGGCAAAATAGCCCACCGTCGGCTGAATAATGAATGCCAGCAACCGCATCGTCCCGGCAATAACACCAACCTCGGTAAGACTAAGATCAAGCTTCTCAACCAGAACCGGAAAAAGAGGATTGATAAAGGCAGTATAAAAATCCCCGGTAAAATGGACCAGGGTCAAAGCAAAAAGGATCTTCAGATTATTTGACATCGCATTAAACCAGGAAATTTCCCCAGAAAAACCAGCGGACGCACCACTACCACTCCGGCAATACCGTCACAGGCTGCAGTTCACCGCAATTTATGTTGTACCGGCTCTGCTCCGGTTCAACAGAACCACACTATATGAGCAACAGGAAAATATCAATGGGAATGAAGGATGAAATCATTTACGAAAAACTTATGTTTGCCTGTTTCAACGGGTTTGTAGTAATACTGTTCCAGCAGTGTTCCGCCAGGTGAATTGGCCGTCGGTTTAAGGTTTGCCTTTGAATGACCCTTGCAGAGTATTCGAGAAAAAATGTCCGATTATTACCACGACAATTCTGCCGACTATTTTGAGTCGACTTTCCATATTGACCCATCCTCGTTTCTCGCTCCGCTGGCGGCCCGATTACAGGAAGGTGCGACCGTGCTGGATATCGGCTGCGGCTCCGGGCGTGACCTTCTGTGGCTGCACCAAAAAGGCTTCAGGCCAACCGGTCTGGAACGTGCTGCAAACCTGGCCGAGCTTGCCGGAAAAAACTCCGGCTGTGATATCATTGAAGCAGATTATCACTCCTTTGATTTTTCAAACCTCCACTTTGATGCTCTCTTGCTGATCGGCTCACTGGTGCATCTGGAGCGCCACCAGTTCCCTAGAGTGCTGCAATCCATAGGCAAGGCATTAAAAAACAGAGGCTACCTGTACCTGACCATGAAAGAAGGTGAGGGAAAAAAGAGCAATAAAGATGGACGGGTTTTCACCCTATGGCAACAAAGCGAGCTGGAAAAAATCTTCGCCCGGCAGTATCTCACGGTCCTGGACTTTTCCCGTCAGATCTCCAAAATCCGGCAAAGCGACGTCTGGCTTGGCTACCTGCTGCAGAAAAACGAGATCCAATGATTAGAGCAGTCGAAAAAGACATCATCGGGATGGCGGACCGTTTAGGTTTTTCCTGAATAAACCACAAGCTTCCCTACCTCCGGTAAATCACTGTCCGATGGTAATTAAGATTCTCTTGGGTCGGCCAGTACCCGCTGCCTTGAGGCCTGAAAATGCCACGGCCGGAAAGCGTTTCCATGTGACCAGAGAAATTGTTGTCCTGCCTGACGGCTGGAGATATCAACACCTCATACTCCCGCCCCACACTCATCAATCCCTCGTCAAAAGACCAGTGGCAGAGGCGACACAAGGCCAGACCATTCTGCGGTTTATCATCATGACTTTTACTCCATGGAACGATATGGGCCGCTTCGACAATGGTATGACCTTCCGGCGTCAGCATTCGAATACCGCACAATGCACAACGGTGCTCATACAGTTTTACAATGGCCTTGCGAAACCCCTGATCACGAATCTTACCTCTGGTATCCTCATCAGGGGTTTCCATTCCATCTTGATACTGAACTTTCTTTTCCGCAATGCTCAGCAGATTTTCACAATAGAAAGAGGCGCCCCGATGTATAAGTGATTGCTGTAATACCGCCGGCTGTGCATCCTCGCAGAAATATGTACTCACCAGGACATTACGAAGTTTTTCACGCGAGTTCTCCATGACAAGCAAAGCATAAAGATCATCATCGAACCGTGCTCCAAGGTACAACTCCCGCAAACGCTTTACCGAGCTGACGGTCCTGCCGTTCTCATGGGGAGTTCCCGGCTGCTCCACTAAGTGCCAGAATTCCGCTGACGATAAATGATAAAAAGGATAGGACATGGAACCAGAAGTTCCAACCGGCATTATTTTTGACCAGTAATTGGTAAAAAGTTCAGCAAGCTCAAAGGAGATTTCGACAAAGTTCCTATTGAGCTGGCCAGTGCCGATCAGATCGAAAATAGAAAGAAGAAGAAACGGCTTATGGGGAGCCCGGTGTTGAGTTTCCAGCCCCCATCTTTGGCGATTTTTGTCGGTCCTTATTGCTGAAAAAAGCTGCAGATAATGTGTAAGCTTGCTGCACATACTCCTTTCTTCTCCCAAACAACTTATACATTGATCTTCGAGGATTCATTGGTACCTTGAGCCTCCTCTTTCTTGTAATCAGCAGTACCATCTATCTAGATTGGTTGCAACCAGTTAGCAATAAAGAGGACGCCTCCTGGATTGATTACTTTTATGTTCAAGAATTATATGGAAACGTGAAGGTCAACATTGATAGGAGATATTTTGATTTTTAAAAACAAATATCAATTAACGCTAACCTCTCAGCAAGGATTGAAAAGTCGATGGAATTGTTCTGGTGTATATGGCGTGGCTGCCCTTTTATTGGTAAAAACTCTATCAACAGGGAGATCATACTTGCCTGCATCATTCATTAATACCCTCCGTAGATCTTCTCGGAAACAAGGAACAACCATGTAACCAGTTCTATCGTTGCCAATAATAACTGAATGGTCAAGGCCTGATCTCCACCAGACGTAACCAAAAAGTACACAGAGTATGGCGTCAAGTTTATCTTGAGCTGCTTTAGTAGGATTTGCTGATTTCTGCATTGTCGTTGCCCAACTTATCAAACATCCCTTGATTTTCACGGCTTCAGCGAATGTCTTTATTGCACCACAGAGATTTTGCCAATGCATTAAATCGAAAGTTTTTTTTCTAACTGGGTTATATTTTGGACACTGATAGTATCCAAACATGCCGAGATTACCTAGTACTGGAAATGTTTCTAAATAAATTCGCCCCTCTTTTCTTTTTGGGAAGTGTTCTGTTGTTTCTTCAAATTTTTTCATTCTCAATTTTCCGAGAAATGTCCAGATTAGTGCATTATCCCCGAACATATTTTCTCTACAGCGGTTAGCAGGTTGAATGGCACTACCTGCACGCCCAATTTCATGGGATACTGTTTTCTCAACAGGTCTTTTTCCTGTTGTATTTTGTACAATAGTAGGCTGGTCAATCATAAGAAGGTGCATATTGCTTGAGACATTATCAACATGTTTAAGACAATCATCAAAACTAGCCATTTGCACATCCTCGAAAAACAAACCAGATCGATCACCTGTCATCCATGCAATTGCACCTTTATTATTACCAGCCCAAGCAGAATCAAACCCTGTCCATGTGTAAGATTCTTCATTGTCTACCACTGGAAATTGTAGATCTTGCCATTTAGAAATAATTTCTCTAGGAATTTCAAAACCATTGTCTAATTCTGTAGATGAGCTAGTTTGTTCACCTTCGGAAATTCTGTCATTAGGCTTTGGATTATCAAATGCTACTGGTTTATCTCTATGGGAGTCAACTGCCTCACCATCAATTGCAACCAATTCAATCTGAACAATCTTTTGATTATTCTCTTTCCACCAACGTCTATCAGCAGCATTAAGTAAAGTGAAGGAAGCGGTCCGTCGGCCATCTTTTCCTAAAGCAGAATGCTTTAAATCCAGAGTTCTTTCGCAGGATCCCGTTATCCGAATGGATATCGATTGCTTATCATCTATTAGTTGAGAGAAACTGCAATGAGAGTACCAAAATTGATTATCTCGAATTTTATAAATATCGTTTTTGTAAACAGCAGCAGCCATTATATGTTTTTTCTTTTGATTTTCGAGTTGATAATCTCTCAATTTTGCAGATTAAAACAGAACAATTTATTGTTGTCATGCCTATATCCCTTGGATTGAAGGAGTCACTCATAGCTTTTAATTCTTGCGAGCTAGCTCCAAAAGTCCACATATTTCCAAAAAGGAAATAACAGATAGAGCGAAAATCAGACAGATATTTCCTGACTTGGACGACAACTGACCTCTCTAAAGGGACGAGATGTTCAGCGGCAAGCCTCAGTTGAGGGGGAAATTCAGAAATCGAGGTTATTCCTGACTACCTTAATCACCAGTTTGTCCTTATATGTCTCGATAAATGGTATGAAGCCAGCGCCACATCCTCGGCGCTCAACTTCACCATTTGCCTGTCTATGAATTTCTTAAAAGCCTTCGGCTCCAACACCCAAACCTCACCCTTCTTGTTCCCTTCACCTTCCACATACCAGCCGGGAAATAAAACAACGGGGAACGCCTCAAAGTTCTTCCCAGTGGATGACCTTAAAATCTCTCTTACATGAGAGGAAGCAGCCTTCACCTGAGAAATGATGTCTGTTTTTAACTCCTTACCGTTGACCAGAATCCGCTTGCCATCAAATCTTATGGAAGATTTTCCTTTAACTGGCTTGCTATACGTCTTTGTTTCGATCACAAATATTCCTTTTTGCGATATAACGACATGATCGATGTTGAAGTCTTTTCCTATGATATCGTGGTATATACGGTAGCCGTTCTCCCTTAACAGTTCAAGGTATTGGCCGACAACTCTTTCGCCATCCCGGCCAAGCTTCATATGCTTTACCTTTTTGAAATGCTTATACAGCTTATATCCGCAAAAAATCACTCCTCCCGCTGCAACTGATGTCAAAAACATCGGTGGCTTTTCCAGTGGCCGAAAGTACCGCAGCCACTCATATAATATTGACATCAAACACCCCCAGCCAACAAGAAAGTGTATCATAACCTTGTCAAGCAATAGGTCTTCCAGTGCTTCATCGGCTGATTGAGCTACATAACGTAAAGGTTTGTCTTTTAATGGAGATTTTGTTGTTATTTTCATTTTCACCGCCACATCATTGTGGGTCATTATGTTGTGACTTACATTATGTTGCGAGTTCCGATCTGCATCCATGAATATTCTTCATAAGGTCATAAAGCAATTAAAATTCCTTATACTTCTCTCTTTTGCTTGTCTATCTGGTTCTTGTACTTTTCTATTTTCTCTCTGATATTGCAAGATATTCTTAACTGATCCAGGCAGTCGGGGTAGGGTGTGCCGGAGGGACACCATGGCTCGGACATTCACCTGTAAATGTTGCCGGCGCATCCTGCCGGCCAATCCCCGATGCAAAAACCAAGAGTATTGCGGTGCTCCGGCCTGCCAGCGCAAGCGCAAACGTCTG
>CAYUPL010000052.1:0-22888 GCA_964446655.1 uncultured Desulfopila sp.
TGTCAAACTTTTGTTGTCCCCCGGCAAAGCCGGGGGTTTACCTAAAAGAAATTATCCACATATCCAACCCTAAAACCTAATATTCATTGCATTTGTATTTATCCACCAAACTGGTCTTAGCGTCTTTGATAACATATTTTTACAGCAGTTACTTTTAAAATGTTATTAACTTTTGAGCTGCTCACGTTTCTCAGTTTCATTCAACACGCCCTTTCTTCGTTTCTTGTTTGTTCGACACGCCGTTTCTTCATTTCTTCCATGGGTGAGTTTCTTTGTTTCCTTCAGCATCAATCAAACTTTTTCAAACGGAGTGTTTTCTGTATCTGGTCCCGCCATATGGCAGGGACGCCGACTTCATCGGCATAGTCCCGCCAGCGTAAAACCTTTTCCCGTACCTCTTGTATAATGGACTCGGCCCGGCCTCGCTTCATGGAGGCGGTTCTGGCGCAGGCCTTGAAATCTTCCAGGGTAAAGTTGTCTCGCTTGGTGTTCAAGGTCATTTGATGGCTGGCCGTCCACATCCCGGATGGGTTGAAGCTGTAAATCATATCAAAAGCCGGCGCCAATGACCATGTTCCGGATTTATCCATCAGGAAGGCAATGTTTTTGACATGATCATCCTGGTTGCGGGCAATGATATTAAAAACCATCCGGCGAAACATCTCTTCGATCGAACTCATGGGCAGGCCGAGCTGTCTGATGACGAGAAGGGCCTGTTCGTAAGAATACGCTCCTGCCATGTTAAAATCTTAGTGGGCCAGACCACAAAGAGACTGCAGGTGGAGCTTTGTGTTGTCAGCAAAGCGGTCGAAGCGGCGGGTCATGAAGTGACGCCTGTTATTTTCCTCGAAAAGGCGGCATTCACTCATCGTGATTCCGGCATCGGTGGCCATTTTGAAATATGCAAATTCAATAAGACCATATCCGCCGGGGTCTTCGAGTTCCTTATCTTTGTTGCCACTGACACCATCAAATTTCAGCAGCCAGTACTCAAAACCATTGCCGGCAGGAAGTTGTCCGGAACGAACTTCATTGGTTGTGGGATTCCAGGCAATAACGGCCTTGGCCCTCGCCCCGCCAGCCGATGTGCCGATCCGCAGGATATCCTTTAGGGCATCCTCTTTGTCTTTGTCGCCAAATGATACGTTCAGATTATTCCGGTGGCTGAGAATCTCGGATGCTAGAGCCACAAGTTTGTCGATCTGGATCTTTGTGGCTTGTCGGCCTTTGGGTCCTGTTGCAGGGGCATACTCAAGTGCTCCCATGCCCCGCACGCCAGTATAACAAAGACGCTCGATAGCATTGAACGAATCCGGCTGCCGTCCCTGTGAGGCCAGCCAGGCATTGATAAGAGCGTTCCCGAATGTATCAGGCAGCGAATCCGCCAGCAGACCGGGCAGGCCGTGAAAGGTCTGCCGTGACAGTTCCGGGAAGGTATAGACCTTTCCTGCAAGCGGCATTGTAAGTGGTGAAACTTCTATACCGCTTCCGGCAAATGCCGGATCGTATTCAAAGGCGGCAATGTCTTCTCCATCGGTCATGGAAACTGCACCGATTGTACGTCCCCACAACCTCACCTCGGCAACCGTAGTCATGACTTATCACCCCAGGACCATTTTTTAGAGATTTTATCGGAACGATGACTGGAAGAGGCGCGTTGCCGTACTTTTCCTTTATGTTTCAGCAGATCCATAGGCCGGAGGGGTGGTTGGGAGATCATGCGATCCAGCCCTTGCAATAAATCCAGGACCCGCAAGATCCGGATGATAGTCGAAAACTGCACCGAGGCTCCGGCTTCGACCCGTTCAACGGTACGCTTGGATACGCCTGCCTGCTCAGCCAGATCTGCTTGCGTCACCTGCTGATCAATTCGATAACGAGCGATACGGCTCCCTATTTCTGCAAGAATAGCATCATCTGTCATGAGTTTTGATATATTCATAGTCGTCACTATTGTCGATTTGTATTGATTCTCCTTATTATATCGTCAGATATTGCGACTGGCAAGATAATATCATTTTACGACAACTCATGCGCCACAAAAGACGACTTATTGCCTAAAAAATCTTTTACTCTCAATTTTTGACGACTTAATTGAGTAAAGGGGAGTAGATATCCCGGCTTTCTCGATAGACCAATTTAAATATATTAAACCGATAAGGCCTCACTTGATGATAATCCACGCAACCCATGGTGGTTTTATGGGCTGTTCGTTTCAATTTCAAGTAATGCTGCCTCCGGCCTTGTTCACCCTTTCCCTGTTATCCTGGCAATCTCCTGCTCGATCTGCTCGGCGAGGTGTTCCATGATGAAGGAGTTCATGCTGTAAGGGGTGTTCTCGGCAATATATTTTAGCTTCAGGTAAAGCGGCTCCGACAGCCTGATGGGGAGATTTTTTTTCACATCTTCACGAATATGAGATTCTTCCCATGGATAAAGACTTTCATTTTCCGATGGTGACTTATCCGCACCGGCGGCAAATGCGTCGAGATCTATTTCTTTTTTCCTGGTCGGTGTTGATCGCAGGGTAGTCTTCTTTTTTTCAGCCACCATATACCTCATTGAATAGGTTGTTCATTTCTGCGGATGCTTTTCTGTCCTGTTTCCATTCAACCACGGCTATTCCATCCCGGGCTGATTTGCGAAAGGCGATACGGTCGCGCAGGTGGGAATTGAGCAGGGAAAGATTCTGGAAGCCCTCTTCGTTGAAGAAATCCCGGGTCTCCTGATCTTCACGCACGATCGGATTGGTGGAAACACGGTTCAAGACGAGAAACGCTTTCAGGTTTTCATTGAGTCCCTGGGCCATTTCCACCAGCTCATCCATTTGCCTGATGGTCCAGATATCGAACTGAAACGGCTGCACAGGAATATAGGCTCTATCACAGACGCCCAATGCATAACGCAGCTCAACGGAATCACGCCCACCTGCATCTATGACAATTTCATCATATCGTTCCGCCAGGTCGCGCACCTGAGAGGCCAGAGACTTGCCGAATTTCTGTACGCAGGAAATTCGTGGTTCGACTTCACTTTCTTCCCGGATTGTGGCCCAGAAGGAGGCCGTGCCTTGCCGGTCGGTGTCCAGCAGTAAGACATCCCTGCCCTGCAGGGCCAGCATAGCGGCCATATTGGTTGCCAGGGTGGTCTTGCCGGTTCCGCCTTTTTCTCCGCCGAAGAGTACAATGCTCATGCTATCATCCCATGTTATTTAATATGTTATAATTCAATTTTATATAATATAATACCATATGTAATAATGTTGGTTAATATGGTTTGATATCATATTATACATTTTTTGTCCAACAAAAAGCCGTCCCCCGAAGGAGACGGCTGCGGTTAAAAAGTGGTTGGTGAGATTAGATGGAGAGTTGCGCCGGACCGTTGCCGGTCTGCTTCAGCTCTGCCATCTTTTCCGTCAGGAACCAGAGTGCCTGGTTCAACTTGATATTACGATCAAGCGCCTTGACCGGACGGGTGGTTGTTCTTCTGATGCGGCCATTATCGTCTCTGCTCATTCCCTTGAGACCGCCACGCATCACATTCTCCTGGATCTTATTAAAGACGCTCCAGAGATCGTTGCCTTTATCATCATAGCGCCGTTCCTTGAGCAGCTGTAACGGTTGCACCGGTGCCTGCTCGGGCGCATCATATATCAGGCCATGTGCCGCCTGGGCAAAAATGCCTTGTTCATCCGGTGTCATTTCGATCACCTTCATCTCGTCTACCCGCTCGGCAATGGTGCCGGCAGCTGCAGCGATTTCGTGGGCCGACTGCATAAAAGCATCCGGGCTGAACCCGATATGCTTATGGCTGAAGTTAGCAAACTCCGCGGAAACCATCAAGCCGTTGGAGCAGATCTGCCGCCATACCGATGCTATCAGCTTAAAGGCACAGCCGCAGTCATGGGAATTATAGAGAACCAGGTCAACCCGTTCACCGGCAAAGGATAAGCCGTTTTTGGCAAAGCGGATGAGATGGCGCTGGTACCCTTCTCTCTTACTGTTGCGTACTGTACTTTGCTCGGCATGAACCGGAAACCAGCCTGCCTCACGGAGCAGATCAACGGCGGTTAAGGTCGGCACAAAGGAATAGCGCGACGATACTCCGTTGATGGGTTGCAAAGAACCTGCTGCCGGAGCAAGAGAGATGATATGGTCGTTGGTTAAAGATTGAGGTGTGGTCATGGTCTTGCCTCCTTGAGTTAGTATTGGTGCAAGGGGCAAGACTCTCCCCGTGAAGGGACTTATCCGCCCCTTGATGGGTATGAGTAAAGTTAATTTGTCAGTGACAGTCCCAGATCGGAAAAGGCGACGGTCTCATCACCAACGATCAGGTGATCGAGAATCCGTACATCTACGACTTTTAGAATATCAACAAGTATTCTGGTAAGTGTGATATCCTGGGCACTGGGCTGGTTCATTCCGGAGGGATGATTGTGGGCCAGAATAACGGCCTCGGCATTGAGCTGCAGTGCCTCTTTGACAATCTCTCTGGGATGAACGGTGGTATGATTGATGGTACCGGTGAACATCTCTTTGAAGGCCAACACACGGTGCCTGGAATCCAAAAAGAGGCAGGCAAAGACTTCTTGCTGCCGACCTCGGAGCTTACAGCCGATAACTACCTTGGCGGTTTCGGATGAAAGAATTGAGGCTCCGCGGCGCAGCTGGTAACCTATCAGTTTATTGGCCTCGGTGAGCACCAGTTTTTTCGGTGCCGGACGGTATTCACCATCCTGATCCTGTACAAAGAGCATGGTTTCCTCCTTTTCAAGCCTGTCCGGAGAAACCACTACCCCTTGCCGGGGAATGGATTCCCCTGGTCAGGTGAATGGTTTTTAAAATTACGCTGTCTGTTGCTTCCGTATTGCTGCCGGGACAAAGCCTTGCGACTCTTCCGGTTGCTGGATACGGGTAGAACGGCTGTTTAAAAAGGGATATCGTCGTCTGAGAGTGGCGGTGCCGCCGTATCGTTTTTTGGTGGAGTTCCGACGTTATCCTGTCTGCCACCAAGCATCTCCATTTCTCTGGCGATAATTTCGGTGGTGTAACGGATATTGCCGTCCTGATCCTGCCATTTTCTGGTGCGAAGTTTTCCTTCAAAATAGACTTTATCGCCTTTTTTGAGATGTTCGCCACAAACCTCGGCAAGACCGCCCCAGGCAACGACACGATGCCATTCCGTATGTTCCTGTTTATTGCCATCACCATCCTTCCACCGCTCGGTTGTGGCAACGGATAAGGTTGTCACCGGAGCGGCGCTGTTTTTGGTGTAATGTACTTCAGGGTCATTGCCGACGTTTCCGATTATCATGGTTTTGTTCATTGTGATTCTCCTTTGGTAAATTGTGTGTGATTGTAGAGATCCGGAGACATCTCTTCCTGTACGGAGAAATGCTCTTTCCGGATGGGGAAGTGTTTTTCTCAGGCTGCTTTGGCGGTCTGTTTCCTGATTTCCAGAAAAGAAAAAGAGCGATCCTCCTGGTAGTCCTGAAGAGGGATACCGCTTTCCATCAGAAAAGCTTCAAGGCGATCGGTGTCCAGATACTTTCTGGTTCTGGTGGCTTTTTTGAGATAGCAGCCGCCTGAGATGATCGGGCCTTTCTTTTCCACCACGGCGAGCAGCTGTTTTTTGAGATGTTTAATCTCAGCCTGTACACCCTTCTCTTCTGCCTGAAGCTTTTGCAGGGATGTAACGCTGCCGGCCAGTTGCGGCACTTCCGCAGCCGTAAATCTCGGACAGGTGGTCAGATGACTACAAAATCCACAAAGAGGGCTGACCTCGGTGCGGATGTCTCTTTCTTCACCCTGTAAAAGAGCCTGATAGTCGGACCAGATCGAACCGGCCCTTTCCATCAGTCCATTAAAGATGATGTCTTCAGGAACGTAGCCGTTGAAAAAACCGACCTCACCATCTGCCAGATCGAGAGCGAGAACCGCTCCTCTGACAGTGTAGCCTGGATACCGTTTGGCTAAGGCGCCCATCTGGATATAGAGCTGCATCTCCCAGGAGCTGTATGGCCCCTCGGGGATAGTACCGGTGCTCTTGACCTCCAGAATGGATTTGATCTTATGATGCATTGAGGTAAAGACAAAATCGATGTGTGCCCTGAGAGGAACATCACCATCCATAACAACCTCGACCTGCCGCTCAAAGTTGGTGTAACCGGCGGCGGTAAAGGCCATGGCAATGATATCTTCTGCCATATGTCCCCGCTGAAAACGGAGAAGTGTAGCAAGATCGTGTTCGCCTGGCTGGATCTTTTCCAGAATCACCTTTCTCGGACAATAGCCGATATCGGATGCGCCCAGATATTCGCGGCGGTTTCCCAGGGTCTCTTCGGTATGTTGCCGGGCCAGCTTTCGCAGGCTGGTCAGCAATGTGGTTTGCATATCCATATGTCCTCCTTATGATGAATAGGAAGGGAGGGCATACGGCTCCCCCGAGGGGAATAATGTCCTCCCTCGGTGGGTGAAATGAAATAAAGTGTGGTGTAAGCGTTAATGCACCATTACATCCTTGTACCAGTTTTTATCGGCCTTATCCCATTTGAAACCGGCTGATTTGAGCAGTTCCTTCTTGTCGAAGGAATTACCTATCGCGATGACAACACCATCTTTACGTTGGTAGTCGATACCGGCGATCCTGGGCAGATCGGAGGTGTCTTCCGTCTGATCAGGAACTGGCGTTTGGGGAACATCTGCGTTATGCGTTTGCTGCGCTGTTTGTTGTCGGGATGTTGCCGCAGGAGGACGATTGCCGGAATAGTAGACATCACGAAGCAGTCCTCTATAGGAGTCGGTACCGATGGAGAGCAGAGACAAACATTTCTGCAAAGCATCCGTGATCGCTCCCTTGTAGGAGTCACCGACATTCCCTTTGACGATCTGCATCTGCCCGATCTGTGAACCTTTGCAGATCCATTCGTCATCCTTGACACGGATAAAAAGACGCACCTCGGCAACCGCCTGATACTCGAATATTTCTTTGCTGATAACTTCATAGCGCCAGTTTTCCGGCAGCAGGATTGAGTTGACCGCATCAAAGACATATTGCGGCTTATAGCCATAGCGGATCTGGCCGATGACCTGGCCGTCCTTCATCATCTTGATCTCCTGCACCGCCTCACGGCCATAGGCACGCAGCTGCGCATTGATCTCTTCAACCTGTTTGGTCAGTTTTGAATTTTCAGACATCGTTGTTTCCTCCTGGATTGTGGGAGCAAAACAACATGTCCCCCTTTGGGAGCATGAGTTACACTCCCAGTGTTGGGTTGTGGGTAAGAAAATGGATTCCGGTTAGAAAACTGCACAGCGCGATTTGCACGCGAGACGTATCTTTACCGGATGCTGAAAAAAGGGGTATTGCAGAGAGCCGAATTTACGTAAAATTCTGCTGTTAGGTTACCATATTTACTGCAGCAGAGAAGTTCGCCTGTGCGATGAAACTATTGCCTGCAGAAAAATACAGCATTTGGATTGATCCAAGGGTGAGCGCCGGAACATTGTGTTCAGATCATGGCGATAGTGAGCACCCAGCTATTTCCCGAAGTGGGATTACTTGTTGAGAACAAGTGGAATATTGCTTATATGATTACATCCGGCGGAATAAAAATCAAGAGTATTTTCGAAATAACCTATTTAATTCGGTAAAATAGAGCATCTGCTCAACAACTATCCACTGTCACATAAAAATCAAAATCCAGGAGGAAAAAGCTCTCCAGCAAATCGATTTTCAGTAGATCAATCAGGATGTTTGCGTCGTTGACCAGAAATATCATGAAACAACCTGAACATCCCGATCAAATTCGGCAAGTGAGACATTCAGCAGTTCCGCTCCCTTACTGTAGCTGATTATCTGCTCAGCTGAAGCATGAAGCACAAGTTGCTTAAAACGATTGGCTCTTTCAACTCCTTTATATGTCCCTGGCTCTTCCTTACGCCAACCGTTCTTGTTGACATACATATTGAAAAATCTGTAGGTCTGATCCGAGATGATACCCAAGACATGCGCCCGTGCCATGATAGCCTGCATGGATATACCATATATGCCCTTCAGTTTCTTCAATTCCCATTGAGTGATTTTCTTTCGTGATTCACCAAGTTCTTCCCTGATCACTTTTTCAGGTAACAGAAAAGCACCGGCAAAAGCGTGACACAATCTCTCGTGGCTAGTTGCCGCACAATCAGAAAAATCAAGAAGAAGATGAGCCAGTTCATGGGCGATGGTAAACCGCTTACGCACACAATCACCTTCTTTAAAGACCGCAATAACCGGAATATTCAGGTTTTCGGCAAAACCTGAAAAGCCGTCAAAATCACCTTCGGTCTCAACTTCAAAAATTTTGAACCCTTTATCCTCCAGTAATTCAGTGAGCTGACTGACAGGCGCGTCCCCCAGTTCCCAGTTCTTCCGAATTTCCAAAGCGGCCTGCTCAATATCATTATGATTACGTATCTTGCGTCTTGCAACAGGCACGTCTGCATCATGGTCCAGATTAAGCACTTTCTCAATTTCCAGGTATCTATTGAGAAAATCACGAGCCTGATAGGTGACCCTGTCCTCCTCCTTGCGACTGAGTCTGGATCTTTTACGAAACTCAAAACCGGTAACTTCAACCTGAGAAGAGCGAAAAAAATAATCGACCTTAACCCCCAAAGCTTTGGCGAACGCTATCAACACCTCACTACTGGGGTTAATACTGCCCTTTTCATATTTGCTTATCGCCTGCTTGCTCACCAGAGATCCACTGGCCCCGGCAAGGGCTTCCATACTCATTCCGGCCATTTTCCGTGCCGAATGTAATCGTTTTCCAAACTCATTGATCATAGCGCTCCCTCCATCAGTTGACAAATATCATATTTATTTATTTTTTGTCAACCCAAGAGGTCGGTTTTTCTCGTTTGCGTTTCAGCACCTCACAAATTCCTCCTTCGCCTTTGTTGTATAAACGCCTCCAAAGAGTCATCCCACTGGAAATATGCTTGTAGATTGCTAAAACTGTAAACCTTAAAAAATATCAATGGACCAGATGGATAAAAAACGAATCATGCGGCAGATCATATCCTCGTTTGCGGTGGAATATCAGCTGAGTGTATCTGAGGTCAGGACAGAGATAGAGCATGTCTTTTCTCAGATTCTGGCAAAATGGTATGGCTGCGAGGTAATGGTATTTTTCCGTGACGACCTGGAGTTGGAGGCGATAGCCTATGACAGGCTTGATGGCGTAATCAGGCAGCAGATGCTTGATTTCACCGGCACAAGGGGGTTCAACACACTGCAGAAACATCTGCAGGAACGACTGGGCAAGGCTGCTCTGCTGAAGAAAACCGGTAAATATAAAGTGTTCGAGAAGGAGTTGCGCTGGGGCGAGATTGCAGGCTGCGATGCCGACAATAATCTTTATGTTGAAATCGAGGTGCTTGCAGGTGAGAAGATCACCGCCGTTTGTCCCCAAAACCGCATTGGCCTTCATGAACACAATTCCACCGGTTTTTCGATTGGTATGAAGAGGGCCTTTCATGTGCGGCGTGTTGACCCTGTTTTACTGAATGGCACCTGTCGCCTTAAAGTTGTGGTTGATCGAGTTTCAAAGACCTTGGTGGAAGCTCTGCTCAAAGACTGTCTCGGCACCTCTGCCGACAATAGCGTTATTCGCTGTACACACCGCTATGTGGGGCATAAGAGCTTTGTTCTTTCTTCAACCCGACTACCGAAGTCTGCAGTCATCTCGGTAGCGCGGGAACTTGGGGAAAACATACAGGTCAGATTTCCCGGCAGTCGCTGATGTTTAGAAAACGCAAACACCAGGAGCCGTGGACCCATATCGGCACCGGCATCCATCTTGATCATCCGCAGAAAATTGTGGAATTGGGCTTTCCGGACAGCTTCCGCAAAGGGCATCTCTGGTGTTTCGGGACCACACGTGTGGGAAAAACCAGGATTATGGAACATATTATCGAACAGGATATCGGCAAAGGATACTCTGTTGTGGCCATTGATCCCAAAGGTGATGTCGATCTGTTCTCGAAGATAACCCAACTGGCCCTTGATACCGGCCGTCATCATGATTTGATGCTGATCACCCCGATCTTTCCGCAATACAGCGCTATTCTTGATCCCCTCTCCTCTTATTATATGCCGGAAGAGCTGGTTGCTCATATCACAGCCGGTGTGGCCGTGGGTCGGGAACCGTATTTTTTCGGGGTCGCCTATGAGGTCAGCCTGGTGGTGGTGCAGGCCCTGATCATGCTGGCGGAAATAAATGGTACCGCTCCATCGTTTAATCTTAACGACATCAAGAATCATATCAGCCATCAGGATCTGGAACGCTTGAAAGAGCAGCTTGATTATATTGACACAGCCGATGCGGAGCAGCTCTCCCGAGACATGCAGAAGATTCTTTCCACCCCGGCGGATTACTATTCCAAAGTTGCCAGTTCGCTCCGGGTTGCCCTGACTGAGCTGACATCCGGTAACATCGGCCGGATCATCGGCAAGGCGGATGAAAACCGCTTCATAAAACGACTGGAACAGGGCAAAGGCATCATTCTGGTGGTGCAGCTGGGCTCGCTTCTTACCAAACGGGCGGCCTATACCGCCGGCAAGGTCATTATTTCCATGATCCAGGCCTTTGTCGGCCGGGTCTATTCCAGCGGTAACAATGTCACACCGCCGCTGGTACTCCATATAGATGAAGCCCAGTCCGTGCTCTATAACGGTATCGAAGATCTTTTTGCCAAAGCCGGTGGTGCCGGGGTCTATATCCATGGCTACTGCCAGTCAATCAGCCAGCTCTATGCCGAAATAGGCGAAGACCGCGCCAATACCATTCTCGATAACTGTAACACCAAACTTTTTATGCGGGTACCCGATGCCAATACGGCCGGTTATGTGTCGAGACATCTTGGTGAAGAACGACGCTTTTCTCCGATTATTTCCGTCGGCGGCGGACTGTCGATTCGAGAGACCGAAGAAGTCCGCATCAAACACAGCGAAGTTCTCAATATGGCGCCGCGCCAAATCTTCCTGCACACCTACTCGGGAATCTACAAGGGAAAGACGGCCACCGTCGAGGACTGCCGGATCAAGGTTATCTTTCCGGATCTGGCCGAAACGAAGCTCTAATGATGGAGGAGGTTGAGAAAGTCTTTCTATGGCTCGGCAGAATCGGCTGGAATGGTGGTTTCGTTGGCTTGGCGTCTCTTCTCGTTATAATCATGGCTGCTGTTTTGATTTTTGGCCGGAAGAAGCAGAAGACCGTGCAGAAGATCCACCTCAGTGAATTGTCTTCTCTCTGGGCCAGGGAAGGGACACGGACAATACATATATCGGAATTGTCACCTCTATGGCGTGATCAGGAGACTGTCGCCGAAGAAGTAGAAACGGTTGAGTTGCAAAACCCACGGGCAACAGCTTTTATGGAAAAAATTGAGACCTGGAGTTGGTTTACCAAGTTCCCCCGGCAAAAAACGATCTGCACCAGAATCCTGATGTTACTTGATAAAGAAGGGCACTGCCCTTCGGTGGTTGATCTTCATGGCGACGTGGAAGGAGGATGGGATGAGAACACCTATCGGCTATTGGCCAGGACGAACCTGCTCGATCATTCGCTCAATGTGGCCGAAGAGGCCGTTGAGCTGCTTTGTGATGCCAAGGCCTGGCATGTTATTCCCGACACCATGATTGCGGCCCTGGCCCATGATCTGGGCAAACTGGAATCCTTGCGGGGCTATCTCTATTCCCTGGGTGAACATCCCGTGGCCGCCGAACGTCCGCTGGCAGCCATTGCCGAGTTTTCCACTCTGCCGAAGAAAAATGAAATCCTGCAGGCCATTAAACTTCATCATAAAAAGCCCCGGGGATTGCTCGGCACCACCCTGAAAAAGGCGGATCAGCGGGCAAGACAGAAAGAACTGGACACGGCGGTGCAGCAGACTGAATGCAACAATCCTGTGGCAAACACTACAGTGAGAAAGACTCAGAAGGAGGCGGTATGGCAGGCACAGGCTGATATCTACGATGAAGCAGGTGACGTAGAGCCGAAAAAAGTAAAGGAATCACCCCAGCTGATGGATATTTCTGCCTGGTTTGATAGTGCTCGATTTCTCGACGAGCTGAAGCCCTATATCAATAAATTGTATGGCCGCCGCTTTCTGGCCTTTTCCATGTCGGACGGTCATGTCTACTTTCAGGCCAAGGTACTTGAAGAGGTGGCACGCAGGATGGCGCAAAAGGCCGGGTGTATGGAAATAGCCAATATGGCCCAGCGGGATACATCCATGCGTGATGTATTATTCACTATCGTGCAGCAACTGCGCGCAGAAGACGACGTAATTGCCAGGGGCCTGATCAAGGACACCTTTTTCGGCGGATATTTCAATGTTACCCGGCAAATCGGCAGGCCCATCAAGGGGTATTACACACCCTTTCATGCCGAGGCCTTCGGTTCCATTGCCGTAATGGAACAGGCCAAACCGCAGATGCTGCGCGATATCATTAAAGTCAGTCCCTCAATCGAGGATACTCTATCCGAAGACGAGTGCAGATGAGCAGAGAATGGCAAAATAAAGGGCAAAATGATACCAATGCCCAGATTATTACAACCGACAGCGGCAGGGTATATAAACCAAAAAATCTCCTGAATGCCATCTCCGAAGTACAGCAATTTTATGTCATCGAAAGCAAAGGACAGAACATCCCGGCTGAGTTTCTCACCCTGGAACGTACTCTGGATTTTTTCAAGATCGGCCTGAAAAGCGGGTTTCATGAAGGATTTGCCCTGGTGCTGCTCTTTCCGGTCTTTCACTTTTATCTCTTCCCCTTTGTTTTCAAAAAGGTCGATTTTTTCAGTTATATCATTTTCGGCAGTATCCCCTACCTTGTTCTGCTGGTCAATACGGCGATGTGCTGTTATATCAGCCGCTATTATGTCGGCAATATTACCAGAAAGGCTATCAACTCCCTGCTCGCCGGCAGGGCCATGTCGCTGCTGCTCAAGGCTTTCCTCCTCTATGTTGTTTACCTGGCGCTGCATCGGCTCAGCACACCAGAGAATATCTACAAGCTTGCTCTGCAATGTGGCAGCAGAGCACAGCAGCTCTATTCAGGATTCTTCGAGATTAAGCCCTATCTGCTGCCGGTGGCCACCAAAAGTGCTCTGCTGATGCTGACAGCGGCAGTATTCCCCTATGGGTCCGTCTATCTCCTGGACCTCTTCCACCGGTATACAATCAAGAAGAATGCACGATCAATTTCAGCATAAAACAGAAGGAGGAACCATGGCCGACACCAAAGAAGAAAAACCTTCCTGGCAGGAAATCAGGGAAAAAAAGATCAACATGGCAAAGGAACGGGGCTCCCGGGTGTTAAAACTCAATTCTCCGCTGGGCTCGACCATGTTCAATATCCTGCGTCAATTTGATATGGCCTATACCCACTTCAAGGCCCGGCTTGGAGAGATGGACGGCATCTCTCATGAGGAAGGAGAACAGCTGATGGCCGAAGGACGAGAAATTGTCATGGCCTTTTCAGAGTATACCGCCCGGTTGAGCAAGAGAATACGGTTCCGCTATTACACACCCCGTGAAATAGAGGCTTTTATGAAATCAGAACAGGTAGAAGAGCCGGAATAATCTTGTAAGAGGAGACACTCTTTGTTATTGGAATATGGTCACAAGCAGATATTTATCCATATCCCGAAAAATTTGAGGAGCACAAAATGAACAAAGGCGAGCTGGTTGAAAAGATTGCTGCAAACTGTGAGGTCAGTAAAGCATCGGCAGAACAGATATTAAACAATATGCTGGGTGTCATCACAGAGGCGGTTGCAGATGGTGACAAAGTCTCACTTCTTGGTTTTGGTACTTTTTCGGTGAATGATCGGCCCGCACGTAAGGGCCGTAATCCTCAGACCGGGGCAAGCATCGAGATACCGGCCAAAAAAGTTGTCAAGTTCAAGGCAGGCAGCAAGTTACTGGATGCGGCAAACCGGTAGATTCCCGATAGAAGCACCTGGTACTAACTGGATTGTGGAGGTGTTGTGCTGATAGTGCGTACCCCCAGAAAAAGGGAAACTACTCTCACAACACCTCCTCTATTCTGGCAATAGTACGGGGCGCAGATCCCTCAAAATGATTGTTTACATAAAGAAAGCTGTCGACCTGCCGGGATCGTAAATCGCGCAACATCTCCGCAAGCATTTGAAGCTCATTCTCCTTTGGCGCCACAATCCGGCTCCAGTCCTTCCTGGTTTGTTTTTCGATTTCGCCCCGATCCGGGCCATGCAGTCTAATTACCGTTACTCCTTTGATCCGCTCGCAAAACTTCTTGTAAATGTCAAATATCGAGGGCATATAATAGCCCTGCAGAAAGACATGGTGCAGATTCTGCTCCAGCAAAAAATCAAAATAGCGACTGCAGAGATAATTCGGGTTACGTGTCTCGACGCAATAGACATACTCCTCCGGCAATTTCCGGGCAAACTCTCCGAACAGACCAATAAATTCCTGCAGATCCTTGACCTTTTGTTTATTGAGGTACTCGAACTGGAAGATCAGGGGTCCAATCTTCCCCGATAGTGGACTGAGGCTCTGGAGAAATTGAGACATTAATTCGGCTGAGAGAAAATGTAGCTTGCGGACCAAGGGATCTTTTTTGTTCTTTTTGTAGTAATGAGTAAGGGTGATGCTGTTTGGTACCTTGATGCCGAAGGTGAAATCCTCAGGCACTGATTCTGCGTACTCCCTGACAACGGATGGTTTTGGCAGCACAGCTGTATCACCGGCAAACAAACTCCAAAACCATTGATCAACCTCAACAGTGTTGAAATGACGGCTATATTCCATCAGATAATTGGCCGGCTTTTTGGCAGAGTAGATAAGCCCCTGCCACGAATCATATTTCCAGCTGCATGTGCCTATGTGGAGATTTTCTTTGTCCATAGGTATCAATATAAGATCTGATAACCGGTTTTCCAGGCAGCCTTGAACTAAATGGAGTGTTTCGATGTCCGGGCAGAGCTACAAAAGGAAAGGGATGACAGATAATTGCGGTGACGAAGTCAGCATCTCGATTCATGGCAACGGAGTCGCCATGAACGGTGAATTGAGGGGGCAGTTTGAACCCGGAACCTCAAACAAAAGTTTTCCTTTTCTTAAGCCACATGCTTCCAAAAAAGCCGCGCAGTCCGCCTGGTCTCTCTCAATCGGCGATATATGTCAAATCTTATAATTATATTCTGTACATGTGATGGAGTAAACCATGGAAGATCGTTTTTTTTGTATAGGTAAATCCACTTCTTTCAGCTACCTTTATTGAAGAAATATTTTCAGGAACAGATAGAATAATAAGTGTTTCTGCTATCTGTTTTTCATATGCGTATTTGACACAACCCATCACAGACTCAGTTGCGTAACCATTACCCCAATATTCACTTAAAAATCTATATCCTATTTCAATGTCGAATTTGTTGTCTATTATTTGTTTTAATAAGCCGCAAATACCTAAAAATGCCCCATCTTGTTTTCTAAGTACAGCTAAGAAACAATATCCGTCTTCTTTGTACCTTCTTTGAACTTTGTTGAAGAATTCTCTTGCCTCTTCACGATTAAGTGTCGAGGGAAAAAATCTCTGAACCTCCTTATTTGAAACTAATGAATAAAGGTTTTCGAAATGTCTCTCCTCAATTTTTTCTAAATTCAACCTTTCAGTAGATATGATCGGAGAGTTCATCTTTCTTTTAAGACATATCGCAAACATCTGCGGCTTGTCCGTAGAATGTTTTTTGTTGGAAATATGTATAGGTTGTCCACTCAATTCTAGAATCTCGTGCATGCCTTTACTCTACAGGCCAAAAGTCGCCTTCTTCTTTCACCGGACGTAAAGCAAATTCACGATACTCGTATGTCCAAACCGTCAAGCCTTTAACCTTTCCATTCTTTCTATCAAGTTGGATCCAATTCAAACCCCGACGTGCTTTCTCATCCCTTCTCTCACCGCGTTTTTTCTCAACGAGATGAGTCGTCGGCGCCATGACACGAATTACTGCATTCGCAATACCCTCTCCAAGTGATTCGACCTTGCGGTCATGTCCATGCCCGTGTACAAACAAACGTACCTTGCGGGATTGAAGAAAAGGAAACAATTGGTCGTCCCAATTATTGAGAAATACTTCTTTTTGTTCTGCCTTGTAGAATGGCCCGTGATGGCAAAAAGCAACCCTAAACACTCCTAAACCGGCTCGTCCAACATTGCTCTTAAATTTCTCATATTCAATAGTGGCTCGATTAGGATTGTTAGGATCCAATTGGCCAACACTATTAAGCAGTAGGAACTCTAGACCTAGGTAGCGGAAGGAGTTATTCACCACTACCACCTTCTCTTGATCTAGCCACTGGACATTACCAGTAACATCGTGGGCAAAACGCCTGAATGGTTCAAGACCGTAGGGTTCATGGTCCTGAGGGTATGAGTCTGTACTAAACGTCGTCGCTCGTTTTGTCTTGAAATTATACTTTACTCTGTCGCTGCAGGCGAGCCTGAGGTTGACATCATGATTACCAGGGACAAGCAGGATTCTGTCAAACACATGTTCGTGCGAACCCCATACAATCTTAACCAGTTCACTCAACCATCGTTTCGCATCCTGGAAACTATTAGGGCTTCCGTCAAATGTAATATCCCCAGTGATAGCTAAAAAATGGACGTGCTTTCCAATGTTTTCTAGGAGACCTTCTATGTCGTCAATTATTAGTTCCGCTGATTTGGCATGCTGATCTCCAAATTGAGGATCAGAAATATGAAGAATGTTCACAGGATCACTGTCACCTAACATTAGTATCGAACGTTTATAGTGACGATCCAAGGCGAACTTAATAAGGTTGCTGGTTGACTTCTGATATTCTCCCACAGCAGTCTGACCGAGCGCCAAAAGATGAATGATATTGAAAAATTGGACACGCTCCATCAACCGATCTAGATTCTCGATGGTGCTATCATTTTCCCATTTACTGCTTGCCAGAATGATTGGTAATTCTTTTGTAACCCAACCGAGAACCTCCATCATGGAGGTTCTCCAGTTATCAAGATTGATGTCGAGAATCAAAGCATGGTAATCTCCTAATTCACTGGTAAGATTGCGCTGGAGAGATTTTATGTCCCGGCAAAATTCAAGAGCAAACTTGTCTGCCAACAATCTATTGTAAGATTCTTCAATGGCTGGATTTTTTATCTCGTCGTCAGCGATCAACAATCGATATTGGCTCATGGCCATCTCCTTTTTATATTACAGAACTAACTTTCAGTTACTCGAATCTTATTCGAGGGAGTGTGCGTATGGGATTTTAGCAAGGGTCTTGAAAATTCCATTTTTCCCAATTGGATACTCAAGGTTGCCGCCAATCTCGTTGAGGCTCTTCCATGGGCGCTTTCCTTTAGTGTTCTTACTTGCATCAACCGCACTATTTTTAGAATAATTATACATATGTAACCAAACGGCATCTTTTTTGTATTCTACTATGATCCAAAGATGAGCCTTCTCTTTGCTTCTTGCTGGAAAGCCAGGCCTAAAAATAGATTTTTCTGCATACACGGCATTTAGCATGAGATCACTGACGGCAGTGTGTCTCTTTCTATCCCAAATAACATGAGCTTCTTTTATATAAGGAGAAATTTCACACACTCTAGCTTGTCTCACTTGTATAGAGCGATTTACACTATAATTAGTAATATCATGCTTCTGGGCTTCTATTTCCCAATTCGTGCTCTTTTCGATGTTGGAGCTGAGTCTTTTAAGCTCATTTGTAAACTGGCCGTCATGAAGGGCCCGCACTTCCTTCATTTCAACAGCGGAGAAAAGTAACTGATGAATATTTTTGTAGTAGTTTAGTAATTGCCTTCCAATACGTTGAATTTTTTTAAATTCCAGGTCCCCTCTGTCATCAAAGGAGTTGTTCTGTCTGCTAAGATAATGATCAATATCTTGTTGAAAAATCTTTTGGAAATTTGCTGCTGACTTCCGAAATTTCGTTAGAGCATCAATTTTGTCCTGACGAACGAGCAGTTCCAGGTCTTTACCTAGCAGAGCGAGAACGCTGCAAGCACTTCTTGCCCCCATAAGTGAAATCCTATCAAGCTTAGAGTTTGTATTTGGATCAATAAGACGATGCATAGGACCGCTGTGAAAAGCCCCAGTCTCAGTGAGAATTTCTTGATGAAGTCTTGTATACCTTTCTGTAAGTGTCTGTGCAGCTCCAAGAAGGGATCGAGCAGTTGAAATTTTTGATCGATGTTCCGGCCGCACAATTCCCCTCGATATGCTGTAAGCCAAGAACAGATCAAAATCGAGATTAGTATTGTCCAAGTCCCCTTTGTCTCTTTCGTCTAGAAATTCCCCTAGCGCTGGTGCCAAAAGTTCACGGGGAAGATTTATAAGGCAAAGAACAGCTAAAACTGTGTGTCGGCCAATATAATCCAGAGATTCACACGATTCGAGCAAACGCTTTGTGTATTGCCGGACGATCTCTGGGTCGAATTCTTTGCCAAATAAAATCAGTTGTGATGCAAACAACTGAATCCGTGCTTGGTGTGATAACTCTGTTTTGTCATCGATTTTTTTTGCCAATTGATCCATTGACGTCATGGAATGGAATTCGGTTGCATAGGTGGCCAATGCAGTGGCTGTCTCTACCCTAATCTTTTCTTCATCGCCATTGATCTGTTTATATATGCCCTTGCCTGTAATCGTATTAATACCAATTTTACGGATCCCAAACTTCTTCTTTTGAACCATCTTTAGAGGTTCCAAACTTAAGCCACCATCTGCCCAATCCGTTATGGGATTCCTTGGTCTCCATTGCTCAAGCCATTCAGAAAGCCGCTCTCTGGCGACATTGAAATTCGATAGATTGGAGCGAAAATCGGTCACCTTTGAAAGTGCCATGCAGATAGGGCAACTAGCATCGGTCCCAGCTTGTGGCACATCAAAGCGCCAATAACAGATATTACGCCCCTCTTTGATGTAACGTGCTGCTGGGAGTCTTCGCCTGTCAACAATGACTAAAGAGTAAATATTTTCTAAACCCACCCCCTGCAAGAGTTGTCGAATTTCTTCGTAGGTTCTGCCACTTATGACTCCGTCATCGAATATCAGTACTGGCGGGGGCTTTTCCTGGTCGGCATGCCTCTTTAACCGCCCCTTCGCAAGACCGGATATAAGCATGGCTGAGCCAGTTCTGCTTTTTTTGACGGGTAATAATCCAATGATTCTATTGCGCAAGGTATTTCTTGCGTTCGGTTCAAACAGTTCTAAAAAAGCTTCAACCACATGATCTGTCACAGGATGTGAAGGATAGACCATGATGGCATCCTTGCCAACGCGGCTGAACTCATCCTTCTTAACTTTGCTCTGTTGGGACCTCTCCCAGAGATGTTTACCTGCAGTTGTGAGATCCCGTTTCAGCATCTTGAAATATTTTATGAAAACATGGAATAAAAACAGGCTTAGAGTTTCTTCACCCGGAAGGCCAACTTGATCCATCCTTGGGTTGTACGTAACTAGAAGATTTAGGGTAAGAAGATCATGGTGCCCCCCGTAACGCCAATGTCCCATCTTGAGAAGCGGCCGGAAACGATTCTGCCACTGTTTATAGCTCTCGGCAGGCGTTCGGTGGTATACCGAGTCGAATTTTCCGGCTTTGTTCATTCGCCATCGAGGCATAGGAAAGGCTTTCCAACCATCTTCAGCAATAACGGCAGAGCCGCCAATACGGCACAAGTTTCTGTCTGATTCACAAATAGTTTCCGGTCCATAATCGCCTAACCAACACAGGAAAGCATGGCCGAAAGAATTACTTCCCCCTTCAGGATGATGGAAGAAATGAAATTGAACTTGTCTCGGATTGCCACTTAGTGAGTGTTGTGATGTTAAGCCAGTTACCCGAATGCTCCCCACACCTAGAAAGATGGTATGCTTTTCTTTTTCCCTATCGGTCACTAAGTGTTGGCGGCGCAAAATGGCATTGAAACGTGTCACAAGGCTGTCCACCAGAACATCCATGGCTTGAAATACCAGCGGTTTGTTTCTGTAAAAGCCTCTTAACCTATACAGGGATAGTTCATAAATGTCCCTACACCTGGGATCAACTAGAGTCTGGGGAAAATCCATATACGTGGTGAGAGGCGGATGGTCTTCGTTCCAAACGATTTTCTCGTGAAGTACCACCATGTTGCTCGACGGATCTTGTGTAATTTGGTCCCACAGTCTTAATGAATCCCAAAATCGGAGCAATCTCAAATAATGCCGGAACGATATGGATGGATTGAATCTGTCTAGTTCCTTTTCGTTGAAGTAGGATGGAGCCTCTTTTTTGTTAATTTTGTAAGTAGTAGTTGTTCCATTTTTTGCTTTTGTGACAGATCTATCCAACATGCAGACTGCAAACCAGCGAGTAACGAGAACGATCCGTTTCACATTGTCAGTTAGTTTTTCAGGAAGAAATTTTGACTCATTTAAAGCCGCAATAAAGGTTGGGGCTTCGAAGGGGGAAATGTCGCCAATTAGCAAAACTCCATCCTGATCGAAGCTGGTTAGAATACCCGAAGCGATGATTGCATTGACAACATCGTTTTTCATCAATCTCAATTGAGGCAGAAACAGACCAAAAGCTGTTCTAGAACTGCTAGCGTCCCTTTTCAACATTTCGGCTTGAAAACGGTTGTCAACAACGCTTGAAATTAGTTTTATCAATTTTTCTTCCAATGGGAGAGCTGTCTTTAACTCGATCAGTCCTGGATGCAAGTTTTCCTCGGGAGCAATTGCCCAAGTGCCATCTTCGAGATCGTCCATAGGAGTTAGCCATGACAAGCGCGCAGTCCAATATAAGCCTCTGACATTTGATGAACTATCCACTCCCCCTGATCTTGCATCAACTGTCCATACCCCCTGACCTTGAACATTGAATGGTAGAGTTGCCCCCCACCATGTATCATGATCGCGTACGCGAACGTGGTCTTTTTGATGTTCAAAAAGATCTCTAATCAACTTAAGACCACCAAATTCAGTAGTTCTCAGTGCCGCTTTTTTACGGCTTTTGCCGTCAAAGGCAGCTTTCATGACATGATTGAGATTAAACAGGCCCTCGCCTAGCAAGATTTGGCTTAAAGTTTTATGAATACCGATTCCGGCGTCAACGACGAATAGCTCAAGGAATGCATTTCGTTCTAGTACAAATTGTGGCTCAAGCGTTGGGCCACCTAGACTCTCTCTCTTTAAATATTTTTCGACTCTTATACGATCTTCATTATCCTTCCTTAATCCTCCTTGTCGAAAGCGAACATACACTCCTGCAAACCAATATTTTTTCCTTTTCCCATCTTCAACGGAATAGGCGTGTTCGAGAATATTGTGCAGAGTCTCGCGGAGAAACAACTGAACCCTGTAACTTAGTGAATGATGAGCCCATATCGGCACATTAGATTTAATGAGGGGATCAATCAGCCCTTGCATCCTACTCGCAACCCATTGGTCGATGGATTCAGTATCTGTTAACTTTAATCCTGGTAGTTTCAAAATTCCGGTATCGCCAAGGCTGAGTATCTCCGCTGGAAGGCATGTACTGTTGTTGTAGGCCATATCTACTGACGACCGATCGATTATTTCCCTATCTACCGGGGTTAAAATTACATGGCCTAGAAAAACATGACACTTAGCTCCTTCTTTCCCTAATCTCAGAAACGCATCAGCAAACCCTTCTTGAAAAAAGAATTTAGTCAGTCTTGGAACTGAGGGTTCCTTGGAGTTTCCAAGTTTCTTAAGAGAGGGGAGCACCAATTCCACTTTATTCCCACCTGCCAAGAAAAATTCACCAATCGATATGAGCAATGACAGAATTGGAGTGGGATCAATCCAGGTGCATTTGGTCAAGTTACATTTAAGTACTTCGAACTTACCTCCATTTTCATGTTCCCAAACCCTCTTTCTTAAGGCACTTTGAAGCGTTCCAAAATGGGCACCCCAGTTATAGTCATTGAACTCATCTTGAACGGCGACAACAAGAACACCAGAGCGGTATTCGATCACCATAGGATTTGAAGGTATATATCTCTTATCTTTTTCTTCAGAAGACATTTTCACTGCCATCCTTTGCATCTGTATTCGTAGAGATGGGTAAGTTTATGATTAACTTCGCTCAGCGGGGGACGTTTTTGTAGGATTATGAATGTCACGAAATTAATACTCTGTCATTGTTTGACAATCTCGTAAAAAGCTTCATATTCGAGGCGCGCAAATTTTTTATCATTTCGGCGTACTAAGGTACGTCATAATGATAGAAAATTTGTGGCAACGAAGAAGATGAAGAGTTTTTACGACGCCATCATTGTTTAACGGCAAGTTCAGCGGAAGCCGCGCTGTTTGCGGCTTCCGCTGGAACGTTTGGTTGGGCTTTCAGTATTTCCTTAAGCTGATTTGGCTTCTCTTAATATCATTGCTGTTGCATCGACAGGGCAAACCGTAACGCATAGTCCACATCCAAGGCATGCTTCAGGATTGTATTCTAGAAGCTCGTCATTAAATATCCGCGCATCAAATTTGCACCTATCAACACATTCACCACAATGGATACAAGTCTCTTCATTTGTATCCGCTATATATTCAGAGTAGATCATTAACTCTTTTCGTCCAGTAAACTTTATTATTTGCAACTCATGACAACAACAAGAACAGCAGCTACACAATGCATAAATTTCGTGGTCAGGCATGTATAAAGCTAAGTGGACGAGACCGTTTTCGTTAGCTTTCTGTAAAATATCAGTAACTTCAGTTAAAGAAACATGACGGGCTTTACCTATTGAAACGAACTTATCTCCAACTTTATTCAGAAGAAAA
>CAYUPL010000053.1:0-22185 GCA_964446655.1 uncultured Desulfopila sp.
TTTTTTCACCATGGATAATACTCATGTTCTCTACCCTCGCCTTCTTGAGACACGCATCGTCGAGGCGATGGCTGATACACCCGTTGTTTTAGTAGCCGGTCCTCGCCAAGCCGGCAAAACCACGCTTGTGCGGCAGATAGCAGCCCAAGAGATGCGCTACCTCACTCTGGACGATGAACTTACATTGCTGGCGGCGAAAGAGGATCCCGTGGGCTTGATCCGAAGTCTCGATCGTGCTGTGATTGATGAAATCCAACGTGCCCCTCAATTGTTGCTCGCTATAAAAAAAACAGTCGATGAAGATCGACGCCCCGGCCGTTTTCTTCTGACGGGGTCTGCCAATTTGATGGCTCTGCCGATGGTGGCCGACTCGCTTGCCGGGCGGATGGAAACGTTGACTCTGCTGCCGCTGTCGCAAAGCGAAATTCACGATAGCAACGCAAATTGGGTCGACAGCGCTTTTGCCGGTCATCTTTTAACCGCGACACAATCATTTCTGGGCAATGACTTGATCGAGACTGTTTTGCGGGGAGGCTATCCCGAAGCTGTATTCCGCTCTTTAACCCGACGCAGGGCGGAATGGAGCAGGCAATACATCAACTCCATTATCCAACGTGACGTGCGTGATGTGGCGGATGTCGGAAAAATTGATCATCTGCCCAGATTTTTGCGGGCGCTGGCACAAGTTTCCGGCCAGATGTGTAACTATTCCCAGCTTGGAGGGCAAGTCGGGCTGGATCACAAGACCGCTGCCCGTTACATAGGCGTATTCGAACAGATGTATTTGCTGAGGCGCATTGAAGTCTGGGCGCAAAATAGACTGAATCGCATCGTTAAAACGCCTAAAATACAGTTTATCGATTCCGGTCTTTTATCTACGCTGGCCAATGTTACGCCCACACTTGCACAAACGAATCGTAATTGCTTTGGAAATGTTCTGGAGTGTTTTGTTTACGGTGAATTGCGCAAGCACATGGCTACGGCGGAGAGCGATTGTCAGCTTCTTTACTACCGCGATCACGACCAATACGAGGTGGATTTCATCATTGAGAATGCAGCAGGAAACCTGGTCGGAGTGGAGGTCAAGGCTGCTGCGACGGTGACGGTTGGCGACCTCAGAGGTCTGAAACGACTATCGAGTGTCGCTGGAGAACAGCTCAAGATGTGCGTAATTCTTTATGATGGTTCGGAAACCCTGCCCCTTGGAAACGGCTTTTGGGCGGCTCCGCTGTCATCTTTGTGGGGCCGGTGAGCATCGAGTTCGGGGGGAGGACATGATACTTAATTTCAACCAAGAAAATCCGCCGGATAAACCGGTGATCAATCACGTTATGGTGCAGAGGAAAAAGGAAACATATGGAACTGTGTTTAGTCGTTGCCCGGGTGCTTGTACTCTATATCATCCTGGCGCATTTTTTGAGCTACTATTTGCAAAAGACGCAAATTATCGCCGGTCAAAAGTGGGACTTGAATATCTGTTGCGGAAAAACAGACGGCGGCGGTCAAAATGTCGATATTGTAAAGCATCAAGAATTGCCACGATTCCTGCAGGTAGACAACATCTACGATCTACCATTTAAAAATCATGAATTCGACTCTGTTCTTTGTTCGCACACGATTGAACACGTCGATGATCCCAGGCAATTCTATGCAGAGTTGCAGCGTGTCGGCAGAAGTGTCACGCTTGTTGTTCCTCCGCTGTACGACATTGCCGCTGCGCTTAACATTTTCGAGCACAAATGGATATTTCTGACATTCAAAAAGCGACATCACACCCTGCCAAAGTATGTAGCAATGCCCTTCGCCGATAAGATACACCGACGATTCGGTCAGAGGAATCATGCATAATGCTCCGAGTTATAGAAAACCAAGCCATAACAAGATGAATACAGGCTATTGTCGCTAGCGCGCCAAAGCCAGATTCACGACGTTAATATTGCCATATCGAAGGTCTAATTGTCTTGCCAATACCCGCACTTCACCTAATTCCTGACAGGGTAGACCGGCTAAAGCGAAAGAATGCCTCAGAAATGGAGCAACTGCTGACGTTACCTTACTGGCCACTTCGCTGGGATTAGCCCATTGTAAAGTACAATAATCTATGAAACCTTCTTATTTAAAAATATTGCTCATAATTTTACTCTTAATTTGTTCAACAGCACACGTACGTCTGTACAAAGCTGTCGGGAAAAGGTAGTTTTGATCTATTGCATCGGATGGCTCTTCATTGGGAATGGTTTTTTCAGGTATTCCTGAGAAAGCGATTACTTATCACATCACCGACAGTCGCGAGGCCCTTATGACAATGAAAGCGAAACCCACCTAAGAGGAATTGGAAAGACGGGTTCATGAGCTGATAAAAATGGAAGCTGCGTACAAGTCTTCCGAGGCAGAATTGAAACGGATTGAATAGATGCTGTCCATGAAGCCGATTACGAACGACGAAGCCGAGGCAGAGGATTGCGACCAGGAATATGGCGATCTGACGGAATTGAATCATGATAAAATTATCCTGAAATCCATAGGTCGCGAAAGGTTGAAAAGTTTTGCCGACGACTATCTGGAACTGCTCGAGACTTCCTCTGCGATCTACGAGATAAATGGCGAAAAAACGTCTCATCAGTACCGCTACGCTTATCGGTTCAATGGTTGAAAGCAGGCCATGGGAGCGTTGCGAGAAAGCGAAGCTCGTTTTAAAGCACTCCATAATGCATCTTTTGGGGGTATCACCATTCATGACAAGGGTTTTATTCTGGAATGCAATCAAGGACTTTCTGAAACTTCTTCCAGAAACCGTTTTAAATGAAAGATCTGGGGATGAAACTGCGCCAGGCCATGGTAGGCTGACGTTTTCATTCAGTAGCTGATTCTCGGCAAATTTAAAACGTGCTGAAGCAGATTACTTAAACAGCAGGAAGATTCGAGTACGGAAATGAAAAATTTATACAAATTCAAGCCATATGTTTATATTGATAGAAGTTTTTTACACCTTATGGTTTTTGTATCACAAAAACACCTGATTTTGAGTGGGATCCAGCCAACAGTTAAATAAACATTGAAAAAATGGTGTTGTTTGCTATCGCGCAACGTGCTTTCCTCGATCCTCATCAGGAGTGGAGAGGAGTGTTGAATCAGGCTTTTGAATTCCTGATTGGTGCATCATGACCCAGGAGCAGCAGGTTAAAAAGAACAGTGCGGCTATACGCATAAGGCTGGTCCGGCTGAACGAGTTGCAGGATTTTGCCAGTCGAATTGCCGATGATCGCAGCGGTGGGCATCTTGTTCCTATTTCGCCGGCACGGGTCCGTTCGCAAATTCACAATCCCTGCGGCGCTGGTGATGATGTCGTACTTATTACGGCTTTTTGTGACAATTACTGCGTCGGCTATCTCGGCTTACTGCCCGGGCTATGCTGCGTCGATGGACGCCTTTTCAAGGTGTTCTGGGGGACAACTTTTCTGGTCTCGCCGACAATGCGGGGGCGGGGGGTCGGCAAGCAGCTGGTTGCGGCCATGCAAGACCTCGGGGTTGACTTTATTGGTACCTGTATGACCCAAAGTGCCGCAGGACTCTACCGTCGTATGGGGATGAAACCACTGGGTTCTCTGAGCTACTGCCGGTTACGGGCGGAAAAGATGAAACGGCTGCTCCCTGGAGGAGGTGAGGCGCACACGTCCGCAAAAGGACATGGGGGGATGACCATGGTCGAGGCGGTGAGCCGGCCACTCTATCGACTGTTGAAAACCATGTTCTATGCCCGTGTGCAGCGTTCGCTACGTCATAAAGCTGCATCGTTTGCCGTCCGGGAAGTGGAGCGGATTGCTGAATTTGCAGACCACACAGGTCCTGGGGTTGTGGAGCCGTTTTTTTGCCGGCCCATTGCGGTGGTTAACTGGATGCTGACCTATCCATGGCTGGTTGCACGGACCGAGGGCATGGGAAAGAGCGGGTACTATTTTTCCACCAGTCGTGACGTGTTTGCCTACAAGGCCTTTGAAGTAGAAAGTCTAAAAGATCGGACATATCTGGGACTCGTGGTCGTCTCGATTATCACCCACAAAGGCAGAACCGTCGTCAAGGTTCTTGATCACGCTTTTCGTGATCCCGATGCCGCACATATGGCCATGGTCGTTGCCTTACGCTGTGCCGCACAGTATCAGGCCGATCGTGTCGAATACGATGATCTTCTCAATACAGATCTCCCCGACTGGCTTATCAAAAAACGCTTTGTTAAGCACAGGGAGCGCCTATACCTCTTTCACCCCCGAGACGAAAACAGCCCTCTATTGCAGCACCGGGAGAGATTTCGTCTAAGCTATGGTGATGGCGATACCGGCTTTGCCTGAAAAAGGCAATTTCCAAATTCCTTTAGCCGGGCTGGGGTGGTCAGGTACTTTGTTCCATCAGGGAATCGATGTCGATTCTGCCCCGAATTTCGGGGCAGGGACCGGGTCGGGCGCTGTAAAAATGCTTCAGGCCATAGGTTTTTAAAATGTCGATGAGCATCTGGTTGTGTTCACCAAAGGGAAAACAGTAGGAGTCGGGCACGAACCCCAGATGATTTTCGAACCACTGCAGCGCCGTTTCGGTGTCGCATTTGATAAAATCCAGCCAGTCACTTTTGGAACGCCGAATGAGTTTGCCGTCATGATGGTAATATCCCTGAAAGGCCAATTTTGAGCGGATACTGAAGTCCGGAACGGCGGCGGTTGCGGGGTATCCGATATGGTCCAGCTTCCATTGGCTCAATGGTTTCCGTTTCTGGGCATGGGTGCGGGTCACAATGATGTCGTGAAAATGACTGTGAAGACCGATATGCACGCCTTTTTTCTTAGCCAGCACCTGTAATTCCTCAATGCGCATGAAGTCGTCGTAATTGTCTTGCATGAGCGCCTGATTCATGTATTTTTTCGATTTTCTATAAGGAATATATGTGCCTGCGAACATCTTCCTTGCCGGGCCCGGGCGGATGAAGGCCGAGGATATAAAATAGAGCAATTCATGCTCATAGCGGCGCAACAGGGGGAAATAGTAATATTGGGAAAAAAGACCGTCATCAAAGTTGAGGTGATACTCATGTAGAGGGAGATCGAAGTACTCCTTTTTGAGGGAGTGAATCGTCAGGATTTTCATGGCTTTCCCCGTCAATGTATTCTTCTTTTGCACTGTATCTCCGCTGGTGATATGACGAAGACTCTTTGAGTATAGAAATACTCATTTTGAGCGCCGAGGTGACCACCAGGTCGATTTTACTACTGTCGACTCTGATACTATATAATCATCCCGGCCTGCTGGGGAGGTGGACTCAACAAAAAACCATATGTTGACAGCCTTCTAGATGGTGGTTAAGTTGCAGCTAAGAACGGGTTCTTAATAAGTGGGTGGCTATGGAAATCGAAGAAAAAGAAGTTGATCAACGAATGAAACGGTTCGAGACAGTTTGCCGTGATGAAGGAATCAAATTGACGCATCAGCGTATAGAAATTTTCCGTGAAGTTGCCCAGGCAGGGGATCATCCGGACGCTGAGCTGGTTTTTCAGCGTGTCCGGGGCCGTATGCCGACGGTTTCTCTTGATACCGTCTATCGGACTCTCTGGCTGCTGAATGATCTAGGACTGGTGGAAACGCTTGGTTCCAGTCGTGAACGAACCCGTTTTGATGCTAACCTGAAGAAACACCATCATTTTGTTTGTGTGAAATGTGGCTTTACTCGAGATTTCTACAGCAATGATTTTGACAATATCAAGATCCCCGATTCGATAGGGGCTTTGGGTGAGATTGAAGCAACTCAGGTGGTGATACGCGGCATCTGTCGAGAATGCGCCGAGAAAAGACGGTGAAGAAACCCGACCCGAAGTCAGGAGGACTCGTCAAGCAGCACAATTGAGGTTCCCAGACTTCAGGTTACTGTACTGTATGGTATCAGCAGTTTAGAGGCTAAATCAACAAGTGGAGGAAACAGCATGCAAGATGAGAGTAAGTGTCCGGTAACGGGCGCAGTCAGCAAACCCACCGCAAGTCAAGGCAGGTCGAATCGGGACTGGTGGCCGAATCGTTTGAATCTGGAAGTTTTACGGCAGCATTGCCCCAAGTCCAACCCCATGGGCGAGAAATTTGATTACGCTGCAGAGTTCAAGAGTCTGGATCTGGCCGCATTAAAAAAAGATCTACAAGATTTGATGACCGATTCGCAAGACTGGTGGCCGGCGGATTACGGTCACTACGGTCCCATGTTCATTCGTATGGCATGGCACAGCGCCGGAACCTACCGTACAGCAGACGGCCGCGGCGGCGGCGGAACCGGCAACCAGCGCTTCGCGCCTGTCAACAGTTGGCCCGACAATGTAAATCTCGATAAGGCGCGCCGACTGCTGTGGCCGATCAAACAGAAATATGGCCGGAAAATCTCCTGGGCCGATCTGATGATTCTTACCGGTAATGTTGCCTTGGAGTCGATGGGATTCAAGACCTTCGGTTTTGCCGGTGGACGAGAGGACATCTGGGAGCCCGAAAAAGATATCTACTGGGGAACAGAGGATACCTGGCTTGACGACAAGCGGTACTCCGGGGACCGTAAGCTTGAGAATCCTCTCGCTGCCGTGCAGATGGGTCTAATCTACGTCAATCCGGAAGGGCCGAACGGAGAACCTGACCCGATTGCCTCCGGCCGGGACGTTCGGGAGACCTTTGCGCGCATGGCCATGAATGATGAGGAGACGGTCGCCCTCACCGTCGGCGGACATACCTTCGGCAAGTGCCATGGCGCCGGTGATGCGGCGCTGGTCGGGCCGGAACCCGAGGCTGCCGGTATCGCGGAGCAGGGCCTCGGCTGGAAATGCGGTCATGGCACCGGCAAAGGCGGGGATCAGATCGGCAGCGGTTTGGAAGGAGCCTGGACGCCGACTCCAACGAAGTGGGACACCAGTTACCTGGATATGCTGTTCGGCAACGAATGGGAACTGACCAAAAGTCCAGCGGGCGCCCGGCAATGGACACCGAAAGAGGCCATTGACAGGAACCTCGCGCCGGCCGCTGATGATCCATCGAAACGGGTGCCGATAATCATGACCACTGCGGATATGTCCATGCGGATGGATCCGATTTACGAGCCTATTGCCCGACGTTACCACGAAAACCCGGAAGAGTTGGCAGATGCCTTCGCCCGTGCCTGGTTTAAGTTGACTCATCGTGATATGGGGCCACGATCACGCTATCTCGGCCCGGAAGCTCCCCAGGAAGAGCTGATCTGGCAAGATCCGATCCCTGCAGTCGACCATGAACTGATTGATGATAAAGAGATCGCTGCACTGAAGGGCAAAATCCTTCAATCCGGTCTGTCAATTTCCGAACTTGTTTCGACCGCCTGGGCATCGGCCTCAACCTTCCGAGGTTCCGATTTGCGCGGTGGCGCCAACGGTGCTCGTATTCGCCTGGAACCCCAGAAGAACTGGGAAGTTAACCAGCCTGATAAAGTTGCAAAAGTGCTGAGCGCGCTGAAATCCATCCAGAGCGGCTGCAAAAAGAAAGTCTCCCTGGCCGACCTGATTGTGCTGGGCGGCTGTGCCGGTGTTGAGCAGGCGGCCAAAAACGGTGGCTGCAACGTGACGGTTCCATTCACACCCGGTCGAATGGATGCATCGCAGGAGCAAACCGATGTGGAAGCTTTCGCTTTTCTGGAACCGGAGGCGGATGGTTTCCGCAACTACCTCAAGACCAAATACACCGTCACCGCCGAGGAGATGCTGGTCGACAAAGCCCAACTGCTGACGCTGACCCTGCCTGAGTTGACGGTTCTGGTGGGCGGTATGCGTGTCTTGAATACCAATTTCGACCAGTCTCAGAACGGCGTCTTTACCGATAAGAAAGACGAGCTGACCAACCACTTCTTTGTGAACCTGCTTGATATGGGGACTAGCTGGAAGGCGGTCAGCGAAGAAGAAGACCTGTTTGAGGGACGAGACCGCGCCTCGGGGGATCTCAAATGGACGGGTACCCGCGTCGATCTGATCTTCGGCTCGAACTCTGAGCTTCGTGCTCTGGCTGAAGTTTACGGGAGTGCGGATTCGCAGGAGAAATTTGTTGAGGATTTCGTGGCGGCCTGGAACAAAGTAATGAATCTTGACCGTTTCGATCTTGCCTGATGGCAGTAAGCAGTACTCCACGAACGCGGCGTTTCAGTATGATTTGAAACGCCGCGTTATAGTCTTTTTAAAAGAATATTGAGGTATTCTGTCAGGGTTGTAATCTGCTCGAAGGTGAGATCGCGTGAAATTTCATTGGTGAACTGCTGGTGAAATTTATGGTGTTGTTCATATATACTTTTGCCCGCATCGGTTAAGACAATTAACCATGAACGACGATCCGTTTCGTGAGGTTTACGTTCGACCAGGCCCAGTTTTTCCAGCTTATCGACGCTTACTGTAAGTGTTCCCGTCGTCACTCCAAGTCGTTCCGCCAGCTCTTTCATCCGCATGTCTTGATTGTGGCCGATAATCTCAACGGTATGTATTTGAGCCGGAGATAAGCCGCTGTCTTTGACTATGGAGTGTTCCCATGAAGCCATTTTGTCATAAAACTCGGCAAGTTGGTGAGAAAGTATTTCTAAACTCATATGTTGTATAGCCGGTATGGCAGGTTATGCAGAGATTTGATAGAGGCCATAGGCGGAAAAGACAATAATAACAACTCCAGAAAGTCGCATGATTAGGGGTTCTACCCAGTCTTTCCGGAGTGAATTCGCCATATTGGTTGCTTTGAATATTAAAAAAATCACCCCTCCCACGGCAATTGCGGTGGAGAAGGCATATGTTGCAAAGACAAGAGTTGCAGTAAGAGTATTTCCGGCGTTGAAAGCATAGCCGTACATTACGGCAGCGGTTGGGCAAGGGACTATCATGTTCACAAAACCGATGCCGAATAAGGCAAATGGCAACCAGCCGTTGTTTGTTGTCAGCCGCTGCATCATAGTATGGCAGGCAGGTCTGGCGTGGTCGTGGGCGTGGGAGTGTTTCGGCAGATCCTGATTGCGGTGCTCATGTTCATGCGTTTGACTAAAGCCATGGTTTTCATCGTGGGTGTGAACGTGGACGTGCTGTTCGTGACTGTGTTTATGGCTATGCAGCAGCTGCGGATTGTAAATAAGCAGTATGCCGAGGATGATCAGGACAACGGAAGTGGTGCCTTCCACCCAGGTGCCCATATGGACCGGCACGAATTGCGAAACTGTCCCAAGAGTCGCTCCTAAGACAAGGCAAGCCAGAGCGGTTCCGATGAGAAAAGAACAGGTCAAAAGAGCGACGCGTCCCCCATTTTTCTCGCCGGTTATGAATGGTGCCAGTACCAGCCAGGAATGGCCACATGGGTTGATTCCATGGAGAAGACCAAGTAAAAAGCTGGATTGGAGTGCCGCCAAAAGTATCGTTTCAAGTTCCATTTTTATCCTCCTGTAAGAACAGGTGAAGAATAAAACAAAAATTAACTATACTGTCAAGCATTTTGATTGACGAGTATCTTGATAATCAAGGGAATTAGCTCATGAACCGGATCGACTCCTTGAAGGAACAGATTGACAAGACCATGGTGATACTTGCCGAATCCCGTGAGAATTATGAAAAAAATCCGGAAGAATACATCTCGTTTTCGTAGTATTTTATCGTCTCTCAGCCCTGTAGTGGCCAACTGTATCTCCGTTCGAGGAATATTCTTTTGACTTTAAAACTGGCATATGTTAATAAGTAAATACTTAAATAATGACGGTTTGCAAGGATACACAAAGGCAGGGAGTTGCAGAATTCTATCTTGGTAATAAAGGAGACAGGATGAAAAAAGGTGAAAAACTGGTAATTGTCGGCTGCAGTGGAGCCGGTGGTCCTGCGGCAATGATGGCGAAAAAGCTGATGCCGGAGATAGAGGTGACGGTGTTGCGCAAGGAAGAATTTTTCATTGTCAGGTGAGCATTGCCGCATGTGGTGGCCGGTCTGGCCACAGGGTCCTCTATTGTTGTTCCTGATCAAATGCTTAAAAACATGGGAATTACGGTTATCCATGATGAAGTTACGCAAATAGACAGGCAAGCAAAAACGGTGGTTTCTGCCGGCGGAACGGTGTTCCCGTATGATAAGCTTTTCCTGGCGACCGGATCGAGTTCCTATATTCCTCCCATGGAAGGAAATAATCTTGCCGGTGTACTCTCCCTCCGGGGGCTTCCCGATGCAGAAAAAATACGACAATTTGTCACCGGGAAACAGTGTCGCAATATCGTTTTTATCGGGGCCGGTTTCATCAGTATGGAAATAGCTTCCCTTCTGGCGGAGACCACCCCGGACAGCTACTCTATTTCAGTAATTGAGTTGATGGACAGGCCTCTGCCGCTGATGCTTGACAAAGACATGGCCGATTCCGTCCAGCAGTACCTGGAAGAAAAAGGGTTGCTGATCCATACCGGCAAGCAGGTGGAAAAAATCATTGGTGAAAATGGTAAAGTTACCGGTGTTCAGTTGCTTTCCGGAGAAATCATCAAGGCTGATGTAGTTTTTATGAATGTCGGTGTCCGGCCCAATATAGAACTTGGCCGTGATATCGGTCTTGAAATCGGTAAATTCGGCATTAAGGTCAACACTTTTCAGGAAACCTCCGATCCCGATATCCTGGCCGGAGGAGACTGCGTCGAAAAGTTCAACTTCATCACCGGCAAGCCCACAGGCGGCCAGTTGCGCGGGCCGGCGGTCATGCAGGGACGTCTGGCGGCAAAACGTCTGGCCGGCTATGATATCGAATTTCCTGGTGTGCTCGATGCCGGTGGGTGTAAAATGTTTGATATGACGATTACGGCAACCGGTTTGACGGAAGAGACGGCCAAAAGAGAAGGTTTCGATACCATCTGTTCCATGGTGGAATCACGCAGCAAACATGGCATGATCCCGGGAATGCGACCCTGGAAAATCAAACTGGTGTTCGACAGGAACAGCACAAAGATTATCGGCGGTCAGATCGTCAGCCATGACATCGCCCCGGCACGGCAGATAGATGCGGTTTCCGCCTTTATCCTGGCGGGAAGAACCATCGCTGAACTAACAACCTTTACCTCGGCCTGCAATCCCGATATCTCTTCCGAACCCAGTGCGGAACCGATCACCATCGCAGCCGAACAGGCGCTGCACCAACTTGGCCCTGCTCTGGTGAGGTAAAATCCCGGTTAGAAGAAACGAACCTCTTTTTCGACCGGGAACTGAGGCCGGTCAGATTTTTACGTTTGCTTGAGAGGAGAAAAGGTTCGCTCTTGGATGGCTGTAAGGATAGCGCCATACCGGACTTTGCTCAAGTCCGGCTCTCTGGAGCCATTCTGGTACGCAGGTTTTGCGGCTACTTCTTTTTCAGAGTGACGCGATAGAGTGGGTCGCCCACCAGAACCATCTTCCAGGAAAGATACGGTAGGCTGATAAGATAGGCTTCACCAAGGCTGAAGCTGCCTTCGGTGAGGTAGCTGAAAAAAATCTCCGGTGGCGGAAAAGCCTGAACGTATGGCTCCTCAACAGGACCAATGGTTGCGGCGATACCTTGATCTAACATTTTTTTACACCAGACGTTACTGTCGTGCTTTTTCAGGGTTTGGCATTCCATGCTGGCGATGTGATAGCCGACGCTGCCAACCTGCCAGTCGAAGGCGTCGACATATTCGCCAAGGCTGTACCAACCGCTGTAGAGAGCTGTGTTCGGGCAGTCTCCTTTCTGAAGGAGACTGGAGGTTTGTTCGAGTTTTGCATCCAGGGCACTGTTTTTTCGAACGTTCTGGTAAGCCCTGTGTATGGAACGATCATAAAGGGCATAGTTAGAGACCTCGTTTTCTCCTGGATCATCCCACCTGGCATCAAAACATGCCGAGCCGTTTAGACCGGATTGTTCTGCTGCAATACTGTCGTCAATAATGCGCCTGACCGTATCGGGGGCGGTGCCGTCAAGTCGGGCGGTGATGACGACATTGTCCCTGTCGATCGGTAGAGTTTTATCCTGAAACCCGATAAAATATGGATTTGGGATCCACATGCCGAGATTGTAACGGTCGGCTTTTACCAGGGCAAGTTCCGAATCTAGAGAGGCCCCCCGGTTGGTGTTCCATCTGAAGGCTTTGATTTGGTTTACAATTATGTCAAGTTCCCGCTTCGTCGCCGTTTTTTCTTCTGGGCGAAGACTTTCCAGGTTTCGCTCCAGTTCTACCTCTTGCTCTCTGAGTATCTGGAAAATACTGCTCTCTTCCAGGGAGAGTCCCGGCGATGCAACTTTTAGGGGTAAACCGTAAAAAATGACAATACAGTGGATCTTCCGGTTTTTATCATCACTAAGAAACTGCCTGACAGGCTGCATGACATCTTTCTCGTAATCTGCTCTACTGATGGTTTCCTGTGTAGTTGTTTGCAGAAGTAGCAGGTTTTCTTTGGGGATGTGGCGACGTTCAAGATAATATTGTGCAAGCTCAACCCCCTGCGGCATATTGCTGTTGGCAAGTACCAGTATTTCATCTGTTTCCAGGGCACCAGCGTTACCGGCTATGCTGCAAATCAAAAATATATATAATAATATTAGTTTCATAGTTGATTTTCTCAGACTTTAGGATGCATTGGTCCGTGGATCCGGAGAAGATACGGCAGAAATGGTAAAACTTCTCTTCCGAGATTATCAAAATTATCTCTATTTTTCTATATGCAATGCAGGTTTGGGTTGTATGGCAGTGATATTTATTTTTTCTTATAGATCGGCTTACTGAAAGGAGCTGTATTTCAGGATGCTTGTCCTTCTGTTTGGCTTTACCTTGTGTGGGTTTCATAAAGTTTCACTTGAAAAAGCAGATTGTGCTGCTATGGTCAGGAGGGGTCGGTAAAGCTTCGGGGGAGATCGAAACAGATAGATTTTAACATTACCACCGGTCCCGCTCCAGTATGGTCCCCGCTTTACTCCTGAACGAAAATAGAGACGACGAAGCTGAATCCGGGTGGTAAGCAGACTATTTCTCCATGAGGTAATGATATATGCGCCGCAAAGTAGATAAGTACAGTATTTCGAATACGGATTATGTTGTCGGGCAGGACAATGTGCAGAAATGGGGCTTTGATGTTCACAACCCTGTGTTCGGCTTCAGTGCCGGGTTGATTCTCCTTTTTCTGGTTTTGACGCTGGTCAGTGATCCGGCCACCGCCAAAGGGATTCTTGATGGTATAAAGTGGAAGATTATCGCCAATTTTGATGCACTTTTTATATGGTCGGGCAATATTTTTGTTATCTTTTGTCTTGCCTTGATTGTATCTCCTTTTGGAAAGATTCGTCTGGGCGGGCGGGATGCCGTGCCTGAACACGGTGTATTGTCCTGGCTGGCGATGTTGTTTGCCGCAGGAATGGGCATCGGTCTGATGTTCTGGAGCGTTGCTGAGCCGGTGGCTTATTATACGGGCTGGTATGAAACTCCTCTCAATGTTGTCCCCAACACACCGGAGGCAGCCCGGCTGGCACTTGGTGCGACCATGTACCATTGGGGACTGCATCCCTGGGCTATTTACGGCGTAGTGGCTCTCTCCTTGGCTTTTTTCGCTTACAACAAGGGATTGCCGCTGTCAATCCGTTCAATTTTTTATCCTCTTCTGGGAGACCGGACTTGGGGCTGGGCTGGCCATGTTGTTGATATTCTCGCTGTTCTGGCAACGCTTTTCGGTCTGGCTACCTCTCTTGGTCTCGGCGCGCAGCAGGCCGCTGCCGGGATCAATCATGTATTCGGTCTGGAAAGTGGTGTCGGCTTGCAGATAGGCGTTATTGCAGGGGTTACCGCTCTGGCGGTTATTTCGGTTATACGGGGCATTGAAGGCGGTGTGAAGCTTCTCAGCAATATCAATATGCTTATTGCTCTGGTACTGTTTGTCTTTGTGGCTCTGGTCGGTTTTGCCATAACCATGGGTTCGATTCCGACTACTCTGGGGGCCTATATTGAGAACATCATTCCCCTGAGCAATCCCCATGGCCGTGAAGATCAGGCCTGGTTTCAGGGCTGGACCGTCTTTTACTGGGCCTGGTGGATTTCCTGGTCTCCCTTTGTCGGAATGTTCATTGCCCGTGTATCAAGAGGGCGTACGGTACGTCAGTTTCTGACGGCGGTTCTGGTTGTGCCGACTCTGGTGACGGTGTTGTGGATGTCTGTTTTCGGCGGCATCGCCATTGACCAGACCATAACCAAAACCGGTGCGCTGGGTGCGGAAGGATTGCAAAGCATACCATTGGCGATGTTCCAGATGTTTGAAGCACTGCCTTTCTCCATAGTTCTCTCAGTGATCGCCATAATCCTGGTCTTGGTCTTTTTCATCACTTCCTCGGATTCGGGCTCTCTTGTGATCGATAGTATAACTGCCGGCGGAAAGATAGAAGCTCCCGTTCCCCAGCGGATTTTCTGGGCTACCATAGAGGGGGCAATTGCTGCTGTTCTACTGTGGATCGGTGGCACTCAGGCCATTGAAGCGCTAGCGGCCGGGGCCATCTCCACGGCACTGCCTTTCACCTTCATTCTGCTGTTGATGTGCGTCAGTCTGGTTATGGGGCTTCGTACCGAGGATGCCGACAGCGATGTCCTGGGACGAGAGGTCAAGACAAAAATTCCTGAGTGATTTCAGATCAATAATGATTCCAGGGATGTTTCGGGAGAAAAGTGATGCGCCACCTGCGCCTGGAACAGTTCCGCCGTGGCCAGGGCGTCGGTAAGGGCGTGGTGGAGTTGATAGGGTGGCAACCCGTAGCGGAGGCGGCTGTCTGACAGACGAACGGAGAGTGGCTTTCTGCCGCGCAGACGGCGCCACAGGCTACCATTTATCCTGTGTTGTACCGTTGCCTCGATGGCCATGGTGTCTATGACCGGAAACCGAATGCCCTCTCCCAGTCGCTGTGTCACAGCGTGGTCGAAAAACTCTCGTTCAATTACGTGGTAGTGGACGACGACAATCTTGCCCTGCAGGGCCGGCAGTATTTGTCCCAGAACTTCGGCAAGGTCCGGCGCGGTAAATATATCCGCATGAGTGATGCCGTGAATGACGATTGAGTTTGTCTTTAAGGTATTGCCGGGCTTAAGTAACCAATGGGCTGCCTTGTTGCAGTATATTCTGTCGAGGTCGAAAGGCACCAGGCCTATGCTGACAATGTCGTCTTTAAAAGGGTCCAGCCCGGTTGTCTCAAAGTCGAGAGCGACAAAGGAGAGCTTGTTAAGCGGAGTGGCTTGGTCGAGGATAGCAGCATCGTAGAAGTGTATCAGGCGAGGATCTTTGGCATTGCGGCGACGTGCCGCCAGGATGGCAGTCCAGTCAAGCACAAGCTGATTATGTAGTTTCGAACGGGAAAACATTGTCAAGTAAATCAAAAACGATTGGCTGAATATCGAAATTTGAGAAAATTTTGGGCATTGCTCAATATCTGAAAGGCATCTTTAAGGTTACGGCGTTCAAAATCCGACATCCTGTCCGGCTCTATATTGTTGTCCGGTTCGACTCCTGTGTCGATGTCAAAAGCCTGATGGCGAATACGTACCACGGAGATATATTCCATCGCTTCACGTAAATCAGCACCGCGTCCTTTTGGCAAGATGCCGGCTTCTATGACGTCGTCAAGACGGTCGAAGGAGTTTTGCGAGCGGGACCCCACGGCGAGCGCATGCACCCTGGCAATGTCGGCCAGAGGGGCCGTGCCTCGTCGTTTCAAATTGATACTATTGTTATGCCGCCCGTCTTTTTCCATAACAAAATTTTTGAAAAAACCGAGTGGCGGGGTGCGGTTCAGGGCATTTCTTGCCAGACAGGCCAGGAAACGGTTATTTTTGCGGGCCCGACGGACGACAAATGTTTTCAGTTGCTCAGCCCATTTGATCAGTCCGGCGGCGCCATCAAGGTCAAAAAAAATGGAGGAGTTGAGCAGGGCCTGTGGATCGGGGTTGTCTATCCAGTCGGCAAAACATTCCTGCCAGCCATTCAGGGTTTTGCGCCATTCGCTGTTGGTTGCCATGATATCGCCGTCACAATAATCATAGCCACATGCGGCAAGGCCGTCACAGACAAATGTGGCCAAAGCGTCAAAATAACGGCCATGCAGGTCGGGTTGGTAACTTTCGTCGAGGATCATGGCATTATCCTGATCAGTGACAATCAGCTGCTCGTCACGCGCCATGGAGCCCATGGTCAGAAAGCAATACGGGACGGGCGGCGGTCCATATGCCTCTTCGGCCAGTTCGGTAAGGCGCTGGATAAAACTTCTGCCGATAACGGACATGGCGCTGCCGATCATATGGGAGTTGGCATCTTCGTTGACCATCCGGGTAAAGCAGTTTTTCACCTGTTGCGCCAGAGCGGTAAGATCTCCGACTGAGGTCTGTGCGAAAATACTGTTCACCAGCAGCAGGCTGCTCTGTGATTCATACCTGACGATATCTATAATGTCGACTATGCCGATGGGCTGCTTATCCCGTAAAATCGGAAGATGGCGTATGTTGCCGCGCAGCATGGTCAGCATTGCTTCGGATATGTAAGCATTATGGTCCAGGGAAAACAGCTCGGTTGACATGATTTCGCCTATGAGAGTATCGCTGCAGACGCCTGGAGCAAGGACTCGGGTACAGAGATCCCTGTCCGTCAGAATGCCGACAAAAGGTCGGTCCGGTTCCTCGTCGCCGTCTTCAGCCGGGTCATTTATAAGAATGGCGGAAACGTTCATGTCGGCCATGGTTTGGGCGGCCTGCTGCACCGTTTTGTGGCGAGATAGAATTACGGCTTCGCCATGCAGCAGTGTTTTTATTTTAGAGGTGGTCAGCGAATTTGACATGTTCGTGGTTGTAACGGCGAGGCGGAGGCGGGTGCTGTCTTCAACCTCAACGAAGTCAGAAAACTGTTCGTAGGTGTCGCATAACTCCGTGAAAAGTGTTCCGGGAAGACAGTAAACCAGTGTATCAGTAATTGCTGCGGCGGAAAAGCGGACCCGGTTGTTCATCAGCAACCCCATTTCCCCGAAGATAGTGCCCTGGTCGAGGCGATTATGCAGCTCTCCGTTGCGTCTGTAGGTTTCCACTACGCCGCTTCTGACGATATAGAGATAGTCGATCTGCTCGCCATAGTTGAGAATCGTCTTTCCGGCACGATAATAGGAGACTTCCAGGTGACGGGCGACACGTTTCACCGCCTCTTCCGGCAACGTGTCGAATGGCGGATATTGAACAAGAAATGTATGAATTTCTGCGATTTCTGCTTCCATGATACCTCTATAATGATACTGAATTCGGGTTTTCGAATGACTCAGTCAATTTAAGCGATTTTCGAGTCAGGAGCAGCTAGTTTGGAGAAAGTTATAAACAACCGTATAACGATAATCAAGTTAATCAAGTTTTCCCGGATTTTGAAGAAAAGTTCAAGGCATCGGCAGGCCGGTATTTCTTGATGAAATTCCTAAATGTATTATTTTTTAGCTTTGTGCGAAGACAGTCTCTTGCGATAAATCCTAAACCGAAGGAGGTCCGGCCATGGGCAAAGAGGTTACACTATTTAAAACTGAAGAAAAGCGCAGCCTTACTGATGTCGCACAATTGCTGCGAAAACTTGCTGATCGTCTCGATAAAGGTAAGGTAGTTTTAAATCAAGGCGACAAAAAACTCAAACTCAGATTGCCTCAGGTGGTGGAGCTGGAGATCGAAGTGGAGAAGGAAACAGGAAAACGCGGCACTGAAATGGAGCTGGAAATAGAGATCAAATGGAAAGTGGATGAATCGGGCAAGCCAAAACAGAAGACGCCCTTAATTGTCGATTGATATTTTCATGAGGAGGCGATAATAGTCCATCTTTCTCAAAGACGGGTCTTGCTTCGCGATATGCAGCATAAAACAACAGGCAGTCTACCGTAAATTTACTCAGGAAGTGATTGTATATGATTGATAAACTGGTTTGTGACCTCAAAACAGGAAACTGAGGGCCCGTAAAAGCACCTGGCGGTCGTCAGGAACTTCACGGCTCTTCACCGCGGAACGGCAAGAGCGTGTTCAGTGAGGCGGAAAAAGAAACGATTCGAGCCGCAGTGCAGGAAAAATACATCAAGGTGTCTTCCAGTGCCGATGGTATGTTCAAATATCAGACGGGCAAGGCCGGTGCAAAAATGCTGGGCTATGATGACGATATTCTCGAGCATATCCCTGCTGATATACTCGATTCTTTCTGTGGGGTGGGCAATCCTTTTTCTCTGGGGGAAATTCGACCAGGCCACGGTATTCTCGATATCGGTTGCGGCGCCGGTTTCGACCTGATCGTTGCTCGTACCAAAACGGGTTCCGAGGGCAAAGTTTGCGGTGTTGATCTGACTGCGGCGATGATCGCCCGGGCCCGCGCTAATTTTGCCGAACTGGCAATAGAGGATATTGAAACGCTGCAGATTGAAACGGAGCAGCTTCCTTTCCCGGATAGTACCTTCGATCTGGTTATATCTAACGGCGTTATCAATCTGTCCCCTGCAAAGGCTCTGCTGTTCAAGGAAATGTATCGGGTTTTAAAAACAGGCGGTCGGGTGCAGATAGCCGACATGGTTCTTGACAAGGAACTGCCGCCGGAGATGGCCGCAAACCTGGATGCCTGGGCGCAATGAATAGGCGGTGCGGTCTCCGTGAGAGACCAGGTTGAGCTTATGGAAAGCGCGGGCTTCAAGGATGTGCAATGGGCCGGAGCAACAGGAGTAAGAACATCCGAGTACACCTTCGGCGCTCATTTTACGGCAGTACGTCCCTGAAAGCGGAATAGCAAAGCTATTTCCGCTACCGGGCAAAGCAATCTCACTCTTCCTTTTTTGTGACCGATGCAAGAACGGCTGCAAGGGTGAGATTGCGCATCTTGTCTTCGATTTCCACCTGAATTTCGGCGAAAAGATCGAGAAAATATCGATTTATTGCCGAGGTATCATCCGATTGCCCCAATGTCATGGCCGTCACATCCAAATGAAAGGCCTTGCGGTCTTCGATGGCACAGTAAATTTCCTGTAAATGGATCTTTTCCGGAGGCCTGGCAAGGAGGTAGCCGCCCGAGGCTCCTTTCGTGGTGGTTACCACACCGATTCCGGCCAGGTCAGCCAGCAGGCGGCGCAGTTTAGAGGCGTTGACTCCTGTTTCGGCGGAGATGGTGGCGCTGCTCCGCGCCTCCACAGGATTCCGGGCGAGAAAGCAGAGAGCCTTGACGGAGTTTGATAGTTTCGTTGAGGCGGACATGTACTTTTTTTGCTCCATATGTTACAGTTAATGTAACATATATTCCAGGGCGATTTTAAGCAAGTGTTTTGTGTTCGATCCGGTTTGGTCGACAATATTGCAAAGTTGGGAGGTGCTGTATGAATTTTTTACGGGATTTGGCAATAGAGGAAGTAAATCATGGTGTTTCCACCGGGCAGAAATGGGGTGCCGGCGAGGGCACTGATGCCATAGAGGTGTTTTCGCCGGTGGATGGCAAGAAAATTGCCATGGTCCACCAGGCTGGAGAGCGTGACTATGAAGAGACTGTAGCAGCGGCTGCCGCTGCTTTCCCCTCCTGGCGCGCCACTCCGGCGCCGAAACGAGGTGAAATTGTCAGGCAGATTGGTAATGCGCTGCGACGGAACAAAGAATCGCTGGGCATGCTCGTCTCCTACGAGATGGGTAAATCTCTGCAGGAAGGGCTGGGCGAGGTGCAGGAGATGATCGATATCTGCGATTTTGCCGTGGGGCAATCTCGCCAGCTCTACGGTTTTACCATGCATTCCGAACGTGATGAACATCGTCTCTATGATCAGTATCATCCTCTCGGAGTAGTGGGCATCGTTACAGCCTTTAATTTTCCGGCTGCGGTCTGGTCGTGGAATGCCATGATAGGTGCGGTGTGCGGCAACACCGTTATCTGGAAACCCTCATCAAAAACGCCTTTGACCGCCATAGCCATCCACAAAATTGTGGCTCGGATCACAGAGGCGAACAATCTTCCCGAGGGTATTTTCAATATCGTTGTGGGGCGCGGCTCGGAAGTGGGCGAGTGGATGCTTGCCGATAAGCGGCTTGCGTTGCTGTCCGTCACCGGCTCGACCAGAGTAGGCCGTCATGCCGCAGAGAAGGTCGCAGCGCGGCTGGGCCGATGTATCCTTGAGCTTGGTGGTAACAATGCGGTCATCGTAACGCCCAGCGCCGATCTCAAAATAGCTGTTCCCGCCATAGTTTTTTCGGCAGTGGGCACGGCGGGACAGCGCTGTACCACCACAAGGCGTGTGATCATTCATGATTCCATATATGACAAGGTCAAGAAAGCATTGCTGAAAGCGTACGCATCACTGCAAATAGGGTCGCCGTTGCAGCAGAAAAACCATATGGGACCGTTGATCGACCGGGATGCCGTACAGGGGTATGTCACGGCCCTGCACGATCTGGCTGAGCAGGGTGGAACTGTTCTTTGTGGCGGAAAAGTACTTGAAGGAGAAGAGTATGGTTCGGGCTGTTATGTCGAACCGGTACTGGCCGAGGCTGAAAACAGCTTTGCCGTTGTCCAGCAGGAAACCTTTGCTCCGATTCTCTACCTGATCCGTTACAGCGGTGCGGTGGACCACGGCATAGCTCTGCAGAACGATGTGGTGCAGGGCCTGTCTTCTTCCATATTTACCAGAGATTTGCGGGAGGCGGAGTTGTTTCTCTCGGCCACGGGGTCCGATTGTGGTCTGGCCAACGTTAATATCGGCACTTCCGGGGCGGAGATAGGAGGGGCCTTTGGCGGCGAGAAGGAGACCGGCGGTGGGCGCGAGTCCGGTTCAGATGCCTGGAAGGGCTATATGCGCAGGCAGACCAACACCATCAATTACGGTACAAGCCTGCCCCTGGCCCAGGGCATTACCTTTGAGATCTGAGTGGAGGATCGTTGCCGACAGGCTTTACCCGTCTCTGTCTTCTCGTTTATAAAGTCTGCCGTTGCGGGTCTTTAGAAAGGCATCGAGGGGGATCTGCTCCTGTTTGATAAAGCCGCTATCGGGCAAGACGTCGTCGTTCACCATTTCCACGACAGCGCAGACCGAGGCGGCGGTGGTCCAGGAGATGGCTCGGCGCGTTTTTCCGGCAATGTTCATGGGGTAATAGGCATTGACGAACTCGTCCCGCAGCAGTTGCCCATCCCGCCAGCCCTCGCCCGAGGCGTGTATAAAGACCACATCGTCACTGACGGCCGGCTTGGCGTTGGTGAGAATTTCTCCAGCCATCTTTCTGTTTTCCCGCAGCAGCAGTTCGTGGAAGAAAAAGTTCATCAGCTGGACATGTCCGGGATAACGGATGCTTTTGTAATCCAGATTCTCCACTTTGTGCAGGTATGTTTCGCACATGGTGCCCAGACCACCAGAGGTGGTAAAGGCCTCGAGCTGGATGCCTTTGATCACCAGAGTTTCTATCCACTCCATGGGGGAGACCAGCTTGTGGACGCCGTTTTCGATGACTTCGCAATCGTTGAGATACTCGTTTACCACACCCTCGGGCGACCAGTTGAAAGCATAGCCGAGTAGTCCCGTCGGGTTCTGCGGCAGAGCGCCGACTCGCAGTTTGATGGCCCGGACCCTATCGAATCGTGCCGCCAGAGACGCTCCGACGATACCGATAAAACCAGGAGCAAGACCGCACTGGGGTGCCAGAACCGAAGCGCTGTTTTTCGCCATGGCGATAATGGCCTTGGTGGTCGGCACATCTTCCGTCAAGTCAAAATAATGGACTTTCTGTCGGCAGGCAAGTTCGGCGATCTTCAGGTTGAAGTGGTAGGGCAGACAGGAGACGATGGCGTCATGGCCGGAAAGGTGTTCGCCAATGGTAAGGTTGTCGGCAAGATCAAGCTGTATTGCCGGATAGGGAGCGCCTTCCGGGATATGCAGGTCGGCTCCTTGTGCTGTAAAGCCTGTTTCCTGCAGCAGTTCGGCAACGAGATGACCAACTTTGCCCAGGCCGAGCACAATGACTGATTCGATTCTTTTTTTCATGCGGCGCCCTCCAGGAGATATGTTATGGATAGTGTAACATATCTCTGCTTTGGTGATTATGCAAGAAAAATGAGGAATCGAAGAGGAGGGGGAAGGCACCGCGTCCGGAACATCACAACGTTCGCTTAGCCGCGACGTTGCCGAAGCAAGGTGCGTACAACTCCGGCACCTTGCTTCGCT
>CAYUPL010000054.1:0-21473 GCA_964446655.1 uncultured Desulfopila sp.
GCGAAGCAAGGCGCTATAGTTCCATGCACCTTGCTTCGGCAACGCTGCAGGTAAGCGAACGAAGTGAGACTCCGGGTCCGATAAGACCCTTTCTGCAAGTGGCTCGCTGTTAATGCATTGTTTTACTGCAAGGCCTTTTGTTAAATCCGGCTGCACAATTCTTCAACAATCCGCAGGGAGTTGTATCGCAACAGTCTTTCGACACGGATTCGGTTTTGCCGTTATGTTTCATTCTGTTCGGCAAAATCGATTTCCATATCGATACCACTGCGGCTGCCCTTGTTCTATACTATACAACAGGCTCTCGGTTTTGCCAGTTTCGTATATGACGGATGGCATCGGTTTGGCGGTCGCAGGCATTGCTCTGTTCTGGGATTGTGGCGGATACAACACGAACTGCTGTTCCGCAACATACTGTTTTTGTGACACTGATCATTAAAGCGAGTATGGCGTAATAAAATAGCTTGCAATTAATATGCAGATCATGTACACTCCTTTGATTACAGTCAATGAAGCATCCTTTTCAAGTTATCCTCTGTTGTCATCTCGCAAGAAACGATACCTAAAAAGTAGTGCTTGGGATTACCACAATGGTTTGTGTAATTCTTTACTGGTATTGTATTTTTTGCTCTTTCTTCTTTTTTCGACGTAAGCTGTTGCCGTGGCAGAGTGTGGAGGTGTAGCGCCTCAACCTCCCCATCCTCCCTGTGGCGGCCTGACATCCTGTTGTTTAAACATGGTAAACGTAAAATAGTATTCTTGTCGGTAACGCTGAGGGTGCAGAGTAATACAAACAAACGATTGCTCGTCATGTGGCGGGCATCTGAGAAGGGCAAGGGCGGATACGCCCCTCGGTTCTTCTCGCTATAGCTAAGGTATATTGCTTTGAAGAACTGTTGCGGCAACACCAATTATTTCTGAAGTTCCGCAGCACTCATCTGAGTGGTATACAAATCCTGTTTACAAAACGACAGGCAAATACATTTTTCCAGATCAGAACGGTTTGTTTTGAGTATAGCCTTTTCCGGTCGTAAGGAGTTTTAATGAGTTTTGATGATTTTCATTTTGGTCCGCACATTATTGATGCAGTGCAAAAATGCGGTTTCGTTTCCCCAACACCGATTCAGGAGCAGGCCATAGGGCCATTGCTCGATGGACGCGACCTTCTAGGGCTGGCACAGACCGGAACCGGAAAAACCGCCGCCTTCATGTTGCCGACCATCCATCATCTGCTGGCCAAAAAAGCCGGACATGTGCGGACATTGATCATGGCTCCCACCCGGGAGCTGGCCGAACAGATTCATGCTTTCGCCGAGCAGATAATTGCGGGCACAAAGCTGCGCAGTATCGCGGTGTATGGCGGAGTCAGCAAAAACAATCAGATCAACAGGATACGACAGGGTGTTGATATCGTTGTAGCCTGCCCCGGTCGTCTTCTGGATATCCTTCGTGACAAGGCCATCAATCTGAGCCGGGTCGAGCATCTCATTCTTGATGAAGCCGACCATATGTTTGATCAGGGCTTTCTCCCCGATATCAGGAGAGTACTCGGTTATCTTCCTGCAAAGAGGCAGACCATGGTGTTCTCGGCAACTATGCCGGCCGAGATCAGAAAGCTTGCCGAGGTTATGCTGCAGAATCCGGTGGCTGTGCAGGTCAATCGGATCAAACCGGCCGATACTGTCGAACACGCCATCTACAGCACCAGGCAGAACGAAAAGACCTCTCTGCTTCTCCATATTTTGCAAGAAAAAGGTGATGCAACTACGCTGGTATTTACCCGGACAAAGTTCAAGGCCAAAAATCTCGCGGTTAAATTAGCTAAAGCGGGTTTTCGGGCAACCTCCCTGCAGGGTAATATGTCGCAGAACAAACGGAAGGAATCTCTGGACGGGTTTAAAGACGGGACATTTAATATTTTGGTGGCCACCGATATAGCAGCTCGCGGCATCGATGTCAGTGGTATAGCGCATGTGGTCAACTTCGATATGCCGGACACGGCTGAAGCATATATCCACAGGACCGGCCGGACTGGTCGAGCGTCCTGTAGCGGTGAGGCCTTCACCTTTGCCACCTCTGAAGATGACAGGATTGTTCGTTCGATTGAGAAATCTCTGCAGAAAAGTATGCTGAGGCAGGTCGTGCCTGCGGCTCTTCCGCAAGAACAGGAGACTGAACGGGCGCCGTTGCAGCGCCGGGGCGGCACCAAGCCGTCGTCAGGAGCTGCGGCTCCACAGAAAAAAACATTCCAGGCGAAGAGAGGCAGGCAAAGCAGGCCGCAAACCGCTTCGATTTTTGGGTTGACTGCACCGTGCAAATAAGAAGGCATGGCGCATTGAGAAAGAATGCCCTTCGTCAGTAAGACGGCAGGGATTTTACCAATGGCCCTATAACGGGACCAAACATTACCGTGCAGCAAAATGCACAACGAACTAGGAGTTATTACAATGGTTGAAGGTACAGTAAAGTGGTTTAATGATGCTAAAGGTTTTGGTTTTATCGAGCAGGATGGTGGCAGTGATGTCTTCGTACATCACACAGCTATTCAGTCACAGGGCTTTAAAACCCTGGAAGAAGGTGAGCGAGTTACCTTCAATGTGGTCGATGGCGCCAAGGGACCGGCAGCGGAGAATGTCATTAAAAGCTGATATCTGAGTCTTTCATAAAAAAAGCCCCGTCTTGAAAAAGACGGGGCTTTTTTTTGCCCTGCGTGAAGAGAAGAGTGACTTTGGTTTATAGGGACATGTCGATTACTCCGGTCATGCCGCCTTGTCAGCCTGGTGATCACGATTCAGGTGAAAATTGACCCAGGAGGAAGTGTCCTTCAGGTCCCAGAGGCGAGGGGGTACCAATGCACCGGTGAGCTCCTCGGTCTCACCGTATTTTTTCATGCGGTAGTAGGCCCGTACCCAGACACAAAGACGGTCTTCGTGAACTTCACAATAGCCGAGGTTGCTGCCGCCGCAAGCACCATTTCTGGTATGTTTCGGACAACCCGACTCGGGGCAGAGAAAGCCGACGTGCTGGATGCCGCAATCACCGCAGCTCTGGCAGGAAAGCATAAGTTTCTTGAAAGGATCTTCAAAAAAGAGTTTCAGGGCCCAGGAGGTTTTGGTCTTGTCGAGAGAATTGGAAATCTTTTTATAGACCGGAGCCAGCGTGGCGTTTTTGTCAAAAAACCAGTCATGTGCGGTTCGCAGAAAGAGATAGTGGCAGTTGTCGCCCACCTTGAGTTTGATTTTTTCTTTGTAGACGTGATCACTTTTGGGCTGTTGGGCTTTCTCGTAGAGATAGAAGCATTTGGGGTCTCTTTCCTGAAACTCTTCTCTATAGTCTTCCCAGTTATGTTCAATTTCGTCCATGCGGTCCAGCACTTTGGCGACGGTCTCATAGCTGTCGTGAATGCCGCCGATATGGATACCGTTATAGCCGATTCCTTTCAATACGACGCCAAGGCGGGCGATCCTTTCCATGGCATGCTTTTTGCCTTCGCCGGGCGTCTCATACTCGTGCAGTACTTTCTGGAGAAGGTTGTCGGATACATGCACTCCTGGAACTTTACCGGCATTCATCGGTTTTGCCGGTCCTTTGCCAAGGAGATATAGAGAAGCCATGGCGGGGATATCGATATTGCGTTCCCGGTTATAGAGAAGAAGCTCTTCGTATTTATCGATATCGTATCCCAACTGAGTAATGGTAAAAGAGGCCCCGGCTTCGACCTTTCTCTCGAGCTTGCGGTACTGCACCATGGTTTCACCTTCAGTAAACTTGAAAGGTGAAACAGCGCAACCGACATGAAAAAGCTCGGAATGGCCAATTTTGATCAGACGTTTGTTTAAATCATTGAGCATGGAGATCAGAATTACCGAGTCGAAATCAAAAACCGGAGTGCCGCGGCCGCCGAAACCTTGGCCGGAATAGTCGCCGGTGAGGGCCAGGATGTTTTTCATACCCATATGGGCGAGCTGCAAAGCCCTGCTTTCCATGCCGACCCGGTTTGTGTCTCTGCAGGTGAAGTGGACAATAACGTCCATGCCGTAACTCTGCATTTCGTGGCCGAGGGCGTCTGGGCTGAGAGCTGGATTTCCACCGGGATTATCGGTTATTGAGACGGCGCTAATCCGTCCATCGTCATAGGCGTCTCTGGCGATGGACTTGATTTTGTCAAGTTTCTGGCCGGTAATCTCCCTGCCGGGAACCAGTTCCAGGGTCACGATAAATTTATCGGGAGTTGAAATATCATCATTGAAATTACGTTTCACAGCCCTTGTTCTCCTTGCATTCTATCGGCAATGTTTTTGTGCTTTGCGGCCCAATAATCCGTACGGCTCATGCATCTCTCGCATCAGCCTCGCACATAATAAGTCCAGTACGTCAGACAAGCTAAATGCTACACTGTAGTATAATCATTTTTCCGGCATTCGGTGGAGAAATAACGTCTCTGTCAGCACACCTGCAGGTTTTCCCTGTCCTGCTCCATTCTTTTACATTGAAAATGATGAAAAATAACACCATAAATATTGAATAAAATATTAAGAAAGAATGATGTTTGCTTGCGTTATCGGTGAAAGTTGTGAATTTGTAATGTGTTACATTGTGGCACATGCAGATTGAGGACCGCTTTGTGCTGCTAAAAACCGTCGATCAGGATCAAGATATTTTTACATTACAGGTGGTAGCGCCAGAAAAATCCAACCTGGTTCAACAATGGTGTTCGGTAAAATCTTCGGCCAGCCAGCCGGAACCACGTACCAGTTCGATAGGTTTTTTGTGGGCGTTTTTTGAGGAATAGAATAGTCTTGCCAAGGTACATTCCTCTGGAATGGGTTTCGGCTTTACTTAATGGTGATCTTAAAATGCGGCTCCAGAAAGAAACCGACAAGATAATTGACTTTACTGAGTACAAAAGATCGCAGCAGAAAGCCGGGATTGAAGCTGAAATACGAGAGAAAGTGCAGTCGGCCTACTCAATGGCTTCCCATGTCTACTAAGGAAGTCGGTAAAGGCACCGGACTCGGACTGTCTATTTCCTATTATATCGTTACCGAGCAACATAAAGGCTCTCTGCTGGTACGTTCGCAACCGGGGGAGGGGACGGTCTTTGTTATCTTACTGCCTTTGGAACAGCAAAGAGAGAGAGACGGGAAAAAATCCTGAGTGCTTGTTGTTCCTGTCGCCCCCTTCTTTCATACAGATGTTGCTAAAACTGAAAAATTAGGCGAATATGGCCGGCGGTGGCGCCGGCGCCCCATGGAGGAGAGAAGACCAAGACCAAAACAGGCTTGTATAGTCTGAGAAATTCGGGTTAGAGAAGAATGAGTGAGATTATTTTAATCAATATCACCGGGAAGGATCGCAGAGGACTCAACTCCAGGTTCAGTTCTATCCTGGCGAATTTTGATGTCAATGTCCTGGATATCGGTCAGTCCGTTATTCATGAGCATATTTCCCTGGGAATCCTGGTGGAAATCCCCAACGGCGATGATTTTCCGGCACTGTATAAGGACATGCTCTATGAAGGGCACAATCTTGGGCTTTCCGTCGATATCCAGCCGGTTACCCAGGAGCGTTATGAGTCCTGGGTCAAGGCACAGGGTCAGGAGCGGCGCAAGGTTACCCTGCTTGGTAAAAAGCTCACTGCGCAACAGATTGCCGCGGTAACTTCCGTTATTCATCAGCACGGTCTTAATATTGACAGCATCACACGTCTTACCGGCAGGATCTCTCTTGTTTCCCCTCAGGAAAAACCTCGAGCAAGTATTCAGTTGAGCGCCAGCGGTACGCCGCACGATGTTCAGGATATGCGACGCAGTTTCATGGAAATTTCGCAGCAGACCGGTATAGATATCTCTTTTCATGTTGATAATATCTATACCCGTAACAGAAAACTGGTCGTCTTCGATATGGATTCCACTCTGATATCCGTGGAGGTCATCGATGAGCTGGCCGCGTTAGCCGGAGTAGGGAGCGAGGTCGCGGCCATTACCGAATCAGCCATGCGCGGAGAAATCGACTTTAAAGAAAGTTTTCGGCGCAGAGTCGCCTTATTGAAAGGGCTTGATGTCAGTAAACTGGCCGGTATAAACGAAAGACTGCCTCTTGCGGAAGGCGCAGAAATTGTGACCAAGACCCTCAAGGGGCTGGGATATAAACTGGGGATTTTATCAGGTGGTTTCACCTTTGTCGGTGAGTATCTCAAGGAGAAGCTGGGTTTTGATTACGTCTATGCCAATACACTCGATATAGTCGCCGGCAAAGTCAGCGGCAGGGTGGTGGGGGAGATTATCGACGGTGAAAAAAAGGCCGAACTGCTGAAGATGATTGCCCGAAAAGAAAACATCAACCTGGAGCAGACCATAGCCGTGGGAGACGGGGCCAACGACCTTCCCATGATAAGCCTGGCCGGCCTGGGGGTTGCTTTTCATGCCAAGCCCATTGTCAGAGAGAGAGCCGGCAACACCATATCCAGTGTAGGGCTTGACGGACTGTTGTATCTCATTGGTATTCACGATAGAGAGATACGTTAAAAGAAAATGGCACACCTCTGCGGTATTTCCAGGCAGAGGTGCGCCGGTTCTTTATCCTTATTTTTTACTGGGCTGTGGTGTTTTGCAGGCGAGGCATTTTCGTAGAATGGCCTGGAAGGTATCCCAGTCCCTGGTTGTTAAAATGGCCTGTTTGGCGAATGCAATCTCGTTTTTCAACATGGTAAGCCTCCTGTTGTTGTGCTTGCGGGCCTGGAGTACAAAAAAAGCCCCCAGACCAATGAATAGTGATCTGGGGGCCCTGATTTCTCCACAGATGCAACACGACGACCCGCTCTCCTCGAAGGTCGTAGACTCCCCGGATGTCTCATGAAAAAGTGCGCTTTTGACGCCAAGGCTCATCATAAAATATCCGGGCTGGATATGAGGCAGGTCTTCTGACTTCCGGATCAGCCATCGTCTGCGCCTTCCCAACCTGAAGTCAGTGGCATCTGCAGAGTCTGTCCCCGGTTACAGCGGCGGGCCCGTTTCCGATTTACACGGAATTCCCTTTGAACCTCACCTAAACAGCATACTGGAGATTAGAGTGGGCGTCAACTTGTATGTTTTCGGAATGACTTTATACTATATATTGTGGGTGAACGTCTTGGGGAGAGGTGATGGTCTCCCAGCGATGCTGTGCCGACGGCTAAAAATAATTATGGTGGAGTTTGCTGTGTTGTTATGCTTGCAAAACCGGCAAAAAGAGATAGTTTTAGCGGCCTGTTCTCGGCAGATCGCTGGAAGCGGGACGATTGTTTTTGGGGCAGAAAGTATCCTCCGTATCCGGTGGCAACAGCGGGAGAAGGATGGTACAGTATTGGTTTTTTGAATTCATGCCTTAATGTTTGCCTCAGTATAAAAAAGGATTGTTGAGAAAACGGAGTATTTTGGCGGTGGATGCAACTGTGTACAACAGACAGTGTGTCCAAAAAAAAGATGGTATGCCCATTAGGTGAAAAATGATTGATGGCACGATAGTGGCCAAGCTGGAAAATATTGTTGGAAAAGAGCATGTTTCAGCGGCTGAAAGTGACAGAATAACCCATTCCTACGATGCGACAATGGCACGGTTCCTGCCCGATGTGGTGGTCTATGCCGGCAATACGGACGAGGTGTGCCGGGTAGTGCAGCTGGCTGATTCCCACCGGATACCCATATTGCCGCGTGGCGCCGGGTCGGGCTTCACCGGCGGGACGCTCCCCGTTCGCGGTGGGATTGTACTGGTCCTTACCAGGATGAACAGAATACTGACAATTGATAGTGAAAACCTTATAGCCGTGGTGCAACCAGGCGTGGTGACCGCCGATTTGCAGCGCGAAGTGGAGAAAATCGGCCTGTTTTATCCGCCCGATCCGGCCTCCAAGGAGTTTTCCACCCTGGGCGGTAATGTGGCAGAATGCGCCGGCGGGCCGAGATGTGTCAAATATGGGGTCACCAAGGATTTTGTGCTGGGCCTGGAGGTGGTGACCGCCCGGGGCGAAATAATGAAGACCGGCGGGCAGACCCTGAAAAATGTAGTCGGCTATGATCTTACTAAACTCATGGTTGGCTCCGAGGGAACACTCGGCATTGTCACGGAAATAACGTTGAAACTGTTGCCTAAGCCTGAAGCGAAAAAGACCATGCTGGTTCAGTTTGAAACCATTGAAGGGGCCGCCCGTGCGGTTTCTGCTATAATCCGGGCCAAGATTATTCCCACGACCCTTGAGTTCCTCGATTCCGCAACGATTGACTGCATCAGGGATATCTCACCGATTCCTTTGCCGCCGGCATGCAGCGCTCTGCTGATCATAGAGGTTGACGGTGACGGACAACTCATTGAGAAGCAGGCTGGAAAAATTCTCGAAGTCATCCGGCCTCTAGGAGTCGTCGCTGTTACGGTAGCCGATACGGCCGAAGAGTCGGAGGATATCTGGCAGGTGCGCCGCAATGTCAGCCCCAGCCTGAGGAAGGTTAACCCGGATAAGTTCAACGAAGATATCGTGGTGCCTCGCGCCCGGGTTCCTGACATGATTCGTGCACTGGAAAAAATTTCTCTGGACTATGGGGTACCTATCGTCAACTTCGGCCATGCCGGCGACGGCAATATTCATGTTAATGCAATGGTTGATTTACGTGAGGAAGGTATGGCGGAAAAGATCGAAGTCGTGATGGAAAAAATCTTCGCCGCCGCAGTTGCGTTGAAGGGTTCTCTCAGTGGCGAACACGGTATCGGGACCTCAAAGGCCCGTTACCTTTCCATGGAGCTCGATCCCGTGGCCATTGCCTCCATGCGCGCGGTGAAACAGGCCCTTGACCCTAATAATATCCTGAACCCCGGCAAAATATTTACCGAAGCGGTAGCGACTGAGATTGCGGAAAAAGCATAATGAGCACGAATAAGAAATTACAGGATTTTGAGCAGCAGATCCGGCAGTGTGTGAAGTGCGGCGTCTGTCAGGCGCACTGCCCGGCCTATAGAGAAGGCAGGAAAGAGGGTGATGTGGCGCGGGGCAAGGTGGCTCTGGCGGCATCGCTTCTTGACGGTACACTTACTCTGGAAGAGCGGTTGCAGCAGGATATCAGTATGTGTCTGATGTGTGGCTCCTGCGTCAATAAATGTCCCAACAAGGTACCTACACCGCAGATCGTCGGCGCAATTCGCCGGGAAATCACCGATGACAAGGGGCTTTCCTTCATCGGAAAGTCGGTTGCCACGGTTCTTCGTTCCGGAGCATTGATGAAAACATTGAGCAGAGGCGGCGCTCTTCTTTCTCCTCTCGTTCTGAAAAAAGTGCCGCGCAGCAGCGGGCTGCGTCTGAGATTTCCTTCCCCCCTGATGAAGAAACGGACTCTGCCGAAACTGCCGTTGCGCAATTTGTTCGACAGGGTTCCCGAATATATCAAAGGTGATCCGGATAAGCCTGTGCTCGGTTTTTTTGCCGGCTGCTCTATCACCTACGTCTATCCGGAAATCGGTCTGTCCATGATCAGTCTTCTGCAGAAAATGGGCTATTCCATCCATACACCTCGAGCGCAGCAGTGCTGCGGAATTCCGGCATTGTCCTCAGGCGCGGGCAAAGTTGTTGAGGAATTGGCCGAGGCCAATATCAAGGCTTTCGGCCGATACGGCGAGGAGCGTATTATCACGGCATGCGCTTCATGTAACGGCGGTATCGGCGAGTATTATGCCACCATGGAAGAAAACGATATCGGTTTCACCGACAAGGTGATTGACTTCACCGTCTTTCTTCAGGAAAACGGTATTGTCGAAGAGCTTGCCGCCATGGAGCGCTGGTCTGCGCCGCACCGGGTCACCTACCATGATCCCTGTCATCTGAAAACCCAGGGAATCACCAAGGAACCGCGGGCTCTGCTTCGTGCTCTGCCTAATGTCGACTTTGTCGAGATGGATAACGCCTCCCTCTGCTGCGGTCTCGGCGGCACGTTTTCGGTCTATCATTACGACTGCAGCAAGGCCATCGGAGCACAAAAAATACCCGGTCTGCGGCAAAGCGGTGCTACTCTGCTGGCAACCGCCTGTCCCGGATGTATCATGCAGCTCCAGGATTCCATCAATCATGCCGGGCTCACGGTAAAGGCCGTTCATCTGCTCGACCTGATTGATGAAGCATATGAAAAGAAGGAGACTTGCACCGGACCGTGAAACAGCAAAAGAGGACAGGTCGCGGAAAATTCTGGCCCAAATTAACGGGATAGGTGTGAATGGAATGGCTGGACCAGGCTGTACAGACATGCTCCTGTCGTTCACTGGCGCAGGTTGAGTTTGATAAAATTAAAAAAATGGCTGTATTGCGTGATGACAGTAAAAAAGCGTCTCATCAGGCGGGGATCGATCCGCCAGGTTTTTTTCAGCAACCGCCAGAATATCCGCCGAACCTCTTTATCTTCCCGCAGCAGAAACCATCTGAAAATCCGCAGACCGTATTGCAGTTGCCTGGGATCGTTTTTCTTATGGACATAAGCGCTGGTAAAATAATCTACACCCTGCAACCACTCCAAAAATCGTTTTTCAAAGATCTCCGGTTGATAAATCTCTACAAACAAGTCGACATACAGCTGCTGTAAACGCTTCTTATCCATCAGTTTGGGGATAACATTGGTGTGTAGCTGCCATTCTCCGCTGAATCCTTCGGCAGAGAGCCGGCCTTCCTTTTGCAGCCGATTGTATAGGGCGGTATGTCGCGGTGCATTCAGCAAGCTGATGCCGGCGATGGGACTGGCAGTGGATTGAAGAAACTGAGCCAGCTCGGCGAAAACAGACTCATCGTCGTGATCAAACCCGACAATCAAGCCAATGAAAGGCACGATGCCGTAGTGTGAGATATTTTGGATTCTCTGGTGCAGATCCACTTCATAGTTCTGACTTTTATGCACCTCATCGAGACTTTTTTCCCGGGTGGTTTCCACGCCCACAAACAGCATGGAAAATCGTGCCTCGGCAAACAGTTTGAGCAATTCAGGATCGTCCGCGACTTGCACGGTTATCTGCGTTGAAAAAGAAAGTGGTCTGGTCTGCCGGACATTCCAGCGAATTAATTCGGTCAACAGAGATTGGGTAAACCGTTTATTGCCGAGAAAATTATCGTCGGAAAAAAAAACCGTCCTGGCGCCGACGTCATGAGCATTGCGGATCTCGACCATGACCTGTTCCACGGTTTTGGTGCGGAATCTGCGTCCTACGTAATGGATCACATCGCAGAAATCACATTGATTGGGGCACCCCCGACTGGTTTGTACATTTATATTAACGTAATCCCGGGCGTCTATCAGCGACCAGTCCGGAGGTGGACTATCCTGCAGATCAATGTAGGTTTTCTGGTGGTAGAGCTTCCGGGCCGCTCCCTGTAACCACTCTTGCAAAAACAGGGGCCAGGTATATTCCGCCTCGCCGACAAACAGATGATCTGCCAGGTCACCGCATTTATCCGGTTCGATGGAGGCGAAGGTTCCTCCCAAAGCAATACTTCTGCCGGCCTTTTTAAAAGCCTGGCAGAGTTCGATGATCCGTGATGAGTGCAGCGTGCCGCCGGTGATGACGACCAGATCACACTCTTTGGTGAAATCGATGGGAGATACATTCTCATCAGCCAGCTGATATTCGATGCTTACGGCAGCGGGCGTCAGCGCCATCAGGGTTGCCAGGGCAGCATTAGGCATGAGTGTCATTGCCCCCAAAATGTCGGCAGTTCCCTGCATCGACCAGAAATTTTTCGGGTGTCTGGGAGCTACCAGGTAGATCTTTTTATAAACGGGGCCTGTGCCGTATCGCTTTGTCTTGTTGCGCCGCATGGAGTACCCTTGCTGTCGAGTGTGTCGCACCTTGCCTTTTGGTGCTCAAGGTCATCAAACTCGAACTGATCATAATTTGCTAAACGTGGCATTGTTGATATACCGGCCTTGGTGGAGCACAAGGCAGTGTGTTGTGAGATAACCTACCACGATTCCCATCATTTGCAAACCAGGCAAATGCGAAGGAGTTGTAGATACCTCCCGATAGATGATGTATTTTTGTGATGTATATTGACCCGTGGGTGTGTCATTTTGACCCATCCTGTTCCTTTGGGTCATGACCTGAAAAGCATACCTTATCCAGCTGACCCACCCGTTTGCCTTGGGAAACGTAATCTCGCCCGGGTCACTTTGACACAATCGAAGGATGAGAAGAGTCTATAATTTCTTGTAATAGTGTGTTTTGATGTTCAGGTATAAAAAATGCTATAGTGTAGAGACTGGAACCAGTTAGTCAATTAGCCGCTCTTCACACACCTGAGGTTTTTTATGGATGTGACCAAATTTGCCATACCCGAGATTATTTTCGGCCGTGGCAGTATGAACTATACCGGCCAGTGCTCGCTGCGGCTTGGTGCAAAAAAAGTTTTTCTGGTAAGCGACTCCGGTATCGAAGAGGCCGGCTGGGTCCAGCAGTTGATGGACATCCTGAAAAAGGAAAATATCGACTGGGTCTACTATTCCGGAGTGACCTCCAATCCCAGAGACTATGAAGTCGAACTGGGAGCGGAGTTTTATCTGAAAAATGATACCGATGTCATTATTGCCATCGGTGGCGGCAGCGCTCTGGATACGGCCAAAGCCATAGCCATTATTGCCAGTAACGGTGGACGAATTCGCGATTATGAAGGCGCCAATCGGGTGCAGCGTCCCCTGCCTCCCATGGTGTTCATCACCACCACCGCCGGCAGTGGCTCCGACATCTCCCAGTTCTGTATTATCACCGATGTGGAACGGACCGTAAAGATGTCGATTATCACCCGTACACTGGTACCGAATATCTCCATCGTTGATCCTTTGATTTTACAGACGAAAACTGAAAAACTGATCATTCAGTCAGCGGCCGATGCCTTGGCTCACGCGGTTGAGGCATATGTGTCGCGCATTGCCTCTCCCTTTACCGAAATGCACTCCCTCAAAGCAATTGACCTGATCCTGCGTTATCTGCCGGAGGCTGTAATGACACGTTCCCTGGACGCACTCGAACAGCTCAGTGTTGCCGCGATTTCCGCCTCCATGGCCTTCAGCAATGCAGGTTTGGGCGCCGAGCATGCCCTGGCCCATTCACTTGGCGGGCATTTCGACATGCCCCACGGCAATGTCCATCCGATCCTGTTGCCCGCTGTGATGCGTTTTAATCTCTCTCATGCCACGGTAAAACTTGCTAAAATAGGCCAGGTTATTCTCAACAAGAGTTACGGCAGCGATCAGGCAACTGCGGAGTATGGCATCAACAGACTCGAAGAGTTCTTTGCCTCTTTTCACGTCCCCCTCAAGCTGCACCAGGAAATAGAGGAAGAGGATAAGCACCACCTGGATAAAATATGCAAAATGGCGGTGCACGATGCCTGCAACCTGACAAATCCCCGCCCGGCATCCGCCGAGGAGCTTTTGCAAATCTGTCGGGAGGTCTGGTGATGAAACCAGTGACAACACTTGAAGATCTGATCGGCATTGCCCATACCAAGCTCGGTTTTTATCAGGAATTGCAGCAAAAGGTGAAACAACTCAAAGCTTCCAACCAGCAGCTTGAAAAAAAGAGAAAAGTGGTCCAGGCCGTCCTTGACGGCATAACCGACTTAATGGCGGTCCTCTCGGATGATTTAAAAATACAGCGGGTCAATCATGTCTTTCATAAATGGTTTCCGGATGTGGATCCGCTTGGCAGATCCTGCCATGAAACGATTTGCGGCAAAGAACATCTCTGTGAAAACTGCCCGGTGGTAAGATCACTGCAAAGCGATGATATCGTCAAAGAGCTTTGTGTTAATGAAGTAACTGGAAAATACAGACAATTCCGGGTTATTGCCTCGCCGCTGAAGTCCGGTGTCGCCGGGCAGCGCCAGGTTCTTCTCTCCATGCGTGATGTTACTCTGGAGAAGGAATTCCAGGCCCAATTTTATCAGGCGGAGAAAATGGCTACCATTGGGGTGTTGGCAGCCGGAGTGGCGCACGAAATCAACAATCCGCTTGCCGGAATAAGTGGATTTGCAGAAGGGCTGCAGCGTCGCATCGGTCTGATTCGAGGTCGGGTGGACCAGCATGTCGTCGATGATTTTGAAGAGTATACCCAGACCATCATCAATGAATGCATCCGCTGTCGTGATATTGTGCAGACATTACTCACCTTCAGCAGGCCCGTAACTTCCAGTCTGATTCCCGTCGATATCAATAACTGCGTACGGGATACCCTCTTTTTATTAAAACATCATTTCAAAGAACATCATAATGTCGCCATCAGGCCCGAACTGGGTGAGGGGCTGCCGCTCATTATGGGCGATGAGCCACAACTGAAGCAGGTGATCATCAATCTGATTACCAACGCCTTTGACGCCACGGGAGAGGATGGTGAAATCACGATCGAAACCGTCACGAACGAAGAAAACGGGGTCACCATCATCGTCGAGGATTCCGGATGCGGTATTCCTCCCGAGTTTAAGGACAAGCTTTTTGAACCGTTTTTCACCACCAAGCCTCCCGGAAAGGGCAGTATCGGAATCGGCCTTTCCACCTGTTTTACCATTGTCAACTACCATGGAGGAAAAATTACCGTAACAAGCAATGAAGGCCAGGGCTCAACCTTTCGCGTCACCCTGCCGGGGATAGAGAAATAATGAAAAATACACCGTATCCGGTTCTTGTCATCGATGATGAGGAAACCATCCGCAGACTGCTGACCAAAGAGCTTGCCAACGACAGCCGCAAGATCATGGCGGCAGCCACCGGTAAAGAAGCCCTGCAGATGATCCGGGCCAACTGGTTCGATGTCATCATTATGGACTTGCTCCTTCCCGACATCAGCGATCTCGACCTGTTGATCCGGGTAAAAGAGGCGGTTCCTCATGTCGAAATCATAATGATTACCGGGCACGGCGATATCGATACCGCAGTCGATGCCATGAAACTGGGAGCCTACGACTTTATCCGGAAGCCGTTCAACCTTGACCGGCTCGATCTCATGGTGGAAAAAGCGCATCAGCGTGTCCAGCTGCAGCGCGAGAACGACATCCTGCGTCAGCGTGCCACTTCCGAAGGAGAAGTCCGATTTATCGGTACGTCCCAGGCCGTTCGCGACATTCTATTTCTGGTCGACAAGGTGGCCCCGGAGAAAATTCCCGTACTCATCACTGGAGAATCCGGTTCAGGCAAAGATGTGATTGCCAGGCTGATTCATGAGCGTTCCTCCTGTGCCGATAAACCGATGATCATCAAAAACTGCGCCACACTGCAAAAAGAGCTGGCCCGCAGCGAACTGTTCGGTCATGTAAAAGGCTCGTTCACCGGTGGAACCGAAAACAGGGAGGGTTTGCTTGCCTTTGCTCACAACTCTACTCTTTTTCTTGATGAAATCGGGGATCTCCCTCTCGATATCCAGGCATCTCTGCTACGGGCTCTGGAGACCCAGACCTATCGCCGGGTGGGGGAAAAAGAGGAACGCCATGTCAACATCCGCTTTCTCTTCGCCACCAATAAGAACCTTGCCGACGAAGTTTCCCGCGGACAATTCAACGAAGCACTGTTTCATCGTATCAATGCCTTTCATATTCAGATGCCGCCTATCCATGAACGTCGGGAGGACTTGCCGCTGCTGGTTGATTATTTTTTAACGACGCTGCGTCCGGACAAACCAACCTGCCGGATCGTCAAGGATGCCATGGATGCGATGATGCGGTACAACTGGCCTGGGAATGTCCGCGAGCTGCGTAATGTCATTGAGCGCTCCATAATACTCTCGGAAAACAATATCATTACCGAACGCTGCCTGCCCAAAGAGATCGCCATGGGGAAAGAGAGCGTCGAGGAAAGCCTTGCCCTGGAAGATGTGGAGAGAACGCATATCCTCAAGGTACTGGACCTCTTTTCCGGCAATCGTCAGAAAACCGCCGAGGCTCTGAGCATAGGCCGGAAGACTCTGTATAGAAAGCTGGCAAGCTATACGGGACACACTTTTCTCTGAAACGGAATCCTTTTTCCGCTTGCGCTGTCGTGCTCCACTCCGGCTTCTGCTCATGCCGACTTCTTTCTCGTTGGCCCCTTCAACTGCAGTAAATTTCAAGATGATACAACGACAATGTCATTCTGACTCATTCACCACCATTCAGGGATCAATCTGACCCGTAATGATATATAGGGCGCATTTACGGGTGTTGCCCCGCCTCTCTATCTTGAAACGGCGTCCCCGGCGCCCAGTCCGGGTCTCTTTGGACCTTCTTTCTTCGAGTCATGGTAATGAAAAAAGCATAACAAATTAGAATCAATAGATTTTTTAAAATGGCACATTGTTTGCTTTAGAAAAAGTGCGCAGACTTTGGATCCAAGTCGACATGCTCTTTTTTCTCAATCAACCTCAAACAAGGAAGGTGCTACCATGGCAATACGCGAAGAAGTGTTCGGCTATTTCATTCCCAGTGTAACCTTGATAGGAATAGGTGCGGCAAAGGAAATCCCCGGCAAGATATCGGATCTCGGCGGCAAGAAACCTCTCATTGTCACCGACAAGGGAATTACTGCTGCCGGCATAACCAAGCAGATCACCGATCTGCTCGACGCAGCCAAGATGAAATATGTTGTGTATGACGAGACGATTCCCAATCCCACTGATACCAACGTTCATGATGGTGTCGAAGTGTATAGAAAGGAAAAATGCGACAGCCTGATCACCCTCGGCGGCGGCAGTGCCCATGACTGTGGTAAAGGTATTGGGCTGGTGGTTGCCAATGGTGGGTCAATTCACGATTTTGAGGGAGTCGACAAATCAACCAAGCCGATGCCGCCCTATGTGGCGGTGAACACCACCGCCGGAACCGCTTCGGAAATGACCCGGTTCTGCATCATCACCGATACCAGGCGTAAGGTGAAAATGGCCATCGTCGACTGGCGCGTCACTCCAGGGATTGCCCTTGATGATCCCATGCTGATGATGGGAATGCCGCCGGCCCTGACAGCCGCGACGGGCATGGATGCCTTGACCCATGCGGTGGAAGCCTATGTTTCCACCGCCGCTACGCCGTTGACCGACTCTGCCGCCGAAAAAGCAATTGAGCTGATCGCCAAGCATTTGCGTCCTGCGGTGGCCAATGGAAACGACATCAACGCCCGTGAGGGGATGTGTTATGCCCAGTATCTTGCCGGTATGGCCTTCAATAATGCCAGCCTCGGTCACGTCCATGCCATGGCTCATCAACTTGGTGGCTTTTACGATCTGCCCCACGGTGAGTGCAATGCTATTTTGCTGCCGCATGTGAGCTCCTTTAATCTTATCGGCAAAGTGGAACGATTCGTCAAAATAGCCGAGCTTATGGGTGAGGTGGTGACCGGCCTTTCATCCCGTGATGCGGCGGAACTTGCCATCAAAGCCATTAAAAAACTGTCAACCGATGTCGGTATCCCGGCAGGACTTGTGGAACTTGGCAAACGCTACGGTAAAGACGTCAAGGTTGAAGACGTTCCCACAATGAGGGCAAATGCCCAGAAGGATGCCTGCGGTCTCACCAACCCGAGACTGCCCAGGGATATGGATGTCGAAGCAATCTACACCGCAGCTCTGTAGGTCCCGTATACAGACTGGTGGACACTTCACAAAGGGTGCAGGAATTTCCTGTTCCCTTCTTTATTTGTTCACAATCTTCTGAGTGCAGTTTCCCATTACTCCGTGGCAATCTTCTTAAAAGCCTTATCCGGGAAAAAACAATAGGGACATGCAGATGGTGGGGTATCGCCGTAATGGACGTGCCCGCAGATACGGCAGCGCCATACTTTTTCGGTATTCGGCGGAGCCTGGGGATCGAGCGGATCATGAAGGCGATGCAGAGGAAGATCTTCCAAGGCCGGCAGGCTGGAAGTATATTTGTTAAGGAGGTAATCGGCTAAGATGATGCGCTGGATTTCACTGGTGCCTTCATATATCCGCAGCAGACGTACATCACGCAGAAGTTTTTCAATGGGGAACATCTTTGTGTAACCGTATCCACCGAAGATCTGCAGTGCTTCGTTGACCACTTCCAGGGCCGTTTCCGAGGCATACAGTTTCGCTGTTGAGGCACTGACCGTGCCGTCACGTCCCTGGTCCGCATCCCAGGCGGCTTTCCAGGTTAGAAGCCGTGCCGTCTCAACTTTTTGAAACATCTCCGCCAGTTTGAACTGAATTGCCTGAAAGTCTTTAATGGGGCTGCCGAAGGCATGGCGCTTTTTGACGTAATCCAGGCTGTATTCCAGAGCTGCCCGGGCGGCGCCAACGCCGAAAGAACCTATTATGGGCCGTGTCCGGGCAAATGTTTTCATGGCGAGCACGAAGCCTTCTCCAGGCAGGGCTATGATATTCTCCTGAGGAACCCGGACATCCTTGAAGTGAATCCCGACGGTGTTGGAACAGCGCTGCCCCATTTTGGGAATGGGCTTGCCGATGGAAACACCGGGCCAGGATGTTTCGATGAAGAAGGCACAAATGCCTTTATGACGGCTTTTGCTGTCAACGGTTGCAAAAACGGAGAGATAGTCCGCTACACTTCCGTTGGTGACCCAATATTTGGTGCCGTTGAGGACAAAGTCGTCCCCTTGCTGGGTCGCCTGACAGCGTATCCCTGCCACATCTGAGCCCATGGTCGGTTCCGAGGTGGCAAAAGCGGTCAGTTTGCCGTCTTTTGCCATGCGAGGCAGATATTTTTTTTTGGCCTGCTGGTTGCTCGACAGCAACAGCGGCTCCATGCCGAGCGAGGTATCGAAAATTGAAGTGGCAAGTCCTGGGCAGGTTGCGGCAATTTCTTCGGTTATCAGGGCCGATTCCAGAAGACCAAGACCATGTCCACCATATTCTTTGGGGATATCCGCACCCAGAAAACCGGCCTCGAAGGCCTTTCTGATAATATCTAACGGTATTTCGTCTCTGGCGTCATAATACCAGGCCGCGGGCAGTACTTCCTGCAGGGCAAAACGGCGTGCTTTGTCCTGCAGGGCAAGCTGGTCGGAACTGAGCTGAAAATTAAGCATCTGATATCCTTTTGAAAATATGCGGTTAAATAGTTGTAAACTGAGGAGCGATTGTTCTTTGCTGATATGGGTGATTTTTGTCTTTAGATGAAGATTCCGAGTACTTTTATGGTCGCAATGATGATAGTATAGCATGAATATTCAATGGAGAAAAACCGCATCGTCTTTTTCTCCGTTCTTGCGGAACTCAATAGAGTAAGGGACGTTCTCATGTCTAAAAATTTATATGTTACCGCTCTGGGGGATCACAGCGGTAAATCTATGATTACTCTCGGTATTATGGAGTTTCTTGTTCGCAACCTTGATCGGGTTGCCTTTTTTCGTCCGATAATAAACGAGAAAAGAAGTGGGAGTGAGGTGGATAAGGTCATTCATCTTATTGCAACCCACTATAATCTTCAAATACCGTACCGGTCCATGTATGGCTTTACCTTCGAGGAAGCGAGGAGCCTGGTTTCGGAAAAAAAGCATGATAAACTGCTGGAAGGAATTCTCGATAAATATAAAGAGCTGGAAAACGAAAACGATTTTGTCCTCTGTCTGGGAACCGATCTCGAGAGTGATTCATCGGCCCTGGAGTTTGAGCTCAATGTCGAGATCGCCAATAATCTGTCCTGCCCTGTCCTGATGATAGCAAATGGCCGCAATGGAACGCTGCAGAGCGTGGTCAACGGTTGCACCTTCGCGGTCGAATCTTTTGAAGAGAGAGGGTGCAGCGTTTTTGCCCTGATCGCCAACAAAGTCCCGCCGGAACTGCAGGACATAATTCTGGCCCCGTTGCGGCAAAGTCTGCAGGGCAAGGTTGAGCTGGTCTATTCGATTCCCTACGAGGAGACCCTCGATCAGCTCACCATGGCTGAAATCGTCAAAGCTCTGGATGCCAAGGTGATCTATGGCCAGGAACAGCTCAACCGATCGGTGACCCGCTTTATCGTGGCAGCCATGAATCTGCGAAATTACCTGCCGAGGCTGACCAATGACAGTCTGGTTATAACCCCGATAGACAGACTTGATATCATTCTTGGTACCTTGGCCGCCTATCGTTCCAGTACCATGCCCAACATTGCCGGTTTCGTTTTAACCGGCTACATGGAACCGGACAACCTGCTGCGTAATCTGCTTCAGGGAATGTCGGACCTGGTGCCCATCGTCAAGGTCAGAGAAGATACCTTCACCACCGCCACCCAGATCCAGAACATCCCTAAAAGCATAGGTCCTGGATCTCGGCGTAAGATAGCTACTGCTCTGGGGCTGTTTGAATCACATGTCGACACCACCGAGTTGCGCAAACGGATCATTCATCACCGCATGCTGTTTACTTCTCCGAAAATGTTTGAGTTCGGCCTGATAAAACGGGCTCGGACGCATAAACAGGTTATCGTGTTGCCGGAAGGAGAGGAAGAACGCATCCTGCAGGCAGCCGAGATCGTCATCCATCGTGATGCCGTCGATATTGTTCTGCTGGGCAAACAAAGAGCGATTGAGAAAAAAATCAGCTCACTGGGGTTGTCTCTTGATAGGGTGCGGATAATCGACCCGGTTGAGGCGGATAATTTTGACGAATACGCCGAAACTTACTTTGAGTTGCGCCGTCATAAAGGCATAACCCCGGACAACGCCAGAGACGTCATGTCCGGGGTCAACTATTACGGCACCATGATGGTGTATAAGGGCCATGCCGACGGTATGGTTTCGGGGGCGGTACACTCAACACTGAATACCGTGCGGCCCTCACTCGAATTTGTCAAAACCAAACCGGGCAGTACCATCATGTCTTCGGTGATTTTTATGTGTCTTGAAGACAGAGTGCTGGTCTATGGCGACTGTGCCGTCAATCCAAGGCCCACGGCGGAACAGCTGGCTGAAATTGCCATCGAGTCCGCCAGAACAGCGGTGCTTTTCGGGGTGCAGCCCCTGGTCGCCATGCTTTCCTATTCATCGGGTGAATCCGGTGTCGGTGAGGAGGTCGACAAGGTCAAAAAGGCGACGGAGATTGCCAAGCGTCTTGCCCCGGACCTCCTCCTGGAAGGGCCTATCCAGTATGATGCGGCGGTGGATGCCACGGTGGCCCGAGCCAAGATGCCGGAGAGCAAGGTTGCCGGCAGGGCCACGGTTTTTATCTTTCCCGATCTGAACACCGGCAACAATACCTACAAGGCTGTGCAGCGTTCCGCCAAGGCGGTGGCCATCGGTCCCATTATGCAGGGCCTTAACAAGCCGGTCAATGATCTCAGCCGGGGCTGTCTTATACCGGATATCGTCAATACCATAGCCATTACCGCCATCCAGGCTCAGGCAGACAAAGGGCTTCTTTAAAGGGTGCAGCAGGTGGGCAGCTCTTGTGCTTTTGCAAAGGGTTTGTGCTCCTTGTTTGTGGTACTTTTTCTTTCCTGCAGGATCGTCCGTTTGCCGCGAAACAAGCTCTACGAATTTGTATTCTTGACGATT
>CAYUPL010000055.1:0-21231 GCA_964446655.1 uncultured Desulfopila sp.
AAAAATGTACTGATATTCCAATATGTTCAAGCAGTATACTTTCATAAGATAATCATACACAATGTTCACCGAAGGCCAGCCGATCTTACCGTGCCCGGAGTCTCACTTCGTTCGCTTCCCTGCAGCGTTGCCGAAACAAGGTGCATAGACTACAAAACAATATGTGCCTATTGTCATCATAGTTTTTGGCACAGCTAATCTCGATGGGTTCACGGCTATTGTCTGGCTCAACAATAACTATTATCGCGTAATGCAAACGTGATATATCACTCATCCATTCTCCTGAGTGCAGAATCAATTCCTCTTAAACCTACAATACCATCAATCCATAATAACCCTTGACACCAAGACAGGTGAGTGCATATTATGATAGCATAATGTAATCAATATCAGAGTGCGAGGAGGAACCATGGGGTCAATATCGATACGCGGAATTGATGATGAGCTAGCAGCTTTACTGAAAGAAACCGCTTCGTCAAAAAAAATGAGCGTTAACCAGTTTGTTCTGGAAACACTTAAAAAGCAGGTCGGATTGAGAAAAGAAAAACGGTTTTCCCTAGAATGGCACGACCTGGACAATCTTTTCGGTAAATGGTCGGAAGAAGAATTTTTTCAAATCCAAAAGAAAATTGACAACGAACGAACGATAGACGAAGAGCTTTGGAAATGAATAAAATTCTTATTGACACAAATATTTACTCCCATGCTCTTAAGGGTGATCCCGAGGTAGTTCAGGTTTTACGACAGGTTATTCATATAGGCATCAGCGTTGTTTCTATCGGTGAACTTCTGTCGGGTTTCAAGGGCGGAAACAAGGAACAAGAAAACCGAAAGGAGTTAGGTATTTTTCTTGATTCACCCAGAGTAACTCTTTACGCCATCGATGAATATACTGCAGATTACTACTGCACCATCATAAATCAGCTTAGAAAGCTTGGAACCCCTATCCCTACCAACGACATTTGGATTGCCGCGGCAGCTTTCCAGCATGGACTACAACTTTACACTCTGGATAAACACTTCCATAATATCGAAGGATTGCTGTTACGCAAGAGATAACACGGTCTGGGGTCATTCTTTACTGTTGACAACTTTTCCTTTAACCTTCTCTCCAGTTCTGCAATCTTCCCGTCCTTTTTCTTGTTTTGCCGCAACCCTTTCCGCTCCCGACTTACCGCGCTATAGTCCACACCGAACAGATCACCGTTCTCCGGTCCACGGAGTCCGCCATAGCGAAATAACAAGTTCATAACCAACCTCCGTAAATTTCACCTCTCGTTCTTTATGGCATCTAACTCCTTGCCTGTTTCTCATAGAGAGGATTGTTAGGTCAGCTAACAGTTGTTTAAGATAGGCCGCTCTTCCTTTTGGGGTTGCACCGCCAAAATCCGCCAGTACGGCAGAATACTCCACCATTTCCTCGGCATCCTTCGGCATGTCATTGTCTGTGGAATTGAAAGAGAGAGATTCCGAAGACAGTCTAGCAGATAAATTATTGCAAATGACCATGGTAATGACTATGATAAGAAGAGAATAACACATGCAGAAGGAGCAAGACATGCAAACAATAAAAGCTTCGGAATTTAAGGCTAAATGCCTGCACTTGATGGATGAGGTTAACCTGACAGGTGAAGAAATAGTAATTACCAAAAACGGTAAACCGGTCTCTATATTGAAGCCGTATCGAACTGTCCCGTCAAAAATTTTTGGACTCCATAAGGGGAAAATAGAGAGCAAAGACGATCTTATTGCGCCGCTTAGTCTTGCCTGGGATGCCGAATAATGCTACTTCTTGACACTCATGTTCTCATTTGGCTAGATGAAGGCAATCCTCGACTGGGTAAAATTGCCCTGCAAGCGATCATTGCATCTCTTTCCGAGGGCCAACTTGGAATAGCAACTATCAGCTTTTGGGAAGTTGCCATGTTGATAGAAAAGCAGCGGTTGACAATGCAGACTGAACTTGATGTATGGAGATCCGACCTGCTGCAGACAGGTTTGCTCGAAATCCCTTTGCGGGCAACAACAGCTATTCGCGCCGGTCAACTGTCAATGTTTCATGGCGATCCCGCCGATCGTATGATTGTCGCAACTGCTATTGAAAATGGAGCTACTCTGATGACCGCAGACGCTAAAATGCTCTCCTGGGATGACCTGCCCTTAAAAATTGATGCGCGTCTGTGACTGAAAACAACCAGTCCTTTATCACTTACGGCACGGCATATTTCATCTGGACACACTAAAGCATCCAAATTATACTTCTAGACATATTCACGTGCATAAGATATTATTGAAATAATAAGGTATTATATGATTTATTCTATATTTACAGAAAGGTATTTTAACAAAATGGAGAGCACTGCACGATGGCTCAGATCCCAGATAAACTGTCTTCCATAATCAGATTATTCCTGGAAGATTTAGAAAAAATAACTAAGTGGCCTTATTGCTAATTTTTTCAACGGGGGTAGATCAGCTCACGGTTGGTTCGATACTTATAGACGACATGCAAACGTTAACAGACAGACAATTCCGGTGCCTGAAGCGTATCTCCTGGGACTATAACATTCCGGTTGAGGATATGTTTGCCGTCATCATCGGCCGAGAGTCCATGGCCGGTCACTGGAATAGGGATCAAATTTTTCTGCGGATGCTGGAAAAGCTATCCTGGTATGATCTTCTGGAATTTTTTACACCGGAAGAAATAGCGGGCAAACTCTCTCCTGCTCTCCTTTCTAATATTCACAATGTGGAAAAAAGGGCGAAATATGAACATCTCGGCAAAATACTACGAGGAGAGCCTGTATCCTTTACAAAATGGGGTCCTCAATTTCGTAAGCTCTGCCAAGACTCCCTTCTATCTCACAGGTGGAACAGCGCTTAGTCGATTCTACACCCTGCATAGATATTCGGATGACCTTGATTTTTTTATCAACGATGATCCTCTCTACAGTAGCCATGTAGCTGCTGTTTTACAGCAATTATCAACGGCCGAGGAAACCGGTATTTTCCGAATTGATCGTACATCCCTGGAGAAAGGCGCCACCTATACCCAGATGTTCATCTCTTCAGCGGGAGCAAACGTTACTGAATTACAAGTAGAATTTATCAACGATATCGCCTCTCATTTTGGAATTCTGGTAGAAGACCCCATTCTCAAACGAGTGGACAGCCTGAGAAATATTCTATCCAATAAGCTTACCGCACTGTTCCGCTCTGAACCGAAGGATGTTGCCGACATCCATGCAATTGCATTGCATGGTAATTTTAATTGGAAGGAAATCGTCTTGGAGGCGAAAGACAAGGAAGTAGGGATAGACCCCGTTGTCCTTTATGAAATCCTTCGTTCATTCCCCCCGCGGGAATTAAAGAATATCAAATGGATCACTGAGCCCGATCCTACTGTTTTCCAGCAGGATCTTCTCCGTATAGCCGAGGATATCCTGTATGGGCGAGATAACTCTTTGTCTTTTCGCAGTAGGAAAAAGAGCGGGAAAGTTTTTAAGCTTTAGCGACTTACGGGGTCTTTATTGTTGACAACTTGTCTTCCAAACTTCTCACCAGCTCTTTGATCTTCCCGTCCTTTTTCGAGCTTTCCCGCAATTTTTCCCGCTCCAGGCTTACCCTGTCCATCATGATCAACGATCATGAAATCAACCTGCTTGACATCGGCAGTCAGGGCGAAGTGTATCGATAAGGCCCTATTCCGGAAATATTCCGGAGTGTGTCTACATTTCAGACTGTTTCTTTGGACCAGGTTTTTGTGGCCTTAGGATACTGTCCTCGGAACTCCTGAAGCCCCTCTTCCTGTTCCCTAACACAGTCACATAAATCGCCGGCAATACCGGAAGCGAATTATATCTCACTCCACAGCCTGATACCTGCAATTTTTCGGAAATGAAGATCGTAAGTAATGATAACCGAACCGGTTTCGAGGCAGTGGGCAGCAATCCATACATCATTGATCGGTATAAGAGTACCTGCTTTTTTGAGAGCATTTTTCAGTTCACCAAACACCTCGGCAGTTTCGGTGGTGGCATTTAAAATCATTACGGGTGACTTTGCCAAAAAACGTGTTAATATTTCATGATTTTCTCGAAACTTTGCTCCTCCGGAAAAACCGGCGTGCAACTCTCCCAGAACAAAAACCGACATAAAAACAGATTCGGCGGATGCGACAACACTCAACACGCTGTCGTCACCTGTCAGCAATCTTGTGTACGCATTGGTGTCAAGTAGAATTTTCTTCATTGCCACTCTTCTTCTGCAACAGTTCGTATGTCGGCTGTTTTTTCTTCAAAAATCTGCAGATCCTCTCTGTTCCATAATCCTTGGAATTCTTTGAATTCATCGAGGTTCTTTCGGCTGGGTTGAGGTTTTATGCCAAGGGATGTTTCCAGCAATTTCTTTATGGTTTTGTTGATACTCAGTCCTTCCGATTTGGCCTTCGACTTAATGAGATCTTCTAGTTGCTTGTCTATGCCATGAATTGTCATTGATTTCATAATAGTCACCTTTGATGCAGCCAAAAGAACTAGCCTATGGTTCATGATATGACTATGTTATATCATAAATATGGTTCATGCAATCCTCGGTTGGGTAAAGTTTCCCTGCAAACGATCATTGCACCTTTTTCCGAAGGCCAACCTGGAATATCGACTATCAGCTTTTAAGCTTGGGTTGGGTCACTATGACCCACACCGAACAGCTCACCGATCTCTGGTCCACGGAGTCCGCCATAGCGAAAAAGCAGGTCCATAGTCAACCTCCGTAAATTTCCCTTCTCGTGCTTTAATGGTATCTCACTCCTTGCCTGTTTCCTCTGCTATCATAGAGAGGATTGTTACGTCAGCTAGCATTTGTTTAAGATAGGCCGCTCTTCCTTTTGGGGTAGCGCCGCCAAAATCCGTCAGTACTGCAGAATACTCCACCATATCCTCCTGGCTGCTGATGTCAAGATAACCCGGATGACTGTTCCAGGGCCCCAGGATTGCATTCATTATGATGACGAAGAGTTAGTTGCCCTGCTCTGCAGAGGTTTCACCTTCGGGCGTTTTGTTTTACCGGCCTGCCAGAGGTCTAAGGAATCCTGCAGGCGCAGCCAGAGTTCCGGGGTTGTGCCAAGCCACTGGGAGAGGCGCAGTGCCATATCTACGGAGATACCACTTTTACCGTTTAACAGCCTGGACAAAGCGACGCGTGAAACCCCAAGTTGTCGGGACGCTTCAGTCACGCTTATACCTTCCGCTTGCAGTACATCTTCTTTTATGATTTCACCAGGATGGGGTGGATTATACATTGCACACATATCATTTCCTCTTAATGGTAATCCAGATAATTCACCAACTCTACATCATCACCGACAAATCGAAAAATAACACGCCAATTGCCGTTGACCCAAACCGAGAAAAAACCTTTTTGCTTCCCCGTTAAAGGGTGCAGTCTGTATCCGGGCAAGCTGACATCTTCTATTTTTGTTGCCACGTCTAATACACCAAGAATCCTTCTCAGCTTGGGCGCATGTTTAGCCTGGATGCCGGCTTTACTACCGGTTATGTAAAAATTCTCCAGCCCTTTATGTTGAAAACTTTTTATCATGTTTTAGTGTAACTCGTATCTTTACAGTATACAACATAAAAGTTGGTCCCCGGAGGAGTTTCCTTTACTGAAAAAGTAAAAAAGAGAAGTCGTTAAAAGGCCTTAAAAGAAATGAGCCATTGTTGTTGGGCTGCGCTGTGCTTAGCGCCAACCTTACGATCCGGGGTTCAGGGTGCTATGCGGTGGTGATGGTTCTTTTCAGATCATGCTGCAGAGTTCGTCGGCTATTTCGTTGATCTGAGCTTCATCCCGGCCTTCGACCATGACCCGGATGACGGGCTCGGTGCCGGAGGGGCGGACCAGTATCCGGCCGGTTTTGCCGAGCTTTTTTTCCAGTTTGGTGACGGTTTGTTCAAATTCGGGGATGGCGCTGATATCTATTTTCTTTTCCGTTCTGACATTTTTCAGCACCTGGGGGAAGCTTTCCATGATGGTTGCCAGCTCGGAGAGCGGTTTCTGGGTCTTGTTCATGACGGAGAGGAGCTGCAGGGCTGCCAGGGTGCCGTCGCCAGTGGTGATATGGTCGAGGAAGACCAGATGACCGGACTGTTCGCCGCCGAAAGAATATCCCTCACGGCGCATCTTCTCGACGACATAGCGATCACCCACCGGCGTGCGTATCATCTTGCCGCCCATTTTCTCCATGGCAACCTCAAGCCCCATATTAGACATCACCGTTGCCGCCAGCGTCTTTTTCTTCAGTTTTCTTCGTTTAAGCAGATCCTTGGCGCAGATGGCCATGATATGGTCGCCGTCGACAATGCGGCCTTTTTCATCACAGACGATCAGTCGATCACCGTCGCCATCGAGGGCCAGACCGATATCGGCACCCACTTCCTTCACCTTCTTTGCCATAATTTCCGGATGGAGTGCACCGCAACTGTCATTGATATTGATGCCGTTGGGATCGACTCCCAGCGGTGTGACTCTGGCACCCAGTTCCTCAAAAACATGGGGAGCAACTCTATAGGTGGCGCCGTGAGCGCAGTCGAGCACGATGTGGAAATCGTCCAGCTCGTAGCTTTTCGGGAAGGTGTTTTTAAGAAAGACAATATACCTGCCTCTGGCATCATCAATGCGGAAGGCCTTGCCGATTTCTCCGGCGAAGGGGCACAGTGCCGCCATCTTGTTGGAAAAAATCAGATCTTCGATATGGAACTCCGTCTCGTCGGGCAGCTTAAAGCCGTCTTTGGAGAATATTTTAATGCCGTTGTCCTGAAAGGGATTATGCGAGGCGGAAATAACCACTCCGGCATCGGCCCGCATGGAGGTGGTAATAAAGGAGATACCCGGGGTCGGCATTGGACCGACCAGAAGGACGTCAACCCCCATGGAGCAGATACCTGCCGCCAGGGAATTTTCCAGCATATAGCAGGACAGTCGGGTATCTTTACCGATCACAATCCGGTTACGCTGCCCTTCTTCCTTAACGATAAAGGCAATGGCCCGCCCCACCTGCATGGCGATTTCCGTGGTCATGGGAAAGACATTGGCAACCCCTCGTATCCCGTCGGTTCCGAACAATTTCTGCATAGTGTTATTTTTTAATCTCCAGGCTGTTTTCGACCCGTACTTCGTTTTGTGCCTCTTCCGGCCAGGGCGGTTCCCCCTCAAGAGTGACATAGGCCGGTTCGATGGCAACAATTTCAAGAGGAACCGTCAACTCAGGAGCAGGAATGACCTGCACCTTGAGACGTCTTCTATCCTCTTCGTCTGCCGCCCGCACCGCCGTTACCCTAAAAAGACTGCTGAAATCCATATTCTTGATGATGATCATCTTGGGTATTTTAACCGTCACCGAGACGGTTTTCGGTTTAACCTCCTGCAGAAAACCCGCCATGGTAACACTGACCGGAACCTTGGCAAGCGTTTTTTCGGTGGTATCATAGCCTATGTCCAGATCGGCCGTTACGGATGTTTCACCGATCAGGTCAACGATGATGGCATCCAGTTCCAAAGGGATCTGCAACTGAACCGATTCATTAAGGCCATTGATATTTATGGGAATTGTCTTGAGCACATCAACCCGGGAGAGAATGGTTTGCGGCCCCGTTATACTGATGGTGCGTGGATCGATCTGCAGGTCCTCAAGCACATAACCAAGCATGACCGTGCCGGTAGTCACCGCATTTATGGGGATCTCTTTTTTAATAAGTTTATCAAGGGAGAGGATTATGGAAGAAGGCTGGACGCGCAGCACTTCCACGCCCCGACTGATGGGAATGGATGACATACTTATCTCCTCCACCCTGGTGCCGGGAGCGGCCTTGGAAAGATCTATCTGGCGTGCCTCCTGACTTTTGTTCATCTCACCGATAAGCGAACGCGGCCCCCGAACGGTGACGTCGACATCACGTTTATACTTATTGGAGATTATAAGATCGCTGGGAAGGTTGATAACCTCTATCGGGACGGTAATATTTTTCTCGACAACGTCTTCTCCACCCACAAAATACCACAGTAGCACGGCAAGGCATAAAGAGATAAACTTGATGAGCCATTCCTTGGACCAGAGATCCTGCAGTTTTTTCAGTAATCGAGATATCATGATTTTAAAAATTTCTCTATCCAGGCCGACGAACGCCCGTCTTTGCCGACGAATATGGCACGCAGGCCGGTCCGCAGGGCGATCTCATCATTGACGGCGGTGAGCGCGCCATGCTGAACCAGGGAAATTCCCTGGGTCTCTTCGGAGACCACCAGAATGACGGCATCCGTTTCTTCGGACAACCCGATAGCCGCTCTATGTCGTGTTCCAAACCTTTTACTGATATAGGGATTCTGGGTCAGAGGCAGAATACTGCCGGCTGTCTGAATCCTTCTTTTGTTGATAATGACACCACCGTCATGCAAGGGAGACACCGGCATAAATATTGAGATGAGCAGTTCCTTGGTGAGATTGGCATCGAGCTCAAAGCCGGATTCAACATAATCACGCAGACCGGTATCCCTCTCCAGGATAATCAGTGCGCCGATACGTCTCTTAGAGAGATAGAAAACGGCATTAATTATCTCGTCAATATCCTTCTCCATGGTATCGGCATTTTTTTGAAATGGAGATTTGCCGACCTGGGTCAGGGCTCGCCGGATATCCTGCTGGAAAACAATTATGATGATGAGGAAGATAGAGCTTAAAAACGTTTTCAGAAGCCACATCAAGGCAGCCAGATCGAGAATACTGGCCATAAAATAGACGGCGGTCAGCACAACGATGCCAAGAAGCATCTGCACCGAGCGGGTACCACGAATAATGGAAATGAGCTGGTGAATAATAAAAGCGACTATAAGGATGTCCAGGGCATCCTGCCAACGTAATAATGCTAGAAATTCAAACATCTAAACAGATCAATTAAAAGTTTTACATCCGTACTCAACCAGGAAGTCGGACTGTGTGTGCCACAGGATTCCCGTGGGATCGGGAAAAGTGTCTCTACCGGCAGAAAAGGAACCCAACGGGTATGTCGAGATTTTCCGGCAGCAGACGACGGGGACTATAAGAAAGGCGTTTCTTCATCCTTGATGCCATTCTACATACCTTTGTCGATATTTAGCAAGATAAAATATGTAATGTTTACACTTTCCGACAACAAGAATTTTTTGTACCCTGCATGAAAGAGTGACGTTACATTATTTAGTGCAGGATTCAAGAAAAGGCGTATATTCGTCTGGTGCTTAACAAAAAATATTTTAGCATCCGGCAAAAAACAGTAACCCAGGTCCAATGGCAGATTTATACGGCAACATATCCATATCCGGCGGAAAAAAAACACCTCCACCGCAGCCTCCCCGAAAACAGGAAGAACCTCCGGAGAAGAGGCGCCGCCCCCGCGGCAAGACCATGAAAAAGAGGTATATTCTTGTTCCGCTCTGTGTGCTTGTCATGCTGGCCGGTTACTATGGCTTGAGCGCGACCCTGATACCTTTCTATATCAAAGAGAAGTTTCCGGAAACATTTTATGACAGGACAGGCCTCGTCCTGACGATAAACGAGGCGATGTTCAATCCTCTGGAGTGTTCACTTAGCCTGGCAGGGATTGAAATACAGGAACAGAAGGAAGATGCTACCCTGGAGGACTTTCTCACTGTCAGAGACCTTTTTGTCAATCTCGATTTTATCTCACTACTGCGCAATTCCATCGTCTCCCATTCATTGCTTGTCAAGGGGGCAGACTTCACCCTTTTTCGCTATGCGGACGGCAGCTATAACCTTTCCCAGTTTTTCGTCAAAGCAAGCGATAGGGCCAGTGAGATGCTCAATTTTGCCGAACTCCCTTTCTTCTACTCTCTCAATAACATTTCCATCAGCGACAGCAGTATCTTGTTTCACGATATCACTGCAGAAAAAGTCCACAAGGTAGAAAACCTCAATCTGAGTTTGCCGACGCTGGCCAATTTTTCGTATAACGCCGGCAGTTATATCCAACCCCGGTTTTCGGCCGTTGTCAACGGCAGCCCTGTCGAACTGGTCAGCGAGACGGAAGCGGGCGCACCTTTCAAATCCGGAGATACGCCGACCCGGCTTTCTTCCACCTTGAACGCGATTGATCTGCCCCTCTACAGCAATTATCTTCCGGTTCCTCTGCCGGTGCGCATTGAAAAGGGAAAAGCCGACGCCAAGATCGAGATTTCCTTTCTACCCGAAGATTCAAAAGGTTCAAAGGGTCGACAGCTGCTCTGCAACTATCAATTTCAGATAACAGACAGTCTCTGGCAAAGCCGTGACGGCACCCTCTCACTGGCCGCACCCATGCTTACAGTAACAGGGAGCCTCAATCCGTTAAAGAGTAGCCTGAACATCAAAAGCCTTCTGCTGCGTGATCCCCTGCTCTTACTTGAGAAAGACTTTACCAAAGAGACGGTTGACTCTCTTTTCCTGCAAGGATATGACAAAAACGGTACGAATGGCATTCCCGTCGACCTGCCTGCCTTGACCGTTGATCTCTTGATTGCAGATAATGGCCGGGTTCGAATAGCAACCAAGGACAGTGATCTGGTTCTCGGCTCAATCCAGCTCAGTGTCCGCGATTTTGCCAATAGCGCGGCACTACGCCGCGACGGTCCCTCGCCAAACAGCTCTTTCCAGATAGGTGGGGAGCTGGAAAATAATTTTTCCCTGTTCTCCTGGCGAGGTATTTTTGAAAACACTATCCCGACAGGAAACGTTGAAATCAACAATCTTCCTGTAGCTCTTGCTCTGCGTGCTATCACGCCGCAAAATAGTACCCCGGCAGAAGGAAACGCCGATATCCGGGGCAGGCTTTCTCTGCGACGAACCGAATCGGCGCCAGTCGCCATTACTTTCGAGCAGGGCCACATAGACTTCACTGCAATTTCCCTGGGAGCCAAAGATAATCCATGGCTGCAGAGGGCATCCGGCAAGATTGCGGTACAACTCCTGAAGGACAATACCATCGACATCGACGATTTCTTTCTCGAAAACGGCAAGCTGCGCCTCGCGCCGCAGCACCTTCCCCCGCTTCTTCAATCTTTTATGGATGCCAAAGACGCATCCATCAAAAATATAGATTTTAAAGGCGATCTTACTCTTCTGCCGGACAATGACAAACATCCCGTCATCCATTTTGATGACGTCCACCTCCAGACTGCCGGGCTCAGTACAGCTCCGCCTCAAGACCACAATCTCACTTTCTCGGGTAACCTGCGGGATTCAGGCACGCTCAAAGCAAAAGGAAAACTGTCTCTATCGCCCCTCGACGGCAGCATCGAAACAGCTTTTACCAAACTGCCGGCTGCCCTGTTGCTGCAGCTCGATGACACAGCTCTCCTGAAAGCCGGTCCCGAAACGCTGGTAAACGGCACGGGGACATACCAAGTCAAGGCCAGGAGGTATGACGGCGCCATCGAAATCGAAAACGGCCGTTTTACTTATGGTGCGGAGCAGCGTCGATTTGACTTTACCCAGGCCGCTTTTGCGCAGATATCCACAGATGGAAAGCTGCAAAACACTTCGTGCAGGGATGTTCTTTTTAAAACTGTGCGGATAGAAGGCGCCGGCTACGATCTGACGGCTGATGGCCTTTCTCTGAGCAGCTTGACGCAGGACGGTGACAATCTGTCCATGGGCGAGCTTGTTATCAGCGACACGGAACTCTCTGCCCGAACCGACTTTGCCGCAATTATGGCGCCCTTTTTACAGAAAAGGACGGGAAATTTCCAACTTGGCACTCTTCGCTTGAACGGCACAGTCAACCTGCCGCGGAATACCTCGGCAGAAAGCTTTATCATCGATGATTTTGATCTGCAGATCTCCTCCCTGAGTACGAATAACGGCTCTGCAACAAACAATAAATCCGGCAAAAGCGGTACCGTTGCTTTCACTGCATCTTCGGCCGATCAGGGGGAGGTGGCCGGCAAGGGAAGTCTGGCTGTTTATCCGCTGCAGACACAACTCGATCTCTCCTTTACGGCAGTAGAGAGCGATATTCTTATCAACCTTTTTCAACCCACATCAAAGGATCCGGTAAAAGGCACAATAGATGGCCAAGTATCCTATTCCTACCCGGAGCAAGTCAGTACCGGCAGCATCACCCTCGGGCGGGGCCGGCTCTACTCTACCAGCGCTGACGATTGGATAACCTGGCAGAATGCGGTACTGGACAATTTTGAATACCAGGCCGCCTCATCTCATCTCAAAATCGACCGGCTCACTCTTGCTCAGCCGTCTTTTAGACAGGCTCTGGGGAGCAGCGGTTTTTACCGGAGCATCAGGGATGCCCTGCTTCCCCCGGCCAGACAGTCTTCGCCCTCTGCGGAAGCCTTTCTGCAGAACCTGGATATAGGACATGCACAAATGCAGCAAGGCAGGATGCAGTATAGAGATGAAAGAATTTCTCCGCCATGGCAGACCGACATATCTGCCATAAAGGGCAGTATCACTAATTTTTCTCGCGCTGGTTCGCAGACCGCAATGGACTACAATCTCAGCGGGACCATCGCCGGAGCGCCTTTTACCGCGCAAGGCTCCGCCCGACCGGCAGAAGAAGGCATAACGGAAACCGTCGCCTTTGAGTTGAACGGACTGCCTCTGGCAACGCTGCAGGAACAGCTCTCCAACACTATCGATCTGATAACCGAAGACAGCCTGCTGCATATCTATTACCAGAAAGATAAGGCTGCAGGCCCTTCTTTTGCTACTATTACAGCAACATCTGTTACAGCCGCGGAACCTGACTCCCCCACCGCTCTAACCATAGCCCTGTTAAGCGATCGAAAAGATCGGCTCCGGGAATCTGTACCGCTGACTGACCCCGACAGGCCAGTTTTTGAACAGGCCGTACACCATTTTCAAAAACAGATTGTCAAAAGCACTGTCTCACCCTACCTGCTTCTACCGGAGCCTTACAATGCACTCGGCCAAAACACGACCATCACATTCCAGCCGGGGACCACTGAACTACTTGATGACGGCAGGAGAACTCTCTCTCTTTTCGGTATGTTATTGAATGATTATCCTCTTTTGAAACTGATTCCTACGGCCACAATTGAGCCGAGCACAGATGAAACGGCTCTACGGTTGCATCTCGAACAACAGGAAAGAGAAAGAGTGCGACAGGAAAACAAACGTCTCCTGCAGCAATGGCAGCAGGAACAAGAAGAAAAAGCAACGACACAAAATGAGAATGTGAGTATAGTAGAAGGAATTATAGAAGAGGACCTGCAAGAATTTACTCCGGTCACCGCCGAGCCGGTCATTGTTGAAACTACCATGTTGGAACAGCTCGGCCAGGAAAGATTGAAGGCGGTTCGCAACTATTTGCAGAGCGAACACGATATTGCATCCGACAGGCTCTCCACCGCCCGGCGCATCAACATGGAAGAAGGAACTGCCGGAGTTGCTCTGCACTTGAGCCATATCGGCGCCACTGAAGATTAACACTATAGGGAGGGGGGATCTATGCTGGAAATTATTCAAAAAACAAGAACATACAGAAGATTTGACGCCGGCAAACCGATAGCACCGGCCACGGTTGAGAACCTTATAAATCTGGGGCGATTGGGTGGTTCGGCTAGAAACTGTCAACCCTGGCAATATCTTATCATCACCGCCGCCAACCATTGTGCCTCTGTTTTCCCGTATCTTGGCTGGGCCGGATATCTGAGCGACTGGAAAGGACCCAGCGAAAATGAACGTCCAACTGCCTATATTCTCTGTTATCTCAACACAAACAGACTGACAGGTTCTGTGCAGGAAGCCATTTTTGATCTCGGTATTGCGACACAAAACATACTCTTAGGTGCTACTACAGCCGGACTGGGTGGGTGTCGGATTGGCGCCTTTTCTCCCAAACTTGCCGAGGTTTTCCCTCAAGCAGACCATCTGGAGCTGCATCATGTTATTGCCCTTGGTGTTCCCGTGGAGACGGTGGTAATAGAAAAATGCACCGACAACAACATCAAATACTGGAGAGACGCTGAACAGGTGCACCATGTTCCCAAAAGGACACTGGCCGATATTCTTCTGCCTGGCCTTGATGCGTAAAATTCACGCAAGATTGTGCTGTGATCAGCAATAAACCATGGATGCAGAGATCATAGATTTAATTTCTCCCTACCTGGAAGGGCTGGCTCTTGTTTCGGTTACAACCTTTTTTCTCAGCCTGATCTTGATTCCATGGTATATCGGCAGATTGCCGCAACACTACTTTCTCCAGTTTGAGAGCCACATGCAACCGGATATCCCCCCGCCGGTCAATATTCTTCTTATTATCGGCCGCAATATTATCGGTGTTCTGCTGGTTGCTGCAGGTATTGCCATGCTTTTTTTACCGGGGCAAGGCCTTCTTACCATTTTTCTCGGCATATTGTGTATGTCTTTCCCGGGCAAGCGTGCACTGCTGGTCTACTTTGTTTCTCGACCGGGTATCCGGAAAAGTCTCAACTGGACACGAAAAAGATTGTCGCTTCCTCCTTTTATCTGGCAAAAATAATTTTTTTCGCATTTCTGGAAAAGAGACCTTCATCCCTCTCTCTTAATGCGCTATAATTTGCCATATGTAAAAAATTCTGTTTTCTGCATATGATTCCGCACAGACTGCGGGCATTATTTGTCTTTGGCTCCACTGTGCTTTCTACCTGCTTTTCTCAAAAACCAAACCCATATTCGTATGCATGCATAGTGTAAAAAGGATATCTCCCAGTATGAACAACACAGGAATGGCAACAGAGATAGAACGACTCATACTCAATTTGCGGGGTATGCTTGATGCATTCCCCAACCCAGTACTGATTATTAAAAATACTGAATCAGTTGAATATCTTAATCATAACGGTATTGTTTTTTTTAACAGCTTTAAGGAAGTTTCTGATGCAGACAAGGAAAAAAACAGCCCCTTTTTCAAACGTTTTCTCAAAACCGTGACAAAACTGTCGCATCGGCAATCTGAAATCTCCACGGCCACGACGGATTTTTTCGATCGCCATCTGGTATGTATTTTTGCCCCCTTCCACGGCTACCGTGGAGAGAATCTGCAATGGCTGATACTACAGGACAAAACACAGCAAAAAAAAGATGAAGAAGAGATTTCTCTTTTTCACAATAACATCGAGATAATTCTTTCTCAAAAAATCAAGAAGCTCAAACAAAGCGAGAAAATTCGGGTGCAAATGCATGAGCAGCTTATCAATCTAAAAACGCAGCTTGCTGATCTCACCGGTGAAGATACCATGATCGGCTCCAGCAAGCCAATGCGCGACCTGCGCGATATGGTTGCTCAGGTAGCAAAATCAGACGCGACTATTTTAATCAGTGGAGAGTCAGGCACCGGCAAGGAACTGGTGGCCAATCTTATCCGCGAAACCAGCGATAGAAATACAAAGCCGTTTCTCAAAATAAACTGTAACGCCGTTAATGACTCACTACTGGAAAGTGATCTTTTTGGTTATGAAAAAGGTGCGTTTACGGGGGCATACACCAAGACAAAAGGGAAATTTGAAATTGTTGATGGCGGAACCCTGTTTCTCGATGAAATTGGTGACATCAGTCCGCGCATGCAGGCAGCCTTGCTGCGAGTCCTTCAGGACGGAGAAATAATCCGTGTTGGCGGAAATTCGGCGATAAGTGTCGATGTCCGAATTCTCGCGGCCAGCAACCGTGACCTGGCCATGGCTGTTAAAGATGATAAATTTCGCCTCGATCTGTTTTATCGCCTCAATATTATAAATATTTTCATCCCTCCTCTCCGGGAAAGAAAGGATGATATTGAAGATCTGGTTGCTCATTTCATTCGAAAATATCGGTTGGCCTTTAAAAAAGACGTTAACTTCGTACCGCGACCAATTATAGACCTCCTCTGCGCTCATGACTGGCCGGGGAATGTAAGAGAACTGGAAAATGTCGTCCAACGAGCTGTATTAATGGCTAAATCTAACATAATCACAGAAGAGGAAATAATATTTGATGCACCTCCCGGTGGTCATCAAGATGGTCCCAACTCCTCCCTGCCAAAACAATTCAACAATGGTCCCTTAAAAAACATTCTAAATACCATTGAAAAAGAAATCATTGTAGAAACACTAAAAAAACACAACGGCAATGTAGCCAAGGCAAGCAAGCAGTTAAAGGTTGGCAAGACAGCTTTTTATGACAAATTGAAACGTTTTGACATCTCCCCCAAAGAACTCAACTAATACCAACGTTTATACATCGATTGCCTGTTTGCGACGGCAGAGAAACACCTGCTATAAACTTAAAATATCTCTTTCGTACATGTAATACTTTTCACTCCTACCCTCTCTTTTTCCAAAAAAGCCGTTCTCACTCAACCTCTAGCAAATTAAGGAACAGATATTGCAGTTATATTTGTTAAGTTGCCTTACTCTTCCTTAACCTGAGTAAACTATAATGGCTGAAAACGACAATAGTTGCCTGCAATGTCCTTATTGGTCGGGAAAAAACAGGAGGTGCTCCATCAAGCGAAATGGTCTCTTTATCCCTTTACAAAGTTACATAGTATCATATTGCAAATCCTCAAATTATGTAGAATGTACGCGTTACAAAACTGAGATTGCCCATGTCGAAGAAGCTGCAAGGACTAAAAATAGTCATAACCGCAGAAAGTACCAGCGTAGGACTGTAAACCATAAGGTGCAGCTCAGGCTGTTTGATAATAGTGACCTGTGCATCCTGAAAAGTCCCAAATTGGCCGACGCTATCAATCTTAGCGCCGGCGGAATGCAGATAAGCACACACGAACCTCTGTCGGATAAAACCATCATTTATTTCTCTCTCCACAAATCACCATCCTCCGTAAAACAACAGGGATTAGCCAGGGTAACCTGGTGCCGCTACGAAGAAGACGCCATGCGATACAAGGCCGGCCTCAGCTTCCACAATTCATCTTCTCGCGGAGCCGCCAAGAATGAAGGGTAATGCGACGGACTGAGCCAAACCTGTCAGGTCTCCAGCTTTTTAATTATCACCAGTATCAGCAAAAGAACCGGCACGCCCATCAGCGTAGTTAACAGGAAAAAAGTATTGTAACCGTAGACATCGACCAAGGTGCCTGAATAGCCGCCGAACAGTTTAGGAAACAAGGTCATCAGGGAAGAGAAAAGTGCATACTGCACAGCGGTGAAGGAGATATTGGTCAAACTCGACAAAAAGGCCACGAAAGCCGTGGCGGCAAGCCCGGCACTGAGGTTGTCGATCGCAATAACCACCGTAAGCATGACAATATCGGCACCGGCGCCGGCGAGCACCATAAAGAGAAGGTTGGTGGCGGCAGAAAGCAGGGCGCCAAGAAAAAGAATGCTGTACACACCATACCGCAGGGTAAGAACTCCGCCGAGAAAACCTCCCAGAATAGTCATCCCCACACCGTATGCTTTTGTTATTCCTGCAATAACATTTTTGCTGAAGCCCAGATCGACATAAAACACATTTGAAACAACACCTAAAACGATATCGGAAATACGGTAAAATCCGATGAGAGCGAGAAGGAGGAAGGCCGTTTTCAAGCCAAATCTGCTGAAAAATTCTCGGACAGGCGAAATATAGGACTCAACCACCATCTCCTCCTGCAAAAATCCCACTTTTACAAACGCTGTTATGGTCCCGGCCGCCGTTATTAGCGCCAGTAAAAGTCTGGCGGCCTCCACTACAAAACCGGCAAACAGGGTGTCTTTCCACAGCAATCCGGCCAGAAAAGTCTGTAACTGACGCGCGGCTTCTCCACTGAGAAAGAACATCAGGCAAAACGCTATGCAACCGGCAAGAAAGACCAGAAAAAAGCGAAAATACTGCGCCGAAGAGTAGCGATATACCGAGGGGGCCATGTTGCTTTCCGGCTCGGCAATAATAAGCGTTGTTGCAACTCCGACCAGCATGGTTGCCGCAATTACATAATAGGTGTTTCTCCAGGCACTATAGAGATAGAGGCCTTCCGTCCCCATGGCGGAAGCCAGGAAAAGAGAACCGGCACCGGCAACAACCATACCGATGCGATATCCGGCGATATATGTGGACGACAAGAGCGCCTGGTATGATTCCTCGATGCACTCTATTCGATAGGCATCGATGACGATATCCTGCGTTGCCGAGGAAAACCCAAGCAGTACAGCTGCCATTGCCATATAGGTCAACATCGATGCGCCGGCGGTGGGGTCTATGCTTGCCATCCCCACAATGGCAACTATTATGGAGATCTGGGAAACAAGCATCCATGACCTTCTCCTCCCCAAAAGACGCGTCAACAGAGGGAAGGGAATTTTATCAATAAGGGGCGCCCAGACAAATTTGAAGGAATAACCCAGCGCCGCCCAACTGAAAAAAGTAACCGCCGATCTGCCAACCCCAGCCTCACGCAACCAGACCGACAGCGTCGAAAAAATAAGTAATATAGGTATGCCGGCGGAGAAACCAAGAAAAAGCATGGTGATCACCCGCGGGTGAATCCATGCCTTCAATACATGCCGCCAGGGTCGCTTTGAGCTATCTGAGCCGCTCATTCTTGTCATTTCCTTTATGTATAATTATATTGTCAACTTCTATGGGAAAATGGTACCTTTTCACCATAAAGTCGAATCCTGCAGCAGGATCGGCATCGAAAAAAGCCGCGCCGGTTGACAGGAGCAGGATCTTTGCCATAATAATCACTTATTAAAAAGCAGAAAACGTCGTTTCCTTCTCTTAAAAAAAACATCCCACTCAGACAGACGATGAGTACACACCTTTTCTTTAAAGAGATATACTATCTACACCATGCCTATTAAAATTTACAACACATTAACCCGAAAAAAGGACCTGTTCACTCCCCTGGAGCCCGGCCATGTCAAATTATATGTCTGCGGTATAACTTCATATGACTATTGTCATATAGGCCATGCCCGTTCGGCTCTGGTCTTTGACATGATTGTGGCCTATTTTCGCTACCGGGGCTACAAGGTAACCTATATCCGCAATTTCACCGACATTGACGACAAAATCATCAATCGTGCCGCCGAACAAGGTACCAGTCCGGAAGAGCTGGCTAATCGTTTCATCGATGAATTTTACGTCGACATGGATAAACTGGGCATTGCTCGACCTACTCTGGAGCCCAAAGCCACCGAGAACATAGAAGAAATGGTTGCCTTCATTGCCAGTCTGATAGACAGGGGTATGGCCTACCGGTCGGGCGGTGATGTCTATTACTCGGTAAACAGTTTTGAGGACTATGGCAAGCTCTCCGGTAGAAAGCTCGAGGATATGCAGGCTGGTGCCCGCATTTCCGTCAACGAGCAAAAAAGCAATCCCATGGACTTTGTTCTGTGGAAAGGCTCAAAACCTGGGGAACCGCAATGGCCGAGCCCCTGGGGACCGGGAAGGCCCGGCTGGCATATCGAGTGTTCCGCCATGAGTAAGAAATTTTTAGGCGATACCTTTGATATTCATGGCGGCGGTCAGGACCTGATTTTTCCACATCACGAAAATGAGATAGCCCAAAGTGAAGGAGCCAACGAAAAACCTTTCGTCAACACCTGGATACACCATGGTTTCGTTACTATCAAGGATGAGAAAATGTCCAAATCTCTGGGAAATTTTCTCACCATCCGCGATATCACCGACAAATATCATCCCGAGGAACTGCGCTTCTTCGTTTTTTCGACTCACTACAGAAATCCCCTTGATTTTTCGGAAAGTGCCATGCAGGATGCCATAGCAGGACTTGACCGGCTTTACGAATGTATGGCCGCCATGGAGAACCTGCCCGACGGCAGTGCTGGTGTTCCCTCGGTTATCTCGGCAAAAGACGAAGCAAAACTTGTCGGCATGGAAAAACGATTCGTCCAGGCCATGGACAACGATTTCAATACAGCCCAGGCTCAAGGTGTCTTGTTTGATACAGTCAAGATTCTCAACAAAATCCGTCGGCTTCTACCCGTCTCGCCTTCCCAGGAAGATATCGATAGACTGCGAACTGCCGCAGCTACCTTGAAGAGCCTGGCTGGGATAATGGGATTTTTACGGGAAAGAGCTTCTACATACCTGACCGAAAAACGGGCCGCCCTGCTGGCCGGTCTTGCTATCGATGAAGCAACCATAAACGAACTCATCCAGCAGAGATATGTTGCCAGGGCTGAAAAGAACTGGGAAAAGAGTGATGAGATACGCGACCATCTGCTGGAAAAAAATATTGAGCTGAAGGATAATGCAGACGGTACTACCTGGACAGTTAAACGCTCACCAGAATAAAAGGGAGGTTCCATGAGCAGACTACCTGCTGTTGCCGACCGTTTCTACCCGGGAGAAGAAAAACAACTGCAACGCACATTGAAGGAGTTTTTGGACGGTTGCAACCCGCCCAGGATACCCAATAGTCTTGGTGTGGTATCACCCCATGCAGGCTATGTGTATTCCGGCAGTGTCTGCGCTGAAACCATTAAAAGTGTCGATGTCCCTGAAACAGTTATTATACTGGGCCCTAATCACCACGGCACCGGTGCGGCCATCGCTCTTTCGCAACAGGATTGGCAAATGGTATATGGGAAAGTGCCGACCAATATGGCTCTGGGCCAACACATAATGACGCTTTTCCCGGAAGTGACGGTAGACGAAGCCGCCCATCAATTTGAGCACTCTCTTGAGGTGCAGATCCCCTTTCTCCAGGAAAGGCAAAAGAATCTCTCCATCGTGCCTCTGGCTCTGGCCCATCTCTCCTTTGCCACCTGCGAAAAGCTGGGCCGTGCTCTGGCACAGTCCATTACCTGGCATGACAAACCTGTTCTTCTATTGGCCTCAAGCGATATGAGCCACTATGAGTCACGCAGCAGCGCATCGAGAAAGGATGCCATGGCACTGGAACGGTTAACGGCTCTAGATCCTGTCGGTCTTTACAACGTCGTGGCAGAGAACAGAATCTCGATGTGCGGTATTATTCCGGTTGTCACTGTCCTTCTGGCTTCGTTGCAGCTTGGCGCCAACCACGCCCAGGTTATCCGCTACACCGACTCAGGCGAAGTCAGCCACGACACCGATCAGGTTGTAGGCTATGCCGGCGCGGTTATTTCAAAGAGGTAAAAACCGGACTATTTCGCTTGACAGCGGTGTCTATTTTTTCTATATAATTTGCCGCAACAGCTTATACACTGGGGGATGGTCTAACGGCAAGACAGCGGACTCTGACTCCGCTTATC
>CAYUPL010000056.1:0-21147 GCA_964446655.1 uncultured Desulfopila sp.
CACGAATGGAAAACTCGCCCACGGGCAACAGGAACTCGCCGGTTTCCTGCCAGCGCACCGAGGCGACCTCGATGCTGTCTCGGCCGGCGAAGGCAAAACGGAAATAGCGCTGGACGGGCTCGGGCAGGTCCTGATAGCGCTCCGGTGACAGCGAAATAATCTCGGTGTGGGCTATGTTGTCAACATAGGCACGGACAAGTCGTTGGTGTTGTACAGCACCGACCAAAAATCCAGCAGAGCCAACCCCAATACCAAAAAGCAACAAAACAGACAGAACGATCACGATTACTCGCGTGCGAGTGTGCATAAGAATACCTCCGAGTCTATATAGGCGAAAGCAAACCGTACCGTACGGTACGGTTATGACGTTACAGTATCCTCAAAATGCTGTCAACAGAAAAGTGAGCGTATGTTTCCAGAGTCACGATAGATTTCCTGTAGTCAAAATCTACAGGCTCTATTGAGACATTACTCTTAAGAGAACTTTACAGGCCCACAGGGTGTGGACGCGAAAATTGCAGACATATACCAGGAGTCAGCATCCCGATCTTCTTTCCACCGACGATGTGAAGGCATTTTTAACCTATCTTGCGGTGGAGAAAAATGTTTCAGCACCAAGTCAGAGCCAGGCGTTTAATGCGCTTCTCTTTTTCTATCGTCATGTTCTGGCAAGAGAATTTGGAAAAATTGATGGGGTTGTCCGGGCCAAAAGAAGCCGATATATCCCTGTTGTCCTCTGCCGCGATGAAATAGACGCCATTTCGCTGCATCTGGAGCCTCCATGCGATCTCATCGTCAAGTTGCTCTACGGCTGCGGGCTGCGACTTTTCGAATGCCTGCAACTCCGGGTGCAATACCTCGATTTTGATGCCGGTATCATAACCATCCATGACGGCAAAGGGAAAAAAGACAGATCGATTCCTCTTCCCCAGGTGCTTGTCGCGCAACTGCGCAATCACTTCGCTGAATTACGGGCTCTGCATAAACGTGATCTCGCCAGGAATTGTTCCGGCGTTTTTTTGCTCAATGCGTTGGAGAAAAAGTATAAAAATGCGGCGAAAGAATTCAGTTGGCAGTGAGTTTTTTCAGCGTCGAAATTAACCCGGGAGAAAAACACAGGGGAGTTTCGCCGCTATCACCTCCACGAGAGGACACTACAAAAAGCGATTACCACGGCAGTGCGATCGGCACAGATTACCAAACGGGCCAGTGCCCATACGTTTCGCCACAGCCTTGCCAGTCATCTGCTCCAGAATAACTATGATATACGGACCATTCAAGAATTGCTCGGCCACAGCGATGTCCGTACAACGATGATCTATCCCTATACCGTCAGGAGCTTGACCGCAAAGGATGTGAAGAGTCCTCTGGTTTTTTAGCCCGTATTCCTCATGTCATCTATCCGTTGGTCTTTGTCGGCGCTACTCTTCGCTCGATCGCACCATCAATACCGGTATTCCACTTTCCCGCATGACTTTATCGGCGACACTGCCGATGGCGAACCGGGTGAGGCCGCTTCTTCCATGGGTCGCCATGGCAATAAGGTCGGCGTTTACCTCTCTTTTTGCTTCCAGGATTGCTCTGGCAGGGTTCTCATTGACTGTAACTTTACACACAGGGTTTATCTGTGCACTTCGCAGGCGCTTACTCACTCTTTCAAGATAGGCGTTTGCCTCATCTTGTATTTTCCCCAGTTCTTCCTCGGTATATGGTATTGGAACACTTCCTCCTCCCCGATAACTGATACTATGGCGAACTTTTGTTATTACATGGAACAGGATGATTTCGACAGTCTCTCCGGGAGCCAAGCGGGAGATAAGTCCATCAATATAGGAAAGGGCTGCTTCACCCAGTTTTGAGCCATCCAGCGGCATAAGTATCCTTTCCGACATATTCGACCTCCTTGTTGAGAAAGTTGTAAGAGTATGGTTTACCGGCCTGTGTGCGCTGAGGAGAAATTTATCCACGTACTTCGACACACAGAACCCAGCGAAAACCGCAGCGCTGATCTCCACCACACTTTTCCTACCCCTATTCTATCAAAGGCGGCTGTTGGTCCAAAAGGAAATCTGATTACGTATAATCCTCAGCTATGATCTTTTGTCCGGGAGACAGATCGGAGTCTGCGCTTACCTTTTTTTCACCTTGTTTTGTGAAAATAAATCTGTCTCCCGTATTCGAAGAAAAAAAATAAAATCAGTCCCCTAGCTACAGAGTCACTAGCAGCGCATCCGATTTGGCTGAGCTTCGTACGTAATCAGAAAAGGAAAAGTGCAACGTACCTATATTTATGGTTTTTGTGGCTGTGTGTTAATTATGGTCGGAAGAAAAAGGTTCCACGGGAAATTTCCAGCGTAGCCGGCTGAGACTGTTTTGTCTGTCGTCATGAGCAAAGTACAGCTCGTTGCTGTCGCTTCGTCACATCCAATCCAGCCGGAGAAGGGAGCCTCTCCGGCATATTCCGGCGCTGTAAGTGTTATAGCTGTGCCTGATTCGATATTGTTTTTCGAATAGTCGGTAGTGCCGTCGTAGGTCGACGGTGATCCGGTTATAAAAATGCCCGAGGCGCCGAAGGAATTGACCGTCAGGTTGTAGACCGGATTTACGACTTCACGATAGCCGGCAACTGCATCTATTGTCTCCTTGATCAGTCTGCTGTTGTTGCCGTCGTTTATGTGGCCGGTCAAGGTGGACTGATAGCTGCGTTCCGGCGTGGAAAAGAGTGGAACAGACACATATGAGTTGCCCTGACCGTCCCGGTTATATGCCATGATGGTATGGTATTTGACATCGTTTGTTCCCGTGAAATACCAGCCGGCTGAGTACTGGTTGTCCAGCATGGTGTTGGGGCCGGGATCTGACGTCTGGGTCTTGGAGTGATGCGCCCCGAGATTATGGCCGACCTCGTGTGTCAGGGTGTGGCTGATATTGACCGAGCGGATGGCATTGACAGTAAAGCCGGAGTTTGGAGAGCCTGCCCAGGAGCCGAGGAGATAGCCTACTCCAACATAACCGTATGGGCTGCCGGTGTCGACCATCATTGCCACCAGGTCGGCACCGTAGGTGTTACGGGCACTGTGAACCGGGGCAAAAACTCCGGCGCCTCCCCGCAGAGAAGTGAGATCCGGGGAAATAGAAGAGCTGCCGTCCGAGGAGGTGCTGTAGTCAACGGTCATGGAATGGATCAGGCGAAAACTATGTCCGCTGATACCGCTGTTCTGCAGGGCCTGGTTCATCATGTGTTTCAACATCAACGACAATTCGAAAATCCTGTTCCGGGAAGAAGGCGATACGCAATTCCCGTTGCTCGAGTGATCGGGATGAGGCAATGCCTGCTTGATCCGTTATATGTTCGGGTAACAATTCCTTTGCACTGAAATAGACATTTCCCTTTCTACCGACGTATTCTTCGCTTGCAGAGGCTGGGGCGGCAACTGTTGCCGGTGTTGAGTTGTCCGGTTGCAAGAAGAGAATTGCTTCATCTGCCACTATTTGGGTGGGCAAAATGCAACAGAGAAGGAGTTGAAGTACACCAAGGAGTCCGTTCCTGGTATTGTTGCGTGAAAATGTTTGCATAGCGATTATACCAAAAAAAAATATGTAACCGAGAGGTTCCTGAGTAGAAAAAAACATAGTGTTGTAAAGTTTTTCATGGACAACACCATAAGGCCGCTTTTTCTATCTTCTTGATAAGGGTGGCGGTGGTGCCGCTCTGGAAGCCGAGGCTTGCCAGCATTCCGCCGGGGTTGTGGTGCAGGCCGATGGCCACCGCAGCGTATCTGCCGCTTCGTTTTTCGCTGAGAATGGCGCCGGGGACCGAAAGGCCCCAACCTCTCTTGGATTGAATTCGTTCCTCCTCGATGTTGTGCGAGCGCAGCACTTCCGTAGCTTCTTCGAGGATGTCCTTGATATTGCTGGTTGGCGTGGTCGTCACATGAAAGACGGTAACCTGGTGGTCTTTTGCCTTACTGAGCATATAGCCGACATGGTCGGCGGCCCGCAGAGCACTAGCCGAGCCGTCGACGCAAAGCAGCACATTCTTCCTGCCTGCTTCCGGTGCGCAGCAGATCCACAGCGGGCAGTCCAGCGAGGTGTCGCCCGCCAGGGCCTGCGGAATCTCTTCTGCCGGTCTGTCGAAGACCCACTGCAGGGCATAGGTCGCCCTGCGGCCCAGTATCATGGCGTCGTAGAGACCATCCTTCCCCTCGGTCAGAATATCCTTTACTTTACCGTAACGCTCCTGCACGGTTTTGGTTTTCATCTTGTGTATCGCAACCGTCTCGCTTTGCAGGTCTCTTTTGGCCTTGTCCAACGCTCTTTTGGCGCCGACGGTGAGGCCGCCGTCGATCTTGTCGTCGGGGTCCTGCCACATTTCCATCAGGGCCGCCGAAGTGTCGTTGCAGTCGAGCCTGCAGATATGAAACAGGGTCACATCGCAGGCCACGCTGTTGGCAAAAAAAGAGGCAAAAAAACGAACACCGAAAAGATTTTCGCTATCTGAGCTGATATTAATGAGAAAATGCGGCCTCATGGCTGTCCTCATACATTCTACCTTGGCGAGCACATCCGGCACAAGGGGAACAAGTGCCGGACAGGACTTGATTCGGAGTGCATCAGGGGGTGTTCTCCATAAAAGGATCGAAATAAATTTCCCATTCGCCGGAGTTTTCATTTGTTATGCCTGAACCTCTGAAAATGGCCCAGTAGCTGAAGGCAAACGAAGTGGCTCCCTGTGGGGCCTGGGGCGCATCCATCAGGGACAGTGTCTCGGGAATAGTCCTTAAGTAACCGGTGTTCGGGCTTATTACGTGGCTGCTCATTACCGTGCCGTTTTCGTCAAGGAAATGGATGTAAAAATCCAGACGTTCGGCTAACGGGAAGGAGCGGGTGATGCTTTTCTTGATGGAAAGAGTACCGGAAACCGTGAATGTGTCCCCGCTGTTCACCTTTTCATAGAAAACCATCAGGTCTTTGGTCTGCCATTGCTGTGCCGTGCTGCTCTGCTCTGATGCCCTTGCCGCGGGCAGGGTATGTTCCTCGCCGACGGTTTTGCCGATATTAGCGGTGGGCGCCGCACACCCCCAGAGAAGAAATAGAACGCCCAGTATGGAGAATATGGAGAAGAGTTTGTGTAAATGTGGAGATTGCAGCTGCATCACGGCCCCCTGCTTTGAATGAAAAGTGCCGGCGGCGCCATAACGTCGACCGCCTTCTATATCCTTCTCTGTCTGTGATATTCTAGAGACTGTTAGTATTCCCGATTTTCATGCCCGGCAGCCATCCCTGCTGCTTCATGGATGGCTTTAAGGCAGAAACGGGGTTATGTCCTTCTGGTAACTCGTAATCACTTTATAGCCATGGTCCATCAGGGCCTCAACGGCTTTCTTGTCATCATCTTTCGGAATTCGCATGACAAGCTGAAAGACGCCCTCATGATCTCTCTCCGGCCAGCTGAAAAGACTTTGGATGTTGATTTCCTCTTTTTTCAGTATTTCCGAAACGGTGGCCAGAGCACCGATGCTGTCCCGCACCATGACGCCGATACGGACACTGTCGTCGCTGATCCCAATGGCGCTGAGGAGCACGCCCATCACATCGGTGCTGGTGATGATGCCGACCAGCTGCTCCTTTTCCATAACGGGAAGGGCGTTGATATCATTTTCCTGCATGATCAGAGCGGCACGTTCGATGGTGGTATTGGGTGATATGGTGATCACTGTTTTTACCATGATCATTTCGACGATTACCTGCTGGAGCAGATAGTTCAGTTCGTTTCTGCTCAGTGAGGTCGCCGGGGAGGCCCAGTATTGTTTCAGATCCCGATCGGAGAGGATGCCCACCAGCCTGCCGTTCTCATTGACAACCGGCAGATGATCGATTTTCTTCTTCTTAATGAGAATACTGGCGTCTTCCAGGCTTGTGCCGGGCGTTACGGTGATAAGTTTGGTGTGCATTATTCTGCCAACGTACATGGGGTATGCCTCCATTGCTCGAGATAAGGTTACGCTTGGAAATATTACAAAATTAACAATAATGCCTCAGTGATAGTTTTAGTGTTTCTTGCGCAAGAAATCAATCCTGCTTTGCGGCCTGTTCGTACTTTCTTCTTCTTTTTGAGGTTTTACCGGGCAAACGCGACGGGCGGTATGTCAGGCGAACTCCCGGGAGTGCAGGCGGCAGATGTATTTGTGGTTGGAATAAAAAAGATTTTATTAAAATAAACGCATGGAGACAGGGTGGCTTGCCGGTGGATACAATCGACGAGGATTCTTTCGGGAACATTATGAAAAAAAGGCTCTTTGCCGGAACGCAATCGTCATTCTGTAACATATCAAAATGATCACCAATATCAAAAACAGTTATGAAATTTCGTTGTGGAAAAGAGGTGAGCTGTAGTCCTCACAGCCCGGTAAAGTGGGGGATTGGTTTGAAAAAACGCTTGCTTCATAGGGTGATTTCGGAGTAAGTAATTTCTTTGTTCCGCATACGACAGTATCGTGATCCTGGTTAGCCCGGATTTCTCACCTGCCGAGGTTGCCGTGTATGTGAGGCGCGAAGCAAGGTGCTATAGTAGTCTATGCACCTTGCTTCGGCAACGACTCAGACGCGGTAAGATCGGCTGGCCTTTGGTGAACATTGTGTATAATTTTCACATGAAAGAAAGATACGTGAACCCATTGGGACATAACCCATTTTGTGGAAATCGACACAATGTTCATGAGAAATCCGGGTTAGAGCGTGCGCATATCTATGCCCGGCGGCAGGTGACGCCGCTTGTGTCTTTGTGAGCCGCAATATTAACGTTTTATACCGAGGAGTTGAAGTAATCAAAATGAAAGAAAATACAATATGGATGTCCGGCAACGAAGCCATTGCCCTCGGCGCCTTTGAGGCGGGAGTGACGGTTGCCTCCGGCTATCCCGGTACTCCTTCCACGGAGATAATGGAGAACCTCTCCACCTATGAAAATGTCTATACCGAATGGGCCCCTAACGAAAAGGTCGGCCTGGAAGTAGCCATAGGGGCATCCTTTGCCGGCGCCCGCGCTCTGGCCACCATGAAACATGTCGGTGTGAATGTTGCAGCTGATCCGTTGTTTACGGCCGCATATACCGGTGGACGAGGTGGTCTGGTCATTATCACCGCCGATGATCCGGAGATGCACTCTTCCCAGAATGAGCAGGATAATAGAAACTATGCCTTTGCCGCCAAGGTGGTAATGCTGGAGCCCTCCGAGCCCGCCGAGGCCAAAGAGTATATGCGTCTGGCCTACGAGTTGAGTGAAGAGCTTGACACCCCTGTGTTTGTGAGGGTGACCACGCGTGTATCCCATGTCAAAGGCATCGTCGAGAAGGGCGAGAGGATTACGGGTCCTGTTGCCGTGGGCATAGAAAAGGTTCCGGGCAAATTTGTCATGCTGCCGGCCAATGCCAGAAAAAGACGTGTGGCCGTGGAAGAGAGGATGATCCGGTGCCGGGAGATTGCTGAAACTGCGCCATACAACAGGATTGAAGAAGGTGACACCAAAAGAGGGTTCATTACCTCCGGCGTTTCCTATCTCTATGTCAAGGAGGCCTTTCCGGATGCCGCGGTGCTCAAGCTCGGCATGTGCTGGCCTTTACCGGAGAAGATGATCCGGCGCTTTGCCGATATGGTTGATGAGCTGGTTGTGGTGGAAGAACTCGACCCTTTTCTCGAAACGCATATAAAAGCGATGGGTATCGCCTGTAAGGGAAAGGAGCTTATCCCTGGTCAGGGTGAACTCAACACCGCCATAGTCCGGAACGCTCTTGATCCGGATCATAAAAGGGAGCTTTTTGTCGCCCCTGAGCTGCCCATGCGGCCGCCCAATATGTGTGCCGGTTGCCCGCATCGCGGCATCTTTTTCAATTTATCCCGCATGAAGGTATTTGTCTCCGGCGATATCGGCTGCTATACCCTTGGGTTTCTGCCGCCGTTGTCCGCCATGGACTCCACCGTCTGCATGGGAGCGGCGATTCCCATTGCCCACGGTATGGCCAAGGCGCTGGGTGATGAGGCGCATGATAAGATTGTTGCCGTACTGGGGGACTCCACCTTTATTCACAGCGGCGTTACCGGGCTGATAAACACGGTCTACAACAATTCCGCCTCCACGCTTATTATCCTGGATAACCGGATCACGGCCATGACCGGACAGCAGCATAATCCGACCTCCGGCTGCAATATCAAAGGAGAAGCGGCTTCTTCCATAGATCTGGAAGCCTTGTGTCGGGCGGTGGGGGTACGGCATGTTTACGTTGTCGATCCGCATGACGTTCCGGAAACACGGCGAGTGTTGAAGGAAGCCATCGCCCTGCAGGAACCTTCGGTGGTGATTTCGCAGGCGCCCTGCGTCCTTCTGCCGGAGCTGAAACTGAGAAAGCCGGTGTCCTATTTCACCGACCAGGAGAACTGTGTCGGCTGTATGTCCTGCATACGCCTGGGCTGCCCGGCCATAAGCTGGACAAGTTTCGCCGAGGGCGAGGCAGAGCAGCGCGGCTACAAGAAAAAACAGAAGGGAATTTCAAAAATTGATGAAATATTATGCAATGACTGCGGACAGTGTGCTTCCCTGTGTAAGTTCAATGCAATTACCCGGGGGGAACAATAATGGATAGGCACGGAAACATTCTCTTTACAGGTGTGGGTGGTCAGGGAATTCTGCTTGCCAGTGAAATAACGGCCTACAGTCTTCTTGCCGCCGGTTTTGATGCGAAGAAGAGCGAAGTTCATGGCATGGCGCAGCGGGGCGGTTCGGTTACGGCGCAACTGCGCTATGGCGACAAGGTCTATTCGCCGCTGATCGAGCCGGGCAAGGCCGACATTCTGGTGGCCTTCGAAATGATGGAAGCGGCCCGATATCTGCCCTATCTGCACAAAAACAGCAAGGTTATTGTCAATACCCAGAAAATATTGCCGCCAGCGGTTGCCACGGGGCAGGCAAGTTACCCGGAAAATACCCTCGATGCCCTGCTGGACAAAGGCATCACTGTGGTGACCGTGGACGCGCTTGATCTGGCCAGGGAGGTCGGTGAAGTCAAAACCGTCAATGTGGTCATGGTGGGAGCCATGTCCTCGTTTTTACCGATAGATCCCTCCGTCTGTATTGCCGTAATCGAGCAGAGGGTGCCGCAACGCTTTCGTGAGGTTAATCTGAAGGCCTTTGCCGCAGGCAGTAAGGCCGTTGTGTGAGAGAGGAAGATATGACGACGCTATACTGGGAAGAAGAGATAGAAACCCTGCCCCGGGTCGGGCTGGAGTCTATTCAGCTGCGCAGACTGCGCCAACTGGTTGCGCGGGTGTATAAAAAAGTAAAGCCCTACCGCGACAAGATGGAGAGAGCCGGCGTCAGACCCGAGGATATCCGGAGTCTTGCCGATCTGCAGCGACTGCCTTTTACCGTGAAAGAGGACCTGCGCGACAATTATCCCTTCGGCCTCTTTACCGTGTCCATGGATGAGGTCGTCAGGGTGCATGCCTCATCCGGCACCACGGGCAAGCCCACCGTGGTCGGCTACACCTGGAAGGACATCGACCTGTGGGCTTCCATCATGGCCAGAGCCCTGACCTGTGCCGGAGCGAATAAGGGTGATATGGTGCATAATGCCTACGGCTATGGCCTTTTTACCGGTGGGCTGGGCGCCCATTACGGTGTGGAGAAGATGGGCGCTACTGTTATACCGGTCTCCGGCGGCAATACCAAACGACAGATTACTATCATGAAGGATTTTGGTTCCACCGTGCTGCTGTCGACGCCTTCCTATGCCCTCAACCTTGCTGATGCCATGGATGAGATGCAGATAGATCCGAAGAGTTTATCGCTTCGGGTCGGTATCTTCGGGGCTGAGCCCTGGAGCGAAAACATGCGGGAAGAGGTGGAACGGAAACTGAACATCAAGGCCGTCGATATCTACGGCTTATCGGAGGTGATGGGGCCCGGAGTGGCCATGGAGTGTCTGCACTCAACCAGGGGGATGCATGTCTTTGAAGACCACTTTCTGCCGGAAATAATCGATCCCGATACCGGCGAGGTTCTGCCGCCCGGCGAAAAGGGCGAACTGGTTTTTACCACCCTTACCAAGGAGGCCTTTCCCATCATCCGCTATCGTACCAAGGACATATCCCGTCTGATTTACGAGACCTGTGAGTGCGGCAGAACGCTGGTACGAATGGAGAAAGTTACCGGCAGGTCCGATGATATGCTGATCATTCGCGGGGTAAATGTCTTCCCATCCCAGGTGGAACATGTTCTTATGGGAATCAAGGGGGTGGAACCGCATTATCAGATTGTGGTGGAACGTGAAGGGAATCTTGATACTATGCTTATCCAGGTGGAGGTCAGCAGCACTATCTTCTCCGATGAAATACGGGTGCTGGAAAATCTCACCAAAACGATTCAGGCGGAGATCAAGGACATGCTGGGGGTGACCTGCAGAGTGAAGCTGGTCGAGCCCAGAACAATACAGCGCAGTGAAGGCAAAGCCCAGCGCGTAATTGATAAGCGTAAAATCTGATCAAGGAGGATGGCATGAAAGTTGCGCAGATTGCAATTTTTTTAGAGAACAAATCGGGACGGCTGTCGGAGATTACCAGGGTTCTGGCGGAGAACAACATCAATATCCGTTCTCTCTCTCTTGCCGATACCGCTGACTTCGGCATTCTGCGTCTGATTGTCGACAAGGTGGAAGAGGCGGAGAAGGTGCTTAAGGCAGGAGGATTTACCGTCGGGAAAACCAGTGTCATCGCCGTCGAAGTACCGGATAAGGTCGGTGGACTGGCCTCGGTTTTGAAAATCATCGAAGAGGCTGATCTCAACGTTGAATATATGTATGCCTTTGTCAACAAAAGCGGCGAGAATGCCGTAATGATTTTCCGCTTTGAAGAGGTTGAACAGGCGGTCAAGGTGCTAAAGGACCAGGGTATCACCATCCTTTCAGGAGCCCAGATCTGCGCTCTGTAGCCGCCTGGTTGGAATCTGCCCAGGGCTTCTTTTAGAAGAGAGCCGCTGATGTATCTTGTGTGCATGATGCCTGAGTTGAAAAGTATTCTCACTTCAGGAAGATTAATCAATTGTTGTGGACCGGTGGGGACGGGGGGTTTTAGCCGGCCGGCAGCTCAAAGGGAGGAAAAGATATGAAAAAAATCGTTGTAACACTTGTCGGATTGCTTTTATCATGTGTACTTGCCGGCAATCCAGCATCGGCCAACACCCTCAAGATAGGTGCGATTCTCTCGATAACAGGCCCTACGGCATTTCTTGGAGTCCCTGAAGTCAACACCTTGAAGATGCTGGTTGAGTCCATCAACGCGCAGGGCGGTATCAATGGCCAAAAGGTTGAACTGATCGTTAAAGATTCAGCGGGTCAGCAGGAAAAGGCCGTTTCGTACGCCAAGCAGCTCATTGAAGAGGATCAGGTTTTTGCTATTTTGGGGCCCACCAGAACGGGGTCGACCATGGCTATCAAGAATCTGTGTGAAACTTCCGGCACCCTGCTCATTTCCTGCGCTTCCAGTAAATCAATTGTTGATCCGGTGGCCCGTTTTGTCTTCAAAACACCTCAGGACGACAGTCTTGCCGTACAGAAGATCATGGAAGATATGCAACAAAGCAACATCACCAAAATAGCCGTTGCCGTAGGTGGTACAGGATTCGGCAAGATGGGCAAGATGTTTGCCGAAGAGATGGCCCCCGATTACGGCATTACCATCGTTTCCTCGGAGGTCTATGATCCCAACGTGACCGATCTGTCCTCCCTGGTGGCCAAATGGAAGGCCAATCCGGATATTCAGGCCGTCATAAACTGGTCCATCGTCCCGGCGCAGACCATATTGGCGAAAAACATGCGTCAGGCCGAATGGGATGTTCCCCTTTATCTCAGCCATGGCTTCGGCAATATCAAATACGTCGAAGTCGGCGGTAAAGCTCTGGAGGGTGTTATCTTTCCCGCCGGACGTCTGCTGGTGGCCGACAGCCTTGATGATGCGCATCCGCAGAAAAAGGTTCTGGTGGACTATAAAAATGACTATGAGTCCAAGTTCGGAGAACCGGTCAGCACCTTCGGCGGGCACGCCTATGACTCCCTGATGATTCTCAAGCAGGCCCTGGAGGCGGTGGGCGAGGCCGACAAAATGAAGGTTCGCGATACCATCGAGAATATGACCTTTGTCGGTACGGGCGGTGTTTTTACCTTCAGTCCCACGGATCACAGTGGTCTCAACATCGACGCCTTCGAGATGATGACGGTGAAGGATGGGGCTTTTGCACCCTATGAAAGGAATTAAAAAGGATTTCTCACCAAGCCGACTAGAAGCATAATCGTTGCCGTATTACAGGGCCGGGTGCAGATCCGGCTCTTTTTTTATCAGGACTCCTGAAGATTTATGACCTCAGAGCTTATCATCCAATATCTCTTTGCCGGCATCACCTATGGCGCCATCTATGCCATTGTCGCCATAGGATTCAATATCATCTACAACACCACCGGCATCATCAATTTTGCTCAGGGCGAGTTTGTTATGCTGGGGGGTATGATTTCCATAACCCTGCTGCAGTATATGAGTCTCCCGGCGGCGATCGGCGCGGCAGTCATTATCACCATGATTATCGGGGCGCTGGTGGAGATCACCTTCATTCGCTGGCTGAAGAGTCCCAGTGTGCTGCGGATGATCATCATCACCATCGGCGTCTCTATCCTGATCCGCGAAGTCGCCCTGCATATATGGGGTGAGAGCGTTCGCGCTCTGCCGTACTTCATCGGCGATGAAATATCCAGTGTGGCCTTATGGGGAGCGCGAATCTCGCCACAGGTTTTCTGTGTGCTGGGGGCCTGCGCCATCATGGTGCTGCTGCTCGGCCTGTTTTTCAAGACCACTTCGGTGGGACGCGAAATGCGGGCCTGTGCCGCCAACCGGACGGCAGCCATTCTCTGTGGAATCGATACCCGTAATATGGTGACGCTATCTTTCATGCTGAGCGCTGCTATCGGCGCACTGGCCGGATGCGTTATGTCACCCATCACCTATTCGCAGTATAATATTGGTACGGGGCTTGCCATAAAAGGTTTTACCGTTGCCATTCTTGGTGGTCTGGGCAGCTCCGGCGGGGCTGTCATTGCCGGACTTCTTCTCGGCATACTTGAGGCCTTCTCCGTATCGGTGTTGCCGCTGGCCTTTCAGGAAGCCGTTTCCATTGCCATCCTTTTGCTGATTCTGTTTCTGCGGCCCCATGGCCTGTTCGGATCGAAAGATGCAGCCGGGCTGAAAGAGTTTTGATGCTATGAAGAATTATCTGCCATTTATACCTTTTCTCTTCTTTGTCGTTGCCGTTCACCTCCTGGCCGACTGGAGCGACTCTCTGTATTATCTGACCCAGATGACCATGTCGGCCTATTATTCTTTGCTGATAATCGGCCTTTGCGTCGTTATGGGATATGCCGGCCAGATTTCTCTGGGACATGCCGGTTTCTTTGCCATCGGCGGCTATCTCGCTGCTGCCCTGACCACCAGAAATCTTCTGGCATTTAAGGATAGTGCCTGGCTGGGCATGCTCGACTCTCTGGGCTTTCTGATGGAGGGACAGGATATTTACGGCGATACCGTGGTGGTCATAACACCATGGGTTGCCTGTATTACGGCAGTTTGCGTTGCCGCTGTGCTGGCTTTCTGCATAGGTATACCGGCACTCAAGCTCAAGGGGCACTATCTGGCTATGGCAACGCTTGGTTTCGGTATCATCATTTATCGGATTGTGCTGGCCACGGCATATTTCGGCGAGGCCGACGGAATTTCCGAGGTGCCGGCCTTTACCCTGTTTGCCGGTATTTCCGTAAGCGGTGATTTTGCCGACCGGGTGAGCAACTATTATATTGCCTGGGCCCTTCTTCTCCTCGGGGTCGTGCTGTTGCGTAACCTGATCAACTCCAGAGTCGGACGCGCATTACGGGCCATCCATGGTGCCGAGGATGCCGCCAATTCCATGGGAGTGGATACGGCCCGCTACAAGCTCTATATTTTTGTGCTCTCCGCCGTTTTTGCAGCCCTTGCCGGTGTGTTCATGACGCACTATAACGGCAGCATCGGACCATCCGAGGCGGGGGTGATGAAATCGGTCAGATACGTTGCCATTGTAGCCGTGGGAGGAATGGCTCATCTCTGGGGAGCCCTGATCATGGGTATTGTTTTGAACTTTCTCTCACTGCGCGGCGTTTTTGGAACCTACGATGATGCTGTTTTCGGGGTTATCCTGATTCTTATCATGCTCTTTGCACCTCACGGATTGCTGCGCATCAATCTGAAACACAGGGCGGCGCAGTTTTTTGCCTTTCTCAAAGGATGCGGGAGGACGGCATAAATGGCTCTGCTGCAGATTGATACGCTGCATAAACGATTTGGAGGGTTGCGGGCGGTCAATGATGTTTCATTTGCCGTTGAGGATGGGTCCATCAAGGCGATTATCGGGCCCAACGGGGCCGGCAAGACAACCCTTTTTAATCTCATTGCCGGTTCACTGCCCCTTAGTTCGGGCAGTATACTTTTTCAAGGCCGCAAGCTGCATGGCAAAAAACCCTTTGAGGTGGCAGCGCAGGGTATTGCCAGAACATTTCAGAATATCAAGATGTTCAATGGTATGACCGCTTTGGAAAATGTTATGGTGGGGCGCCATGTGCGCAGCAAGGCCGGATTTCTCTCTTCCATGTTTCATATGCCCTGGACACGCAGTGAAGAGAGGGATATCCGCCGCAGGGCCATGGAACTTCTCGAGCTGCTCGAGATTGACGAGTATGCCGATATTGAGGCCACCAGCCTGGCCTTTGGACAGCAACGTGCCGTTGAGCTGGCCCGGGCGCTGGCTCTGGAACCGAAGCTGCTTCTGCTCGATGAACCGGCGGCAGGACTCAATATCTATGAAACGGCGGCGGTGGGACGGCTGATCAGTAAAATTCGCGATATGGGCATTACCGTACTGCTAGTCGAACATGATATGTCTCTTGTTATGGACATATCGGATGAAATAGTGGTGTTGAGTTTCGGCGAAAAGATAGCCGAAGGATTACCGGCCGATATCCAGAAAGACCCCGAGGTCGTGAAAGTATATCTGGGTGAATAGTATTTCTGTAATGGAGCGGGGCGACGCTAAACAATGTTGAAGATACGAAATCTGGAATCGGGCTATGGCAAGCTCAAGGTTCTCAAACATATCTCCATGCATGTGGACAGTGGTGAGATTGTTACCATCATCGGAGCAAATGGCGCCGGTAAGACGACCCTGCTGTCGACAATATCGGGTCTTGTCAAGGTCGGCAGCGGCGAGATTAGCTTTAACGGCAGAGATATCGGCGGTCTTGCCCCTTCGAAGATACCGGCGCTCGGCTGTGTCATGGTACCGGAGGGGCGGCAGGTCTTTGCCACCATGACGGTTGAGGAAAACCTGATCCTGGGAGGGCACGTCATTCAGAAAAAGGGCCGAAAGGTGCTGGCTGAACTGCTCGAGCATCAGTACCGGCTTTTTCCCATTCTCAGGGAGAGAAAAAATCAGCTGGCCGGAACTCTGTCCGGCGGTGAGCAGCAGATGCTGGCCATGGGCCGTGGCCTGATGTCGCGGCCGTCCCTGCTGATGATGGATGAACCGTCCACAGGCCTGGCGCCGTTGATTGTCAAAGAGATATTTCAGATTATCGAGAGGCTCCGTGATGAGGGCAATACCGTTCTGCTGGTGGAGCAGAATGCCAAGGCGGCACTTGCCATTGCCGACCGGGGCTATGTTCTTGAAACGGGCAAAGTCATTGTGCAGGGGCCGGCCGAGGATTTGCTGGCCAACAGTGCGGTACAGATGGCCTATCTCGGCCGGGAAAAAATAGAAGAGTAAAGCTTTGTAGCACCACCAAGCGAGATTGAAACAAGGCCATGAAGCATGGCCGTTAATTTCTAGAAGAGCAGGAAAGGTTATGATCTGGGAGAAAAATAAGGAATGTATGTCGAGGGAGGACCTGGAGCAGCTGCAGCTCGAACGGCTGCAGTCCACTGTTTACAGAGTCGGAACTCATGTGCCCTTTTATCGCAGCAAGTTCAACGAACAGAAACTGGAGTACGACAGAATTAGTTCACTGGCCGATTTGAACAGGCTGCCCTTTACCCTGAAACAGGACCTGCGTGACAACTATCCCTATGGTCTCTTTGCCGTGCCCCTGCGTGAGGTTGTCCGGGTCCACTCGTCATCCGGCACCACCGGCTCGGCCACCGTGGTGGGCTACTCGAAAAATGATATCAAAACCTGGTCGAATCTGGTTGCCAGGGTGCTGTGCGGGGCCGGCGTCACCCCTGATGACGTTATCCAGATCGCCTTCGGCTATGGCCTGTTCACCGGCGGATTCGGCCTGCACTACGGCGCCGAGCTTCTCGGTGCCTCGGTCATCCCCATCTCGGCCGGTAATACCAAACGACAGATTCAGATCATGCAGGATTTTAAAACCACGGCATTGGTCTGCACGCCGTCCTATGCCTTGAAGATGGCCGATGTGATGATGGATATGGGAGTCAACCCCCATGGTCTTTCCCTCAGATACGGCCTGTTCGGCGCCGAACCGTGGTCCGAGTCCATGCGTCGGGAGATCAATGAACGTCTGGGCATTCGCTCCACCGACAACTACGGTCTTTCCGAGGTCATGGGACCTGGTGTGGCGGGGGAGTGCGCGGAATGTAACGGACTGCATATCAACGAAGACCATTTTCTGGTCGAGGTCATTGACCCGGACTCGCTCGAACCGGTGGCGCCTGGCGAAGTTGGTGAGCTTGTCATCACCACCCTCACCAAGGAAGCCTTCCCCGTGATCCGCTATCGCACCCGCGATCTCACCAGGCTGATGCCGGAGCCGTGTCCCTGCGGCCGGACCTTCCACAGGATGAGCCGTATTATGGGACGTACCGATGATATGCTTATCATCAAAGGTGTCAATGTGTTCCCCCTGCAGATTGAGGCCATCCTCTTCGAGATCGAAGGAACCAAGCCGCATTATCAGCTGGTGGTGGAGCGGGAAAATAATGAAGACAAATTGACGGTGATGGTTGAGGCGGTCGAGTCACTTTTCTTTGATGCCATGAAAAAGCAGCGCGCCCTGGTTGATATGATCAAGAAAAGAATGGCTTCCGAGCTGGGCATAGGCGTAGAGATCAAACTGGTGGAGGAAAGAACCCTGGAGAGATTTAACGGGAAGAGCAGCAGGGTGATTGATAAACGGAAACTCTAGTCTTAGAGTAGCCAAATGGGTAAAAGAGCATCATGCCTTTTCTAAAACTCCACAAGAGGATTATACTACTATGCGTTCACAGAACCGGGCCGTCTCCGCTCTCAGGCTTTTAACAATAGAGAGAAACATTCAACCCAATGCCGATGGCTCCATCCTGATTAAAATGGGCAACACCCATGTTATCTGCGCGGTTACCATAGATGAGAAGGTGCCGTCATTTCTCGAAGGAACGGGCAAAGGCTGGATAACCGCCGAGTATGGCATGCTGCCCTGTGCCACTTCTTCACGAAACAGAAGGGAGGCGGCTGTGGGCAGGTCCGGCCGGACCTTTGAGATCCAGCGCCTCATTGGCCGCAGTCTTCGCATGATGGTGGATCTTGGCGCTATAGGGGAACGTACTCTCCGGGTTGACTGCGATGTTCTCAATGCCGACGGGGGAACCCGTACCGCCGCCATAACCGGCGCGGCCATTGCCGTGCGCAATGCCATCGGCGCCATGGCAGCCGATGGTCGTATTGCCAAAATGCCGGATCTCATGCCGGTTGCGGCAATATCCGCCGGTGTGGTTGATGGTGTCGTGCTGCTCGATCTTGACTATAATGAAGACTCACGCGCCGAAGCCGATGCCAATTTCGTCATGACGGCAGACGACCGGTGGATCGAGATACAATCAACGGCCGAGGGAGCCCCCTTTACCACCGAGTCCTTTACCGCCATGGCCGAATTGGCCAAGAAGGGAATCAAGGAGCTGTTCGATCTCTGGTAGTGAGGAGGGTGGTTTATTGCGGCATAGCGATCATGATGCGGGAAACAAAGCAATCCGCGGTACCCGGGAGTGGGCCGTGGCAGCCATTGACTGTTGCCGCGGCTGCTCCCACGACTGCAGATACTGTTATGCCCGTTATGCCAGTGTGGTCAAAAAGGGGGAAATGAGCGCTGCCCAGTGGCGGACCCCCAGGATAGATGCCCAGGCCCTTAGGCGGGACTATCCCCTCTATGCGGGGCAGGTCATGTTTCCCGCCGGTCATGACATTCAACCGGAAATAGTTGACGACTGCATTCTCCTCCTGGAAAAACTTCTTAGCGCCGGCAACAGGGTCCTTGTTGTTTCCAAGCCGCATCTCGAATGCATCGAAAAAATCTGTCATGTTTTCCGACACGCCAGGTCCAGGATACTGTTCCGTTTTTCCATAACGGCACAAGACGACCGGATTCTACGATTCTGGGAACCGGGCGCACCGTCATATCAGGAGCGTTTTGCCGCTCTGCGCTACGCCTGTGCCCAAAGCTTTCAGACCTCCGTCAGTGTCGAACCGATGCTGGACAGCGATACTGTCGAGGCGTTGATTGGCGAGCTTGCCCCCTTTGTGACCCATTCCATCTGGCTGGGGAAGATGAACAGGATTGCCCGGCGGGTGACGGTCGACACAGAGGAGACAGCGGCAGCACTGCGACGTATCGAGGCCGGCCAGAGCGATGCGAAAATCATGGCCCTGTATCAGCGCCTGCGGGATAATCGGTTGATACGATGGAAAGAGTCGATCAAGGAAGTAGTCGGGTTGAAACTGTCCGACGAGGCAGGACTCGATTGTTAGCAAGCAGCAAACGGTTTAACGGAGTACCCATGCGTAGAAAACAGTGTCAAATACAGGACCGGCAAGAGATAGAGAAGATTCTGGCCAGGTCCGGAATAGGCCGGCTTGCCACTCTGGGCGGCGACGGCTTTCCTTATATAACCCCGTTGAATTATGTCTGGTACAATGGCGCCGTCTATTTCCATTGCGCCCATAAGGGCGAAAAAATCGAGAATATCAAGAGAGATGCCAGGGTCTGTTTCGAGGTGGATATTCCCCTGGCATATCTCGATCTTGATTATGACCGCAGCCGTCCCGTCTGCCGGGTGCATCAGTTCTATCACTGCGTCATCATTCGTGGCCGGGCCGAATTTGTCGAGGATCTCGAAGAGAAAACCGCGGCCCTCAACGCCCTGGTACGGGTGCATGAAGAAGGCGGCGGTTTTGACGAAATCCATTCGGCAACCAAAGAGGTGGGATTGTGCACCGTTATTGCAGTGCGGGTGGAACATATCTCCGGCAAAAGTGATCTGGCCCAGAAAATGACTCCCGAGGAAAAAATAAAGGTTGCCCGCTACCTGAAAGAGCGCGATCATCCGGGTGATGCGGAGGCCGCAGGTTTGATCGGAGGTCGGCATGGATGATATGATGCGTAAGATCCTGACCTCGCGGGTCTATGAGGCGGCAGTGGAGACCGCACTTGATCCGGCGGTGGCGCTGTCGGCCAGGTTGAACAACCGTATCCTTCTCAAACGTGAGGATCAACAGCCGGTCTTTTCCTTTAAAATTCGCGGCGCCTACAACAAGATAGCCCAGCTCAGCGAGACGGAAAAACAGCGTGGCGTCCTGGCGGCCTCCGCCGGCAACCATGCCCAGGGGGTGGCTTATTCTGCGCGCCTGCTGGGTATTGCAGCACTTATTGTTATGCCGGAAACCACTCCGCAGATAAAGATCGACGCGGTCCGATATTTTGGCGGTGAAGTTGTTCTGCACGGCACAAGTTATTCCGAGGCGGCTGAATACGCTTTGAAGATCGTGGCGGAAAAAGGCATGACCTTTATTCACCCCTTCGATGATCCTCTTGTCATAGCCGGACAGGGTACCGTGGCGGACGAGCTGCTGCGCCGCAACCCCGGAGAACTTGATGCCGTTTTTGTTCCGGTTGGCGGCGGCGGTCTGCTTGCCGGCATGGCTGTCTATATCAAAAATCTGCGTCCGGAGATCAAGGTGATCGGGGTAGAGCCCCAGGACAGTGATGCCATGGCCAGGTCCCTGCAGCAGGGCAGCCCCGTAAGCCTCGATGCCCCGGGAATTTTTGCCGACGGCGTAGCCGTGAAAAGGGTCGGCGATCTCACCTTTGCCTTGTGTTCCCAATATGTTGACGATATCATCAGGGTCAGCACCGACGAATTATGCAGCGGTATCAAGGCGGTCTATCATGCTACCCGATCAATCGTCGAGCCCGCCGGTGCCTTGGGTATGACCGGTCTGCTTCAATATATCCGCCGGAGCGGTTGTACCGGCAAGACGTTGATAGCCGTCAATTCCGGGGCCAATATGAACTTCGAGAGGCTCCGCTACGTGGCCGAGCGCACCATGATCGGGGAAGAGCTCGAGGCCCTTTTTGCCGTGACCATTCCGGAAAAACCCGGCAGTTTGAAAAGGTTCTGCTGCGACTTGGTGGGCGAGCGTAATATCACCGAATTCAACTACCGCCTGTCGAGTCGGCACCAGGCACGTATCTTTGTCGGTATCTCCATTCGTAATGCGGAAGAGAGGTTGAGTTTCAGCAGGCAACTCAGCGAGGCCGGCTATGAGAATATCGACCTGACCGATAACGATCTGGCCAAAACGCATATCCGCTATATGGTGGGCGGCCGCTCCGCCGAGGTGCAAAACGAACGCATATTCCGCTTCTGGTTTCCGGAAACTCCGGGGGCCCTGGTACGGTTTCTCGAGGCCACTCGAGGCAGCAGAAATATTTCTCTGTTTCATTACCGTATGCAGGGCGGCGATTACGGCCGCGTCCTGATTGGTCTGGAATTCCCCGAGGGCGACGATCCCGGTCTCGAAATACGCCTTGCCGAGCTGGGCTACCGCTACCAGGAAGAAACCGGCAACCCCGCTTACCCGTTATTTCTCTGATAGGCTTAATAGCTACAAAGATAACCTGGAGATGCTGGTTAATCAAAGGACTCTGGAGCTTGAAAAGGCTATTGAAAAAATACGGCAGATCTCGATACGGGATGCCCTGACAGGCTGTTTTAACCGTGGAGGAATGAATTCGTATCTCCCCAGAGAAATGAAAA
>CAYUPL010000057.1:0-20925 GCA_964446655.1 uncultured Desulfopila sp.
TCTGACTTCTGATACGTAGGTCGTCGCCGAATTCTTGTAAAAAGCCCCTTGGTATGTATTTACCAAGGGGCTTTTTCTTTTCTTCCAATCGTCGCAGACGACAGAGTATTCTGACTTCTGTCCCCTGCCCTCTGGTTTCAGCTCTGCCCTTTCCTGTTTCTTTCTTTTATGTCTGTCTTCTGTCTTCTGATCTCTGACTTCTGATACGTAGGTCGTCGCCGAATTCTTGTAGAAAGCCCCTTGGTATGTATTTACCAAGGGGCCTTTTTCTTTTGCCCCTATTCATTGCGATCAAGATTTGCCGCCGGCTTTTCTCCTCTGACTTTCGCTCTGTCCTTCCCTGTTTCTTTCTTTTATGTCTGTCTTCTGTCTTCTGACTTCTGTCCCCTGCCCTCTGCCTTCCGACTATTCCGATCACATCAATTCACGGAAAAAGTCGTTCCCCTTGTCATCTACCAGAATGAAAGCAGGAAAATCCACCACGTCAATTTGCCACACTGCTTCCATGCCAAGCTCGGCATAATCGAGGCACTCAACTTTTTTGATATTCTCCTCGGCTAAAATCGCCGCCGGACCACCTATGGAACCGAGATAGAAACCGCCGTGTTTTCTGCAGGCGTCGGTCACCTGCGGCGACCGGTTCCCTTTGGCAATCATAACCAATGATCCGCCATGGGACTGGAAGAGGTCGACATAGCTGTCCATACGGCCTGCAGTAGTCGGCCCAAAGGATCCGGATGGTTTTCCCGGCGGTGTTTTTGCCGGTCCGGCATAATAAATGGGGTGTTTCCGCAGATATTCAGGCAAGTCGTTACCGGCATCAAGGAGTTCCTTGAATTTTGCGTGAGCAATATCTCTTCCAACAACAATGGTCCCGCTAAGAAGCAGAGAAGTTCCCGCCGGATGTTTGCTCAATTCGGCTAAAATTTCAACCATGGGTTTATTGAGGTCAATCTTAACTCCATGGTCATGTTTTCCTCGATACTTCTCCGGAATCAATCGCCCTGGATTACTGTCCATTACCTCCAGCCATAGGCCTTCTCTGTTTATTTTTGCCTTGATATTGCGATCAGCGGAACAGGAAACACCCATACCGACAGGACATGAGGCGCCGTGACGCGGCAATCGTATAACCCGGACATCATGTGTGAAGTATTTCCCTCCGAATTGCGCTCCTATGCCGGTATCCTGTGCCGCCTTTTGCAGTCGCGATTCCAGTTCCAGATCACGAAATGCTCTGCCATGTTCATTTCCTGATGTGGGCAGAGCGTCCAGATACTTGGCTGAGGCAAGTTTAACGGTTTTCAAATTGGCCTCGGCACTGGTTCCCCCGATGACAAATGCCAGATGATAGGGGGGACAGGCTGCCGTACCGAGCGTCTTCATCTTGTCTACCAGAAAGCTCACCAGCTTTTCCGGGTTCAGAAGTGCCTTGGTTTCCTGAAAAAGATAAGTTTTATTGGCACTTCCTCCTCCTTTCGCAATAAAAAGAAATTTATACTCACTCCCCTCCGTCGCATAAATATCGATCTGCGCCGGCAGGTTAGTACCCGTATTCATTTCTTTATACATATCCAGAGGAACGGTCTGGGAATAGCGCAGGTTTTCGCTGGAATAGGTAGTATATACTCCGCGGGCCAAGGCTTCGGCATCGTTACAACCAGTCCAGACATTCTGACCCTTCTTCCCCATGACTATTGCCGTGCCGGTGTCCTGACAGATCGGCAGTTCAAACTTTGCCGCAACTTCGGCATTTTTGAGAAATGCCAGAGCGACACCCTTCTCGTTCATGGAAGAATCTGGATCAGCAAGTATTGAAGCAACCTGCTGGTTATGAGCCGGTCGCAATAAAAACGAGATATCCCGCATGGCTTGGCCGGCCAGCTCTGTTAAGGCTTCTTTTTCGACTTTAAGAATTTCCTGCCCATTAAATACATCGACGGCAACCAGCTCTTCCGAACCATCGATCTTACGATATTGCGCCTCATCCTTTTGCAGTGGAAAAGGTTCCTGATAGAGAAAATCCGCCATTACGTGCTCCTTAATTTTTCTTCCGATAGTAGACCACTGATAACAAGGTGATGAAAAACACTCTCTTGCCCGACCACCCTTCTTGAATCATAAGCAACACTAGCCGATTTATTCGACCATTTCGAGCCTTTTTAAAGTTAGTTAGCTGATTATATTTTCCTTTTTATAATGCAGGAGACGAACATTTTCACGAAATACCATGGAAGAAACGATTGAAATGTATACACTATAACTGGTATACTCGAGCCCCACCAAGGGTGGGAAAAAGGAATATGTGCTTGTGCTATGCAGTTCCAAATCTCACTTCCGGAAAAATTTCGCTTTCGTTCGGCATCTAAAGGTGCAACACCATACCTTTTTAAAGTATCATTACATAAAATTTTCTTTTCCCATAAATACGACAACGGAGGAAGCTATGCAGAGAAATGTTGTGATCCATCTAAGCTTTTTCATGATACTGCTGTTTTCTACAAATATTGTAATTGCCGATACCGATATACCGGAACCACCTGCGGGAAACCTGAAATACTCCATTACCGTCACTCAATTTAAAAACGAGTCGAGTTGGCGCGGACAATGGAGCGTTGGAGATGGCTTCACCACTGCCATGACGGACCTGCTGCATCAATCCGGCTGGTTTATCGTCCTTGGCGATAGTCAGATGCGGCAAGAAGCTATGCAGGAACAGGATCTCGGCGCAAGCGGCCGTACGGCCGGAGGCAAGAAAACCCCAAAAATCGGCAGGATGACACCGGCACAGCTGCTTGTGCGGGGCTCCATCACTAACGTACAGGACACCGGCGGTCAAGGCGGTGGCGTAAACCTTTTCGGCGTCCGGGTTGGTGGAGATATGGGACACTCCGAAATGGACATAACCATTTATCTGGTTGATTCCGAAACAGGTCAGGTCAAGGCCTCTGAAAAAGTCACCGGCAAATCGACCAACAGAGGTTTCTCCATCGGCGGCAGAGTGTTACCCGGCATCGGTGCCAATTATGGCGCGGGTAAAAAAGATAACGTGCAAAAAGCCGCTGAAGATGCCATTGCCCAGGCAATAGTATTTCTTATTGCCCAGCTTGAGCATATCCCCTGGGAAGGAAGCGTCATTCTCGCCAAAGACGGCAGGATTGTGGTCAACCGCGGCAGCCGTGACGGCGTCCAGGTCGGCACCAGATTTTCCGTAGGCAGCATTGAAGAGCTGGTCGATCCGGATACCGGTGAGGTTCTCGACCGTGACATGACACAGATAGGCACGCTGAGTGTGACCTCGGTAAAAGAAAAGATCGCCTACTGTTCCATAGATTCGAGCCAGGCAGACATCGAAAAAGGTATGACTGTCTTTGCCATGCAGTAACCACAGCTACCAGCACTACCAGGACCTGTCGGGTTCATGGACATGGCAACCTCGGCTGGTGAGAAACCCGGACTAAGCTGTTAGTCACATTACCGCAAGCTTTCCATACCGCCGGCCATGGGCCACCGTGGCCAGGCAGGTTCATGGCAGGGTGAAAATGGCTGCGAAACCTTCAGGGAGTAGCAATATATTGAGCTATAGCGGTTGCAACAGACTTGAAATGCTCCTCCAGAGTATTGCCATATTGATAAAACTCGTCCGTCATTTTTTGGTTGGCAAGGGATTCCTCCATCTCCAGTAGAAGCTGTCGCATCTGCAGGGCACCTACATTGGCGACGGCGCCTTTCATCTTATGGACCTGCCTGCGGACAGCATCTTCATCCTGTGATGCAATACAGGATTGCAGATATTCAAGCTGTTGCGCCATATCCTTAACAAATTCTCCAACAATTGTTTTCGCTAATGACCGGTCTCCAAGAACACGACGCTCAAGCTCTGCTGCATGAAAACCAGGCAATCCTTCTGTGTTGTCAGGCTGAATTTCGATTTTAGACTGTTTCGTTTTCGAGGCTTCTTTGCTCTCTTCTGCAAAATGTAAATATTTTTCCATTATAGTCCCTAGACAATCAGGGGAAACAGGCTTAGAGACATAATCGTTCATTCCTGCGGCCAAACACCTTTCCTTGTCGCCATCCATCGCATGGGCAGTCAAAGCTATTATTGGTATTTCGGCATTTTTGATTGCTGCATGGTGCCTGCGAATTCTTTTGGTGGCCTCTATTCCGTCAAGTTCCGGCATCTGGACATCCATCAGCACAAGATGATAGGATTTACTGTTCAGGGCTGCGATGGCGTCTCTGCCGCTACCGACCACATCAACTTGGCTGTAGCCCATTTTGCGTAAAATAGCAACGACAACCTGCTGATTGATATTATTATCTTCTGCAAGGAGAATACGCGCTTTCCTGCCAAGTTGTTTCGAAATAAGCCGCTCCTGCAGTCGACCATTCTGCAGCTTTCTGCCAAGCAGAAGCTTGCTCATGCATTCCAGAAGAGCATAGTAACGGATGGGCTTCGGTAAAAAAGAAGTGAAGCGCATGCTGATAAAGCCTCTTACTTTGTCTCTATAGGTTGAATTATGCATGAGAATCATTTGCAGCGGAGGAATTGTCGGATCAGCATATATGCCGTTGCCACAGGCAAAACCATCCTTCTCCGTCAGATTCATACTGATAAAAGCGAATTTATATGGATCATCTATCTGAGCGGCCTGGCGGAGCTCGGTTGTAACCGCTGCTGCAGTGGAGACAACCTCAACCCTTGCTCCCCAGTAGGCCAGGTATCTCTGTATGACAAGGTAAACATCAGGATTTGGGTCAAGAACAATGATCCGAACATTCTGAACACCATTGAGCCATTCCGGATACACTTCCTCGGTTTCCTGTAGTGAAAATCGCGCCGTGAAGAAAAATTCGGCTCCTTTGCCCTCTTCGGAAAGAACTCCAATTTTTCCTCCCATCAACGCGCAAAGTTCCTTCGAAATAGCAAGACCTAGTCCGGTACCGCCAAATTTGCGCGTGATGGAGCTGTCTGCCTGAGTAAAACTTTGAAAAAGGTGGCCTTTTTGGGTATCAGCAATACCGATGCCGGTATCAAACACGGCGACGCGCAACATGATTGCACCAGCAAACTGTTCCGCCACCTTGACATGAAGAAAGATTTTTCCCTTGTTGGTAAATTTTATGGCATTCCCGATCAGATTGAAAAGCACCTGACGAAGTCTTCCGGGGTCACCCACCAGCAGTGAGGGCACATCCGGCTCCACAAGACAGGTATACTCCAATCCTTTGGCCTCAGCTTTCAGGCAGGTCATGTCAACGAAATCATCAAGCAGGCGACGCAGATTGAATGAAACCATCTCCAGTTTCATTTTTCCCGCTTCAATCTTGGAAAAATCCAGAATATCATTAATTATCCGCAACAAAGAATCACTACTGGTGCGGAGTGTTTGAACATAATGCATCTGTAACTCATCAAGGTCGGTGTCCATTAATAGAGTCGTTAAACCGACAACTCCATTCATCGGTGTTCGAATTTCATGGCTCATATTCGCCAGGAAATCACTTTTCGCCCTGTTGGCACGCTCTGCTATATCTTTGGCGACCAGCAACTCCCTGGTTCGCTCATTGACCAGCTCTTCCAGATTTTCCTGATGCCTGTTAATCATCTCTTTCTGCTGCAGGAGATTTTCAGACATATCGTTGAAAGCTGCATTAATCTCACAAACCTCCTTGATCCACGAGAGAGCAACTGTTGCGCCGAACTCACCTTGTTCGACACGGCTCATGCCATTTCGTAAATCAGACAGAGGCTGTATTACTGATTTATAAAGAAAAACGTTCAACAAAATCGTTATAATGGCAATGGAGGACAAAAACAGCAGAACAACCAAGAGAAACACCCTGCTCTTTTTCTCGATAAGGCCTGTCATATTGTAATAAATGGCTAGATAACCTATTCTTGCACCGATGGCGGAAATATCGTTGAGATAGAGAAAGTATGAACTGCTGCCGATGTCTACTTCAGCATAATAATGAGGCATTGTCTCTTCGAAAACAACCGCCGGTTTAATCAAGTGATAAAACGCATTGCCTGAGCAGAATAGCATATCACCCGATTTATCGTAGAGACAGACTCGCTCTATCTCGTTGACTCTCGCCTTGATCTCGTCAAGAGTTGCCTTCAGGGCAAGATCCTGACCTGAAAAAAGATCTTCGGCCAATTTGTTACGTTCTTCTTTAAAGATGGTTTCGAGTAATAAATGAATTTTGTTGATCTGTTCATCATACCTGCTTTTTTCAAGAGGCCGCACCAGAACAAGAAATAACAGGATGGCAAGGGCGCCTGTAACAAAAAGAACGACATTAATTCTGAAGTGAAGGCTGTTATTTTTCATATATGAACTGACTGCGTTACACCTTAAAGTGCATTGAGAAAATCATGGTGTTAAAGATTTCACAATAACCGGGACGGTCTCTTTGAATTGCAGAACTAACACTGTGCTGGTCACCATTTTCATCAAATCGTATTGCACCGCTTACACCTTCAAAAGGGTCCATGGTGGAAAGGGCTGCCAGAATTTCATCTCTAACAAAACAGCAACAACGCTCTATTGCCGCCATAAGAATCATGACGGCGTCATAGGCCAAAACAGGAGCTCAGGAGATCACCATTTCGAAAAAATTTCATTGCAAGGTCCATTGCTGTAACAGAAACATATCTTCTCTAAAAAGAACGCGCAGAGAGCAGGTATTGCTGCGATTATCCCCGTAGGATACGGATACGATCCACTGTAAAGCAGCTTCGGGGCTGCACACGACCTTACATTCGATCCTCTTGCAATCCCGGCATTACATCCGCCACTTCAAAAACACCATGAGGACTGTTTTGTAAGACTGTCATTACAGACTATATAATAGATCAGGGAGAAAAAGAAGGGTGGGCAAAAATTAATACGAAGATGCAGGATTTGCTGCATTAACAACACGATACAGCCTTTTACCGCAACAGTCATTCCCCCGATCAGACAGCATAACTTTGTGTCGGAACATGAAAAAATATCCTCATTGTCGATGAGAAATTACTGCAAAAGATACCCCGCACCAAAAAGCCGATGATCTTATCACCTTACCATACGGATAAAAATCCTTTTTCGACCTTCCTCTCGACAGGTACTGCGTATCCGGCCTCTACGGTGCACTGTCGGGTACATTTTCGAGATAGGGTCCAACCATTTCGTCCAACTCAGCCTCTCCCACCCCGCCTGGAACTATTGCCAGTATTTTCCTTCCCGGAGCAATCATAATGGTTTGAGGGTACAGCAAGACATTATAGAGGTCGGCTATCTTTGCCTCCGTATCCATTATAATGGGAAAGGGGACATCAAGATCTTTTATGAAGTTCGAAACGGTCTCCTTACTTTCGTGATTAGCCGCTATATAGAACACCTCCAGACCCCGGTCTTTATATTTTTCAAAATATACATTGATGATTGGCGTATCCGCCCGGCAAAACTTGCAATCTGTTTCAAAAAACCTCAGCACTACCGGCTGGTCTTCGAAATACGACAGAATAACAATGTTGCCTTCCATATCTTTAATAGCAAAATCCGGTGCACTTTTTCCCACGGCAATCTCTTCAACCACTTTCTCTTTCGAACAACCGGCGCCAAAAACAAAAAAAACGCTGCCCCAAAACACTACTCGCAGTACAGTAAGGAGTACTTTCATTATTCACCTCAATAATGTGGTCAACCGAAATGAACAACCAGCCCAGACAACCTCCACCGATAGACCATAGTACATATTGTTCTTTTTGCCCAGGATACTGCTGTTATAAACTGCCCGGCTCCATTTTATCAATGATCTACTCGAACAAATCTATCCCAAGGTATCAATATCGATGGTAAAAATATGAAATCATCTGTGTAAATAGAGTTTCTCCCGGCCCAACTCCGTCTGTTCCGCTGGCTGGTCAATGAGGCAACAACCCGCTGACGCTAAAATTATAACGCATCATGTTTTCTTATTTCCTTCTTTTTTCTTCAGCTTTTCTGGCGGCAACCATCCTGCCGTTTTATTCCGAAGTGGTGCTCTTTGCACTGGCACGGCAGGGAGAACCCGGGTGGCTGCTGGTTGCGGTGGCTTCTCTTGGCAACACCCTTGGCGCAGCCGTAAACTGGTACATGGGACGATTCCTGCTTCACTATCAGGATCGTCGCTGGTTTTACTTCAAACAACATCAGGTGGAGAAAATGCAGCGATGGTTCCAGCGCTACGGAGTCTGGTCACTTCTTTTTGCCTGGCTCCCTGTCGGTGGAGATGCCCTTACCTTTATTGCCGGAATTATGAAGGTGCGCTTTTCCCTGTTTTTTGTTCTAGTTGGTATCGGTAAAACCTTGCGCTATATTACGGTGGTCCATCTTGCGGCCTGGCCACTGTTGGCATGATACATCAAACGAGAGGGATGATAGAGGATGTTTTATATTTACGACATAGACGGCCTCCGGTTCCAGGGGCCCATGGAAGCTCTTGAGCAGATCCGCAAAGTTGAAAGAAGTAAAACTGCTCGCGCTCTGCAAGAGAATGAAGAACACACCCATCTGCCCCATGGTCAGACAGCACAGGCTCTTCAGGCCTATCAGAAGGTACTCAATAGAGAAAATCTGATAGAACCTTTGCTGCATATCTACCAGATCATGTCATCCCCTGTTTCAACTATCAGTGCGGATATCACTCTCTATGATGCCTGGTCAATGCTGAAAAACAGCGACATCAGGCAACTGGTCATCACCACGAAGACCAATAAGGTTCAGGGGGTTCTAGCAGATCGGGATATTTTAAAACACATTGTCGTCACCGATGAGCAGATAGATGTAAACCGTAACCTCCTTGTTGCCGATATCATGCCGCCGGAGACTCTCACTACGGACTCTCTCAGCGATATCCGTCGAGTTGCCAGAGTTATGGCATTTTATCACATAGATGCCATGCCGGTTGTCGAAAAAGAGAATTTAGTCGGCATTGTTACCCGCGGTGATATTCTAAGAGGTTTTGCGGAAAATCCCAAACTCAATCTCTGGGCATAGACCTCTGTCCGGCCCTGGTGCTTGCTCCGTCGGGGGAGGTTGTGATTCAATTATGGTCTGATAATTTTTAAAGTCACTCTCCCTGCTGTTGCCTGACAACGCTGTCCACCTTGTCCGCCATGGTCTGTTTTCTATCGATTCTTGTGCCTAATTTAATTGTTGTTGTTATTCGCGGAGCACCCATTTCATGAATTTTCTCATGACATTTTTTTACAGCTGCCATTACCTCGTCCCACTCCCCTTCAATGTTGGTGCCATAGGCATGCAGGGTGGTCGTCAGACCTTCTTCACGTAAAATCTCATGGCAGGCCACAACATATTTTGAAACAGATACTCCTACCCCGATGGGAACTACACAAAGATCCATAATCACGTTCATTTCTTTTTCTCCAATGCTCTACTTTTTTTATTCTGCAGGCAACAATCGAATACAGAGTCGCTGGAACACTGATATAAAGGGATTCTATAAATTTTTGGCAATGGCAAAACAAAATTGAACTCCTCTTTTGGTGTTGGGTTCCAGCCAGACTTCACCCTTATGGCTGTGAGCAATGGCCTTCACTATAGCAAGACCAAGGCCCGAACCGCTCTGTTCCGATGAACTGTTTTGTCTTTTAAAAGGCTGAAAGATTCTATCGCTGTCCTCTGCATTCATCCCGACCCCGTTGTCTCTGACGGAAATGACATGATACCCTGCGGTATTCTGGTACCCAATAGTTATTTTACTCAGTTGGGGGCCACCATATTTGAGGGAGTTTTCCACAAGATTTCTCAAAACACGGATAATACCGGTACGATCCATTTTGACAATCGGATTCTCGGCGAACTCTCTCCAGACAATTGATCGATACTGCAATTGGGCGGCAAACTCTTCTCTACTGGAACGGACGACCTCTTTGAGAGGTATCTCTTCAAAAACGGGATTGGTCTCTTTGGAAGAAATGAAGGTGTTAATGGTATCCACCAGTTCTACAACCTGTTCGGCTGATTCAATAATACGGTCGCAATATTCCAGCTTCTTCGTATCAGGGAGATCAGTCAGTTTCGCCCGAAATCTCTCGGCCAAACCGCGAATAGCAAGAGCTGGATTCTTCAGGTCATGAGCTACGGAATAGGCAAAAAGTTTAGTCTCTTCCGTACTTTTCAGAAGAGAATCTTCCATCATTTTACGAGAAGTTATATCAGTATGAGTTCCAACGAATCGTACAGGTTTTCCCGTTGGACTGTGTTCAATTACTCTTCCTCTGGCGTGAATCCACTGCCACTGGTTGGAACTGTTTCGCAGTCTGAATTCGGCTTCATAGGCCGGCGTTTTGCCGGTAAGATGGTCACGAAGAGCCTGCACCGCTTTAGGTCGGTCTTCCGGGTGCAGCAGGGTTTCCCATGTGATTTTTCCGGCGCGGAGATCTTCTTTGGAATACCCCAGAGCTGTAGCCCATTTGGCCCCGTAATAGACTTCTCCAGTCTGTAGATTTCTCATCCAGACGCCATCGGATGTTGCTTCGAGGGTTTTGCGCAGGCGGTGTTCACTCTCCAGAAGTACTTTTTCAGCCTTTTTCCGCTGGGTGATATCTCTGGCAAAGGCACAATGAAACTGTTCTTTCCCAACGATCAGATGATTGCACTGAATCTCAACAGGAAGACTTTCGCCGGATTTCGTCTGATAATACGATTCCACCGTCAATTTCTTATATTTTTTGACTCTATGCCAGTGAGATTGCCACAGATCAATTTGATAGTTGCGGTCAATCTGCTGGATACGCATGCCCAGCAGTTCTTCCTCACTATAACCGAGATACTCAACCGCAGACCGATTGACATAGATGAGTCGGCCTTCCTGATTGATCCAGAAGATCGCATCGGCGGCATTGTCCAGCGCAAACTGCACCAGTTCCAGGCGATGCAGCTCCATCTCTTTACCGACGGAACTATCAGACGCAGACATGACGATCGACTCTCAGCATCTTGCTATCCTCTCTTAAAAAAACAACTCCATTACCTAGACGTTATAGACCCTGTTCAGCCATCCTTTTTTTCATTCTACGATATATATTCTAAGTTTTACCATTTTTTCGCTGCAAAAATACAATCGAAATAATTTTTTGTTCTCTTCTTTTGCGGAAAATCCGCATATGCTTTTGAAAATTCTCTCTTCCAACCGTCTTTCTCTCTTGTTTGAGTCACTCCATAGGTGTCTTATTAAGCATACACACATAATTATTTTTCGATTATTTGTACAAAGGCAACATTTTTCAAGACGCCTATTTTCACGCTCAGATAAAGCATTACAGAGCTGAAACATCCATGGCTTTCTCTATATATTTTATATATTATTAGGCATATACAATTTTTCTTATCCAGCAGTAACTCCAAAACAGATTCCTTCTCTTTGCATTATCCGCCATTTTATATGTCATTTTTGCACAGATTTTTCTTGCTTTTTCAGGCCGAATAAGATACTCACAAAGTAGGAGTAAATGACACACTCCGTAGGACTACCACATTGTAGTAACGTGCATATGTGCTTTATACTACGCTGTGGTAGAATCAGATGACACATTTTTCGGATTTTTTTATGTGCATATGCGATATATACCACATTGTGGCAATTCAAGGAGTGCTCTTTTTTTACCTTTGTTTTGTGCATATGAGATTTATACCACATTGTAGCGATACTGTAAGACGGCTACGGCTGACCAGCGCCGTATGTCGGAACATCACAAAACAGCGGCCCCGTAAGGAATCGACCGCTGCTACACAATTCCTCTTCTGCTTGAGCCTGAAGCTCGAGCAGAAGTAACCTGCAATCCTATTCGGAGGGTAAAAAAATGCCTAAGACAGAAGCAATCCAAGAATTCAAAAAGATGTGGACCTGGCTTTACAGACACCCGGCGCACGACAAGCACTATTACGTCAAACATGTCGCCAAGGCTGAACCACCATGGAAAAACGACTGCCCTCTGTGCGATCTTTCCGAAGGCGAGTGTACTGAATGTCTCCAACTGTGGGACAACGGCAAGGGCAGCTTGTGCGATGATCCGGAGTCGCCATTAAACAAGTGGAGACAAACCCATATGGGAGATCCTAATTTCAGGACATGGTACGCCGGCAAGGTTGCCGATCTTGTCGATAAAGCACTGAAACGATGACCAGCCGAAAGCATTGAAGATCCCGAAGCAGAGAGACATATCTTTCTGCTTCGGGGGCAAACAGAAAGCACATATTGCACTGATGTGCCGGTACGACAACAGAAGTGGCCTGTTATTTTGCACAACGCGCACAAACACGATTGATCGGGGATTTACGGAAAGAGTAAATCGGGAAAAATTCCCCCTTTATTCTTGCAATTCTTCCTCGCTTATTATAATCATGCTGCGAGATTTATACATGCATATGCAAAATATACTACACCGTAGTACTGCTTTCGGGCAAAATTCAGGCACACCTTATACTGTCCATATGCACATAAACATTTTGTCCGGTACAAGCTTCATACATGTGATAAGGAATGCCCTCGAGATGGTCTCAAGCGGCCGCATCCTTTCATCAACCCACCTACTGGTACAGAAGGGAGAACGTTTTGAAGAATTATAGTATCAGTCCGAATCTTTATGGCGAAATCGAGAGGTTGGGTGCGAAGGACATGGAAACCTGCATGCAGTGTGGAAACTGTTCGGCAGCGTGTCCTCTGTCAACGGGTGAAAACACCTTTCCTCGCAAAATTTACCGCTATCTTCAGCTGGGCCTGAAAGACAAAGTTCTTGAATCTCCGGAACCCTGGCTCTGCTACTACTGCGGCGACTGCAACACCGATTGTCCCCGCGGCGCCGAACCAGCTGAAACCATGATGGCGACTCGCCGCTGGCTGATGACACAGTATGATTGGACCGGGCTTGCCAGGTTATTTTACTCCAGCCCGAAATGGGAAGTTACAGCCTTTGCCGGTATTGCGCTGTTTGTCATGGCCCTGCTTATCATCTTCCGTGGGCCGGTCATTACCGATTACGTGGCGCTCAACTCCTTTGCCCCTGTACATAATGTGCATATTGGCGACCAGATCATGATTCTGATAGTCCTCGGTCTGCTTGGCTCAAACGCCGTCAATATGTATTTCAAAATCATGCAGGGTACCAAGGTGCCGTTGAAGCTGTATATTACCCAGGCACCGGTCTTTGTGATTAACTATTTCACCCAGAAAAAATGGCGTAAATGTGGTACTGGTCCGTCCAGTGCCTGGGCCAGACACTTTTTCCTCTTTTCAGGCTGGGTTGCCATGGAAGTGCTGGTAATGATCTTCCTGGAGTCTTTCCAGACCGACATTGTTCATCCCTTCTGGCATCCAACCCGCATTGTCGGCTATTATGCCACAGTTGCCTTGATGGTGGGTTCGGGCAGCATGCTGTATGGCCGCCTGGTCAAAAAAGATGAAAACCTGCACAGGTACTCTGATTTTACTGATCTGTTTTTCCTGATCCTGATTTTTGCCATTGCCTTTACGGGTATCCTTGTTCATTTTGCCAGGCTTGGCGGACTACCGCTTACTACATATACCATATATACCATCCACGTCGGTATCTGTGTCGGTATGTTGATGATCATGCTTCCCTTCGGCAAGCTCTCCCACCTGATGTACCGACCACTTGCTATCTTTCTCAGCACCATCAAACAAAAAGCCCAGAAAGCTTCTCAAGTCGATCTTACAGAAATGGAAGATGAAATCAGCGACACCTTCAAAACCTGCATGCAATGCGGTACCTGCACAAGTGTCTGTCCTTCCATTCGGATCAAGAACTACAGTCCGCGCCTTGTTCTTCGCAATCTTTCACTCAATAAAGCAACCAATACCAATGTCGACGACGCCTCGTGGAGCTGTGTCACCTGTAACAGCTGTGTTGAAAATTGTCCACGCGGAATAGGGATCATCGACCTCATTAAATCCGTACGCCGCCAGACAATTAACGGCAGCCACCTGCCCAAGTATCTGGAGGCTCCAATTAAAAGCCTGAAGAAAGAAGGTAACCCCTGGAATGGAAAACGAGCCGATAAGACTAAATGGGCCGTCACCCCACAGCTACCTCACTTTACTCCGGAAAAAGAATACTGTTTGTTTACCTGCTGTACCACTGCCTACGACACTAGCGAAATGAAAGGCGGGTCCAATGGCGGCATCGCTCTGATCAAACTGCTTGAAATAGGTGATGTTTCCTACGGAACTCTCGGGACAGCCGAATCCTGCTGTGGCGATCAACCTGAGAAAATCGGTGCAGCCGATGTCAACGAAAGCCTGACCACGGCAAACACAAATCTTTTCCTGGAAAACGGCGTAAAAAAACTTCTGACATCCTCCCCTCATTGCCTCAATGCCTTTAGAAAAAATTATCCGGGCCTGGAAAATGAAGCGGAGACACTTCACTATACCGAACTGCTCGACGAGTTGATAGCTACAAGCAAACTAACACCGCTTTCCGAACTCACTCAGAAAGTAACCTATCACGATCCCTGTTACCTCGGCAGACATAATCAGATTTATGAGCATCCGCGCCGGATCCTGCGCAGTATCCCGGGTCTGGAATTAATAGAGATGCAGAACGCCGGACAACGCAGTCAATGTTGCGGCGGCGGCGGCGGCGGTGCCTGGAAGATTCTCCCCATGGATGAGAACCATGGAGTCCGGCGGGTACAGGAAGCAATGGCAACCGGTGCGGAAATCATCGCCACCGCCTGTCCCTACTGTATCCGAATGTTGAACGATGCCATTAAAACACTTGGCGCCCAAAATAAAATCGCTGTCCGTGATGTGGCAGAGCTTCTTCTCCAATCAGTAGAAGCATCATATATATCAGGTCAAACCACAAGCGCTAACCAGGAGGAGTATCATGTCTGAACGTATAGGATTTTTCATCTGCCACTGCGGTATCAATATCGCTTATAGGGTACGTGTTGAGGAGGTGGCCAAATATGCGGGTACTTTCCCTGGTGTGGTGGTCTCCAAGGATTATCTCTTCATGTGTTCCGATCCAGGTCAGGAGCTGATCGAGAAAGAAATCCGGGACAACAATCTCACCCGTGTCGTAGTAGCAGCCTGCTCCCCCAGGATGCATGAAAAGACTTTTCGGTCAGCCTGTGAACGAGCAGGCTTGAACCCTTATCACGCTTTTCATCAGGTCTGTGTTCGTGAACATGGATCATGGGTTACGGAAAACGAAGATGAAGCCACCGCAAAGGCCATCACTATTGTTAAAGCGGGTCTGGCCAGGGTGGCCTTTCAGGATGCCCTCTTTCCTAAGACGTTTCCAGTTAACCCCAACACCCTGGTGGTCGGCGGTGGTATTGCCGGCATGCAAGCCTCGCTCGACATTGCCAGCTCAGGCAATACCGCCTATCTGGTTGAGACACAACCAACCGTCGGCGGGCACATGCTGCAGTATGACAAGACTTTTCCCACTCTCGACTGCGCCGCCTGTATCGGCACTCCGAAAATGGTGGCTGTCGGACAGCATAAAAATGTTGAACTGATGACCTATAGCGAGGTGGAAGAAGTTGACGGCTTTGTCGGTAATTTCAAGGTTACCGTCAATCAAAAAGCGCGCTACATCAAACCGAACTGTACCGGCTGCGGTGACTGCGCCAAGGTCTGTCCCGTCGAAAACACCAATGACTGGGACAACCATACCAAGTCCAGAAAGGCTATCTATATTGCCTTTCCCCAGGCCGTGCCGGTCCGCTATGTTATAGACAAAAAAGACCGTGGACCATGTGTACAACGATGCCCGGCCAATATCAACATCCAGGGTTTTGTCGCCTTGATTAAAATGGGCAAGCATAAAGAGGCACTCGACCTCATCATGGAAAAAATGCCCCTGCCCGGCTCCCTTGGCCGTATCTGTCCCGCTCCCTGCGAAACGGAATGCCGTCGCAAGGAAGTGGATAACCCGCTGGCTATCTGTTCACTGAAGCGCTTTGCCGCCGACCAGGCCGACTGGGCCAATATGCCCATTCCCGAGATCGACAAAAAAGATCCCAGTGAAAAAGTGGCCATAATCGGCGCCGGTCCGGCCGGCCTGACTGCCGCTTATTTTCTAGCCAAAGACGGCTATCATCCCACTATCTTCGAAAAGGCTCCGAATACCGGCGGCTGGTTGCGTTATGGTATCCCGGATTATCGATTGCCGCCCGAAGTTCTTGACCGCGAAGTCGACTATATAAAACGGCTGGGAGTTACCATTGAGCTTGAAACCGCCATCGGCCGGGAACGGACGCTGGAAAGTCTTCTTGCCGAAGGTTTTAAAGCCGTTTATATCGCTGCCGGAGCACACAAGAGCAGAAAGATGAATATTAAGAATGAAGATGCCGAGGGCGTCATTCATGGTATCGATTATCTTACCCTTCTCAATCGTAAACAGAAGGTGACAACCGGAGAGAAAATCGTAGTCGTTGGTGGCGGTGACGTTGCCATTGATGCGGCTCGCGAAGCTCTTCGCCAGGGCGCCAAAGAAGTCACTATGGTCTATCGCCGCAGCAGGACGGAAATGCCCGCTGTGCTTGCCGAAATAAAGGCGGCTGAGGAAGAAGGTATCAAAATCGAGATTCTGCAGAACCCCATTGAGGTACTGTCCGATGGAGGTCGGGTCGTAGGTATCAAGTGCATCAAGATGGAACTTGGTGAACCGGATGATTCCGGCAGAAGACGACCGGTACCCATCGAAGGTTCGGAATATGACATAGTCTGTGATATGGTCATTCCCGCCATCGGCCAGCAGGTCAACAGCGACTTCTTAAGCGGCACGGAAGGAGTAGAATTGACCCGATGGGGAACCATTGACGCCGACCCCATCACCTACCATACAGGCAGGCCGGGTATCTTCGCCGGTGGTGACGTCTATACCGGTCCCTCCGTTGCCGTCGAAGCCATCGGTGCCGGCCAGGAGGCCGCCATCTCCATTACCAAATATCTCAAGGGCGAAGAGCTCTTCGAGAACAGGCAGAAGCGTCCCACGGGGACCGACTGGCAGGCTATTCCTGAAAAAGTCGTCAAAATGGAACGTGCTCACATGGCAGAACTCCCTGTGGTCGAGCGTCTGAACAATTATAAAGAAATTGAACTTGGATTCAGTGAAAGCCAGGCCATGACGGAGGCATCCCGGTGCGTCGACTGCGGTGGTTGCTGCGAATGTAAGCTTTGTGTCGACCAATGCAAGGCCCAGGCTATCGATCACGAGGACAGCGATCAGAAAAAGGTCATAGAGGTTGGATCGATCATCGTCGCCACCGGTTTCGATCCCATGGATCCCACACCGATGACCCAGTACGGCTACGGTAAGTATACCAATGTCTTCACCAACCTTGAATTCGAACGTCTCTCCAATGCCACCGGACCAACTTCCGGTAAACTTCTCAAAAGAGATCTGCACGACAGAATGAAGTTCACCGATCCGCCGAAAAGTGTGGCCATTCTACATTGTATCGGCAGTCGCGATAAAAACTACCATGAGTACTGCTCCAGAACCTGCTGCATGTATGCTCTGAAATATGCTCATCTTCTCAAAGACAAGTGCGGCCATGATACGGAAATTTATAATTTCTACATCGACATGCGCTGCTTCGGCAAGGGCTACGAGGAGTTTTACAAGAAGGTGCAGGAAGAAGGCGTCCGCATGATCCGCGGTAAAGCCGGCTCCATCACCGAGAAAGAAAACGGTATTCTGACGGTCAAGGCCGAAGACACCCTTTCCGGCAGAATTGTCGAAATCGATGTCGAAATGGCCATTCTCTGTACCGCCATGGAGGCCCGCCCCAACGCTGAAAAGGTTATGCGGACCTTCGGTATAGGTATAGGGCAGGATGGTTTTTTCCAGGAAGAACACCCCAAGCTTGCACCGGTATCCACTCCGTCAAGCGGTGTATTCCTCGCGGGCGCCTGTCAAGGTCCCAAGGATATCCCGGATACCGTCGCCCAGGCCAAAGGTGCTGCTGGAGAGTGTATGGCACTCTCCTCTGCAGGAGAGGTTGAAGTACCACCGATGATCTCCGGAATCGACCCCGACATCTGCGTCGGCTGCCAGCTCTGCATCGGCCTCTGTCCGTATGGCGCTATAGAGTTCAATGACTTCCTCAAGATCAGCGAAGTCAACTCAGCTGTATGTAAAGGATGCGGCAGTTGTTCCGGCGGTTGTCCCAGTGGAGCACCCAAGGTTCGACATTTTACCGATAAACAGATATTTGCCGAAATAGATGGAATTTTAACCTATTAGAAGGAGCCAAAGATGAGTGAGTTTGAACCGAAAATAGTAGCCTTTTTTTGTAACTGGTGCACATTCACAGCGGCGGATCTGGCAGGTACTTCGCGTCTTTCCTACCCGCCCAATATAAAGATCATCCGTGTTATGTGCAGTGGTATGGTCGACCCGAAGTACGTCATCAAATCATTTCTCAACGGTGCTGATGGTGTTCTGATTGGCGGTTGCTGGCCCGGCGACTGTCATTACATCAACGGCAACCTTAAAGCCAGGCGTAGAGTTGCTCTTCTTACCGAGCTGCTCGACCAGTATGGGATCGGTCCGGAACGTCTCTGGCTCCGCTGGATTGCTGCCAGTGAAGGAACGATGCTCAAGGAAGTAGCAGAGGAAATGACACAGAAGCTGAAGGAACTTGGACCCAGCCCCCTGAATAAGACCAAAACGATGGTCGTTTGAGAAATGGAGATGCAATAATGGCTAAATTTATCAAATTGCCTTTTAACAAAGGTGAACTCAATACACAGTTATCTGAGCTCTTCTCAGGTCTGTTGGAAAATGGCGCAGTGGATGCTTTGCTGGCGCCCACGACTCAGCCCAAAAAAGGTGTAATGCAGACACTGATCACCTCCAAGGACCATCTCAAAGAGATCGATCCCTTCGCGCCGGTTATGCCTGTGAACAGCGCCAAGATCGCTTCTTCGCTGACTGCGACCCCGTCGGGTAAAAAAATCGCGATGATACTTCGATCCTGCGAAATGCGCGCCCTGGTCGAACTTGTCAAACTGAAGCAGGCCAAACTGGAAGATGTTCTGCTGATCGGCATGGATTGTCTGGGCAGGTACGAAAACATCGATTATCTCAAATATCGTGCAGATGGCGGTACCTCGGAAACTTTTCTTGAAAACGGTTTGAACGGCAAGACGGAAACAGCCGATTTTGACGTAGCAAGCGCCTGCAAGATATGTGAGTATCCCGCAGCGAATAATGTCGATATCAGACTGGCTGTCATTGGCGCCGGCTCAGGAACACTGTTTCTCGAAGCTGTCACGGAAAAAGGTGAAGAGGCGCTCGCCAAAGCCGGTGGTAAATTCGTTGACGCCCCTGCCGGGCGCGACGAAGCAGTGAAGAAGGTTGCTGCCGCAAGAACCGCGGCCCGCAATGAAGCCTTCGCCGCTTATCGCGAAAATACCGGCACCTTCGACGCCCTCGAGGAAAAACTGGCGGCCTGCATCAACTGTTATAACTGCAGGGTAGCCTGCCCGGTCTGTTATTGCAAAGAATGCGTTTTCGTCACCGATACCTTCCGCCATAAAGGTGAGCAGTTCATCGGCTGGGCCAGCAATAAAGGCATGCTGAAGATGCCTGTAGATACAACTTTTTATCATCTGACCCGTATTACCCATATTGCTGCCTTCTGTGTCGGTTGCGGACAGTGCACTTCTGCATGTCCCAACGATATCGACCTTATGCCGATCTTCAGAACTTCAGCGGAAAAAGCACAGGCACGCTTCGAATATCTGGCCGGCAGGTCCGTTGACGAACCACAGCCGTTGACCGTTTTTGACAGCGACGAACTCATGGAAGTAACAGGCCAGGTTAAATAGGAGAGATATTATGGCAGAAAAGAAGCCGACAGGCACTGTCCTCGTGGCCGGAGCCGGAATCTCTGGAATAAAAGCAGCCATTGAACTGGCGGAAACAGGATATAAGGTTTTACTGACGGACTCCTCGACTCAGGTTGGTGGAATCCTGGCTAAACTTGACTACCAGTTTCCCACCGACCACTGCGGAATGTGTCGGATGCTGCCCATGGTAGGACGGGAGTATTCTTCGGAATACTGTATGCGAAAAAGCCTGTATCACGAGAACATCGAGATAATGCCTTTTACCGAGGTGGTCAGTGTCTCGGGTGATGCAGGGAAATATAGCGTTGAACTGAAGAAAAAAGCGCGATACGTCGACCCAAATCTCTGTAACGAGATGGGAAATTGTATTGATATCTGCCCGGTTGAGGTTGACGACGAGTTTAACCATCGCTTGACCAAACGAAAGGCAATTTACCGGGCAATCCCTCATAATGTACCGCAGTTGCTTCTCATCGACAAATACTCATGTACCGAATGTGGTGAGTGCGTCAATGTCTGCGGCACAGGCGCCATCAATCTTAAAGCGCAGGATGAATTGGAGACACGGGAAGTACACTCCATCGTCCTCGCCTCCGGTGTCAAGCTGTATAACACCAGAGAATTTGAAGATGCGAAATCCTACGCCGTCTCACCGGATGTGGTTTCATCCCTTGCCTTTGAGCGTATGTTGAGTGGTACCGGAACCTATGATAACGGCACTATTACACGTCCTTCCGACGGTAAAGTCGCCAAAAAGATCGCCTGGATCCAGTGCATGGGCTCCCGTAACAGGCGACAGAACAGAGATTACTGTTCCTCAGTATGTTGTATGTTCGCGCTCAAGGAAGCTGTCCTGGCCAAGGAAAAGGGAGGACCGGATGTAGAGACCACCATTTTTTATATGGACATGCGCACTTTCGGCAAAGGTTTTCAACAATATAAAGAAAATGCCGTCGATGAACATGGTGTCAAGCTGATTCGCTGCCGTGTTCAGGAAGTAGTAAGGGAACCGGACGGTAGCCTTCGCGTGCG
>CAYUPL010000058.1:0-19481 GCA_964446655.1 uncultured Desulfopila sp.
TTGACAGCGTGACTGACGGCACTTAGCTTTAAGGAAACTCCCGAGATTGCCTAGGGGTTTATCCACGAGAAAGCAACACGCCTGCTGTGTTTTGCAGGAGAGTTAGATGAGGAAGTTTTTCCTCCGAGATCAAGGAGAATCACGATGTCATATACATGCAGGAACTGTGGGGCAAAATCTGAAAAGGCACACGACCTGTGCAATGAAGTAGTTGATGAACCGGAGGCAAATTTCTGCGGCATCCCGGAAGAATGGATCTGCGAAAGCAAACTTCCTGCCATGAAATACACCTGTGAGACCTGCGGCAGCGTTTCTCTCACCCCCGAAAATCTCTGCAGACCGGAAGAAATCCGTTAATACCGTTTCCCTGATGTCGTCGGCTTTACTCCGGCGACACACATTACGTAGACTTTTCGATAGACATCTTTTTGCCGAGCAGATGTGTCGGGCTCCCCAGAAACATCTCCGCGGCTTCTCCTAAAGTTTCCGATAACGTTGGATGGGGGTGAAGAGTCAAAGCCAGATCTTCAGCGACCGCTCCCATTTCCATGGCCAGGACGGCTTCGCTGATCAGTCCTTCCGCTCCCGGTCCGCTGATGCCAACCCCGACAATGCGCCCGCTCAGAGGATCGGCCAGAATCTTCGTCATCCCTTCAGTTTCGCCAATGGACTGGGCTCTGCCGGAGTATTTCCATGAAAATCTCTGCACAGAGACATCCCGCTTATCCGCTTTGGCCTGTTCCTCCGTCAGACCGCACCAGGCTATCTGCGGGTCGGTATAGACAACAGCGGGTACGGCGCGAACATCATAGGTTGTCGGCCTGCCCGCAGCCGCTTCTGCCGCGACTCGCCCCTGGCGTATGGCGGTATGGGCCAGCATGCTGTTGCCACAAACATCCCCGACCGCAAATATCAGCGGATCCGTGGTTTGACATCGATTGTCGGTTGTGATATACCCTGCATCATTTATGGAAACGCTGGTCTTCTCCAGGCCGAGATGAGCCGATGACGGCTTTCTGCCCACGGCAACCAGTACCCTGTCGAACTGAAGTGTCTCCCGGGTACCGTTTTTCTCAAGCTGCACCACAACATCTTCATCCCGCTCTTGCAGATTAAGGATGGCAGTCTGTAAATCAATTCTTTCGAACAAAGCGTTCAACTTCTGCTGCAGCGGTGCGACCAGATCATGATCGACCCCACTCATCAGTCTGGACTGTTGCTCCACCAGATGCACCCGGCTGCCCAAAGCAGCATAGATGCTTCCTATCTCAAGACCGACATAGCCGCCGCCGATGACCAGCAGACCAGCAGGAATATCCGGCAGAGTCAACGCCTCGGTCGAGCTCATTATCCTGCCCTCGGGCACAACTTTACAACCGGGGAGCAAAGCAGGTTGCGAACCGCTTGCGATGATGCACTTTTTAAAAACGATACCGCTGATGTCCGCTCCTTCCAGGCGAACCGTAGTGGAGTTCTGAAAAACGGCTGTTGCCGAGATCAGCTGTACGCCCCTTTTTTCCGTGAGGCGGACAAGGCCGTCGGCCATGGTATTTACAACCTGCTCCTTCCAGGCCCGGATCTCTTCCAGCTTGATCTGCGGAGGCTGAAAATAAACGCCCATTTGCGAAACTTTTTCAGCTTCGGCGATGCATTCGGCAAGATGAAGATAGGTTTTAGACGGGATACAACCTTCATACAGACAGACACCGCCGGGACGAGCACGCGGATCGACCAGAGCGACATCCAGACCGAGATCGGCCCCGCGGAAAGCCGCCGCATAGCCGCCCGGACCGGCACCGATAACCAGCAAATCGACCTTCATGTTCATATCACCCATTACCATGCCATCCTCCTCTCAGCTCTCTCCATCCTTTCAGGTCATCGTAATAAACAGCTCGTCAGGATCCTCCAGCGCTTCGATGACAAGTCGCTGAAACCGTATAGCGTCCGCACCGTCTGCAACACGGTGATCAAAACAGAGCACCACGGGCATGATACAACGGGCTACGATTTCATGTCTGCCATGACTTTTGGTAACCACGGTGGGCTGCATCCGGCCCTGTCCCAGACCGAGAATAGCGACCTCGGGATAGTTGATGATGGCGGAAAAATACCCCCCGCCAACGGCTCCGGCGTTGGTAACGGTAAAGGTGCCGCCCGCCATTTCCTCCCGGCTGCCGGTACGCTCTCTGGCCCTGCTGATTGCCTGCTCTAGTTCAATGGAGAGCTCTTTAATGCTTTTGCGATCAACATCCCTGATGACAGGAACCATCAAACCATGCTCGGTATCAACTGCAACGCCGATATGGTAATATTTTTTTATGATAATTTGACCTTCATCCAGATCCAAACTGGCATTGAACTGGGGATAGCTTTTCAAGGCGCCGGCAACCGCCTTAAGGGCAAATACGGTCATGGTAAGCCTGCCGCCGACAGCCTCGATTTCTTCCTTGTGGCGCTGCCGAAACTCTTCCAGCCTGGTGATATCAGCCACATCCTGACAGTTCACATGTGGTATCCTGCTCCATGATGTCGTCATGCGGTTCGCCGTGGCCCGCCGGATGGAGCGAAACGGCAGCTTTTCTATTTCTCCCCAGCGGCTGAAGTCGGGCAACTCTTCTCCTCCAGCTTCCTTTTTCGATTTCCCGTCTTCATCCTGCCGCGCTTGCATTGTGGTTACATCTTGTGATGACCGGTTCTCGGCAAAGCTGCGCACATCGGCGGCGGTAACCAGACCATTGGCACCTGTGGGATGCACCTGGTGCAGATCAACGCCAAGCTCTCCGGCAAGCCTTCTGGTGGACGGAGCGGCCGGCACGGGACGTTTCCGGCCACCAGCCTGCTCGGGCGGCTCTGTTCTATCTTCCTTTTCCGGCAGGGCAGGTTGTACGGTCACTTCCGCTTCAGCGGAAACCTCAAAAGTAATGAGAATATCGCCGACCTTGACCGTATCACCGACGCCGACCTTGATTTCGACAACCGTTCCACTCCAGGGAGAGGGAATCTCCACGGCAGCTTTATCGGTTTCCACCTCGAGAATCGTATCACCTTCCTTCACACGTTGACCGGTCCGCAGAGGGATGGCGAGTATCTCCGCCTCATGAACTCCTTCGCCTAAATCAGGCAAACGAAACGATTTTATCATACCTGCTCCTGTTGTTCTTATGCCCTGAGGATTGATCGAGCTGCATCGACAATACGTGCAACGTCAGGAATATAGAATTTTTCCCTGCTGAAATATGGGATAATGATATCATAACCGGTTACCCGCTTTACTGGGGCTTCAAGATAATAAAAGGCTCCCTCCAGTAGACGTGTAACAATTTCAGCACCAGGCCCGAAGCTGCCCGGAGCCTCATGGACCACCACGGCTCGTCCGGTTTTCTCAACACTTTTCAGCATCAGACTGTCGTCCAGTGGAGAAATGGTGAGCAGATCAATCACCTCCACCGCTATTCCCTCCTGCTCCAGTTGCGCGGCAGCTTCAAGAGTCGGCTGCAGCATGGCGCCATAGGCTATCATAGTCAAGTCATCCCCTTCTCTGACCAGCTGGGATACCCCGATAGGCATCACCTCCTCCTTCTCGGGTACTTCCTCGCGAAAGGCTCGATAAAGAGCTTTTGACTCGTAAAAAACGACAGGATCAGAATCCCGTATGGCGCCGAGGAGCAACGCCCTGGCATTGCGCGGCCCGGAAGGAATCACCATTTTCAGTCCCGGGGTATGGGCCCAATAGGCCTCTCTGCTCTCCGCATGATGCTCCAGGGCACGAACACCGCCACCATAGGGGGCGCGCATCACCATGGGTACCGTCAGTCTGCCCTGGGACCGCCAGCGCATCCTGGCGGCATGGTTTTCCATCTGATGAAAACTCTGATAGGCAAAACCGGAGAACTGGATCTCACATACCGGCTTGAGCCCATACACCGCCATACCGATGGCCATCCCTATGATGGCCGATTCTGCCAATGGCGTATCAATGACCCTCTGCTCGCCGAAGGTATCGATTAAACCGTCACTCACCCTGAAGACACCGCCGTCGGGACCGACATCTTCACCGAGCAGAACTACCGCATCATCGCCTGCCATCGCCTCTCGCAGCGCCAGATTCAAAGCCTGTACCATTGTCATTTTAGCCATGGTCAACCTCCTCGTCTTCGAGGCTTATACGCCGCTTGACTTCCTCCTGCTGCATTTTGAGACGGGGCGACAATTCGGCATAGAGATGGTTGAACATATCTCCGGGCGCCCCGATTTTTTTCATCTCCTTCTCCACGGAATCTATGGCCGCCTGGATCTCCTTTTGGACATCTTCTTCCATATTCCGCAACACGACCTCATCCGCCACCCCTTTGCTACAAATATATTGAGCAAACCGTGGTAATGGGTCTTTTTTCCGCCATTGTTCGACCTCCTTTTCGTCCCTGTATCGGCTGGGATCGTCGGCAGTGGTATGCATCAACACCCGATAGGTCACACATTCAACCAGGGTGGGGCCGCCTCCATTTCTGGCCCTGTGCACCGCTTCTTGCACCGCGACATACACCGCCAGAATATCATTTCCATCCACCTGAATACCCGGCATATTATAGGCCAGTGCCTTTTCAGCAATGGTTTCAGTATGGGTCTGTTTTTTCACGGGAATGGAGATGGCCCACTGGTTGTTCTGGCAGATAAAAACCACCGGAGCCTGATAAACCGCGGCACAATTGAGGGCTTCATGGAAATCGCCTTCCGAGGTGGCGCCATCGCCAAAAAAAGACATCACGACCTCGTCCGTCTGTCGATACCCGGCAGCATACCCCAGGCCAACGGCATGCAGAATCTGGGAGGCCACCGGAATCGCCATGGGCAGATCACGTTGTTCTTGTGGAATTCTGGTTCCTTCATTATAGCCGTTATAATAGAGAATGACACTCTCAAGGGATCGTCCGCGTAGAATTTCCGCTGCGGTTTCGCGAAAGGCGGGCACCAGCCAGTCACTGTCGCGAAGGAGAAAAACGGCCCCGATCTGAGCTGCCTCCTGGCCTTTTATGGGCGGAAAGGTTCCGATTCTTCCCTGACGCTGCAAATGGAGCATGCGCTCATCAAAACGCCTGCCGAGCAGCATGGCTCGATAGAGAGTCAGTAACTTTTCCCTGGGAATATCCGGCTCGAGGTCCGTATCCAATGTACCATTTTCATCAAGAATAGATAAACGCTCAATCGTTTGAGTAACCGCAATCTCTGTTCGGGGCATAATAAACTCCTTTTGCAAAGAGGTTCCTTGCAGATACATGCTCCTCCTTGCGAGAATGTGCGGATCGACCGAACCAACCATCTCGGTCAGGAGAATCTTTGTCACTCCGGCTCATCCTGAAGAAGGACATCCCAGACAGCATTTCTAACTCTACCCTGCATAACTGTATTAAAAAGTATTTCTTTATCAGGTTTTTTCAAGATATTCCGCGTCAACCCACCTTTTTTCCCATTCTATCTCTCTCTGCCGGCCATCAACTTCTGATATATTTTTATATTCTCTCTCCTTCCGGATGCTTGACAGAAAACGGACCGTGTCTAACTTTTTCTATAAGTCGGTATGAGTACTGGTTTTCACAGAAAAATTCAGACAAGCTGAAACACCACCATTTCCCTGAAGACTCTTGCTCTTTTTATCTGCAGGGGAACAGGATGGTTTCGGCGCAACCATCAAGGAGAAAAGACATGTTGCCCAAAATTGAAAAAATCCTCTATACCACTGATCTAGAACCCGGTGCTGCGCATGTCTTTCGCCATGCATTGGCCCAGGCCCGTCAGCATCAGGCAAAAATTATCGCCATCCATGCCATGGAACCGCTTACCACCTTCGGCAAGAGTCTGCTGGATCACTATATTTCTCATGAAAAATCGGAAGAGATGCATACAAAGGCCCAGGAAAATGTCAAAGCTCGACTCAAGGTCAGACTGGAGGAACTCTGTGCCCGGGAATGCGACGGCGCAACCTCCTGTGAGAATGCTGTGGAATTTATCCACGTGGTAGAAGGCTATCCCCATGATGTTATCCTTAAAATTGCCAAAGACTACGCTGCGGACCTGATAGTCATGGGAACGCAGAAGCACACCTTGATGGGTGAGGTGATAATCGGCAGTACAACACGCAAGGTAATGCGCCATGCTCCTCAACCCGTCCTGGCGGTCAATATCCCCAAAGATATCATTGAAGAGTAATGAGGGTTGGGAATTTCACCGGTAACCGGACCCGAACAGAGTTTTTACCGTTCAAGTATCTTTTTTGTCAGAGATTGGAGAAGACCGGGTGCCAGAAAGATCGGAAACTGAGCAAGAGCAAAATAGAGGCAAAAAGCGGTGCGGTAAGTGGAACCGGAGCAGTCCATGCCGTTGCAGCCAGCACCAGTTCGGGACGCCGCAGGCAGGCCCTGGCCGATGTCATATTGACCCGCATAAAGGCGATGGACAACAGCACAAAAATAGCCTCGCCTACATAGGCTTTAAGATGTTCGCCGACCCATGGAAAGGCAATACCTACAATCACTATGGCCGCTATGGCGCGGGTACCCTGCCGGCCCAGCCAGGAGAGTCCTGCCGGAACGGCGTTACCAATACACCTCAGGAGTTCCACAAGACCCTTTTGCCCATCCATGAAGAGAATGAATAAAGTTGTACCTTTGTAATCGTCATATTGGGTCGGCTCTACCTGTTTTTTTAGGTGGAAATCAAAATCCTGTCCCTGGAATCCCAAAACCGCAACCATGGTATTTTCAGGGCGTACCCACTTTCTTAAAAAAACTGTAGCGATATTGTATCATTGTCCTCCGCTGTGAAACTGAAGCTGCCCTGATCGAGCAGTTGGAATCCTCGCACCATGGCGGCAGACTGCAGTACAGCAAACTGCACCTGAGCCTCATCCGGCATGATTCTGCTGTTTCTAAAAAACAGCAGGTCTGTGGCAGTCTCACCGAACTGGAGAAGAAACTGATTATGATCTATAAAAATAAGATCGTCATAGGCGTAGGAAATATCCATACCGAGGCTTTCCAGAATCTCTTTCACCATTCCTAAGGGACGATGGGGAACGGCCGTCGTCGCGGTCATGCTGCTGTTTGTCACCTTGTTTCTCCTGCTCCTGTTGTTTCAGCACTTTCCGGCACTGGGTTTTATTCTCCCTGGCCTTCTTTTGCCCCGATGGTCCTGATGGTCTGGATGGCAGCCCAGTCGAAATAGCTGTTGCTGACCGTCCCGCCTTCTTCTTCCGTTATACGGACAAAGGATTCACCGAGAAATACGACGGCCTTCGCAAAGACCCTGCCCTCGTTCACTTGAAGAGAAACCCCCTTGCGCAACTTGCGTGATAAGGTACCGTGTACCGGCATGGAGGCATATTCTAATATTTTTTCCCACGTTTCTTTCATAGCAATTTTCCCTCTCTCGATAATGTGATGGTTGTAGCCCGGCTTTCTTACATCCTGGGTTTGCAAGCTTTATGCCGGCTGAGAGAAAGGTTCATTTTCTATTAAAGTTCAGGAGGTTATGTTTTTTCTTTCGCTCCCTTGTCGCAAGGGCAGCACAAGAAAGATAATCTCGTAAAAAGTCATTGAAGGTGCCGAGATGGGCTCAGGAAAAAGCTTGATATACTAGGCGTAGTACCTGAAGCGGCGATTCGGCAGTACATATGGTACGGCGAATCGCCGCTTCAGATCTACAACGACATAGATCGAGCTTTTTACGAGTCCATCAAGAAAAGCAGTCGAGCAACTGCAGAAAGGACATTATGGTGGGAGTGTCGACATATTTGTCGTTTTGAGACCAAAACAGAAACAACACCGGCATTCCTATCGAACCATGGCCGACAGATATGGCGACAGCAAAGCTATACCGGATCAGTACGGCATCTTCCAGTCACAATACCGTACAGTATCGACCTAGGCGATCTCTCAGATCGGCCTTCTTTACTGCATTTTTTCAAAGGTCTTTAAGCAGTTCCTGCAATGGTGGCAGCTCCGGTGTCGCTCCCGAATGGCCGCAGACAAAAGAGGCCACCCTGGCAGCGAGCCGGTGTGTCATCTCAAGAGGATACCCGAGCAGGAGACCGGTGGCTACGGCGGCGGAAAAAGAGTCTCCGGCACCAACGGTATCAACCACCTTGATGGATTCCCCCGGTAAAACCGAATCGCCTCGAATGGGAGAAAAAATCCTGCTGCCCTCACCGCCTCTGGTTAAAATCACCATATCAAGTCCGAAAGTATCACAGAGATAGTGCAGAAAATCTTTTTCTTCCCCGCTTTTCTGTCGAAGAAAGTCGCGCAGCACCAGCAGCTCGTCACCGTTGAGCTTCAGAACGGTGGAGGCCTGCAGCAGTTTGAGAACCATATCCTTGTTGTAATATTGCTGACGGAGATTGATATCAAACAGCCGGATACAACTGTCCGATGTCCGACCAAGAAAATCCCATATTGCCTCGGCAGAGCCATTCTGCCGCAGTGCCAGAGTGCCATAGCATACCACATCGGCGCGCCCGGCGAGATCGAGGTGACTCGCATCGATCTCGATATGGTCCCAGGCAACATTTTCGTGAATGGTATAATCCGCCACACCCTGCTCATCCACTGTAATGGAGACAACTCCGGTGGGATATTTCTCGTCGATGGTTATGCGATGCTCTACTTTTTTTCGCCGCAGAAGTTCCAGGATTTCCACACCATCATCATCCCGGCCGACTGAACTGACCACCACACCCTGGTTACCAAGTTGCGTCGCATGACAGGCGAAATTAGCCGGTGCGCCTCCCATCTGCCGCCCCTGGGGCAGCATATCCCAAAGAATCTCTCCAATTCCAACCATGATTTTTCGTGTAGTTTCCATAATCTCCCTTAAAAGTTCCGCAATGCCGCCTAGCCCGGATTTCTCATGAACATTGTGCCAATTTTCACAATTTTAATGAAATTCCAATATGTTCAAGCACTATTCCTTCATGTAAAAATCATACACAATGTTCACCAAAGGCCAGCCGATCTTACCGTGCCTGCAGCGTTGCCGAAGCAAGGTGCATAGACTACTATAGCGCCTTGCTTCGCGCCTCGCATCCACGGCAACCTCGGCTGGTGAGAAATCCGGGCTTGAGCATATGTATTCAACAAAAAAGCGGTTGACAAACATGGTATTTACCGCTCAAATTGTACTGATGCCTCTAGTAATTCGCAAAGGTTGATAAATTCATAAAAAGCCATTGAAGCTGCCGGGATGGGCTCTGCGAAAAGCCGGGCCACCGCATTGACTAATCCGTCATTATGATACAACTTTAAACCGGGAATCTAAAAGCCGTCAAGTACTCGACCACTTATTTTGCCCAAAGGAGCCTTCATGATCCTGCAGCAACTCTTCAAATATAAAGAAAGCCACCCTCAAATTGTCCACGACGTCTTCCACACCCTGCAGGCCCACAGTAAAAATCTGATCCTCGGCAGTGAGCTGTGGGATGATCTGGTCACCTTCTGCAATGAACATCAGCAGAAAGAGATACTGGCATCGCCACTGGCAAGTGCCGTAAAAAAAGCCCAGGAGGCCCTGACAACAGACTCTTGGTTTTACTTTGTCCTGCGCCCCAGAGTCGCCACCTGGCACTATCTGCGCTATCACCTGGAAGACCGGTCACTGCAGGAAATTTCCGCCTCTCATTTTCTTTCGGTAAAAGAAAAGCTGGTCACAGGAAAAACCGATAACTTTGTCCTGGAGATCGATTTTGCCCCCTTTGAACGCACCTTCCCCAAAATGAGCCAGGTTCGCTCCATCGGTGACGGGGTTGAGTTTCTCAACCGCCGCTTTTCCAGCCGGCTTTCCAACATGCTTACCATGGGAGACGAGCTTCTTTTCTCCTTTCTACAAGTCCATGGATATGCCGGGCAAGCCTTTATGATCAACGACAAAATCAATAACGCCAGAGAATTACGCCAGGCACTGGTCAACGGCATGGAATATCTTGACTCACAGCCGAAGGACTTAGAATGGTCCGATCTTAAAGATGAGCTGTTTCAAATAGGCTTCGAACCGGGTTGGGGCAGGAGCCTGGAAGGTATTCGCAAAAGTTTCAGCCTGCTTGCCAACCTCCTTGAAGCGCCCGACCACCACAACCTGGAAAAGTTTCTCAGCCGGGTTCCAATGATCTTCAACATGGTGATCCTCTCGCCGCACGGCTATTTCGGCCAGCAAAACGTTCTGGGGCGCCCCGACACCGGTGGACAGATCGTCTATATTCTCGATCAGGTCAAGGCACTGGAACAGGAGTTGCAGAAGCGGCTCACTAACCAGGGGCTGGATATACAGCCGCAGATCCTTATCCTCACCCGCCTTATCCCTGAGGCCGGTGATACCACCTGTGACCAGCCGGATGAAGCGGTACAAGGTACCGACAATGTCCGCATACTCAGAGTACCGTTTCGAACGCAGGATGGTGATGTGATACCCCACTGGATTTCCCGCTTCGAAGTATGGCCCTATCTGGAAGGCTTTGCCAAAGAGGCGGAAAAAGTCATTCTGGACAAACTCGGCAGACGACCTGATCTTATCATCGGCAATTATTCCGATGGCAATCTGGTGGCAACACTCCTGTCCAACAGCCTTAAGGTAACCCAGTGCAACATCGCCCATGCTTTGGAAAAAACCAAATATCTGTATTCAGCTTTATTCTGGAAGGAATTGGAGGAGCAGTATCATTTTTCCAGCCAGTTCACCGCCGATCTGATAGCAATGAACTCGGCTGATTTTATCATAACCTCAACGTTTCAGGAAATCGCCGGTTCAAACGATGTGGTGGGCCAGTATGAAAGCTATAGCTCCTTCACCATGCCGGAGCTGCAGCGGGTTATTCACGGCATTGACGTTTTCGACCCCAAATTCAACATCGTTTCTCCCGGAGCCGACGCTGATATCTACTTCCCCTATTTTGCTGAAGAGAGGCGTCTTCAAAACCTGCACGACGAGATTGAACGTCTGTTGTACGGCACCGACGAACCGGACTGCAGGGGCAGGTTCGAATTAAGCGACAAACCGATTCTATTCTCCATGGCCAGACTTGATCGAATCAAGAACCTCTCCGGCCTGGTCGAACTGTATGCCAAAGACGACAGATTGAGACAACTGACCAATCTAGTCATTATCGGTGGCACGGTTCATCCCGATCAGTCCGGCGATGCAGAAGAATGCTTCCAGATCCAGAGAATTCATGAATTATTTGACGAATTCGGTCTCGACACGCAAGTGCGCTGGCTCGGCAAACGGTTGCACAAAGAGCTGAGCGGGGAACTGTATCGCTATATTGCCGATAAAAAAGGAGCTTTTGTGCAGCCTGCATTTTTCGAAGCCTTCGGCCTAACGGTCATTGAAGCGATGGCCTCCGGTCTGCCGACCTTCGCCACACAGTATGGCGGACCTCTGGAAATCATCGTCAACGGGGAGTCGGGCTTTCATATCAACCCCAACCACGGCGATAGAGCGGCTGCGAGAATTGCCGACTTTTTCGAGAAGTGCCAAGAAGATCCGGACCACTGGACCACACTGTCTCAAGGGGCAATCCAACGCGTTGAGGAAAAATATACCTGGCAACGCTATGCCAAGCGGTTATTGTCGTTGACCTGCCTTTACGGCTTCTGGAAATATGCCACCGACCTGGAACGCGAGGAAACCGATAGATATCTGGAAATGCTCTATCATCTCCAGTATAAACCTCTGGCGCAGTCGGTTTTGAAGTTTGAGTCCCGGTGACTCTATCTCTGCAGAAAACCATATTGATACAGACCATCGAGTATACCGGCGGCATATCCTTCCTGACTGAAATAGATATTGGTCTTCCCTTTCAGCCTGTCGATCTCGTCACTATGATTGGCGACCACCAGTCCTCGCGTTTTGCCGGAAACCATATCCTCATCACTGCCCGAATCACCCGCCACCATGACATAGCGCGGCGAGAACTCATACTTATAACTGAGATAGTCAATGGCTCGACCCTTGGATGCCCGGAGCGGCACAATATCGAGAAACTGGCCATGGGTATAGATGACATTGCAGCGTAAACGCTGCTCGGCCAGCTTTTCCTCAATACGCCTCAGGCGATTGTCTTTTTCTTCAAGATAGTAGCTGATCTTGTAATTACGCTGCCCCTCTGCTTCCTGAAAAACCAGGAAGTCAAAGTCGGCAAGCGCCTTTTTAATGGCCTCCGGCTTCCATTGGAAGGAGAGTTGCTTCTGCCACCCTTTATCCATGCGAAAATCCGGTCCATAATAGATTTCAGTTCCCACAGAGCAGATCAGTACATCCGGAATAGGAATATCGTACTCCGTCATAACCTCGAGCGTCAACTCAAGGCTGCGACCTGTGGCTATCCCCCAGGCAAGATCCTGCTGGTGCTCCTGCAGGAGCTGAAAAAGTTTATACATGCTGTCGTCATCACCGACCAGAGTATTATCGATGCTGGTAATCATCAGACGGCTGACATTGGTTAAACGTTTGCCGAATGACGGTTTGGTGAGAGCTGCATCCTTCTCCTCGGCGTCGACATTCTCGGAAGGGGCAGTTGCCGGGAAAAGTCCGGCAATATGTTCAAAATATTTTTTACAATGAGCATGCCAGGAATAGTGCCTTCGCACCCCATTGATGCCATTGTTGGAAGCGGTGTCCCAGGCCTCTTTATCGACCAGCAGGGAACGTAATGCCGCAGCCAGTGCTTCGTGGTCGGCAACATCAACCAGCACTCCATTGTTACAGTTTTCGACGATATCTCTTGGTCCGCCTTCCTGAGTGGCCACTATGGGCAAGCCGCAGGCAGAGGCCTCTATCAGCGTAATGCCGAAGGGTTCGATCAGGGCAGGATTGACAAACACACCATGACTTTCGGCACAGAGACGGTACAACTCAGGAACTTCTTTGGCAAAATTATGTTTTTTCGGAATAGCCAGCTTGCCATAAAGGTCATATTTATCCATCTGGAGCAGCATATCGGTGAGGACAGCCTGCTCGTTTTCCTCCATCTTCTTGATATTACTTCTAATACCTGCGAATATTGCCAGGTTGGCTATGGCCCGCAGATCTTGGTCGCGACCATAGGCATCAATAAGTCCGGTGATATTTTTCCTGTGATCGGGACGACATAAGGCCAGGATAAAGGGCTTTTCCGGTTTGGCCCAAAAGCGCTTTAGTTCATTAAGAAGAGCGCGCCTGGTCTGTTTTGTTTCTTCATCGAACAGATCACTGTCCAACTGTGGATCATAATAGGGATAAAAGACTTCCAGATCGATTCCCGGAGGAATAACGGCAAAGTTGGGATGTCTGCCGTTATTATAGAGGCCGTACTGTTTGTCGATCTCCTGTTGTGTTGAGGTGATGATCAGATCGGCCTTTTTGATAATCTGTTCTTCCTTGGCAATGCGGGTCGCCATTTTATAATGGCCGTCAATCCGCTTTTCGCTCAGATCATCAGCCAGCAGTTTCGCCTTCTTGTTACGCCCCATGGAATGCCCCGTAAATACCAGAGGTGCGTCAAATGCGCCTGCCAACTCCATGGCGACATAGCCGGCATCGGCATAATGGCCGTGAAAGATATCGGGAGTTGTATCCTGTGACTTGAGATAGCGGATGGTGTTATCGATAAACTCCTCCAGATGCGGCCAGAGCAGTTCCTTGCGGATATATTTTTTACCGCCGCACCGGATCCGGACAATGCGCACCTTATCGGTAATTTCTTCGATAGCCCGGCCATAATCGGAACTGACTGCTTTGCTCTCAATGCGCCGGGTAAAAAGATCAACCCGTCCGACCTCAGGGAGATCCCCCAAAGTCTGGGCAAGCTCAAGGACATATTTTACCTGGCCGCCGGTGTCGGCATCCACCCCCAGTTCAGGAGATTTGCCACGAATAAGTCCATGAATGCTGAACAACAGGATGTACAGTTTTTTTGGTTCCATAGTCACGGTTGGGTTAAGTTCAGAATTTTGTATGCCAAGGGCTAGCAGAAGGCCGTCCCGGCATAATCAGCGCTGCACCAACAATCATAACTACCATAATCCTATCTCACCAATGAGGCATATGCAATACTTTTCCGCCCCTACAGGTGCCGGATGGGCCGGACGGAAATTTCTTTCTGCTTAGTGTACCTCCAGGACTCCCATCTTTGCAGTTTTTTCAAATTGATTATATTGTTAGCACTTTATCCAAAAAATCAACCCCATAGGTCTGAAATCACATATTAGTGCGGCGGCAATACTCTTTCTTTCACCTACAATTCTTTTTTCCACAGCACCGTACTTGAGGATTGTTGCAAAAACATATATGCTGAAATTTCTGAAAAGAAGATCCTGTCACATTTTCTCTATCTGGAAAATTCGTAGCGGAGAGCAGCAATGTCTAAAATGGTCAAAGCATTAATAGTCTATGCCGGCAGAACAGGAGAGACACGCAAGATAGCCGAAATGATTGCCGAAGGTCTGCGCTTTTCTCTGGTTGATGTAACCATAAAAGATGTCAAGGAGATAGCTGCAGCAGAGGCCTTGGCCGGTTTCGATATCTACCTCTTTGGTTCACCGACCTATCATGGTGAAATGATGAAGAGCATGAAGTCCTTCCTGTTCCTGGCGGAACAGGCTGAGCTTCGTGGTAAAACAGGCGGAACATTCGGCTCCTACGGCTGGAGCGGTGAAGCTGCGGAGCGAATTCATGACACCATGAAAAATATCTATGGTATGGATATGCCGAATCCACCGCTCATGGCACGATCAATCTCGGTTGATGGCGGCTTGCAAGCCGCGCAGAACTACGGCAGAGAGCTTGCCGCCGGGATTATCGGCTGAGACAAACCCTGGCGACTCCCAGTCCGACAGAGGACGTTTGCTAAAGAGCCTTTACCGGCATCGTCATTGAGCACCGGTCGGCCTCTGTGCTTCCAATCTTTTTATGGCCTCGATAACATAGGGATAGATGTTGGCCGTGATGATCTCATAGCCTTTCTCGTTGGGATGAATGCCGTCGGCCTGGTTAAGCGAAGCGACGTTTGCCACATCTTCGAGGAAAAACGGCATAAAGACAAGGTCATATTTCGCTGCCAGTTTCCCATAGAGGGCGTTGAATCGTCCGGTGTAGTCCTCACCGAGATTCCAGACCATCTGCATGCCGGCCAGAACCGTCACAACCTCTCTGTCGCGCAGGGTCAAAATAATCTGTTCGATGTTTTTCTCCACAAGATCGGTCTCGATCCCTCGCAGACCATCGTTGGCGCCTATCTCTACAATAACGATGTCCGGGTCGCGGCCTAAAATCCAATTAAGCCTGGAAAGAGTGCCGCTGCTGGTTTCTCCGCTCACTCCGGCATTGACCACCTGGAAAAGATAGCCGTCCTCCTCAAGCTTATTCTGCAGAAAGGCGGGATAGCTTCGCTGCAACTCCACTCCCAGACCGGCCGTCAGGCTGTCACCAAGGGCAACAATCATCCCCTGCCACTCTTTTTCCGGAGCGGATGCGGGCTCCGGCACTACGGCGGTCTCGTCCTGACTGTCGCATCCGCTCAAGAACGCAGCAAAAATCAGCATACCGCAGAACCGAAGCATACCACCAAACCTATCCGTTGCATACAGCCTATCCATTGCCGTTTTCCCATAAAAAGCGGGCCGGTTTCTGCCCGACAATATTCAGTGAACTCACGAGTCCGGTAACAATGACCACAACCACCGTCATGGCGGCCAGTATCAGCGAGGCAAAAAAATCAGGATCATAGGATATGTCAAAAAGATACCGACATAAAGCCCAACTGCCGCAATGTGCCAGGAGCAGGGCGACACCGGCACTGAACAGCCCGATCAGACCATTTTCCCAGATAAAGACCTTATAGACAAACCTTTTCCTCCCACCCAGTATTTTGTAATACACCGCTTCTCTGGTCCGTGCCAGCCTGGTTGCCAGAATAGAGCTTATCAGAATCAGGCCGCCGGCCAGAAGGGAAAAAGAAGCAAAGAAGTTTATGATCGCCGTGAGTTTCTCCATCAGCACACCGATGTCTTCCGCGGCTTTGGAGACATTGATAAAGCTGATATTGGGGTATTTCTGCAGGATTTTACTCTGCAGGCCGGCTATCTCATTTTTGTCGACCTGCACAGCGCTGAAAAAGGTCTGCGGCGCCTCTTCAAGATAGTTACCAGGAAAGACGAAGTAAAAAAACGGATAGAGCATCGACTTGGTCCTGCTCCTCACGCTGGTGACCCGTGCCTCAAGCTCCACGCCCTGAATATTGAAAAGCAGGATGTCATTCATGCCGACATCCCCCATTTCGGTTACGGTATCCAGAATAGAGACCTGCAGGTCAACTGCTCCATCTTTATTGCTGCGAAAGAGGCTCTCTCCTCTGCTCAACACCTCATCGTCGAGCAGATAATCTCTATAGGTCAGATTGAATTCTCTGGCAAAGTTATCACCTTTCTTTTGCAGTTCCTCTTCCCGTTCGACCGGCTCTCCATTTATGGCCGTAAGCCTGGCACGGATGATCGGAAAAAGTTCCGGCTGCTCCGCAAAAAAGGCGGAAAACCCCTCACGCTGATCCGGCTGAATGTCTATGCAGAACAGATTCGGCGCGCCTTCAGGATACGATTCGATATAGGCACCCTGCAGATTGTGTTCAACAAGATAAATGGCAAACAGCAAGGTCAGGGCCGAGGCGAGTGTAACGATTATAGACCGTGTCGCATTCCCCGCTCTGGTCATGCTCCGAACTGCCTGACGCAGGCTCAGGCAGCGAATTTGCAGAGCAGTCACCGATGTTGTGAGCAGATGGGCTGCAAGAGTGATCACCGTTATCAGAGCGATGATCCCTCCCATAAATGCCAGACCAATCAGCCTGTCCTCTAACTGGCGAATAACAAGCAGGGTAATCAGAGCAATACCCGCGGCCACCACTACATAAAAAACGATATCCCTGGCCGGGCCCTGTTTATCGCTCCGGAAAATTGCCACTGGTTTGATATTGCGGAGCCGGTGCAAGGGCAGAAAGGTAAAAAGCAGCACCACCACAAAACCAAGAAGAAGTCCTTCGCCGAGATCAGCAAAACTGATGGCGGTCTCACCCTGGATGGGTAAAAGGCCCTCGAACAGAGTGGGAAGATACGAGCCGATGCCGATACCGAGGCCAACTCCCAGTAAAGCGCCCACCAACCCCTGCAGGAGAACCAGTATCAGATAGTGACGATAAAGAAATGCACTGGTTGCCCCCACGGTCCTGGTTACAGCGATGGTCTTCTCCTTTTGCCGGACCAGTGCAGTGAGGCAGCTCTGCATACCGAGACCGGCCAGGAGAAGAGTGAATATTGATATCAGCGAAAGGAAAAAGAGGAGATTGTCAAAAAAACGCTTTACTCTGGAGCCGGCATCACGAAAGGTTTCAACTCGCTCCTGCCCAGGCAGAACCAGGCTCTGCAGATGGGCATAGATCTCCGCCAGATCCTTTTCGTCTTGTACCTGTAAAAGAATTTCATAATGAACCCTGCTTCCCGTTCTGACCAGGTCAACAGCTTCAAGATCCGCCTCGGACACAAAGACACGCGGCCCGAAATTAAGAATATTAACGGGGCTGTCCGACTCATAAAGCACCGTATCGACAATGCGCAGTTTTTCCTTGCCCACCTGGAGAATATCACCTGTCTGCAGGCCGAGCCGTTGCAGCACATCGCCCGCCACAACCGTGGTGCCACTCTGTAGAGCGGTACGTAACGGCCTGGTGGAAGCCAGCTCGATCCGGCCATACAGAGGGAAATTGTCGTCGACTATTTTAATTTCGGACAGCAGCGTGCCGTCCTCCGGGCCGCCAAGCACGACTGAATAAAACCGATGGGTGCTCGCAGCGACAGCCCTGTTCTCCTCGACCAGCTTCTCCACTGCGCTGCGCAACGATGAGGAAAATGGATAATGTGAATGGAGAATAATATCCCCACCGTGAAGTTCGCGGGCATCCTCGAAGAGAGAGCGGTTCACTCCTCCCTTAAAACCATTCAGTGCCGTCATGGTGGTGAGAGACAGGGCTACGCAGAGGATAAAAAGCAGACCGTGTCGTCGCCCATGGATCAGCTCGCGCAGCAGAAATCGTCTATTGAGCAGCTTCTTCATAATCAATCGACCAATTTGCCGTCATGCAGCCTGATGACCCTTTTTGCCAGGGAAGTGATGGAGGAACTGTGTGTTGCCATGATCAAGGTTGTGTTCCACTCGCGCTGCATCTCCAGCAGTAACTTAACTATTTCGTCACTGTTTTTCGAATCAAGATTTCCGGTCGGCTCATCGGCAAAAACGATTGCCGGGGTATTGATAAGAGCACGACACAGAGCAACCCGCTGTTTTTCTCCGCCGGAGAGCTGACCAGGGAAATTAAAGCGCCTGTCCCACAGGCCGACCCGCTCCAGCAAAGCCCGGGCCTTGGCTTCAGCCTGGTCATCGCCCCGCAATTCCGCCGGGAACATGATATTTTCAAGAGCATTGAGGGAAGGAATCAAATGAAAAGCCTGAAAAACGAAGCCGGTAGTTTTATTGCGGATCTCAGCAAGCTGATCCTCATCCAACGGGGTGATATCCCTGCCTTGCAGGATAATCCGGCCCGAAGTGGGTTTATCCAGGCCGGAAAGGATGCTGAGCAGGGTCGTCTTACCACTGCCGCTGCTTCCGGAGATTACGATAAACTCTCCCGCCTCAAGCGCCAGCGAAATATCATCCAGGATAACGATCTCCCGCTCACCAATGGTGTAAATTTTTGTTACTTCGTGTGTTTCCAGTATAGCCATTGTCTCACTATCTCGATTCTATTCTTCTGTATTCTTCTGAACAGGTACAATGACTGTAACATAAACATATTTTATGAAAACACGACCGGATTTCGATACGGATCCGTATCGAGAAAGAAATACCAGGCCGTTTCAGTCTGCTTGTCCTCGCGGCAGACTTTCAACACAATGTTCATGAGAAATCCGGGTTAGCGCCTTATATGAACGTGGTCTCTACTATTTAGCAATAATCTCATTCAAGGTGGCACTGGGACGCAGTGCTTTATCCGCCAGTTCATCGTCGGGGTAATAGTAGCCGCCGATATCCACCGGTGTTCCCTGAGCCCTGTTGATCTCTTCAAGTATGAGCGCCTCGTTGGCCGCCAGTTCATGTGCCAATTTCTGGAAACGCTGCCGCATTTCCTGGTCACTGTCCTGTTGAGCCAGCGCCTCCGCCCAGTAGAGTGCCAGGTAAAAATGGCTGCCGCGGCTGTCGAGTTCATGAACCTTTCTTAACGGCGCCCTGCCCATTTCCAGATGTCTGCCTATGGCCTGATCAAGGGTCTTCGCCAGCAGATGTGCTCTGTCATTGTGAAACGAATTGCCGCAATGCTCCAGGGAGGCCGATAGAGCACAGAACTCGCCGAGTGAGTCCCAGCGCAGATGTCCTTCCTGGGAAAACTGCCGCACATGGCGGGGAGCAGAGCC
>CAYUPL010000058.1:19581-20866 GCA_964446655.1 uncultured Desulfopila sp.
TGCCGCCGTCACGTATTACAACCGGCATGGAAGCATCAATAATGACATTGTTGGGCACATGGAGATTCGTTATCCCCTTGCCGGAATCAACCATGGCCAGGGCCGGTCGATTCTGGTAGACGGCCATGATATCAGCTTCAACCTCTTTCCGCTCCGTTGCAGAAAGCTGTTCCAGCCCGGTATACACATCACCTAGACCGTTTTTCACATTGACACCCACTTTTTTGAACAATTCTTCGTGTTTGGAAAAAACGTCCCGGAAATAGACTGCAACACAATGGCCGAACATGATGGGATCGGAAACCTTCATCATGGTGGCTTTGAGATGAAGTGATAAAAGAACCTTGTCTTTTTCAGCTTGATCCATCTGCTCTTCATAGAAACGGCGCAGCGCCTTGATGTTCATAACGGCACTGTCAATAACCTCACCAGGCAACAGTTTAATATTTTCCTTTAAGGCCTCAACCTTGCCGTCAGTACCGACAAACTGCATAACAACCGTGGTATCACCGGGTATGGTGTATGATTTTTCGCTGTGATAAAAATCACCCTCCCCCATATGGGCAACGTGGGTCTTGCAATCCTTCAACCATGGCTTCATCATGGTGTGGGGATTTTGGCGCGCGAATCGTTTAACGGCCGCCGCTGCTCTGCGGTCGGAATTTCCTTCACGAAGAACGGGATTGACGGCGCTGCCCAATACCGCACTGTAGCGCTTTTTAATCTGCACTTCTTCTTCATTTTCCGGTTTATCAGGATATTGCGGCACATTGTAGCCCTTGTGACGCAGTTCTTCGACGGCCTCTTTCAACTGCGGCAGCGATGCACTTATATTGGGAAGCTTGACGATATTAGCCTCCGGCGCACGAACCAGTTCACTCAATTTGGCCAGATAGTCCGGTATCCTTTGTTTTTCCTGCAGATATTCAGGAAAAGCAGCCAGAATCCTTCCTGCCAGTGAGATATCCCATGGCTCAAAGGTGATATTCGCTTCTCTGGTAAACGACTGTAGAATAGGCAGCAGGGAGTATGTTGCCAGAGCAGGTGCTTCATCTATTTTGGTGTAAATAATTTTGCGTTCTTGTGTCATCATTTCTCTTTGGTAGTAGTGGTTCGAGGATTATACGTAATCAGAAAATACATTCTGCACAGCTTTTTCGTATTCAAATAATAGCGCCACCGGCAAGGGACAGGTATGGAGCAGAAGCCTTACCGGGATAAAAATGGTCCATATGTAAAATATGACAATCTCGTAAAAAGTCATTAAAGATGCCGGGATGGGCTC
>CAYUPL010000059.1:0-20532 GCA_964446655.1 uncultured Desulfopila sp.
CAGGGCGTGACAGAGAGCAAAATTTCGCACATCAAATTACTTTGACGTTCCCTTGGCCAATTTGTAACGGGGTTCGCACACAAATTATGAATGGAATACAATATAAAGTGCAGTTATATTATGATTTTTTTAAGAGGCAACAATAAGTAGAAAAAGTGAGAGGGCTGTTTTTTAATAGATAGTCTTCATGCGCTTCGGTTTCCATTCTCTTGATAACAGGAGAATACCGTGGCTGAAAATAAAGCTAAACAACAAGAGAAGGATGTATATTTAATAAAGAAGGAACTTGCTGAACAGTGGAGAGCAACAAAATCCACTACAAAATATGATCCAGAAATATTGACAATACAGGAAGTAGCAGATTTACTTAGAGTCCATAGAAGCACAATCACCCGATTAGCAAAATCGGGTGAACTAAAGAGCCACCTGCTTGGCTCAAGGCGTCTTTTTAAAAAAGAAGATGTCTATACGTTCTTTGACAATCAGGAATCTCCAGAATACGTTTCATGGAGGAATTATCATGGCAACAGTTAACATTGTGAAACGTAAAAGGGAAAAAGGAATGCGCTATCAAGTGTATTTTAAAGACCCCTGTACTGGTAAGAAAAAGTATTACAAGACCCTTCAAAGACAGAAAGATGCTCAACAGACGGCAAATGATCTTCGTGCTCTACTTGATTCAGGAAAACTACCAGATAAAGATCGTAGTAGAATCCGAATGATGACATTTAACGAAGTTTCTTGTGAGCTTGAAAGAGAATGGGAACAAAAGCTACTGACAGGTGAACTTGCTGATAAGACCGTTGCAAACTATACAGAAGCATTGAAGCAAGTGAAAATGAGGTTTGGTAATAATCTTCTCAGAGAAATAAAAGAAGAAAATATCATATCTTACAGAGTGGAAGTGGCTTCTAAATTAAGTAATGTATCTTCAAATAAGAGACTTAATGCAATAAAAACAAGTCTTTAAAAAAGGTCACGAGCTTAACGCTGTTATAGAAAATCCAGCTAAAAAAATAACAAAACTTAGTGAGAAAAAGCATGAACGAAATCGCTTCCTTCACCCTAACGAGCTATTCTCTTTAATCAATGCAGCAAAACAGACTAAAGCGAAGCATTATCTGCCTGCACTAATATTCCTTGGAGCAGAACACGGTTCAGCCAAGCAAGAAGTATTATCACTGAAATGGTCAGATATAGACTTTGAGCATGGGGACGTTGGTACAATTCATTTCTACAGAACCAAGACCCAAACGGAGAGAACCGATTACCTTATGCCCCTTACCAGAAAAGCATTATTACATTGGAAAGAGCATCAAATGCTAATGCGAACAAAGAAAAAGATTGACTACAACGGTTCAGACATTGTTTTTAGTCACTTGAATGGTTCACCAATTAAATGCTTCAACAGAGCATGGTGGGTTGCTATACAACTTGCTGGCATAAAGGATTTTCACTTTCACGATCTTAGACATACTTTTTGCAGTAACCTGATTATATCAGGTGCAGGACTTAAAGAAGTAAAAGAAATGATTGGTCACTCCGACATTTCAATGACGGATCGCTACTCCCATCTGTCAATGGATCATAAACTGATAAAACAAAAACACTTATCCAGCTACTATGATACACATGTCCCTGCAAGCGATCAGCTTGTGGGGTAGACATAGGGTAGATAAAAGGGAAAACTGGTATAATCCATAAAAAAAAGCACGTTAAGCGTATCACCTAACGTGCTAATTTCATTCAAGATACTGGTCGGGGCGGCAGGATTCGAACCTGCGACCTCCTGCTCCCAAGGCAGGCGCGCTAACCAGGCTGCGCTACGCCCCGATCAATGTTCTGGCGGGTTGTGAACCAAGGACTACTACACTATCATATGGCATTATGCAAGAAAATAATAGGAGCTGACCGCCATTTTTTTCAGCGCCCTGTCTTGATAAAATCTGCCAAAGCGGTGTTTTTTTCGAGATCCCTTACCGGTCGAGGACACTTTGCCCTCGCTCCCGCCATAACCGTTACACTACTCCGATTTTTATATTGACATCTGCAGGGAATTTTTCTATTGCTTCCTGCATAGCTTTTCAGATGCTCCATCGTGAGCTTAATAGGGAATCCGGTGCGAATCCGGAACGGGCCCGCCGCTGTAACCGGGGATGAACGCTGCAATCACGTCACTGTCTGCCTGGCAGATGGGAAGACGCGGCAAGTAATATGAACCGGGAGTCAGAAGACCTGTCTGAAGAATCGTGACACCTCCGTGGCCAGCAGGTGTCTCTTATTCGTGGAAAAATACGGTATCCCCGAACCAATACGGCTGTTACTGCGGCTGTTTCTCTGGTTTGGGGTTTTTTTTTGCGATTACTTTTTTTTATAACCAAAGGAGAAAGTATGAACCAGCGCATGGGAAAAGTGTTTATGTATCTGTTGATCACTATTGCACTGCTGAGCTTTGCGACAGCGACAACGGCGGCTACGGAGCAGAAGCGGGACGAAGAGGCCAAAACGGCAATAATCATTGCGAGCTTCGGCACCACGGTTCCACGGGCGGTTGGAGCCATCAGCAACATCAATGAGCGGGTCAGGCAGGCCTTTCCGGAAACGGAAGTGCGGCTCACCTTTACCTCGAATATAATCCGTTCGATCTGGGCCAAACGCCGTTCCGAAGCACAGAAATGGCTCGACCAGGGCATTCCTGAAGAAATCCTCTATGTCGAAAACATCATTTCCGTTGTCGGAGACCTGCGCGAGGAAGGCTACCGCAATATCATTATCCAGCCCACCCATATGTTCTATATGGAACAGTCCCATGACCTGCACAGCTACGTCCGTGCCTTTGCCTCCATCAATACCATGAAATCCCGCTGGCGCCCCTTCGACAAGGTGGTGATGGGCCGACCGGCACTCGGTATGCCGGGCGATCTGTACAGCTATCATGATGATATCGCCACAGCGGTACAGACCCTCGCCGCCGACGCCGAACAGGCCCGCAGGGAAGACGCCGTCCTTGTTTATATGGGACACGGCAATGAACACTGGTCCACTGGAGTGTACGCCGAGACACAGAAAATGATGCAGGAAAAATATCCTGATGTAAAAACACTCATAGGCGTGGTGGAGGGCAACCCGACATTGGATGATGTCCTGGACCAGTTGGACAGCACCACCGGGAAAAAAGTCATCCTGAAACCGTTTATGATTGTGGCCGGTGATCATGCCGTCAACGACATGGCTGGGCCGGAAGAAGATTCCTGGCTTTCCGTGCTGCAGAAAAAAGGCTATGAAGTGGAAACCATTCTCGAAGGTCTCGGCCTGAACGATGCCTTTGCCGATATTTTCGTCAACCATATCAAAGATGTTGCCGCCGACCATAACCTTGAACTGCGGTAAGGCTTGGCGACAAATGCCATTGCCCCCCCTTTTTCTGCAAACAGTGGCGGAGTTGGCAACTTGACGGCTGCACGTATTTCTGGTAACTAGAAAGATCAGTGTCTGTCGACAGAGCATTTCAGCAGGCAGACACTGTAATAACAGTATCGGATGCGAAAGCTTAATAGGGAATCCTGTGTAAATCAGGAGCGGTCCCGCCGCTGTAATCGGAGACGAGTCTTGCAACAATGCCACTGCACCAAGTGTGGGAAGGCGCGAGATGAGGAAGAACCGAGAGTCAGAAGACCTGTCCGGTAACCACGCCCTGCACACCCTGGAACGGTGAAGGGCGAACCATTTCGTGGATAAATCAGGGAAATCCCGGAACGTTTTTAAACGCTCCGGGATTTTTTTTTGGCTGTTTCTATGGACTACTCACTTCCGGCTGAAATATGGGCCCAGCTCCTCTGGCCGCTGCTGCGCATCCTCTTCTTTGTCGCTTTGGGTCTGATGGTGGCGAGCCTGATCGAGTCGCTCAAATGGACCAACCATCTCGCCGTCCTGGCCCGTCCGCTTATCCGAATGGGACGTCTCTCGGCTACCAGCGGGGCCAGCTTTACCATGGCCTTTGTCTCCGGTGTTTCAGCCAATACCATACTGGCAGAGGCCCTCGACCAGGGCAGACTGGAGAAAAAAGAAATGATCCTCGCCAACCTCTTTAATTCTCTGCCGCGCTATTTTCTCCATCTGCCGACGGTCTTTTTCCTCACGGTACCGCTAATCAAGGGAGCCGCATTTATCTATGTCGGCATCACCTTTCTGGCGGCATTGCTGCAGACCATGGCAGTGGTTGTTGTCAGCAGGCTGATGCTGCACCGCAATGAGATCGCCGACATGCCCCGAACCAGGGAAACCGCCAGGCCGAGCCTGCGGCAGGCCCTCGACAAGGCTCTACAGCGCATGAAAAAGCGGCTGAAGAACGTCACCCTTTTTCTGGTACCCGTCTATATCCTTTTTTTTGTGCTCGGCCGGTTCGCTTTCTTCGACCGTCTTGAAGATATCTTCGCCTCGGCCTGGTTTCTCAGCTGGCTTAATCCGCAAAGCCTGGGCATAGTGATACTTCATGTTACGGCGGAATTCTCGGCCGGCCTGGCGGCGGCAAGCGTATTGCTGGCCAATAACAGCCTTGGAGTCAGAGAGGTGGTCCTGGCTCTTTTAGCAGGCAATATCCTCGCGGCACCCGTCCGGGCCATCCGGCACCAGCTGCCCTATTATATGGGGATCTTTCCACCACGACTTGCCTTCGAGCTGATTGCCCTGAGTCAGATCGTCAGGGCCGTTTGCGTTATTCTTATCGGACTGTGCTATTACACTCTTACCCTTAGCCTGCAGGGATAACCACTATGACAACATCTTCTTTCTTCATTCTCGGTAAACACTTGTTATGCCACTGCTCCAGGGCCTTAATCACCACACTGCTCTGTGCGGTTTTTTGCTGCAGCCTGGGCATCACCGGCAGTACCGCCTTGGCGGAGGAGCAAAAGGATGCACCACCCTATCGCCGCATCATCTCGCTCTACTCCGCCCATACGGAGAATCTGTACAGTATGGGAGCGGCGGAGCAGCTTGTGGGAATTTCGCCGGCAGATAACTATCCGGCAGAAATCCTGCATAAAAAGAAATTCTCCTACCGGGAAGACCCGGAACGGTTTATCGCCGCCCAGCCCGATCTCATTCTTGTACGGCCCATGATCGAGCGCTCTTATCCGCAGCTGATGGCCAAATTGCGGGAGGCCGGCATTACCATTATCTCTCTGCAGCCAACCTCGGTTGACGAAATTTTCGACTACTGGCGCGAGCTGGGCCAGCTGAGCGGACGCAGCGACAACGCCGAAAAGATGGTGGCGGATTTCAGCGCCGACCTGGCCAAAATCAAGGAACAGGTCGACAAGATACCGCAGAGCGAGCGCCCCATGGCCTATTTTGAGTCTATTCATCACAAGATGAAGACCTTTGCACCATCTTCCATTACCCTGTTTGCTCTGCAGCAGGCCGGTGGCCGCAATATCGCCACCGATGCCCGGCAGGTTCGCGACACCAACATCGCCTCCTACTCCAAAGAACGTATCCTGGCTCACGCCGCTGAAATTGATGTCTTTATCGCCCAGCAGGGCCGCATGAATCAGGTGGATCTCGACACGATCCGCAACGAAACCGGGTTTATGGCCATCAAGGCCGTGCGCAACAACAATATCGTCTTGATCGACGAGCACCTGGTCTCCCGGCCGACCCTGCGGCTTATCGAGGGTATCCGGGAACTGCATGGCCGACTCTATCCCGACAGGATTGCCGCCCTTGGAGCCAAACCATGAGCAGGCGGGCCGTTCTTATCGCCGGTACCCAGAGCGGTTCCGGCAAAACCACCATCACGCTGGGGATCATGGCCGCCCTGCAGAAGCTGGGCTATTCGCTGATGCCCTTCAAATGCGGGCCCGACTTTATCGATCCTACCCTGCATCACCTGGTCACCGGTAAAATTTCCCGCAATCTCGATTTATGGATGGCGGGACAAACCTTCTGCCGCAGCTGCCTGGAACAATATGGCAAAAATGTTGATATTAGTGTGGTTGAAGGGGTCATGGGCATGTTTGACGGCGGGCCATCCTCCAGTGCCGCACTTGGCGCCGAACTGGATATCCCCGTTATCCTGGTACTGGACGTCCGTTCTACAGCCGAAAGCGGTGCCGCGGTGCTGAAGGGTTTTGAGACCCTGGATGCGGCAGTCCGCCCCCAAGGTGTCATCCTCAATATGGTGGGCAGCGACCGCCACCTGGAACTTGTCTCGACCGCCATAAAAAAGCACTGCCGCAGCGAAATTCTGGGCTATCTGCCCCGTACCCTGGAATTCACCATACCGAGCAGGCACCTTGGTCTCCATATGGGTGAGGAGTCACCGGTGACGGAGGAGAGCATCGCCACACTTGCCCAGACAGTCATTGACCATATTGATATCAAACGCCTCCTCGATATCGCCACGATCCATACAGCACCACATGGCACGACCGTACAACAGAGGCCGCCTGCCGCCATGCGCCTGGCCGTCGCCCGTGACCGGGCCTTCTGCTTCTACTACGAGGATAATCTCGATATTTTCCGTCAGGCCGGTGCTGAAATCTGTTTTTTCAGCCCGCTGCGCGATGCCCATCTCCCCCCCGATATTCACGGTATCTATCTGGGCGGCGGCTACCCCGAACTCCATGGAGCCCAACTAAGCGCCAATCTCTCTCTGCTGCAGGAAATACGGGACTGGGCTGAAACTGGGCGGCCCATTTATGCCGAATGCGGCGGTTTCATGTATCTGACCGAAGGCATTACCGATTTGGAAGGGTATTTTTATTCCCTGGCACATGTCTTTCCCTGCCGCACCATAATGCAGAAACGACGGGCAGGACTGGGCTACAGGGAAATCACCACGGCAGCGACAAGTTTTTTCGGCCCCGCCGAAACCGTGCTGCGCGGTCATGAATTTCACTACTCCTGCATAGATTCGATGCCGCCTGCCGTCGAACGTGTTTATACTGTTGCTACCACTACCGCCGAAGGCTATCGGCAGAACAATGTCATCGGCGGCTATATGCATCTCCATTTCGGCTCCAACACCGGGGCCGCCCGAAACTTCATCAATTTCTGCAAGGATTACTTATGCCAGTCACCATAAAAAAGATCGGCCCGGGGGAAATAGAGGCGGAAAGCTTCCGCATGATAGCAGAAGAGCTTGGCCCCCACAGCTTTGACGATCGCACTTTCAAGATTGTACAGCGCGTCATTCATGCCACTGGAGACTTCTCCTTTGCGGAGAATCTGCGTTTTTCCCCGGATGCGCTTGATCGTGGTATTACCGCGCTGCAACAGGGCAAAAACATCCTCACCGATGTCAATATGGTGGCCACAGGCATCAGCAAACCGCTGCTGACAAAATGGAACACCAGGGTGATCTGCTCCATTGCCGAAGAAAAGGTGCGCCAGGCCGCCCTGGAGCAGAACAGTACCAGAGCGGAAACGGCCATTAAGCAGGATATGCTGGAAAATATAGGGATCGTCGCCATCGGTAATGCCCCCACTGCCCTGATCAAAATTGTGGAAATGCTGGCTCCGGCGACACAGTCCTCCTGGCCGCTTATCATCGGCGTGCCGGTGGGATTTGTGAATGCCGCTGAATCAAAGGCGCTCCTCCATGAGACCCGGCTGCCCCATATTACCAGCCTGGGTCGCAAAGGCGGTAGCCCTGTGGCGGCAGCCATTGTCAACGCCATTATCCGTCTGGCTGGAGAGTCATGGCCAAACGACTGAGAAGCGGCTATACCACCGGCGCCTGCGCCGCCGCGGCGGCCAAGGCGGCTGCTCTGGCCGCCCGGACGGACGCACCGCCGCAGTCGGTGGAGCTGGTTTTTCCCGACGGCAGTGTGCATAGCTTTGCCGTCTGCCGCATCCATAAAATCGAAGGTGGCGCCATGGCTTCGGTGATCAAGGATGCCGGTGACGACCCCGATGTCACCAACAAGGCGGAAATTTGCGCGGAGGTGCGTTTTGATACGGCGTCCGCGAACGGGAATGATATTATTGTCATGAAAAATGTACACCTTATCGCGGGACAGGGCGTCGGCCGGGTTACCAAGCCCGGCCTTGCCGTGCCGGTCGGCGAACCGGCCATCAATCCGGTACCCCGGGAGATGATCTGCCAGGCGGTGCGCCAGGTGGAAAAAGACAGCATCGTGCAGGTCACCATTTCCATTCCCGCCGGTGCGGAACTGGCCCAGAAGACTCTGAATCACCGCCTCGGCATCGTGGGGGGATTATCCATTCTCGGCACCACGGGTATAGTACGACCCATTTCGGCCGACGCCTGGACCGCCACCATCGAGGCCTCCATGGACGTGGCCCGGGCCGTGGGTCTTGACGACATCGTCCTTTCCACGGGAAGAACCTCGGAGAAGGGAGCACAGAGCCTCTTAAGTTTGCCGGATGAGGCCTATGCCATGATGGGTGACTATCTGCACTTTTCCCTGCGCAAAGCTGCGGAAAAAGGCTTTACCACTATCCATCTGGCCGCCATGTGGGCCAAGATTATCAAAGCGGCCATGCAGATTCCCCAGACCCATGTGCGCCACGGGGCCCTGGAAATACATGATGCCGCCGCCATGCTGGAGCGCTGCGGCGTGGATATGGTGTTGCTCGACAAACTGCGGCACAGCAACACCGCCCGGGAGATGTATGGCCACCTGGAGGAGGCGGGCCGCAGCGACATCATCCACCGGGTCTGCCTTATGGCACAGCAATATGCCGAGCGTATTGCCGCAATTACAGTCAAAATCTATCTCATCGATGCCTCAGCCAGGGTGGTGGGACATGTCTAAGATCTTTATCATCGGCATGGACGGCTCCGCCCTGACGGCGCGACAGCGTCACCTCCTCCAGGGTTGCGGCCTCATCGTTGCTTCGACACGGCTGGCCACCCATCTTATCGACCTTTCCGTGCCGTGTATCCCAATCACTCCCCTGCAGGAGGCCTTTGCCGGAATGGCAAGGGTTCTGCCTCAGGCGGACGTGGCGGTTCTTGCCGGCGGTGATCCTCTGTTTTATGGCATCGCCGCAAAAATCATGGCCCATTTCGGCAGAGACAACGTCCAGGTCCATCCGGCGCTCTCCTCCATACAGCTGGCCTTTGCCCGTTTCAAAATGGAATGGAGCGATGCCGCCGTCGTCAGCCTCCATGGACGAACTACCCGGAATCTGCCGGGCCTTCTCCTTTGCCATAAAAAGACCTTTGTCTTTACCGACACCAAGAATTCTCCCGACCGGATCGCCGCAGCCCTGCTTGGCTATTTTGACCGTATCGAAGAACGGAGGCTGCCGGCAGCAATCCGCATGTACGTCGGCGAGGATCTCGGCAGCAGAGATGAAAAGATCACCAGCGGCTCGCTTGCCGAGATTGCCGGGAGACACTTCAGTGCCCTGAATGTGCTCTGCCTCCTCCTGCCCGACATTCCGGCACGCCCTCCATTCGGCCTAGTGGAGGAAGAAATTGCCCATAGCAGGGGGCTGATTACCAAGGATGAAGTGCGCGCCGCCACCCTGCACCGTCTGCGGCTGCCCCGAGAAGGCGTCTTCTGGGATATCGGCGGCGGCAGCGGCTCTATCTCTCTTGAAGCTGCGGCAATGCTGCCGTGCTTGAATGTCTATACCATCGAGCAGAAGGAAGAGGAACTTGCCAATATCAGAGAGAATATCCGTCGGTTCGGCCTGTTCAATATTCTCCCTGTTGCGGGCAGGGCTCCGGACTGCATCACCGATCTGCCCGATCCCCATGCCGTTTTCATCGGCGGCAGCGGTGGCGAGTTGGAGCGGATCATCGCCCTGGCGGCCGACAGACTGGCAGAAGACGGCAGAGTAGTGGTCAACGGCGTGACGGAAAAAACGGTTTTCCTGGCCCCACACGTGCTGCGGGACCACGGCTTTACAGTAGAATCGACAACAATTGCAGTACAGAGAACAGGGCCGCACGGCTCACAGCCTTTTAACCCTATTACCATCATGGTGGCAACAAAATGAAGGGACGGTTTTATGTTGTAGGGGTTGGCCCGGGTGACCCGGAGCTCATGACCCTCAAGGCGGTACGTGTATTAAAGAAGAGTCCGGTATGGCTCGCACCCGCTGCCCACAAAGACGGCTGCAGCACGGCGTTGAGCATAGCCTCGGGTGTCATCAACGGCGAACAGAAGGAGATCCTCACCCATCACTTTCCCATGAAGAAAGTGCATGCGGGACAACCTGCCGACCCGGAGGTGGAACAGGCCTGGCGTCAGGCGGCCGCTATCATTGCCGAACATCTCGACAATGGCCGGGATGTCGCCTTTCCGACGCTGGGCGACCCTGCTATTTACAGCACCGGCTTTTATGTCTATGAGACCCTGCTGGAGAGTGTCACGGATATGCTGGTGGAGATCATCCCCGGCGTTTCCGCCATCGGCGCCACCTCGGCCGCCGCCATGGTGCCGCTCTGTCTCGGCAACGAACGCATGGTGGTTATCCCCGCCACGTTTGAAGACGACAAGTTAAAGGAAATTCTTCTCAATTTCGACTGTACCGTGCTGATGAAGGTTCATCGGGTCATGCCGAAACTGCTTGGTATTCTGGAGGAGCTCGATCTGCTCAAGTATGCCGTACTGGTGGAGCGAACCAGCCTGCAGGACCAGCGTATCCGTAGAGATCTGCAGCAGGCCGCCACCGAAAAAATCCACTATTTCTCCACTATGATTGTGAGGAAGTCATGACCCATCCCGTCTATTTCGTCGGCGCAGGCCCTGGAGATCCCGAACTGATTACCGTCAAGGGCAGGCGGCTCATCAGGGAGGCCGATGTCATCGTCTATACCGGCAGCCTGGTGCCGCGGCAACTGCTTGAAGACCTGCAGGCCGAGATTCATAACTCGGCCGGCCTCAATCTCGAAGAGGTTCTGCAGATCGTTATCACAAACCAGATGGCCGCCAAAAAAGTCGTACGGCTCCACACCGGCGATCCCGCCATCTACGGTGCCATAAACGAGCAGATTGCCGCCCTGCGGGAGAAGGACATCCCTTTCATGGTGGTACCGGGAGTCAGCTCGGCCACCGCCACGGCTGCAGCCCTGTCCACCGAGCTGACCCTGCCCGATATCTCTCAGACGGTCATCATCACCAGACGGGCCGGGCGGACACCGGTACCGGAGCGGGAGGCCCTGCCCCTGCTTGCCGCGCACCAGGCCACCATGCTGATCCTGTTGAGTATCGGCATGATCGATGAGGTGGTACAGGATCTCCTGGCGGGCGGTTACAGCGAATCCACGCCGGTGGCCGTGGTCGAGAAGGTCAGCTGGCCGGAGGAGCGCCATATTCGCGGCAGCCTTGCTGATATCGCCGCTAAAGTAAAAGAGGCGGGCATTCGCAAAACGGCTATTATCGCCGTGGGCGATGTGCTCAGCCAGGCACCGCCGCCGACCCTCTCCAAGCTCTACGACAAAACCTTCAGCCACGAATACCGTAAGGGCAGCGCTGCATGAAAACGGCCATTGTGGCATGCACCAGCGGCGGCAGGATGCTGGGCCGCACCATTGCCGAACAGCTGCAAGACAGCTGTCTGCTTGACGTACAGGACTCCTTAGGCGCCACTTTGCGGGAGGGGTGGCGGTCGTATGATGCCCTGGTCTGTATCATGGCCACCGGCATTGTAGTCAGATCGCTGGCCCCGTTGTTCAAGGACAAACGCAGCGACCCCGCCGTCCTGGTCCTGGACGAAAAAGGGTGTCATGTTATAAGCCTGCTTTCCGGACATCTCGGCGGCGCCAACGCCCTGGCCCATCAGGTTGCCGCAATTACCGGCGGCAATGCCGTCATTACCACAGCCTCGGATACTTTGGGCCTGGTCGCCCTTGATCTCTGGGCGGCGGCACAACAACTTCGCTGTGGTGGGCAGCAAATACTGAATAAGGCAGCCGCCATGCTGGTCAATAACGGTTCTCTGGCACTCTTCTGCGAGACCGGCATAGACGAGCTGCCGCCCGGCCTCCATACGGTGCACACCGAGGAAGAGGCGGATCTGCTCATCACGCACCGAGCCGTCACAACGGAAAAACCCGTCCTCCACCCGCCCAGTCTTGTTGTGGGGATTGGCTGTAATCGCCACACTCCGTTGCAAGAGTTTGAAGAGGCTCTGCGTGAGTTTTTCACGGATTTGGGTTTGTCTCCCCTGGCCATCAGGAATCTGGCCTCAATCGATGTCAAAAACGACGAAAAAGGTCTTTTGCTCTTTGCCGGCAAAAACGGCTGGCCCATCGACTTTTTTCCCCGTCGGCAGATCAATACGGTTACCGGCGTAACTGTTTCCAAGGCGGCTGTCAAGGCTGTTGGAGCCATCGGCGTCGCCGAACCCACGGCGCTGTTAAGCGCGCAAACCTCAACTCTACTCGGCAGGAAAAAGAAATGGCAGAACATCACCATGGCAGTGGCCCAGGCACCCTTTATGTTGTCGGCACGGGTCCGGGATCCCCTGAACACCTGACCCCGGCGGCTGCATCTGCTCTCCGGGAGGCCGAAATCATTGTCGGCTACAGTACCTACCTTGAGCTGATCCCCGATTATCTGACGGGCAAGGAGGTCATCGCCTCCACCATGATGAAAGAGGTTGAGCGTTGCCGCAAATGTCTGCAGCTGGCCGAGAGCGGCAAAAAGGTGGCGCTTGTCTCCGGCGGCGATCCAGGCATCTACGCCATGGCCGGGCTGGTCTATGAAATGGCAAAGGATTTGGACTGCGACTGCATCATCAAGGTTGTTCCCGGCATTGCCGCCGTCAACGGCTGCGCCGCTCGACTCGGCGCTCCCTTGATGCACGATTTCGCCGCTGTCAGCCTCTCGGATCTTCTCACTCCCTGGGAAGTTATCGAAAAACGTCTGCTGGCAGTAGCGGCAGCCGATTTTGTCGTGGCGATCTATAATCCCAGATCAAAAAAGCGAACCGAACAGATCGTCAAAGCCCGGAAGATCATGCTGGCCCACCGTTCCGGGGACACCCCGGTGGGCATCGTCACCGCCGCCACCAGAGAAAACGAAACGATCGTCATCACCACTCTGGCCGAAATGCTCGGCGAAGAGATCGGCATGCAGTCCACCGTCATCATCGGCAACTCCCAAACCTATGTCTGGAAAAACAAAATGATCACCCCGCGGGGCTACGCCGAAAAATACGACCTGAAGTAGTTACATGATCGGCAGCAGAGCTCAGCGGCCGCCACCACCGCCACCGCCGCCGCCACCACCGGAGGAGCCGCCACCACCGCCTCCCGAGCTGCTGCCTGGTGGGCTGGAGGCGGAGGATATGCTTGATGATAGGCCTTTGCTCAAGCCGCTGCTCATTGCGGTGAGGCTTCCGGCCGTGACGCCGCTGCCGGTATACCAGCGCATGCTGCGCTGAGTTTGTTCGGCCACTGACTGGCCGACGACACGGGTGAATTTATCGGTCCATGCACTTTCCACATTCAGCGCCATAGCGTAGGGCAATAACAGCTCGTAGCGTTCCGGTGTCAGCTCGGGTGTTTCGGCCTGCACCATTTCCAGTCGGCTTAACTCTTCCTTCTCGGCCACGCTGAGGTAGAGCTTGAGTCCCTCGGCATCGTCGCGCAGTTTGCGTCCTTCCTTTGTCGGCGCGGGCATCAGGAAGGTGAACAGGATGTTTATCAGGAACAATACCACCAGTCCGGCCAGTACGAATGGTACTCCGCTGCTTATTGCCAGCCCAAAGGTTACGATGCCCAGCAGGACTGAGGTGATCCAGCCGATCGCCAGTGTGTCGTTATTGGGCTGGATATAGCAGCCCCGGTAGCGAGTGTGCAGAGCATTCTTGTGTGCTCTGAGTACGATTTGCATGCGAGCCGCTGTTTCGCTGCTCTTTTTCAGTTCGATCCGCGAGCTGTCCTTGAACAGGCTTCGCAGCAAAGCCTTTTCGGTTGGTGGTAATTCAGGGGGTTCCAACTTGTCATTCCGTATCAGCGTCCAGCGATCGGCCGCCAAGCGTTTATCTCGTTCGATGGTGAGCAGGCCCTTGACGGCCAGTGAAACCAGGTCGGCGGTGAATGCGACGTGATCGTGGCGCTCCCGTATGACATAGCGTAGCCCGGCCGGCGAGTAGCCTGCAGGCGGTTCATACTGGGCAATAATAACTCCGGCGGCCGGGCCTCGACCCTTGATCAACCACGACCGCCAGTAGAAGATGAATATCGCGATCGTTCCGAAAAACAGCACGAGCAGGGCACGGTTGTCTTGCAGTAGCCAGGCGAATCGGGTCAGCTCACCCGGTGCCTCGACCAGATCCTTGGGAAAGCCGACGACGATAGTCAGGCCATGCCCTTGTGGCAATGGCCCGCTGGTCTCAAACTCGGCCACGCCTGGGCGGAGCACGCGATAGCGGGCATTGGAGGCGGTTGAACCGGCCGGGCCGGTATAGGCGTCCAGCAGAATCTGATCCGACGGCACAGGCTCGGGAAGGTGGATTTCGGCGCCGGCTTTATTAATACGAAAATCCCAGCCCAGTCCGGTGACGTTCCAGTACAGTTCGTCGTGCGTGTCGAAAAAGCCGAGCTGACGAGTGGTCCGGTAGCGGATGGTGAATTCGTAGTCGCCCGCGCCGGGCAGAAAATCATCATTGCCGGTATTGACTCGTATGCCATTGGACAGGCGTTCGCTGAACCAGGGCTCGGGTTGGCCGTTGCGCAGGACTTCCAGAACTTCGAAATCAACTTTGACCCGGTTGCCGAAGCGATCTCGATAACGGGTCGGAAAGTCACGATAAATGCCGCGGCGTATCCGCTGCTGCAAGGAATGGACTGTTATTTTTTCATCGACGATCACACTGGCATCAGCCTGGATTTCGATTCGGCTGTGATAGTCGAGAATATGTTCATCATCGGCCTGGGCCATTGCCGTTGTGGCCACGCAGGCCAGGGCCAGCAAAACAACAAGACGAACAATCATGACAGGGCTCCCACGGAGACCGCCTGGCGCTGGCCTGTGTCGGCGGCGTAGAATTCAGCTTCGGCAAAACCAAGCAATTTGGCGATGATCAGGTCCGGAAACTGTCCGATCTGGGTGTTGAGGTCACGCACGGCACCGTTGTAGTAGCGGCGCGCATACTGTAAATGGTTCTCGACTTCGACCAACTGATCACTGAGCTGAGCAAAATTATCGCCGGCCTTGAGGTCCGGGTAGTTTTCCTTGAGTACCAGCAGCCGGCTCAGCAGCTTTTCCAGGTCATTTTCGATCACACCCAAACGAGCGGGGCTTTGCGTGGACAAGGCCTCGGAGCGCAATCGGGTGACTTTTTCAAGCGTGCCTTTTTCATGTCCGGCATAGGCTTTGACCACCTTGACCAGGTTGGGAACAAGATCATGGCGGCGGGCAAGCTGGACGTCTATATCACTCCAGGCCGTTGCCACCCGGTTGCGCCGCATGACCAGACGGTTGTAGGTCCAGACGATCCAGCCCAGCAGCGCGGCCGCAATAGCGATTCCAATCCATTCCATGCCCTGAAGATTCCCAATGAAGTATTTCCTGCTTTACGAGATACGCACAGGACAACCTATCCTTTTTCAACCGTCCATTCAAGCGTTTTTAGCTGTTCAAGGTCTCGCGTGCACCTTGTAAGAAAAAGGGTTGCAACAGAGGTCAACGGCCGACTTGAGCCCTTTCAGTTTCTTTTGCTTCGCCGATATCGATTTTTGACAGGAGATGAGATAGAAGAAGGGATCTTCGGCACCTCTTGCCGGGGTTTTTGAGCCCATCAACTGACTGACTTTGCCGAGTGGAACAGGTGATGGGCTTTTTTTGTAGATAAATCTGCTCAACTATTACGTTGTTTTATCTACACCTCAAGTTTGAAAATCGCGTAAAAAGTCATTGAAGGTGTTGGGATGGGCTCTGCGATAAGCGCAGACTTCGAGAAAGCTTGATATACTAGGCGTAGTATCTGAAACGGCGATTCGGCAGTACATGTGGTACGGCGAATCGCCGTTTCAGATCTACAACGACGTAGATCGAGCTTTTTACGAATCCATCAAGTTTAAATTGGTTTCTTTTTGTGACTTTCTGATTGATTATTGTTGAATAAAGCTCAAGGAGGTGACCTGAAAGACGAAGCAGCATGAGGCAATAAATGATCTCCCTGACGAGGACCTGGAAAATGTGGTTTCATTTTTCGATGCTTTTATACAACGCAGGCGATTTGAAGAGTTTGTCCACAGTTAACTTCTCAAGAAAGAAGGTGGTTAAATGGCTACGTTTACAGCAGTTGTTCATAAAGAAGAAGATCTCTATGTGGCGGAATGTCCTGAGATAGGCACCGCAAGCCAGGGAGAAACCATCGAGGAAGCGGTAAATAATCTGAGGGAAGCGACAGAACTTTATCTAGAAGAATTTCCTGTAAAGCAGACCTTTCGTCCCTTCCTAACCACATTTGAGGTGACGGCACATGCCTGAGATTCCACCAGGTACGGCAGAAAGGCAGTCATGTTGTTATGCGTCGCGGAGACAAAGAATGTGTCATTCCAGGACATAAAGCATTATTTTGTCGACCGTATAGAGCAATATGGCTATAATTTGCTTTATGAAGAGCAAAGAGAACAAAACAGAGGAAGGGTTCGCCGCAAGGCTCTTGTCTTTGTGTAAACAGTAAAATCTTTCCCAGACAACTTATGGAGAGGTTTATCAATATCCACGTCGAGAAGTTGCCGGAAGGTGTCTATCTTGCCACTTCCGACGATGTCCCCGGTCTGGTAGCCCAAGGTCGGACGGTTACCGAGACCATGGAAATTGCTCGCGATGTCGCCAGGAAACTTCTGGAAGCCCAAGCAGAGAGGTGTAATAGCCCGACCCTGCAGGTCGTCGGCGATTCATTCGATTGCACCCTGGTGGTGGGAGCGTAGATGGGGCGGTTGGCAGGTTTTCGTTACCGGGATATAGCCAGACGTCTTAAAGCATTTGGCTTTGCCTTCGACCGCCAGGCCGCAGGCAGTCATGAGATTTGGTACAACACGCAAACTGATCGATACACCACCATTCCCAATCATCCCGGCGATATGCCGGAAGGCACTCTTCGGCGATTCCCAAGCAGGCCGGTCCTTCGCCGGATGATTTCCTGAACAAAAATAGGGCGGATTCGCTCCCTCCATTGAAAAGCGATAAGGAGCAGGAAAATGCCAATCATCCGTTACACCGGGCTCCGCCGGTGAACTCTTCATTGGCGGGTAGGATTGCAGCTCCGGAGTAGAGGCGAGTCCGGCCCCGTAGTTCGTAGTTTGTCGCTGGCACGATGGAGGAAAACGAATGTTATAATTTTATGGGCGTCCCCTTCTGCTTCAAGGGTCGAACAAATCCGGTTTGCTTTTGGAGAAAGGACGGAGTGGTTTTTCCAGGCGTTAAAAGATTTTGATTGACATGTGTACCGTTACGCATTACGCTTTTTCATGATCGAAAATATTAAGCATAAAGGACTCAAAAAGCTCTATGAGAGCGGGAGTAAACAAGGTGTCAAGGCGGAACACGTCGCTCGCCTGGGGGTCATTTTGGCCAGATTGGATGCCAGTTCCACCCCTGAAGACATGAACCTTCCTGGGTTGGGTCTTCATGCGCTGAAAGGGTCACTGAAAGATTTCTGGTCGGTGTCGGTTTCCGGCAACTGGCGGGTTATCTTCCGTTTCGAGGGCAATCACGCCACCGATGTTGATTATTTGGATTATCATTGAAGGAAAGATCTATGGCTATGCACACCCCCCCCCATCCCGGAGAAGTGGTTCGGGAACTTTGTATTCATCCGCTGGGATTGTCCGTCACCAAGGCCGCTAAAGGCTTGGGTGTATCTCGAACGGCTTTATCTGAACTGCTTAACGGCCGCCGGGGAATCTCCCCGGAAATGGCAATTCGTTTGTCGGCGGCCTTTGGCGGCAGTGCCGAAAGTTGGATCACGCAACAGGCCCAATATGATCTTTGGCGGGCGAGGCAGAAAGAGGATCTCATCAGACTCCAGGTCCAGGCTTTTGCATGACCCCAAGTATTGCCCCGCCCTGTCACGCCCCATGCAAAGCCTGACCCCCGACCCCTGACCCACGACCCTCAAGGAGTCCTGAATTTCTTCCTGACTACGGTGCCTTCATGATAGTCTGAACGAATATATCGGTACCCAGTTACACCAAAACCATGATACAATAAACTCGTGGACATGTAGATTCCTCCTTATCTTTTGTTTGATCGCAAATGATAAGGTCTACATGTCCATTCTTTTTGCTATATTTTTCTGTAAAGTACGCTCAATCCGGAAGAACCATTTTTTCTTGCACGGGGGATTTTATTCTTTGACAAGAGGCCTTTTAATGGGTGACCCCTTTCCGCTCTTCCTTGACCCGGGTCAGCATAATGCAGAAAAAGTTTTTATACTTTTGCAAGAGGCTCAAGAAAAATAAATATATGTATTACGTATATTGTGTTAAATTATATTTGTGCATAGGTTAAGTTGTTTTTTAACCCTACGGTTATAATGGAAGCAAATCCGCTGCACAATATCCGTTTACTGGAGCGGCTTAAGGCTCTAGAAAGATTCGAAAAAAGTGATCAAGAAGCAGTTATTAAGCTTATTGATGCCATGATTGTAAAGCAAAAAGTAGAAGGTGCTCTTCAGGTGGCCATGTAGAGGATAAAAAATGCCAACAGTCTTACGCCTTGGTCCCTATCGTTTCTACTTTTACAGCCACGAGCCTAATGAACCGCCACATGTGCACGTTGATCGAGATAATCTGTCGGCTAAATTCTGGCTTGATCCTGTTCAGCTGGCAAGGAATTTAGGATTTTCTGCAAAGGATCTCAGGCTCATTGAAAGGATGGTTGTGGACCACCAACAAGAATTGCAGGAGAAGTGGGATGGGTATTTTATCATTAACCGCTGATGAGCGGGTGAAAAACGTAACCTTCACTGAAGACAGCATTTGCGTTGATCTTATGGACGGCAGGACGATCAGTGCTCCTTTGATCTGGTATCCGCGGCTCTATCATGCGACTCCGAATCAGCTTGCCAAATGGCAAGTAAGCGGCGGTGGATATGGGATACATTGGCCGGATATCGATGAGGATCTAAGCACAGAAGGCTTATTGCGGGGAGCACCGGCACCGGGCCAGCAACAGAAGATTGCCCTGGCCTAAGCGCTTTTGGTAGATGACAGTCTTTCCCGGCGACAGCGGTCCGCCATGGCGGTGGTTGTAGATGATTGCTGTTTCGCCAAGCCGACGGAGAAGCAGAATCCGTTGCAGCATTTGAAAGGAATACATGCCAATCTGCCGTTCCACTGGACTGCGCCGGTGAACTCCGCGATTGGCGAGAAATTCGACCAACGCCTGGCAATAATTAATAATTAAGATGTGATATTTTCTCACAACCGCCATGAAAAAACGAGAAAAAAAGAAAACCCCGAAGGCCTGAGCCGACGAGGGTTATATAGTAAACGCTGTAAACAGCGGTTGGAACTGGCTCCCCGGGACGGACTCGAACCGCCGACAAGGTGGTTAACAGCCACCGGCTCTACCAACTGAGCTACCGAGGATCACTTCTGCTTCGCCAATTATGTGATTTATTGTGTTTTTTCCAGGCTGAAAATCGTGTCAGCAGTGCGGGAAAAACCGGCGAAGCTGTATAGCAAGCCGGGAATATAGCCAACCCACCTGCTACTGTCAATAGTTTTTTGATCCTTATTGTCCCATTTAATTCATCTCTCTCAGTTGTCTTCCTGAAAAGAATGTACCTGGCTTTTACAGTTGTCCATCCGGATATCTTACTCCCTTGCAGTAATGGTCTCATATATCGGAAAACTGCTTGTTGAAGAGTTTGCGTATCCGAATTTTCTTTCCCTCCTGAATGGCCAGATACTCCTTGGGAAAATAATACAAAAAACAGTCAGGACAGATTCCATGACTGACCGAGTCATTATCTTCTCCTGCCGTAACATCCTCATCGTTCCTGGCGATATGATTGAGCGATCTTTTGCAATAGGCGCAAATCGATCTCACTCGCTCTCCCTTCTCCCGTGTGCTGATTTCCATTATCGACTCCCCCCCGAAGTTCAATAGCCTGCCCTGTTCTTACCAGCCTGTATCCCGCATATGTCGCATATTGTGCTTACGTCACAAACATCGACGTAATCAAGATGTGGATAGTATATTTTACCAAGCCGATCCCACATTTTTCTCACAATGAGACCATCTTGAGAGAAAAGAGTGACGCATTCTGCAAAACACAAGGCAACATCTTGTTTTTAATCTATAAAAAGACACTAACTTTTCTGTTTAACCGGGTAAAAAACAACGAGAACTTGGAAAATGCTGCTTGTTATGAGGCGATTGGAGGCTGTATCTGTTACGGAGTGTGCCGGATGAGGCAGGAATCTTTTTGCTCTGGTTGTTGGGCTGCGCTTAAACACCAATCACAATCCGATGCAAATGGAGTGTTCTTGTCGGGATGCGGGGTTGATACATAAAAGGGGTTCGGACCGATGTGACAACATCATAGCTGAGCTTTATACATAATCTGAGAATAACAAGC
>CAYUPL010000060.1:0-20338 GCA_964446655.1 uncultured Desulfopila sp.
TTTGGTGATGGGCTAACGGTTTCATTTGCACCAGCAGCTAACTCAACACCACCCGAAACAACGAACTCTGAGGTGATGGTGAAATGAATTCGGGTGATAAGAATTCGTTTTTTCAGGTTCCCCTTAAAAGTTGGGCCTTTCAGGCCCAATCCTCTTGTCAACACAAGGTCAACCTAACCGATCAATGTCAAGATGGCAATATTTTCCACCAAGGGCAAATTTGTTCTAATTGCATCCAGCGACCGAGCGCCTGATCTTTGTATTATCTGTCATTCGTAGGTAGTCGATGACTACGCGGGGATTCATTGCGAGCATCCTCATTTTTTTTTGCGCAACGAGTGACACCAACTGGGCCACTAATACAGGACAGGCTGAAAATGCTACGTCATCAGACTTTTCTTTGAACGGTGCAAATCCCAAGATAGCCATCTACTGTTACCAGATCGCCAGTGTCGATAAGCGATGTCGCATTCACCACCCCTGTGATACAGGGAATCCCATATTCTCTGGCGATAATTGCACCATGTATCAACATCCCGCCCCGTCTTTCGATAATTCCAGCAGCCAAAGAGGCCAGAAATGTCATAGTTGGGTCAATCGAGTCGATTACCAGAACTTCACCTTTTTTAAAATCCTTCAGCTGCCCTCCAGAAGCAATAACCCTGACCCTCTGTCGGCTGCAACGTATCAGGAAAATAAATCACTTTCGTTGCCCAGCCTGTATTCCATCACATCTTGAAAACGGGAGACCAGTATATAGTGGGAGACCGCTATCTTTACGAAGGCTGTAGTCGGAGAGGCAAGAAACTTTTCAAGATAGGGATGTCTCTGCAGATATATTTCCTCATACTCCAGTCGTTCAGGCTGCTTAATGAGCTGCGCTTTTCCTATGACCGTCACCGCCATGGCAGCGTGAAAGTCACTCTCACTATTGGAGCGATTATCGATGAGAAGTGAAACTCTCGATTCTTGCATGAGGTTTTGATGTTTCCGGGTAGATTTCCCGGTGGCAACCGCGATGTTTGCCAGGTCAGGGGTGAAGGCAAAGGCCATTAAACTTGAATACGGTTGTCCTTCTCTTTGAGTGGACAATACTGTCAGCTGTTGACTACCGAGTAAACTTGCTATTTGTTGCTTTATTTTTTTTTCAGAAGCAGACATCCTCTCTCCCGGGTCGAGTTGAGTACCTTACAGAGTAATATGATTTTTTTTTTATGATAAAAAATACTCTGCAAAAACCACTTTTGCATATTTCGCCATACATTCCAAAAAAGAACAGCACTACGCCTGGATTTTTTTCAACAACCAGACCATATTTTCACCCAGCAGACGCATGTTTTTCATACCCTCCTCATCCTCAACTACTTCACCTTTTTCCGGGCCAATGCCCACATTCCACGAGTCTGAACCAACAATGATCATTTTGCTCAACAGGAAAAAATGGTTCATGGTATTCAGGGTATGAACTGCACCAGACCTGCGAACAGCAACCACAGCCGCTCCGATTTTACGTTGCAGCATATGGCCGTTCGCCTGGCTTACCATGCCGCAGCGATCGATAAGTGCTTTCATCTCACTGGTTACATCACCAAAATATGCCGGAGAGCCGAGAAGAATAGCATCAGCTGTTTTCATTTTAACAATACACTCATTGACGACATCTTTTTTGAGAACACAGGTACCGTTCTTTTCCATGAAACAGACAAAGCATGACATACAACCTCTGATTTCACTGCCTGCCAGTTCGATAATTTCCGTCTCTGCTCCAGCATCAGCGAGAGGTTCAAGCACGGCTTTCTGAAGTAGATATGTGTTTCCCTGTTGTCTTGCACTTCCGCAGAATGCAACAACCTTCATTGATTTCTCCATGACTTTTCGAGTATTAGAAGTATTCTCTTAATCAATCGCCTTAAGCGCCGATTAAAGGGAGTTCCTTGCCGAGATATTTTTGCCCGGAGACAACGACGGCAATCACTGCTTCTCGCGAAATAGAATGGCTGTAAGCACATGACTCATGGTGATTACGTTATTAATCAGCCTTGCCATCTCCATATATCTCATATCCAGGATCGACAATTGTATCGAAATTGTCATCATATCGAACAGCAATGCCTGTAGGGAATTCAGCACCACCGCAGAACCTGGGGAGGCAGGCAGCCTTAACTGGTGAGGAATCCACCCTGAAACGGAAATTTCATGAGCCGGCAAGGTGAAAAAAACTATTCACCCTGCTACTGCGCATTTTCACCAAAGCAGGCTTCCAATTCAGCATCGATGCTGTCTATTTTCTCCTGCGCTTCCTCCCAGCGCTCATACCAGCGCTGCAGTCTGCGCTTACAATCCTCATACTCTTTGCTGGTGGCAGCCCAGCGCTGTTCGTCCTTATACAGCTCGGGATCGGCCATCTTCTCCTCAAGAGCTTCTTTCGTCTTCTCATAGCGCTCCACCTGCTCTTCCGATTCGGCAAGCTTTTTGGGCCACGGCCCCAATCTACGGCTGCGTTCCTGCCGTTTTTGGGCTTCGATTCTGCGCTGCTCTTTTCGGCCGGCACCGCTCTCCTCTTCTCCCCCTTTACACCAGGAATCGCTGCTGCCGGAATCTGCCCGGCGCTGCTGCTCACGGGCCAGCCACTCAAGATATTCGGCGACATTGCCATCATGCAACGTGGCGCCGCCGTCCTTGACAACCAGAACCTTGTTGACGAAACTGTCGAGAAAATAGCGATTATGGGAGACGACCACGATGGTACCGTCGTATTGCTTCATCGCCTCCTGCAGGACCTCCTGTGAACTCATATCGAGATGATTAGTGGGCTCGTCCAGCAACATGCAGTTTGCCGGAGTCGCAATCATTCGGGCCAGTGCCAGTCTGCTCTTTTCTCCACCGGATAACACCGACACCTTTTTATCAACATCGTCCCCGCGGAAGAGGAAGGCTCCCAAGAGAGATCTGATCTGGGTAACCGTCATGTCCTCGCCGGCAGGAGCCATGGTCTCCAGAACCGTGTACTCCAGGGCCAGTTCTCTGGCCTGATGCTGCCCGAAATAGGACAGTTTGACATTGGCGCCGAATTTAATCTCGCCTTCATCATGGCTGAGCTGACCGGCAATGATACGCAGCAGGGTTGATTTTCCGGCTCCATTGACACCAACGACAGCTACTTTATCGCCACGCTGCAGGTAAAGGTCAACACCTTGAAAGACCTGCTTGTCGGCATAGTTCTTACACACTCCTGTCACAGAGAGGACGTCCTTACCGGAGGCCGGTGCCGGCGGAAAAGAGAAGCGAATCTGCTGCTCGTTTTCACCAAGCTCGATGACATCCATTTTCTCGAGCTGCTTGACCCTGCTCTGCACCTGCTTGGCTTTAGTGGATTTAGCACGAAAGCGCTCGACAAAACGCATGGTCTGCCTGATTTTGGCCTGCTGGTTATCATACGATGCCTTTTCAATCTGCTGTCGTTCCTCTTTTTCCTGAATATAGTAGGAATAGTTCCCTTTATAGACCGTCAAACCGCCAAGGCTCACCTCCCAGGTGAGATTGGTGGTTTTATCGAGAAAGACCCGGTCATGGGAAATAATGACCATGGCTCCCTGATAGTTGCGGAGAAATTCTTCCACCCATGTCAGGGAATCGAGATCAAGGTGGTTGGTAGGTTCATCGAGCAGCAGCAGGGATGGGGCGGCCAGCAGCATTTTGGCAAGCATCAGGCGCATTATCCATCCACCGGAAAAAGAAGAGACCGGCGCCTGCATATCTTCCTGACGAAATCCAAGACCACAGAGAACCTTCTCTATCTTCCCCTGCATTTCATAGATATCGCTGCCGTCCAGCTGATGCTGCACCTCTCCCTGCCTCTCCAGCAACACTCGAAACTGTTCCGAATCGGGATCGGCGGCTCCAAGTTTACGGTGCAGCTCCGCCGCCTCGCTCTGCAGCTGAAGCAGATCGGCAAAGGCTGACTTGGCCTCGTCATAAAGCGTTTTTTCCGAGATAATGGCGCTGCTCTCCTGGGGCAGATAGGCGACGGAGAAATGTTTTGAGCAACTGACGACCCCGTCATCGGTTTCCATTTCACCCGCCATCACCTTCAACAACGTCGATTTCCCGGCACCATTGACACCCACCAGACCGATGCGATTGCCCTCATGCACTCGTGCGGAGATATTTTTAAAAAGATGTTTTTTTCCGTAACGGATATCCAGCTGATTAACAGACAACATACTGCATTCTTCCTCGTTCCATATTTTTGTCGACCATAATTTCCAGTCTGTCTTCCAGACCGAGCTGCCGCAAGCGTACTCGGTTTGCCCTTTTTATGCCATTAAAGCATGATATATCCTTGTCGGATATCGTTATCCGTAAACGTTCGCCCGGATGGCGGCTCATCACATATCGTATCCGCCCCAGCCATTGCCGGGCCAGAACCAGTTCGCCGAAAGCAGGATGGTAAGGGCCCGCCAGCAGATTTTTCTCCAGTGTGGCGGAATGCTGCAGTCCCATGCGTACGACGCCGATACCGGCATCAGCAAAAAGCCGTTTCGCTCTGCTCACCAGCACGATGGCCATGCCAAGAGAGAGCGGCTTAAATTCCCCTTTCTTATACTGCTCCGCCAGCCCGGAATGTTCTATCACCACAGTTGGATATATTCTGACAAATGAGGGTCGCATCGCAATAGTCTGCCGCACTGTGCGAAAAAAAGATGCCCTGCTTTCTCTTGGAAGACCCGGCATAAGCTGAATTCCTACCTGAAAACCGCCACCGGCCAAATGGTTTACCGCGGCAACACAATCGTCGGCACTATGCCCTCGCAATGCGGCCGCGAGCACCTTGTCGTCCAGCGACTGGACCCCTAGTTCCACCACCCCGACACCGTATTGCCGGAGAAACTCACGGGTGTCGCCATTAATACAATCAGGCCTGGTTGACAGACGAATCAGATTGATTTCTCTATTTCGCAGCCAGGGTCGCACCGTCTCCAGCATGGCCGTCTGCTGCTTCTCAGGCAGACAGGTGAAGCTGCCGCCGTAGAAGGCAAATTGTGTCTCCCGGCTTGTGCCGCGATATGGGAGCCAGCGGGAGATAGTATTTTCAATATCCTGCTCCACTACGGCAAAGCTTTCTCCTGTACCGGTAATACTCCTCTGATTACAGAATAGGCACTGATGGGGACAACCCTGGTGAGGGATGAAATATGGAATAACAAAAGGCATAACAATAGTGTTAGAGAAACGGATCGGGTTACTGTGGTACCAGGTCACTTTGCAGTGCTGTGGTTGCAGCCCGCTGTTCCGCTTCTTTTTTTGAGCCGGCCCGGCCGGAGCCCAGCACTATGTCACGGAAGACCACGGATACGGTAAATTGTTTCTGGTGGGAGGGGCCCTCCTCAGTATCAAGGCGATACTGTGGCGCCTCGTTGTATTTCTCCTGGAGACGTTCCTGCAGCCTGCTTTTGGCATCCGCCAGGAGCAGATCCTCTTTTTTTTCCTCAACGGCGGGGAGGAAAAACCGCTCAACAAACTCCGTAACACTGTCATAGCCGCCATCTTCAAAAATCGCCCCGACCACCGCTTCATAGGCGCATGACAGGATGGAGGATTTGTTTCTGCCGCTGGAGGCCTCTTCACCCTTGCCGAGATAAAGAAACCTGCCGATTTCAACACTTCTGGCCATATCGGCAAGACTGGTTTCGTTCACGAGAGCCGCCCGTATCCTGGTCAGCTCCCCCTCTTTCATTTCCGGATAGCGTTGAAAGAGCAGATAACCCACCACCAGGTCCAAGACCGCGTCTCCCAAAAACTCCAGGGTCTCATTATTTTTACATACCTGCGCCTGTTCAAAAGCAAAAGAGGAATGAATCAATGCTTTTTGTAACAAGCGCAGGTCTGTAAAACGATAGTCCAGCAGTTCTTCGAACTCACTCAGCATTTTCTTGTTCTGCTTGGCGAGCAATTTGATTTTGTCATCCATTATGCTTATTTTTCTCCTTGTCAAAAAAACAAATTATGTTATAAAGAGTGGCCTCAGATACGTGTTCATAAGGCGGCGTAGCCAAGTGGCTAAGGCAGTGGTCTGCAAAACCATTATTCATCAGTTCGACTCTGATCGCCGCCTCCATTCATAAAACGGGCTGCAAACAGAAATTGTTTGCAGCCCGTTTTTTTTTGTAACAAGACTAATTGCCCTCCCCTTCAAGCGGCACACCCCAGATTTCTTCAGCATACTGGCGGATGGTTCTGTCGGTGGAAAATTTTCCCATTCTGGCGACATTCAGTATGGCTGTTTTGGTCCAGGCTTCTTTATCATGAAAGGCTTTGCCGACTTTTTCCTGACACTCAAGATAGGATTCAAAATCCAGCATGACAAGATACTGATCGTGCTGATCAAGAAGAGAATCGACCAACGGCTGAAAAAGTTCTTTATCGCCGTTGCTGAAAGCACCATCGCGAAGAGCTTCTATAACCATATTGATATCCGGGCGATCCCGGCAGACCTCAACCGGGGAGCGGCTGGGGTTGCGTCTTTCGTACTCGGCCTCATCGGCGTTCATGCCGAAAATAAAAATATTCTCATCGCCAACCTCTTCCCGTATCTCTATATTGGCGCCATCGAGCGTTCCTATGGTTAAAGCACCGTTGAGCGAAAATTTCATATTACCGGTGCCCGACGCCTCGGTACCCGCGGTTGAAATCTGTTCCGACAAATCAGCCGCGGGCATTATCAGCTCCGCCTGACTGACGTTATAGTTCGGTAGAAAAACCACCTTAAGCTTGCCTTTGAGGCGCGGATCGTTGTTGACCACATCGGCAATAGAGGTAATGAGCTTGATGATACGCTTGGCCTTCCAGTAGGTCGGCGCGGCCTTCCCCGCAAAAATAACGGTGCGTGGAGCTATCTCGTTCTGTGGATTTCGGACAAGCCGCTGATAGAGGTGGATGACATGCAGGGCGCAGAGCAACTGGCGCTTATACTCATGGATTCGTTTGACCTGAACATCAAACATAGACTCCGGATCAACCTCGACACCAGTCTGTTTTTGGATATATTGGGCCAGTCGTGTTTTATTATCCAGTTTGACCTGATCCCAGGATGTCCTGAAGTCATTATCTTCAATATATTGTTCGATGCCGCGCAGTTGCTGGAGATTGGTGATCCAGCCCTTGCCTATCCGGCTACTTATAAGAGATGACAGCTTGGGATTGCATTGCAGCAGCCAGCGCCGTGGCGTAATACCGTTGGTTTTCGAGTTAAATTTTCCCGGGTAATAATTGTGAAAATTCTTGAATATCCTCTCTTTAAGCAGTTTGGTATGCAACTCGGCCACACCATTGACGGAATGGCTGCCGATAATGGCCAGATGGGCCATGCGCACCATTTTGATATTGCCCTCCTCGATGATCGACATATCGCGCAACATATGTTCATCTCCCGGATATTTTTGGGCAATGAGCTCGAGGAAGCGTCGGTTGATCTCATAGATTATCTGCATATGACGGGGCAGAACATGGGCAAGAAGCTCGACGCTCCAGCGCTCCAGCGCCTCCGGCATCAGGGTGTGATTGGTATAGGCAAAGGTTCTCACCGAAATATCCCAGGCTTTCTCCCAGCCGAGTCCTTCCTCATCAAGAAGAAGCCGCATAAACTCGGGAATGGCAATGGCCGGGTGGGTATCGTTCAGCTGAACCGCCACCAGATCGGGCAGTTTATCAAAGGTGCTCTGTTTTTTACGATATCGTCGCAGGATATCCTGAAACGTTGCGGCAACGAAAAAATACTGCTGGCGCAGACGAAGTTCCTGTCCGGCAAAATTGTGATCCGGTGGATACAGTACCTTCGATATCGTTTCCGAACTCACTTTGGATTCAACCGCTCCGATATAATCCCCCCTGCTGAAGTATTTCAGATCCAACTCTCTTGAGGCTCGAGCCGTCCAGAGCCGCATGTTGATGACATGGTTATTTTCAAAACCAGGCACCATCATGTCACAAGGCACGGCAACAACGTCCTTGGTATCGATCCATTCGGCTCTATAGCATCCCTTGTCGTCCTGGTAGGTGCGCACATGCCCGTAGAATTTAACTGTAAAAACAGGCATATGCCGCTCAAACTCCCAAGGAGTCCCATACCGTAGCCAACTGTCCGGGCTCTCAACCTGATAGCCGTCTATCAGTTGCTGCGCAAAAAGTCCGTATTCATAGCGGATGCCGTAACCGTAGGCCGGAATTTTCAAGGTGGCAATGGAATCCATGAAACAGGCGGCCAGACGCCCTAGACCGCCGTTGCCCAGAGCGGCGTCTTCCTCCTGTTCGAAAATTTCCTCCATAGTGCACCCTATGCTGTGCAGGGCTTCTTGCACCTCATTATGAATACCGAGATTGAGAAGACAGTTTTCCATGGTCCTGCCGATCAGAAATTCGAGAGAGAGATAATAGACCCGCTTCTTTTCTTTGGCATAAAAGGTTTTCTGGGTGTTGATCCATTTCCGCACCAGGATATCTCGAATTGTGTAGGCTAGCGCCTGACTGATATCATTGGGGCCGGATCGTTCCGGATCTCTGCCCTGAAAACTGAGGAGATGATGGATAATGCTTTTACGAATAGACTCCGAGCCTTCGTTTACCAGCATGTCCGACCAGGCATGATCAATATCCTTCGCCTGAAATACTTCACTCTGTTGTCCGCTCATATCCTTCCCCCAAATATTAAGAACCGCTGTTCTTGTTGAATACACGCACTCTTCGATCGTGAAGACACCTGGGTGTTCCACTGTTTCATAGAATTATTTCACATTCATCACTACACTTTTTGCAAATTCGACATATAATTATGGACTATCGATCCGTCTGTACCTTATCCACTAATGCTCTGTTTGTGAACATAAACCGTTTGCAAGACTGCCACTTTGTGGTATCTGTAACTCAGATTCAATTTTCCGTTTCCAGACTGTAACCTTAGCATTCAAAGGAAGTTCATGTCCAACACAAAGAAAAATTCTGCAAAAGACACTTTACTCATTTATATCGCCATCGCTTTTCTCGCCGGTTTTCTCAGTGGAGGGGCTTTTACCGTTTACAAACTGGACACCGGGGAAAATGGTTCCACCACACAGCAGTCTAAAATGTCCGACCAGCAGCTGCAGGCTATCGCTCATCTGGAAGAAGATGTTGCCCAAGACCCCGATACGTTTCAGGCATGGACCCAGCTCGCCAATCTTTATTTTGATACGGGACAATATGAAAAAGCTGTAAACGCCTATGAGACATCACTCCGACTGCATGCCGGCAATGCTGATATCTGGACAGATCTCGGCGTTATGTACAGACGTATCAAGCAACCCCAAAAAGCCATAGAGGCCTTCGATAAGGCCATTGCCATGGATCCGAGCCACGAAATCTCCCGCCTCAACAAAGGCATAGTACTGATGTACGATCTTAATGCTGCCGAAGACGCCATTCAATCCTGGGAAAATCTTCTCCGGATTAATCCGGATGCGAAGATCGGCAGCGGGGAGTCCGTCAGGGAATTTGTCGATCATCTCAAGCAGGAAATCGGCAAACAAGGTAATTAATTCAGTGCCACTGCACCACAACCATCTCAGGAGAAAGATATGAAATTTGAGACACAAGCGCTTCATGCCGGCCATACCATAGACCAGGACACCCTCTCCCGTGCCGTCCCCGTATATCGCACAAGTTCCTATGTTTTCAAAAGCACGGAACATGCCGCCAACCTTTTCGCCCTGAAAGAGTTGGGCAACATCTACACCAGGATCGGCAACCCGACCCAGAATGTGCTGGAACAGCGCGTCGCGGCCCTTGAAGGGGGAGCCGCCGCCCTGGCTCTTTCTTCAGGCACCTCCGCCATATTCTATACCATCATCAATATCTGCCGTCACGGAGACGAGGTTGTCGCCGCCAACAATCTCTATGGTGGGACGGTATCTCAGTTTGATACCATTCTACCGCAGCTCGGCATAAAGGTACATATGATAGACCCATCCGACCCCGCCAATTTCGAGAAGGCCATCAATGAGAAGACCCGGGTGATCTATTGCGAAACCATCGGCAATCCGACCCTTAACATGATCGACCTGGAGGCTGTAGCAGCCATTGCCCGGAAACATCATCTGCCTCTGGTGGTTGATTCCACTTTCACTCCGCCGTGCCTTCTCCGCCCCATCGACTATGGCGCCGATGTGGTCATCCACTCACTGACAAAATGGATGGGAGGACATGGAACGGGCCTCGGCGGGATTGTTGTAGATGCCGGTACGTTCGACTGGACCGACCCGAAGTTCTCCCTCTATAACGAACCGGACAGTTCGTATCACGGCCTGCGCTATGCCCATGACTTAGGCGATCTCAATCCCGTGGCCTTCGCCCTGCGTATGCGCCTGGTGCCCTTACGTAATCTGGGAGCATGCATCTCACCGGACAACTGCTGGATTTTCCTGCAGGGCCTGGAAACATTGTCCCTGAGAATGGAGCGACACAGCGAAAACGGCTTCCTCACGGCGGAACACCTCCAGGGCCACCCACAGGTCGACTGGGTCTATTATCCCGGCCTGCCGGGGTCTCCCGGCTATGACAATGCCGCAAAATATCTTAACAACGGTTTCGGGGGCATGATCGCCTTCGGCATCAAAGGCGGACTTGAGGCCGGCCGTGCCTTCATAGAAGGATTACAGCTCTTTTCTCACCTGGCCAATGTGGGGGATGCCAAGTCACTGGCCATCCATCCGGCATCAACCACCCACTCGCAGCTGACGGAAGAGCAGCTTAAGGCGGCACATATCTCGGAGTCTCTCATCAGGCTTTCCGTGGGAATCGAGCATATTGACGACATCCGTGATGATATCGACCAGGCACTGGTCAAAGCCGCCCAAAGGACCTGAGGCCTTCATGATTTCCTGTGTCCCTTCCTGCAGCCGGCAGGAAACATGGAAAATTGAGCCGATGAAATTGAAATAACATTGTGTAAAAATGAGATGCATCAGCAAGAGCCGCTCACTGAGTCCGCACCACTGCTAGTGGAAAAACAGTATTTCACCTTTGCCGAACCACCGCACCGGATGGTTCTGGAAAGTGGCGCGAAACTGGGGCCTGTTACCATTGCCTATGAAACCTACGGTACGCTCTCTCCTCAAAAAGACAACGTGGTCTTAATAGCCCACGCTTTTTCCGGAGATTCTCATGCAGCCGGGTACTATGTCGACGACAGCCGCAAAGAAAAACCGGGGTGGTGGGACAGTGTCGTCGGCCCGGGAAAAGGCATCGACACGGACAAATATTTTGTTCTCTGCACCAACATCCTGGGCAGTTGCATGGGCTCAACCGGCCCGGCCTCTATTGATCCGGAGACCGGCAGACCCTACGGCCTCAAATTTCCCATGGTCACCATCGGCGATATGGTCAAGGCACAGAAACAGCTCATCGATCACTTGGCAATACCAGAACTCCTCTCTGTGGTGGGTGGTTCCGTCGGCGGGATGCAGGTGCTGGAATGGTGTATTCGCTATCCGGAGATGGTTCGCTCGGCAATACCGCTGGCCACCACCATGCGCCATTCCGCCATGGCCATTGCCTTTAACGAGGTGGCCAGACAGGCCATAATGGCTGATCCCAGCTGGAACAAAGGGGATTACTACACCTCAAACCCTCCGAGCATGGGCCTCGCCGTGGCCCGAATGGTCGGTCATGTAACGTATCTCTCCGATGAGGCCATGCGGCGTAAATTCGGCAGACGACTGCAGCAGAAAAATGATTTTTCCTATGAATTTGATGCCGATTTCGAGGTTGAAAGCTACCTGCGCCATCAGGGATCAAAGTTTGTGCGGCGCTTTGATGCAAATTCGTTGCTTTACATCACCAAGGCGGCTGATTATTTTGATCTTACCGGTAAATCGAACGGCAGTTCCGTGGCTCGTGATTTTTCGCTGAGCAGGGCAAAGTACTTGGTTATATCCTACTCGTCCGATTGGCTCTATCCGACATATCAGTCACGGGAGCTTGTCCAGGCTCTCAAACGGGCTGGTCGTGACGTCAGTTTCTGTGAAATCCAGGCCGATGCCGGCCACGACGCCTTTCTGCTGCCGGATATTCGATTGCGCAACATTCTACGGGGTTTTCTCGGTGGTGTTTATGCAAACCGCTGAAATGCGATATGACCTGCAGATCATCGGCTCGTGGATCGAACGGGGCAGCAGGGTTCTTGATCTCGGCTGCGGCAATGGCGATCTGCTCGCCTGGCTGAATGCCAACAAAGAGGTACGGGGCACGGGTATAGAAATGGACCAGAATAAGGTTGGGCTATGCATTGCCAGAGGACTGACGGTATTGCAGGGCGATTTCAACGATGAGGTCGAAGATTATCCCGATGCGGCTTTCGATTATGTCGTTTTGAGCCAGACCCTGCAACAGGTATACGAACCGGCCCGCCTGCTCCATTCTCTTGCCCGGATAGGCAAAAAGGTGGTAGTCAGTTTTCCCAACTTCAGCCACATATCGATCCGGCTGCAGCTTCTCTTTAAAGGACTTGCCCCAAAAAATGAACAACTTCCTTATTCGTGGTATGATACACCAAACATCAGGGTCATCACCCTGGCTGATTTCCGGAAATTTGCCGGCGACGTAGGCTACAAAATAGTAAACGAGGTGGCCATAAATACCCACAACCAGGATTTTACCGGAAAAATAGTTCACAATTTCAGCAATCTGCGAGCGACATACGGCATTTTCATCATAGAGAAAAACAGCAGACAACCTTAAATTCCATGGCGGATCATGTCTACAAAAAGCAAACACCCAAAACGTATCCAACCACTCAACATCCTCTGTGACAACGAAGGGGAGCCCGTCAGCAGTCGACACAGCAAAATCCCGCCGATTGTCAAAAAGCTGGTCAAATCCTGGAAAACGGAAGAATATTTCGACCACATCAGCCCGGTGGCCCTGCCCTCGGACGATGCCGTCATCGCCATCATTTATAAAGCCAGATCGATACTGTTTCCCGGCTATTTTACCAAGGCAAAACTGCATCAATCCAACCTCGAATACTTCATCGGCCAGGAAACCACTGCCCTCTATGAAATGGTGGTGGAACAGGTCAGCATGGCGATACGCCACGACTGCAGGAGGAACACCCTGCCCTGTTCCAACTGCGATGATTTAAGCCATACCATCGCCTTTTCCTTCATTGAAAGCCTGCCCAAGGTGACGGCCTTACTGACAGCCGATATCCGGGCTACCCTGGCCGGAGACCCTGCCACCAAAAGTGTTGACGAAGTTATTTTCTGTTATCCCGGCCTGCTGGCCACCACCATTTTTCGCCTGGCCCACGAGCTCTATCTGCTTGGAGTGCCCATAATCCCCAGGATCATGACGGAATATGCCCATAATCAGACCGGCATCGACATTCATCCGGGCGCCACCATCGGCCCCGGACTGTTCATAGACCACGGCACCGGTGTGGTTATCGGCGAAACCACCATCATCGGCACGGGGGTCCGTCTGTATCAAGGGGTAACGCTGGGCGCCCTGTCCCTGCCGCGCGATGCCGGAGAAAAACTCTACAAGAAAAAACGCCATCCAACCATTGAGGACAACGTCATAGTCTACTCAAATACCACTATCCTCGGCGGTGATACCATTATTGGAAAAGATTCGATCATCGGCGGTAATATTTGGCTTACCGAGAGTGTTGCGCCAGGCACCAAGGTTCTGCTGAAAAAACCGGAATTGCTCATCTATAACGGCTCAAAGAGCGGGAGTTCAACAACCCCCTGAAAAATAACCGGTGAAAAACATAACTGGTTTTCCCATAAAAACGAGGCTGAAAATGTCATTAAAAATTACCGCGACCATCGGCAACACCCCTCTCATTCTCCTGAATACTCTGTCCCGCCAGAGCGGCGCCACCATCCTGGCCAAACAGGAATCGCGCAACCCCATGGGCAGCGTCAAATGCAGAATCGCCGTTTCCATGATTGAAGCCGCACAGCGTGAAGGCCTCATCAGCAAAGATACCCTGGTGGTGGAACCCACCAGCGGCAACACCGGTCTGGGACTTGCCTTTGTCTGTGCCGCAAAAGGCATCAAACTTGTTCTCACCATGCCGGAATCCATGAGTATCGAGAGAAGACAAATGCTCAGTCATCTCGGCGCCGAACTGGTTCTTACCCCGGCAGCGGAAGGGATGAAAGGCGCCATCGCCGCAGCCCATAAAATTGTGGCGGAAAACAGCAATGCCTTTATGCCCAACCAGTTTGAAAATCCGGCCAACCCGGAAATACACCGCCAGACAACCGCCAAGGAAATCTGGCGGGACAGCGGCGGCCATGTCGATATCTTCGTTGCCGGAGTCGGCACCGGCGGTACCATAACAGGTGTTTCCGAAGTGTTAAAGATACAGAACCCAGCCATGCGCACCATCGCGGTGGAACCGGTTGATTCCCCCGTACTTTCAGGAGGCAAGCCGGGCCCCCATAAAATCCAGGGAATAGGGGCCGGCTTTATCCCCAAGATACTCAATCTGGACATCATCGACGAGATCATCACCGTTTCCAACGACAATGCCATCACCACAGCGCGCACACTCGCTACCGTTGAAGGCATCTTTTGCGGTATCTCCTCAGGTGCGGCCGCTCATGCCGCTCTTCAGGTCGCGGCACGCCCGGAAAACCAGGGGAAAAATATAGTCGTTGTGCTACCCGATACGGGCGAGAGATATCTCAGCACCGACCTGCTTGCTAAATAACGCCTTTGTTCGTCTTTTTCTCTGCCAGAGATAGAGGAGTGGAAGAAAATACTTTAACCGGCACAGGAACAATCAGAGAAAACGCTTCTGTGCGAACAGAGCACCAAGGAAGGACAGTAGATACGCCCCGCCGACGGCAGGAGTCAGAGAGCCATAGCCGAACTGAAAGGCCAGCAATGCGGCGCCCGGGGCGGCAAGAACCGCAACGGCTCCGTCAATGCCGCAGGCCCAGGGGATTTGCCGCGCATCTCTTTTAGCCAGCAACCGCACGCCAAGAGGAAAGGGGATCCCCATCGGCACAGCGGCAAGCATCAGGAAAAACAGCACCGCCCCGTTCCTCACAACAGCGGGCAATGCCGGAAGCGAAGCCACGGCAAAATCAAGTCCCATAAGAGTCAGGACCGTTACTCCTGCAATTACCAGCGTCAATCCTGCCAACCAAAGAGGTGATGCGGCAATCCGGCGACTCAGAATACTGCCGATTCCCATACCACAGAGTAACGCCGTGATAACCAGAGCAACACTGGTCAGCGCATTGCCCCAAAGCGGCATCAAGCGCTGAATCAGGGCCACCTCAAACAGCATGAAGCCTGCACCCAGCCCGGTGAAGTAGATCAAGGTAAAGGGCTGACGCACCGGAGAGAGAGCAAGCGGCAAAAGCGGGCCAAGGACAACAAGCAGGACAGCCGCCGCCAACAGGCAGAGGAGCATCTGCAGAATCAGCAGTCCCCGTTCGCTGACACTTAAAAACTCCAGATCCGTGCCCTGATCACCGAGTCGCAGAAACTGATTAAAAAAAGGTCGATCGTCGCTTGGCGCACGGATGTCAAAGCGATATGAACTGTGCAATACCTCCGCATCCGGCCCTATCAAGGCGGCCACCATTTCATCAAGTACATCTTCTGCAGAGCCATGGTGCCGCATTGTGCTTCCCGGCGGCCACAGCAGGTCAAACCCCTTGCTGTCGACAAAGGATTCGATCCGCCGGATAGACTCCGGGCCGAACGGCTGCCGCCCCGCCAGCAAGGCCATCGAGCCCCAACCACGCGCGATGATGATATGATCTGCCGGATGCTGAATCCCCTCATCACGCAAAACGGTGACCGCCAGAGCGGTAAGCCGCAGGGCATGACGCAACGGCTCGTCCAGCCATACATTAAAGGCAAGATACCCGGAGGATGTCAGATGATTAAAGGCACGACCTACACCCTCGACGGTGAACAACGAATCTTCGCCGAGTGTCTGTAAACCGGTTGGCCCGCCGAAGAGTCCGCGGACCGGAAAGACCACCAGATCGTAGGTGGGAAGGTCGGTCTGCGCCAAAAAGCGTCGAGGATCACTGATATTCAGTTGTACCGCATCCGGCAGCAGGGGACGAAGCAGTCCGGCAATGCGATGATGTGGTTCAACGATCGTCATGGCGGAATCGTGGGCCTGGGCCAGATGGAGATACGGTGTACCGTCGGGTGCGAGAAAAAGGACCGAGTCAATCGCGGCGGCGATAAAAGGCAGGGCTCGGAGAGTTTCCGCTAATATCAGGGCGGCCGGATCTTCTTTTTGCAGCAGAACCGCGCTCATATTTCCATCTATGAAAAGATGCGGCGGCGAAGGTACCGGGCCGCGGTACTGCAGACTGAGATCGGGTGCATAGCGCAATGCCGGAGACTGTACTACATCGACACGCCCCAACGGATGCGGCAACGGACCGTATCGGTGAATGTCCGGCAGTTGCAGGGCGGAACTCAAATCCTTGTATGGGGAGCGAGGCAGAACCGGTGCCTGCAGTGCAAGCACCGGAATGGCGAACAGTGTCAGTAAAAGCGGGATTTTACCGGGTCGTGCCGGCAGAGCCGCTGCCCAGGCAAACAGGGCCAAAAGCGGCACAATATTCTCGGGCAGGCTATATCGCAAGGCGAGCAATATCATTGCTGCACCCAAGGCAGAACCAAGCAGGTTGGCACCATAAAGCCGGTCAATCCCCCGGGGCCGGGTTGCAAAGGCAATGGAAAGTGCCGCCGCTCCAGAAAAAAACGGCAGGAACACTATGCAACCCAACCCGATAAGGCGGAGCCACTGCAGAGAATCGACGAACAAAAGATCGACCTCCAAGCCGCGCAGAAAAAACTGTGCCGGAAAGGGCAACCAGGCAGTACTTAGCGCGCAGAACAACAGAGCCGGGCCATAAAAACGCTCCAGCTCGATGTGACATAACCTCTGTAACAGGGTGAGCACCGATCCACCAGCCCCGAATCCCAGCAGGGCAATGGAGAGAATCACATAGGCCAGATGATGTCCCTGGGCATAGCCGACCGCCTGCATCAAAACGATCTGCAAAGCCAGCAGAAGAAAAGAGATCAGTGCAACGGAGAGCACGGTCATGGCCGCTCTTACCTTACACCCGCATCTTCTTCCCGGGTAAAGGGCACAAAGCGTACCGGCAGCATATTACGCGTCGTGATCTCTTCCTTCTTTTTCTCCACCAGAACAAGCTGTTGGACACGGAAGCGAGAGCCCACCGGGATAATCATCCGTCCTCCTTCCTTAAGCTGGTCGAGCAAAGGCGGCGGAATATGCGGTGTGGCGGCAGTTACTATGATGGCATCAAAGGGGGCATGCTCTTCCCAGCCGTAATAGCCATCAGCCTGCTTCACCTTGACGTTTTGATATCCGGCCAACTGAAGCCGTTGCTCGGCCCACTCCGCCAGCGGGGCGACAATTTCGACGGTGTAAACCTTCTCGACAAGTTCGGCCAGCACGGCGGCCTGATAGCCCGATCCCGCACCGATCTCCAGTACCTTGAACTGTGGCTGCGGATGAACAAGTTCGGTCATAAGGGCAACGATATAGGGTTGGGAAATAGTCTGGCCGTAGCCTATGGGAAGAGGTCTGTCATCGTAGGCAAACGGGATCTGCGAATCGGGAACAAACAGATGGCGCTCCACCCTGCGCATCGCCTCGAGTACCGGTGCTGTTTGTACTCCACGTGTCTCAATCTGCCGCTCGACCATCTCGATACGCCTTTTCTCCATGATGTCCATCACGCCCATCGCGTCTTGAGACAGACCTGATGCCGAAAACCATCCGCCCCACATGCTAACAACAATCGGTAAAAAAAAGAGAAGCCATTTTTTTTTCATGATTAACATCCGTTATGTCGACTGCACTGTATTTGTTTTCGCTTTACTCAATACGACCTTCGTCTCGACCTGTAGATGACGAGAGTATTCCCACCGACCGGCCCGATAACGACTCGACCTGCGGCAAATATGGAGCGCAGCGGAAAATTTGTCCTGCAGCAGCACTCTGTTAGCCACTGATCTATAGTTGGAATATCGAACCAATTCATTTGAAGCCAAGTTTTCCATAATACAGGTCTTCATCAGAAAATACGAAAACGTCTTGACGCGGATACGCGCTCTTTATCCTCCCCAGAAAGTATCTTGAGATCTGCCCTTCAATTTTTATATTCTCTGAAGGTCTTGCTTAATTGCTGAAAGGAAGACGGCTTGAATTTTTGGAAATTTTCTTCATCGACAAAAACAAAATCAAAGGCCTTCTCCTTCTGTTTTTTGTTGATATCTACACACCATTGTTTGAGCCGCTCCATTTTCAGAGGTACATCAAGATCTTCCTGCCCCTTTGTCTCCACAATGAAATATAGGCTTTCGCTGATCCTGACAATAAAATCAGGGTAGTAATTTGAAATTTCTCCTTTGGCGTTGACGTAATCCAGGCGGAAGTTGACCGCCATGTAATTCTTTACATAAGAGATCACATCCTCACAATTTTCGAGAAATCCAGCAAACTCTAACTCAAGCCCGCTGTCGCCGATTATTTTGTTGAAGACGGATTTTTTCGGCACGATATAGCCCTGTTCCTTGACAACGAAAGGCCTGGTTGTGCGAGTTTTGATGTAATCCTTTATCTCGGCGTTGCCTTTATCTTGTACCGTAAGCTCGTTAATTTTCTTTTTAAATGTTTCTATGACCATCCGGGTGGCCTCGAGCTCGGACAGATTTCGTAAGGTATTCAGATCATCAATTTCAATTGCCTGTTTAAAAAGATGGCCCCGGATGAATTCTTTTACCTTGCCGTACAAAACATCATAGCCGCTGACCAGCCTGAGATCTTTCATGATCGTTTGCGTAAAATAGCCGATCACACTCCGGTAGTCGCTGACTGCTCCGGAGTCCAGCACTGTAGTATGGCTTATTTCTCCAGTGGTGATGTCTTTAAAAACGATTTCCCGTTTTTCCTCCTCGGAAAATTCTCGATATTGAATCTTTTTGCTGCTGAATCTCGCCGGGGATAGGACATCAAGGTCTTTATAATTCCGGAAGATCCTCGGGGTAAGTACCGGAATCCGGATATCCAGCTTCTCCAGATCCTTGCCGCTATTCTCGTTGTCGATCTCGATAATAATCGGCGTCTTGGGTCTGGTCCCCTGCCCCATGGCCTTCCGCTCAAGTTCAACCCCTTCGCTCTGAATGGATTCGACAAAATCCATAAAAGCGTCAGTACCCACCACGCTGACATACTCTTCGGCATCTGCGCCTGGATACATCCGCCTGAGCCCCCGCCCCAAAGTCTGCTCGGGCAGGATGTTGCTTTTAGAGGAATAGGCCCGCAGACCGACAATGGTTGTCACATTCTTTACGTCCCACCCCTCCTTGAGCATCAAGACCGAGACAATCACCTTAAAAGAGGATTTCCAGCCATCGATCTCATTTGACTGTTTCCGCAATCGCTCCAGTTCCTCTTTTGCCTTGCCGCTCGCCGCCTCCGAGATCTCTCCGTTATTGTGCTTGGGGGTGGCGGTGACATCCACCTGCAGGGAAAGAAAATGGTTTTTTTGTTTCAGCCGGTTATGGATGTCCTCAATGGATTTGAACCAAGCCAACCGGTTGTCATGGATATGATGGGCCTCGTCGTTTAAAACCACCAGTTCATCAATCTCCCGGACAATATTTCCCAGATCCACCTTGGAATCGGTGGTCTTACCGGTGGGTCGTTTGCCAAGGAAATAATCCATCAGATCATCGTCTTCAAAACTCGGTTCCACATCATTCCCGGCATAGACCCGGTGGATGTTGGTCAGGAAGATGTTGCCGCATTTTCTAGTTATGTTGACATCATCCTGGATATGAAGAGTCAGTTGAAAGTCATCCCGCCAGTTCTGTCCATCGTACCCATTATCAGGCAGCACCGGGTCCTCAAAAAAGATCCGCAGACCGTCAAAATCGGTACGAATGCGATCAAGGACAATGATATTCGGCGCGATCACCAGAAAGTTGCGAGCCAGTTCCGAATCCACCTCATACTGCTTATGGAAATAACACCATGCCAGGACCAGACTCATGACCTTGGTTTTGCCGCTGCCTGTGGCCATTTTGATCACGAACCGCCGCCACTCCTCGTCAAACATGCCGGCGGATACCGCGCCCGACGAATCAAAGCGCAGCAGATCGTACTTGTCCTTTACCCGTATCGTGTCAAAGAGATAGATAATCGTTTCAACCGCCTCTTGCTGAGCATAATAGTATTGAAAGCTTTGGGTCGTGCCGTCTGCTTTTGGGAGTAGGT
>CAYUPL010000061.1:0-19593 GCA_964446655.1 uncultured Desulfopila sp.
ATATCATGATTTGTGGTGAAAGTAAATAGAAAGCAAATAGGGAATTTGGGGGACAGTATATAGAATTATTTGCAACCGGCTTATACTTTGTCAACCTTTTTGCATGGTCTTTCGTCGCAATACAAAGGATTAGTATCATACTGAAATCATACATAATGTTACAGAAGGCCAGCCGATCTTACCGCGTACGGAGTCTCACTTCGTTCGCTTACCTGCAGCGTTGCTGAAGCAAGGTGCATGGAACTATAGCACCTTGCTTCGCGCCCCGCATCCACGGCAACCTCGGCTGGTGAGGAAATCCGGGTTAACCCTGTTTAGAAGGTGTTACATGCGCGCGGTAACGCTTTTAATCCGGGTGATTAATCAATCACTGAGCAACCAATCACGGGCAGCAATAACGGTTACGTCTTCAGGAATATCGAATAACGTGGGTTGATCCAGCGTGATTAAGAGCAGATCGGCCCGTGGAAAGTCTGCTTTAGCATCTTGCAGCGCCCTGATTTCTCCGGCAAGAGTGGCAGGCTGATCGATACTGACACAGACCTGGATTAATTTTTCTCGGTCTCCGATAGAGCGTGCGTAAAAATCGACTTCAAACCCATTGGCGGTGCGTACGTAGGCAACTTCGGCGCCGCACCTGGTCAGTTCCAGGAACACGGCGGTCTCAAGGGCATGGCCAAGGTTTGCTTTTCCCGACCGGTCAAAAATCGGAATCAGACCAGTGTCGATGGGGTAGATCTTACGGGGATTCACTCGCCGACGTCGTTCGGAGTCGGTGGCGATGGTGATGCTGAACAACAGGAACGCATCCTCAAGATAACCAAGATACATATGCAAGGTGTCTTGGCCTACAGCAATGCCTTGCGATTTCAGGTCAACATTGAATGTATTGACACTAAAAGTGCCAGCCGCATTGCCCATTAGCGAGCGTACCATCCAGCATAACACAAGCGGCTGAGAAATTCCGGTTGTGTTTCTCGCTTCGCTCGAAATAGGCCTGGATTCCGGATCGGGGTCCGGAATGACGGTAGGTATCAGACGTCAGAAGTCAGAGGACAGACGACAGAAGGGTTTGTCGCCGTGGCAAAGTCAGAATATTCATCCAATTCGATCAAGTGCGTCGCTTCCACGGCTTTTTTCAGCGTTAATAAATTGTGGGTTCTTCGAATTTCGATGTTGTAAAAAAGACAGATATTCGTTCTGTGGCATCTTATGGGGAGGAAGGGCCGTGGTTTTTCGGTCTTGTCCTTGACGAATTTGAAAACCTATACGAGGGAAATGCTATCCGGTTCGGTATCCGTCCCGTGGATTTCTCGGCGTGGAGTCAAAAGACAAAGCAAGGAAAATAGGAAGAGCTTCGTTTGAAATACCTCGTTTGTTCCGTGTGCTGGACGAACCTTTAGGAAGGTGCAGAGAATTTATTCAAAAACCTTTCACAATGTCCCAACTGGGAGAAAAGAGCAGAGATGTTTTGGGTGCTGAGCAAGATCGAGATTTTCCATCAAGAAACGCGTTTCCATCAAGAAACGCGTTCAGTCCTTCCCATGTCACCCTGGAAGAAGACAGGAAAACCACACCACCACTATCAATCGACGGCCTTTTCACTCTGGAGAACCCGGTTTCTCCACGATTTCTCTTCTCAGTGATCGGATAAATCAGTTTTAGCCTTCTCAGACAAATACGATTCAAGATGGGGCAGCATCCGCTCGTTGAATATCTGCCCTGACAGATGCATTAGGGTATTGTAGAGGCCTTTGTCAATCTGTTCCATTGTCATAGAGGCCAGGCAGGGAAACTGCATGCAGATCAATCCAGCTTTGGGGAGAGCCTCATCAACATGTTTGCCGATGGTCTTTTCCACTCCGTGATATGTTGAGCCGCAGGGAGAACAGCGCACCACTTCAATATCCTCGATAATATTGGTCTTTGGATTCACATGAATCCTGAACTCGGGTCTCCCGAAATATTGGGCGAACTGGGAGATGATGGCGGACTCATACGGCTCGGCTCGATCACCATACCCATATGTTTTTTCAGTAAGGGTGCAGAAATTCTTCGGAAACACGGAGGCCACACCCATCCTGTCGAGCGCTTCACGAACCTGTCCCTTCAGTCCCAGCGACATCCAGGAAGAACTCTCGATGGGTACAATCACTCCCCTGGCACCAGTCAAAGGGATCAGATCAGGGATCAATTGCGGAGCATTCTCCGACTCACTCAAGAAAATGATCAGGTCCACCCGGGGCAGAGATTGAGGAAGATATTCCTCCGGTTCGTCAATAATATATGGCAGGTCCAGGGGTATTGAGACAGATTCTATGTACCAGTCCGATGGACAGCGGTTTTTGATATTTTCTACGATTCTGAGACCGTATGCTCCTTGAGTTGTGATGAGTATCTTCATTCAAGCCATTCTCCAGAGTTACGTGTTATTATGAGCCGTCGGTGAAACACCGCTTCTGCAAGAACTCACTACTATATTCTATATTAAAAAAATCTGATCACGTATGAAACTCAGCTGCTCTTTCCGTCATTCCCGCGTAGGCGGGAATCCAGTGATTATGCGAGCAAATGGATCCCCGCCTGCGCGGGGATGACGACCGTGTTGTATTTTATTTCTCTATGTTCAGGTACTGTTTGTTGCAATGGGGTATTGGTGTTGGGCTGAGCAGGGCTTAGCGCCAACCTACCCTGGATAATTTGGGGGACAGATATCGATAATTCGTCATTGCATCTTGTTGCTCAGTTCTTCCAACATCGGTAGCAATTCCGGAACATCATCCTGAATGATACTCCATATTGTGTCATCATCGATACCGAGGTAACCGTGAATGAGACGATTACGAGTGGCGATAATCATTCGCCAGGGGATTTCCGGATGGGAGCTGCAAACCTCGTCCGGAATATGGGTCGCTGCTTCTCCAATGAGCTCAAGGTTACGAAGAGTGGCATCATAGGTGAGACTGCTCTTCAAGAATTCGGCCTGATTCAAGCCATTGGTATATGAGAGCACTTTCCCCGCAAATTGAATCATGTCGGCAAGATAAAAACGCCACTCGCGTTTGACGGGGTCAGACATTGATTCGCTCCTGTTCTATATATGGTCGCAGCTCGGTGCGCAATGCTTTTTCAGTGACCAGGTCGACCGGACAGCCGAAGAGATCCTCCAGGTAGAATTGCACGCCGAAATAACGTTTGGATGTGGCAGGCCCATCAAAAGCGACGAGCACATCGATATCACTTTTATTTGTTGCTGTGCCTCTAGCGGTTGAGCCGAATAACGCAAGTCCGGTCACCCCAAAACGGTCCTGTAAATAAGCCTTGCTATGAGAAAGGAGCTTGATAGCGTGTTCTTTGTTCATCTCTTCCTCGTGGAGGCGGGGTATTTCTGAAACAGGCCACTGAATAAATTATATGTTATTCAAATAATACCGTAATATCATATTTAAGCCAAGCGTGAAAGAGTGGTGAGCAAAAAGGGTCAATTTAAACTCTTGTACCCTGCATAATGTCACACTCCTGGTTTTTCGTAACAGGTAAGTCCCTTTCTTTCTTTATATTTACCGGGGTCAGACCCCGGTATTAACAAGACCCCGGTATTCATGCAGCCAGTAAAGACAGGGGTGCAGGCAAGAGTTTCAAGGAAAGTCGAGATTTCCTCTCTGGTGCACCCATAACTGCTCTCTAGTACCCATACCGTTTCTATCAATACCCCGGTCAATATGAGAATCTGCCCGGAGTCGGTTTCAACCCGGTTGATCAGATCTTTAATGAGGTGGAGCTAAATATTGTATCCTGTACCCGGGAAACTCCGAGGTGTCGGGATATGGACCTTGGTGGGGCTGGTGATAAACAGGGATTCGGCTTGATATGTTCGTGGTTCTGTAAGGAGTCTTTTATTGTTAAGGTATGGTTTTTGCAAAATAAGTCTTGTGGTAAATATCGCCATGTAAAGAACAGAAAGCAAATGATGAAAATGTTTGCTGACGCAGTTAATTGTTGGGTTGTGCGGTACTTCGCTTCAACTTGTTTGTATTTTATCTGAACAACCAATATACGATTGGGATTACCAGCTTGCGGTTTGAGTTACCAATTTGAGATTCGATGTACATGGTGTGTTCCGGCTGAGTATGATATTGTTTTTTGTGGGAATTATAGTTTTAATTATTGTTATGATGTTTCGTTGATAGTTTTGTGAAAAATATATAAATTCAATTAGTTGTTATGTGACAGGTACTTTTTGGGGAGGATAAATGTCAGAAAACAGGTGTTTTTACCTATATCATTTGTTAGCTAAGTATGGTAACCATATTCCCCGAAAGGGGAAAGTGCGTTGTCTGATCACTATGCTACGAGATGATTAGCTATGATTACTGATGAATTACGAATTATAATTGTATTTTTATGCGCTTTTTTTGGAGCGTTGTTTGTGCTGCCCAAACTTGCGCATATAGCAAAGCGCATTGGTCTGCTCGATCATCCTAACGGGAGAAAAATTCACGAGACCCCCAGGCCTCTTGTCGGCGGTATCGGTATAGTGATTGCCGCAACCTTCAGCAGTCTGGCCTTTATTCCCATTACCGGTTTACGCGGCTATTTTCTTGGTTTGTCGGTACTGTTGCTCATCGGCTTTCTCGATGATTTTAAGGAAGTTGGTCACAAACAGAAATTTCTGGCACAGATAGGCGCGACCCTATTGCTGATCTATTTCAGCAAGGTGAGTTTGAACAGTTTTGGCAACATCCTGGGAATCGGCAGTCTTGATGTTCCCGGTGGGGAGATTGTTATCTGGGCCGTCACTATCTTTTGTGTGGTCGGCGTGGTCAACTCCATTAATTTAATAGATGGACTGGATGGTCTGGCCGGTGGTATATCTTTCATTGCTTTTATATTTTTTGCCTTGCACGCATCTTTTGGCGGTAATTTTTCACTAATGTTGCTCAATTTTGCTCTGGCCGGTGCCGTGTTGGGATTTCTCAAATATAACTGGCATCCTTCCGTGCTTTTTATGGGAGATGCCGGCAGTCTCTGCCTTGGTTTTTCCCTTGGTTTTATGGCAATTGCTTTAACGCAAGGGGCGGGAGCGGTTATGCCGCCCATGGCAGCCCTTTTGATACTGGCGGTTCCCATTACCGACACATTGGTGATCATGAGCAAAAGGGCCATAAAAGGTTCCAGTCCTTTTCTGCCGGATAAATTTCACCTGCATCATATTTTTATGCGTTGCGGCATGGGGAGACTCGGAGCGGTCAAGGCCATCCTTGGGTTAAGCTTTTTCATGGGTGCTCTCAGCCTGCTTTTTCCTGTCTATGCCATTCCGGAATATTATCTTTTTGCCGCCTTCGGCCTCTATTTCGTTATCTATACCGTGATCTCGTTTTATATTCCAGGTCTGCTCCGCTATAGCCGCAGGTTTAAGAAGAAAAAACCGAAAAATGGCGAGGCTGCCAGTATCCTCAAAGTTATGATGGGGAGTTTTGATATTTTTCGTCTTATCAGGAAGGCGAAACGATATAATGTGTATCTTAAGTTTAAATGCTCCGGCAGAGAAGACGGTGAGGTGTTTGAAGGTAAAGTGCTGAATATTTCTTCACGAGGATGCATGGCATTTGCCAAAGGGCTCGACCAGCTTCATGATGATATGGAGGTTTCCATATATATCCCTTCTGAAGACGATATTGTGATTACCCGCATCAAAGCCGAGCATATCTGGGTTGCAGAGCAAGATGGGGTCCATTATCATGGTTTCCGTTTTGATAGCTTTGAGGATGGCCAGGAGCAGGTATTGCTGGATTATCTTGCCGGTCTGACCGGCAAGCAGCAGATTGAGGTGGTCTATACGTCTTCCTGAAAGTCGGGTGGGATTGTTGGGCTGCGCTGTGCACCAACCTACGGTTCGATGCAGGCGCCGCTTTCCAGGTCAAGACATGGGATTGAGGAAACAACCAGATTACGTTTCGATGTGAGTGGTGGAATATGGTGAGGATGTAGGTTGGGGTGGAGTGAAACGAAGCCCAACATTGTTTGTTGGATACAGAGGTCTCCGGTTCTTTGAGCCTGGCAGTAGTAGGGTGTAAAAATTTCTACTATTTGCAAAAAGGCCTTGCATTAGATTTTCTGATACGTTAATCAGTATGTTAGGTGACAATTTAATTTGCTTTTTTCCGGCAAAGCGGAAAAAATATACGGAAAAAGTAAAAAGTACATAATCAGTTGCTATGCTATAACGGTAACTTTAGTGGAGGGAAGAAATGAAAAAAACAGTGCTCGCGATGGTAATTCTGCTGGTGACCTGTTCTGTGGCGCTGGCGGAATGGCTGGTTGATTTCAGGGATACGTATACGAAACAAGGTATTGATGAGGCTGTAGTCGTAGCCATGAAAGAGGGGATTGTTCCGGATGCTATTGTGGAGAATGGTCTGCAATTCGAAGGGCTTAATCCTTCCAATCTCGTCAAGGCTTTGTATTGTGCCGGTGCTCAGGGACAAGATATCCGAGAGGCTGCAGAGAAATGGGGTATTTCCGAATTGCTGATAACCGCCGGGTATCGTAAAAGTATTGCAGAGTGTAGTGATGCAGTGGCAGATGCCCAGCCTTTTACTCCGGTAGCCACGGGTACCAGTTTTGTTTCTGTTACACCTGGCGGAGGCGGCGATAACGTCAGCCCGTCAGCTTTCTAGTCACTACTGAATAGAAAAGAATATCAGTGATGTAAGAATGTGCCAAAGCACTTTTTATACAACTAATGGTCAAGCTGTGGTGTAAAGCAGGTTGACCAATTTTTTTGTGTCACAAAGAGAAAAGAGAAAGCGGTTGTACTGGTTTTTGAGAATTTTTTGTGAGAAAGGGGGGATTATGAATCTTAGACCGGGGTGTTGTGCCCTGTTGGGGGTTGTGCTGGCGTTTTCCGCTAATGCAACGAACAGCTATGCTATACGGATCAACGACTTGATTGTGGTTGCTTCCAATTCCACCTCTGCATCACAGGGTGCCGAGGTGCCCATGGGCCAGGGTGAAGAGCAGGTTTCTCTTCTGCCGGAAGACAGTGAGATTGGTGATCGTCGTGAGCTTTTTGGTCTTGAAGGAGGGTATTTTCATCCTTATCTCAATATTTATGGCGAGTTCACGGATAATCTTTATAATTCCAATGTTGAAGAAACCGAGAATTTTCTCACCAGGGTTTCTCCCGGAATATGGTTTGCTCTGCCGCGTAAAAAGGTTATCCCTATAAGCCTGACGCCGCACAATACGTCGCCCGGCGGGTTGCAAAACCAACTGCAGGACCGCTCTTCTCCCGACAGATATACTTCCTATGCTCTGGTAGGAGCGGATTTCAAATATTATTCAGAAGACTCGAACCTTGATGATATCGATTTTGTCGGCGAGGGCTTGTTTCGCTATAATATGAGAGGTGGTTTGTCCCTGCAGGTGGTTGACCGGTTTACCGAATCCGAGGATAAGTTTGGTACGGAAACACTGACGCGGGAGAGTGTCCGGCCCCGTTTTACCTCCAACTTCTTTATGGCGACGGCCGACTGGGAGATGACGGAAAAACTGCGCTTCCAGCTGGATTACAGTAATTTTTATCTCAACTATGAAGAAAACCTGGAGGATTATAAGGACCGGACGGATAATGCCGTTGATCTCTATGGTTATTTTAATGTAAGTGAGAAGACATCCCTGTTTCTGCAATACAGATATATCGATGTTGCCTACGACGATGCGGGTATTAATGACAGCGAGCAGGATTTCTACTATGGTGGCATAAAATGGGATACCACGGAAAAACTGGCACTGCTCTTTAAGGTCGGTTATCAGGATAGAGAGTTTGACGTGGTTGAACGGGGAGGTTATGACGGTATTGCCCTTGATTTGCAGGCGACTTACCGTTATTCCGAGAAGACGGAAATGCGTCTGTCTGGATATAGAACCAATGAAGAGACAGACAGCGTACTTGCAAGTGACAGGATCGTATGGGGCGCGACTTTTAATTATTCGCAGAAATTTACCGAAAAGATCAGCGGTACTTTTGATTTGCGCTTTGAAGATGCGGACTACACCCAGCTGGTGGCTCAAGACAGGGAAGAGCAGACGTATTCGCTGCGTCCGGCCGTGCAGTATCTTTTTAAGGAATGGTTGCGAGCTGAAGCAGCGTATATCTATGAAGAGGTTGATTCGACCGAAGATTTTTTTGAATATAATTCAAACACCTTTATGCTTGGCCTGAATCTTGCTCTGTAAGATAATCTCGGAAACCCCTGGTAAATATGTTTACTCTATTCATCCAGGGGTTTTTTTATTTTTTGATTACGAATGAAAATCAGTTGTGCTATGGTTATCCGGGGGTCGGACTGAATATTTTATGAGAGGTTGAAGGAGCTGAGTTTCGTGGGTAATCAGATTTTATCTTAGTCAGGTGTTGAAGTGGGTTATTGGAAATACTGTTTTGCGCTGTTCGTCTGTTTTTTTGTCCTATACGGGGGCACTCCCCAGGCTGAAGAGTATATCGTTGGTCCTGGCGATGTTCTCAATATTACGGTGTATGATAATGACGATCTGACCACCAAGGTGATGATCAACGGTGACGGCATGATCATTATGCCTCTTTTGGGTCAGGTTGAGGTTGGTGGTCTGGCGGTCCCCGATGTTGCCGCCAGGATTACCAGGCTGCTGGCCGACGGCTATCTTATCAATCCCCAGGTTAATGTCTTTGTGGACGAATATCGAAGTAAAAAAGTTGTTATCCTGGGCCAGGTCAAAAACCCCGGCTTGTTCGAGTTGAGTGGAGCAATCAGTTTTCTTGAGTTGATATCGAAGGCAGGAGGCTTGTCCAATGAAGCCGGAGATACCGCCACCATAAAACGAAGCACTGAAGGCGGAAGTGATGTTGTCGTCATCGATTTGACCGCTCTCATTGAAAAGGGTGACCTCAGTCAGAATGTTCCAATCTTCGACGGTGATACCGTCAATATATCCAAGGGCGGCATGTGTTTTGTCACCGGAGAAGTGAAAAGTCCGGGAACGTATCCCTGTGGTGACGGAACTACGGTGTTGAAAATAATTGCTTTGTCGGGCGGTTTCACAGGAAAAGCTTCCAAATCCGGCGTACGTATCGTCAGAGTAGAGGGAGAAGAAAAACAATTGTTAAAAGATGTGCCTCTAGACACTATGCTGCAAGAAGAAGATGTTATCGTGGTTCCAGAGAGTTTTTTTTAGCTTTATACCAAGTGAGAGAGGTATACCCTGAGGCATCAACAAAATAGTCAATTACATTACTTTTTATACTATTCATGCAAGATGAGCGCGCGTTAGAAATATATCAGGATGACTCCGGCTATAGTGATTTCAATATTCGGGATTATCTCAATATTATTTGGAAAAGGTTACCGATAATTGTCATTATTACTGTAAGTGTATTTGCATGGCAGCTCCTTAAAGTGAATTCCATTACACCAATGTACACTGCATCTTCAAGTGTGCTTATTGAGAAAAACCAGGGCTCTGCCAATCTTGATAGGCAATATTATGGGTATGACCCATTTTTTTTGACCACCCAGACAGAAATCATCAAAAGTGAAGGTGTTGCCCAAAGAGTAGTAGATAATTTACAACTTGATAAGAGGTATAAACAGTATTTTATATCACAGACTCCTCCCCAAACAACTTTTCTCAGCGAACAGAAAAAAAATTTAAAACATTTCATATCCTCTTTTCTCCCTGCAAAACAAAAAAAAACGGAGACCCAAAGCACAGTATTACAAGAAGGGACCCAACTGGATCGTCCTTCGTTTACAGATGCTGATATTATAGCAAATGTTGTTCGTGGCGGACTTGGTGTATCTCCAGTTCCTGACTCAAAAATTGTTAATATAACATACACGCATAAAGACCCTGCTATAGCGAAACTGGTGGCAAACGCTATTGTGCAGGCCTATAAAGATGTAACGCTTGACATCAAATTGAGCTCAACAAACTATGAGCTGCAATGGATGACGGAAAAGGCCAATGAGGAGCGGAAAAAACTGGAAGATGCTGAAAATGCCCTGCAGGTATATAAACGGGATAATGACCTGGTTACGGTGGAAAACAGGCTGGCGGTGATTCCGCAAAAGCTTAATCAGATTAATACGGAATTTACCAATGCTCAGACTGAGCGCAGGGAGCTGGAGGATGTATACCAGCAGATCTCCAACGCCAAAAACGATATGGCGGCCCTGGAGCAGATTCCTCTTTTTGCCACTAACAACGTTATCCAGGCTATACGGGAAAAGATTTTTAAGGCCAGGCAGAACATTAATGAGCTGTCGAAGAAATTTGGAGAGAAACATCCAAATATGATTCGGGCCAAGGATGAGCTTGATATCCTCACCAATGAGATGAAACTTGAGGTAGACCGGATTATTGCTACCACCAGAAACTCTTATGAGTTGGCTAAATCGCGCGAAAATAATTTGAAAGAGCTTCTGGCTTCTACCAAAACTGAGCTTCTCAATGTAAATGAAAAGTTCGTGCAGCTTTCCATCATGCAGCGAGAGGTGGACACCAACAGGGTTCTCTATGACGCGCTCACCTCGAGTATAAAACGGACCGGGGTTACCGAACAGGCCCAGAGTGTTAATATCTGGGTGGTTCGTCAGGCCGAGCAACCTGGTGGACCATCGTATCCGAATAAGCGCAGAGCACTCGCCCTGGGTCTTGTGCTTGGCGGTGCTTTAGGACTTGGTCTGGCATTCTTTCTTGAATTTCTTGATAATACCGTCAAGTCGGAGAAAGAACTTATGACCAGATTCGATCTGACGGTTCTGGGGACTATCGAGCAGCTGAAAGGGAAAAAAGAGGAGATCGAGTCCTTTATTGTGCGGCAGCCCCTCTCGCCAATTGCGGAGAGCTATCGGTTGATTCGCTCGAACCTGCTGCTGTCTTCCGCGGAACGACCGCCGCAGACCATCCTGGTCACCAGTATGGGACCAAAGGAAGGGAAGACTACCACCACCATTAATATTGCCAGGGTATTGAGCCAGGGTGGCAAGAAGGTCCTTATCATTGACTGCGATCTACGCAAGCCGCGCATACACACGCTTTTTAATATGGACAACAAGGTTGGTTTGAGTAATTATCTCACCGGCAATATGGATGGTAATATCCTTTTCGATATTCCCGGAGAACCAATCAAACTTATTCCTTCGGGTCTTATACCTCCTAATCCGGCGGAATTGCTGAGTTCGAAGAAAATGATGACTCTCATCAAAAAAATGGCGGAAATATTCGACTTTATTTTAATAGACTCCCCACCAATCCAGCGGGTGACCGACAGCCTGGCACTGAGCCGGATTGTGGACGGTACCATTGTGGTTGTGAAGGCACGGCAGACAACTAATGAGATGCTTTCCGGCGGAATGAAAAAATTGCGGGATGTGCAGGCTCATTTTCTCGGTTTTGTCCTGAACGGCATGAAAGAGCGCCAGGCGGGTGATGGCTATTATTCCGGATATAACACTTATTACGCCAAGAATTCCGATTGATACGGATTGGTCGGTGGATGTTATGGCTTTCGGTCTGTATTATCACTGAGCAGGTGTCCCATTGCAGGTAAAAGATCAAAACACTCCTTCTTCTTTTTTCTATATCTATATTTTTATCCTGTTTTTTGCGCCGCTGGCCTTTGCTTCGGTGGAGTTATGGTCGATCACCACGGTTGAGGCTGTTGTGGCGGTGCTCGGCCTGCTGCTCCTTTTTTATCAGCTGAAAGGGCAACTACCTGTCGTTGCCGTGCCCGGAGCCTTGCCGCTTTTTCTTTTGCTGCTGTATATGGCCTTTCAGCTCGTGCCTCTGCCACCCTGGTTGATCGAGATCCTTTCTCCCGGCAGTGCTGCTGTGTATGATCCGGTCTATCAGGTCATGGGGGAGAGCAGCTGGACTTCTCTTTCGGTCCATCGTAAGGCCACCGTTCTTGAACTGCTTCGTATCGCCTCCTATGGTCTGTTCTATGTCGTTACCATTCAATTGCTGTCTGATGGCAAAAGATTATTAACTACCGTAAAGATTGTTGCAGGTCTTGCTGCCTGTATTGCCTTTCTTGCTACTTTACAGCATTACACTTCTCCGGATCATATCTACTGGTTTCGGCCTGGTCCTTCTCATAGTCCCAGATTTATGGGGCCTTGGATTCATCGTGGTCAGTTTGCCGGGTTTGTGACAATGTTGTTACCGCTTTTATTCGGTCTTTTTCTTTATTATAAGCCGACTATTGATACAACAGAGTCGTTCAGGGCGAAAGTTGTAGATTTTTTCTCTTCGCCTCGCAGTAATCTGCAGGTAGTCCTGGCATTCGGCATTATTATCATTCTGATTTCTGTTCTGGTGAGCTTGAGCCGAGCCGGTATCCTTGTAGCCATTCTTTCTCTGCTGCTCTTTTACTATTTTCTCTCCAAAAAAAGAGGGATGCGCTCTTGGCCTGTCCTGATAGTCTTCATTGCAGGAATTGGTCTTTTCTTCGTGAATTTTGGGAGTGACGAGCTGGTTAACCGAATTGATACCTCAATTACCCCAGAGGGAGAATTGATATTCGATCGAATAGAAATCTGGCGTGATACAATGGAGATCATCAAGGTTTTCTGGCTCACCGGTGCCGGCTTCGGTACCTTTGTCGATATCTTTCCGCTCTATAAAACAATTACAAATCCTCATGTATATGATCACGCCCATAACGATTATCTCGAACTGCTCACCGACGGCGGAATTATCGGTTTCTCGCTGGCAGCCTGGTTTGTGTTGGCTGTGCTGGGTAGCGGCTGGAAGATGATTGCTGTTCGACGTGACAATTTCTCCATAATGATTGGTATTGGTGCTCTGGTGGGGATCTGTTCCATGCTGCTGTTTGCCATTACCGATTTCAATATGCATAATGGTGCCGATGGCTTGTATTTCTTCTTTCTTTGCGGTCTGCTGGTGTCCTGCGGGCACACCAGGTTTCAGTATCGGAGCAGTGCGACATTGCTGCCGAAGATGCCTGAGAAGGAAAGAATTGTTCTGCTGGTCTCGTCTCTGCTGTTGCTGGTCGCTGTGCTTATCTTCCCTTGGCGCAGCTTTGTGGCGCAACAGATGTATGGTGAGGTTGAGGGAGTCTATCTGAGTCGGCAGCTGGCGGAGAGCCGGCTGGAGGAACTGTCAGTTAAAGTCCGGAAAATAAGCGGGTATGATCCTCTTGAAGGTTCCTATCTGATGGTTCTGGGCCATATTGAAAAGTATCTGGGCAATCGGGAATCCGCCCGGCGATATTATCTGCTTGCTGCAGCGAAAAATCCGCTACGGGGAGAGTTTCTGCAGCAGGTCGCCCTGGTGTTGCCGCAGGATAAAGTCAACCTGGCCGATAGTTTGATGGAGCAGAGCTATGGGCGCAGCTTCCAAAAAGACAGTTTGCTGTTGAACTATGCCGAATGGCTTCTCTGGCGAGGTGAAAAAGAAGGAGCCGGCGAGGTTTTGCGGCAGGGGCTCGTAGATAAGCCGGTATTGCCCGATGATGTTCTGATGCTGCTTACCACCCATTTCCGTCCCGATGAGGTTGCTGCTATTCTGCCGGATAGAGTCGAACCCTGGATTAGGGCAGGAAAATTCTACGACAGTGCCGGTTTGTATGAGGATAGCGAGTTCTTTCGCCAGCGTGCCCTCGATTTCGAACAGAATGAAAAGGAGTTGAGAAGCTCCTGGTATTCTCAGCTCTATTCGTTTTATATCACGCAGGAGAGAGAAGAAGAGGCTGTTGCTGTGCTGCGCCGGGCCGTTGAAAAATTTCCGGAAAATGTCGCCTTTCATCTCCGCCTGGGGGATTACTATAAAAAGCAGGGCATTTTGTATCGCGCCAAGCAAGAGTATGAACGCGCCCTGCTGTTTGAGCCGGACAACAGTGCCATACGACAACGCCTTGAGGGCTTGTAGGGGTATAGGAAAAGCTGCTGTTGGACTGCGCTGCGCTTAGCGCCAACCTATGGTCCGAGGCAGGTGGTGGGGTCTGGTGAGGATGTGGGTTGGGGTGAATGAATAACGCTCAACAATGTTTTTTGTTAATTCTCGATATTTTTGGCGGTGAACTGGGCTAACAGTTCGTGGATGTTGTAGGGCGGGCGGACGGTGAAGAAATGATCGACCACGGCATGGCCGACTTCATGGGCCAGAACTTCAAGGTTGACATTGCTTACGGAGAGATAGATGGTTTTTTGCGACAGTGAATAATAGGCAATATAATTTGCTTTACGGCCGTAGTTTTCCTGGTACACGCGAGCTATATCAGCTGCTCGTGGCAGCAGGACCACAGCGATATGCATATTATCGGGAAACATGTCAAGAACCACCATAGCCTTCTCGATGATGATATCAACCTTGGCCATGGCTTCTTCTTCTGCCGTTACTACGTTTTTCTGGCGCAGGATCCGTTGGAGCGATCTGCTTAGATAGACCTTGTCGTTGAACTGTCGAACCAGTTGCTGATCGCCATAACGCAGGGTCGCATGGCGGCTTTTTCGTTCAAAAGCAAAAGCGCATACGACTTGACCGACGGCCAGAAAAAGAGTCAGCGCAGCTATAAAGATGGCGCGGTTAGTCATCGGCTAACGTGTAAGCGTCCAGGATATTTTGGATTTTGCTGTTGTTGCTTTTGATTGCGTTATAAATTGAGTCCATATCCTCTTTTGACAGTGAAGATTCCTTGAGAGAACTGTACTGATTGAGGAGGTCGTTTATCGCTTTTGAGCGGCGGTTGAGTTCGCGTATTTCGCCGGAAAGGCCTTTGTTAAAGGTATTTATCTTCAGGGCCAGATCTTTTCCCTCATCTTTATCTCGTAGATGAATGCCTTGGGAGAGGTCTTTACCGGTCATGCTGTCCAGCGTTTGTTCGAAACGGAATATGGGGCCCGCTATGCGATGGGTGCCGATTAAAGCGGCGGCGACCAGAAGGGTGCCGCAGACAACCACAAAGATCCAGTTGGCCGCCAGAGCGTTTTTGAGAAGCATTGCCGGGGTACTGCCCATGCGGAGGTCGTTGTTCTCGTAGGAAATGGTCATGGTATCGGCTGAAAAGAGGCCAAAGACGACGATAAAAATCAGGCAGCCGATAAGAACCGCTAAAAAAACCGCCAGAACTATTTTCCCCTGGAAGTTCTTTTTGATGAAAAAGTTTCTTGCCCGCCTTTTATAAATCTGAGCCATAACTATTCCTCAGTGTTGTGGTAGGTTATCGATGCATTTGAACGAAGAGTATCAATCCAGGCATTGATCCGCACTTCGGTTTTGCTTTGAATCAGCTGCTGCCGTAAAAAATCTTTGTCAAAATTTTGACCATGTGTGCTTTCGCCTGCAATTGTGTCGAGATAAACTGCCATTTTCGCGTTACCCGTGGCAAAAGTGGTGCGAATCTCGTTCGGCTGCATAGCGGCGAGGGTTTGCTGCAGCGCGCCGCTGAGGTTGTCAAATAGAGCTACATATCGGGTTCCCTGCGTTTTTATGGTTTCGGCATTGCTTTCTCCTGCACTTTCCATGGTGTAAAACGTATAGGTTTTGCCAAACGAATTCAGATAGATGTCTACCTCGGCATCGCTTACCTCCACCGTGATGTCCTTGTTGACTCTTTCCATCAGGGTTTTGATCAGGGAATGTTCATAAAAGTTCTTCAGGGCGAGGCGGAAGCTTGGTTCTCTGTCGATATTGAGACGCTGCGCCTCTGCTATAAGTATTTGTTTTGTTATGATTTCATCGATGAAATCGTCATCTTCGCCATGATGTTTATTCATTCCTCGATAATCCTGAATCTCTGCCCTGGTCAGTATGCGGCCGTTGATTGTGACAACGGCGTCGTCGTTTTCCGGTGCGTCTTGAGGCAGCATGGCAATGATGGTTGCCAGGGTTGCGGCACCGACAATGGCCAGAATGATCAGTAGGTATCTCATGGTTTTTTGTGGGCGTATTGTGGATTAGTCGATATGCCGACCTGTTCTTTGCCGGCAGCTGATGTTATGTTTATGAAGTATCACTGTCAACTATCCAATGAAAACCTTTATATTGCAAGGTTTTTTTAGGATAAGAGAATTGGTTTTGTCGGGCTGCGCTGCGCTTTGCGCCAACCTTATCCGAGGCAGGTGGTGGGGGCTGGTGAGGATTGTAACTGCGGCTGTGTTTTGATATGAAGGAAAAGAAATGCCGCAATTCGTTGTTTGGGAATTGCGGCAGAGAGGGAGGAGATGGGAAAACGTAATTCGAATTACGTAAATGATGTCGAAATTACGTTATTAAACAACTACTAAGCGTAGAGATCAATCCTGCCTTGTTTATCGGCGCCGGCCTCTTCAACGGGCTTAGGCTCGAGTGGCTTTTGGCTCTGCTGTGCGGCTTCCTCTTTTTCCAAAGCCCTTTGGGTCAGTTCCTGTTCCACATTTGTTCTGTTGGGGACCAATTCTCTGGCGGTAAATCCTGCTGCATTAATTTCCATAGCATGCCTCATGATGTTTGCGATTAGCCTTGCACAGAAACAGATGCAATTATGATGCCATCGTTCTTGCTGTACTGTTAACTGATTATCAGATAGTAGGCGATACCGGCGGAAGCTAACCAGATATTGGTGATATTGGAGACGGTGATATTGAGAATAGCCGCCGTCGGTTTATTACGTTTCAGCAGGGCGATAGAGGATTTGAACTCCGGCCAGCTGGTCAGAGTTGCCAACACCACAAAACCAATAAGTCCCTTGGGGGCATGTGAATGCTCTGCGGCAAAGCTCACCACAGGATCAAGAAAGTAACCGGCAATGGTAAGAACGGCGATGGCAGGGGATAGCCAGAATTTTGACTCGGAATTGTCGGAAGTATTACTATCCGGTAATGGTTCTCCGGGGCGGAAAAAATAGAGGATGAGTGAGATACTCATAGCGGCAATAACCCAAAAAATATAGTGCTGCTCCGGCAAAGCAAAGAAGAGAAGAGCTGTTGTTGCGGTTAGCATAACGGTAATTATGGTATAGCTGCGATGGGTTTGCCACAGCAGGAGGGTTTGCCCACAGACCACTGCGGCGCAGAGCAGCAAAATCGGATTCATGAAATTGGAGCCCAGGGGAGTTGAAGAGGCAAAGATAATATCACCAACCGCCAAACCCACAATGAGACAAACGGCTTCGGGACCATTGGTTATGAAACCGGTGAGCGTCCCTATTCCTTTGGTTTTTTTGAGAATTTCAATAATTATTTCGATGGATACCCCGATAAGGAGCATTTCGAAGATTATGCCGGAAGACCCGATAAAAGCCATTTGGACATTGCCGCCGAAAAGGACGGCGGATCCGCAAAAAAAGAGAATGACCAATATCCAAACGGACAGATCGAGCTTGCTGATGGAATTGAGGAGTAAGTCTTTCATGACGGTAAGAGTAGTAAATAGTTTTCTGACTTCTGGACGATTCCGCGAAATGCGAGTTGCAAGAGTACTCCAAAGATGGTTGCGACACAAGAACTTGATGGACCGGGTTGATAGATATTTTGTTGTCTGGGAATGGGTAGTATGAGGATATATTTGAGATCTCGGAGGGAAGGTAATGAAGAAAAAATCAGCAGTTGCAGTAGGTCTTTTGGTCTTGCTGTGGAGCTGGGCTGTAGTGTTACAGGCTGAGGAAATAGGCTCGGTCAGAACTAAGTTCAAGGTGCTGGGCGCCAATGATAAGATTGTCGTTGAGGCCTTTGATGACCCCGATATTCCCGGAGCTACCTGTTATTTGAGCCGGGCGAAAACCGGAGGGATAAGCGGCTCCATCGGGATTGCCGAGGATACATCGGATGCCTCGCTGTCCTGCAGGCAGACCGGGCCCATAACCCTACCGGAGAACGTCAAACAGGGAGAGGATGATGGTGAGTTGGTTTTTCGCAAATCCACCTCCGTTCTTTTCAAGACTTTACAGGTTGTTCGTTTTTATGATAAGAAACGAAATGCGCTGGTCTATTTGACATACTCCAACAGGATCATACAGGGTTCTCCGAAAAATTCGATTTCCACCATTCCCATAATAATATGGCAGGATTCTTAGCAATTAATTAATTGAATCGACAGGTTATCCTCTTTCTTGCAAACGGCACAGGATCGGTATGAACACTGAACAGAAAGAATGCACTCGCTGCGGTACCTGCTGCAATAATGGCGGGCCTGCATTGCACACGGCAGATCTGAGACTTGTAAAAGAAGGTTTGTTGCCTCTTGGCAGACTGATCACTATTCGCAAGGGGGAGCTGGTCTTTAAGCCTCATGAAGCCGTACCGCAGGTAGCCAGGTGTGAGCTTGTCAAGATATCCGGTACCGGTAAAGACTGGCAGTGTTTCTATTTTGAGGATGAAAGTAAGGGCTGTATGATCTATCAGGACAGGCCCCTTTCCTGCCGCGAATTGCAGTGCTGGGATACCGAGTCGGTGGAGCAGCTGGTGGAAAAAGATACCCTTAGCCGGTTTGATATTGTAGGGGTTAAAGAACCTATTTATAAGATGATGCAGGATCATGAGAGCCGATGCCCGTGCCCTGAGCTGCAGGATCTGCAGGAAGCGATATTGGAGAAAGATCCTCCGTTATCGGAGCCGCTGGAAGATCTGATCAACGAAGATATCCGCATACGCCGAGAAGCCGTGCAGAAGTTGAATATTACCCTGGCTGAGGAGCTCTTCTATTTCGGTAGACCGATCTTTCAACTCCTGCAGCAGCTGGGAATCAAGGTCAGGGAAGAAGAGGGGGTTCTGAAATTACGCTGGCCGGTGTGATTGGAGGTGCCGCGAAATTTGATTCTTTACCAGATAACCCGCTGCAGTTCTTCGCCTCTTGTGGAGACGGTGATCTGTTCGACCGGCACGTTTTTTCCTGCCTTTGCAAAAGCCTTTTTAACGATAACATTCATGGAAGAACAGCATGGCACCTCGACAATGAGGATGGTAATGGAGTTCAATTCCGCCGTTGTGATGATATCGGCGAATTTTTCGATATAACTTTCGGCATCGTCAAACTTCGGGCAGCCCATCATGACAACCTTATTCTGCAGATATTTTTCCTGAAAACCCGGAACAGCCACGGCGGTGCAATCTGCCGCTATCAGAACGTCGGCGTTTTTCAAAAATGGCGCGCTCGGCGGGATAAGCCTGATCTGGATGGGCCAGTGGCTCAATGCCGAGGCACTGTTTGCTTGTGCCTTGGGTATATTGGCCGATCGGCAGGGGGACTGCGGCGCAAATGTCTGCAGCCTCGCTGAAGGACACCCGCCTGCCGGTGGGGTTTGGCGAGGGGCCTGTTGTTCCTCTTTCTCTTTTGCGGCAAGGTATTCTTCTACTGCTTCCTCGTCAAACTCGTCCGCCTCGCGCTCAATGATTTTAAGAGCTCCCTGAGGACATGCTCCCAGGCAGGCGCCCAGGCCGTCGCAGAGTTTGTCTTGCACCAGTTTGGCTTTGCCGTCAACGATAACGAGGGATCCCTCAGCACAATCCGGCACACAGAGTCCACAGCCATCACACAATTCTTCATCTATCTGGATTATTTTTCGTACGTTTTTCATGGTGACCTCACATGTAGTATTTATTGATCGTTATG
>CAYUPL010000062.1:0-19377 GCA_964446655.1 uncultured Desulfopila sp.
TTCTTTCATAAACATCGAGATAACGCAGTGCCACATTGCGCAGGATATCCTGCTTGACACCTTGGAGTCGATACCTCTCCACCTCTTTTAAAAGCTCAGCCGACTCAATCTGGTATTTATCTCTAAAGCCGTTAAAAATATTCCAGCTCACCGCACTTTGAAAAACTGAGTTCTCACTATTTTCCAGCAGGGTATCTTCGTTAAGCGCATTTGCTCGGTAATTGATATCCAAGGACGGCAGATAGCCTGCTCTGGCTATAGCAAGATCTTTTTCACTTTTTTCAAGATTGACCATATTCCTTTTGATAATTTCACGTTTGGCCAGAGCAATTTCCTGCATCTCCGCCAAATCAAGGGCAACGGCCGGCATGGCCAGTAACAGGACTCCCACAACCATACTAAAGATTTTCATGTGATCTACTCCTTTCTAATCTGATAACAAAGGCGAGAAGTGCCGGAATAACAAAAAGCGTAAACATGGTCGACAAGGCCAGACCACCAAGAAGGATAGAGCCAAGCCCCCGATATAACTCACTACCCGAGCCGGTGGAGAGAACCAGCGGCGTCATGGCAAGAAGACTGGTTGTGGCGCTCATGAAGATGGGGCGAATGCGTGTCTGCACCGCTGTGGAGATGGCTTCAATCCCCGCAAGGCCGTTATAGCGCACATTATTGAGCGACTGGTGCACAATGAGAATGGCATTGTTGACCACCGTCCCTATCAAAATAATAAAGCCAAGCATGGCCAGCACATCAAATCCTTGCGGGGCGATGAGCAGGTTGACCGTCGCTAATCCGACAAATCCACCCGCCGCCGCCAGGGGCACGGAAAAAAGGATAATGAAAGGATAAAGGAAATTTTCGAACAGAGCTGCCAGCAGAAGATAGGTGATCAGCAGGGCGAGCAGCAGATTCCACTGCAGCGCCTTGCCGGTTTCCTCAAGCTTGTCGGCATTACCGCCGATGGAGATCTCCAGACCATCAAGTTGACCTCCATCGCGCAGGGAACCGACAACCTCCTCTTCGATGATCTCCATGGCTCGTTGCAGTGCCAGGTCTGCCGGTGGGGTAATCTGCAGGGTAATGTTCCGTTTTCTCTCAAGATGATTAATCTGCGGCATGCTTTCACTATACTCAAGCCGGGCGACATCTCCCACCTTTATCAGATCGCCATACCCGTTCACAATGGTTGCCGTAAGAATTTTTTCCGGAGTATCGAAAACCTGCTCATCACCCTTGAGAACCAGGTCAACCTGTTTGGTTCCCTCCGGCCTGTATTCATCGATTTTCCTGCCATCCATCAAGATATCGACATAGACACCCAACTCCCGCTCCGTCAGTCCGTTGGCTGCCAGTTTTTCCTTGAGGGGAAACACTCGGATCTCAGGATAACTCGTTTCCAGTGAGGGAACCGGCCGGACCTGTGCTGACGGAATTTCAGCGCTGACAGCGCCATACAACAGACGGGTTCCCGCAACTATGGTATCTATTTTTTCACCGGAAACATTGACCTCTACGGTGCGGCCCTGACCGATACCGCTTTCAAAAATACCCGCCTGAATGCTGACCCCGAAAAAACCGGGGATAGAGCTGATAATACGGCGAAAGAGCGGCATCATCTCTCTGGCCCGTGTTTCATGAACACTTATACCGCCAAAGATAGTGATGCGGTCCGCTCCGACAAAAAACATCTGCTTCAACTGGGGGATGCCGTCCTTGCCATCCTCCTTGAAGTATGGTCTTGCCGTGTTGTAAACAGTATCGCCTATCTCCCGCATCTTTTCCGTGGAATATCCGGGAGGAGGAATAAGAATGTTCAGGATGAGATTCCTGTTGCCCTGAGGCAGATATTCCGCACTGGGCCTCAGCCAGACGACCAGGCCCAGGGCAAGCGAGGTGAACAGCACAATGGTGACTATCCTGGTAAATACGTTTTTAAGGCAAATATCTGAAATTTTCATGAGTATGCCGACCAAGAACGGTCCGACGATACTGCGCTGCAATGTGTTGGTCTTTCCGGTTGTCTGATTGCGATAGAAAAGATGGATCAGCGTCGGGATGACGGATATTGACACAAGAAAACTGATGATGATGGAAAAGGTAATGGCAATGGCAATATCGCGAAACAGCTGCCCCGCCTCCTCCTGCATGAATATAACAGGAAGAAAGACTGCAACCGTGGTGGTGGTTGAGGCAAAGATGGCCCCCCACACCTCTTTGGTTCCGGCAATGGCGGCATCATAGGCACGCTTGCCCAGTTTGCGGTGTCGATCGATATTCTCCAGCACAACGATGGAATTATCAACAAGCATACCGACGGCAAAAGATATACCGGCAAGGCTGACAACATTGAGACTGCGCCCCGATAACCACAGGAAGATAAAGGTACCTATGACCGAGATCGGTATGGCAATAGCCGTTGTCAGAGTCGACCGCAGACTGCGTAAAAAGGTAAGCAGCACAAATACAGCCAGGATGCCGCCCACCAACACATTCTGCTTCACCAGGGAAATAGCGGTATTGATATATGGCCTTTGATCATAGACCATATCGATAAACAGGTTCTCCTCAGCCAGCCTGCCTCGGTTCAGCTCCGCCACCACATCTTCGACCCGCTCGGTCATCTCCAGTACATTGGTACCCGGCTCTTTCCGAACCGCCACTACTATAACTTCGGTACCGTTATGCAAAACAGAAACAGTATCTTTGGCAAAACTATCCGCTACCGTGACGATATCACGGAGATAGACTCTTTTGAGGCCATCATCGAAAACCACCACTTGCAGAGCTTCCTCCGGGCGCTGAAACTGTCCGATGGTACGGATACGGTAATTTTTCTGTCCTATTCCCAGAATCCCTGCCGAGGTCGTGCTGTTGGCTCTCTGAATGGCTGCACTGATCTGATTGATGGTAATCCGGTTTTGCGCCATTTTGGCGGTATCGAGGGTGACGTGCAGTTCATTTTCCGTGCCGCCAAAAACAAACAGTGAGCCAACCCCTGGAACCCTCTCGAGATGTTGCCGGATATTATCCTCAAAAAAAGTGCGGAACTCAGCTATGGGTTGCCGGTTTTCGGTCCTTGTCTTCAACATCATCCAGATGACCGGAGAAGAACTGGCTCCGGCTGATTCAATGACCGGCTTATCAGCATTTTCGGGATAATTGGACACTTCGTTGAGCTTGTTCGATACTCTGAGCAGCGCATCGTCCAAATCGGTCTTCAGCAGGAAGGAAAGGGTAATTTCTCCAAAGCTGTTATAGGCGGCACTCTCCATTTTGGTCAGGCCCCGGAGACCTTTGAGAGCCTCTTCCTGCCGTTCTATAATTTCCTTTTCCACTTCAAACGGTGCAGCACCGCCCCAACTGGTCTGCACCGTTATCTGCGGGGTCTCCACGTCCGGAGTAAGCTGAACCGGCAGGCTGTTCAGGCCGATAAGGCCGAAAGTGACCAGGAGAATAACGGCAACCGCTATGGAAACCGGCTTATCGAGAGCATATTTTACGATATCCATACTATTTCGCTCCCGCTACCGTTACAGGCTGGTCCGGCCGCAGGCGTTCATTGCCCTCCACAACCACCTGCATACCGGCGACAATATGAGGATCATCAACACCGACTCTGTCGCCAAGATAGGCAACTATGTTGACCGGCACAATGGCGGCTTTGTCTTCCTTGACGGTATAGACGAAATCTTTGCCCTGGAATTTTACCAGCGCTGCCCGTTTCAAGGTACGCAATTCCCGTTTGGCACTGGAAGAAACCATAACGGTGGCCGACATATTTTCCGCCACCAGAGGCTGGTGCGGGATATTGATTTTCAGGAAAATATTCTTGGTTTTTACATCCGCGACTGGGTCGATATTGACAAGAGTGCCGGTGACTTCTCTGGCAAACGCAGTAATTACAACAGGTATCTGCCGACCGATTTCGACAAACTGAAGTAGATTTTCCGCCACGGGCGCCCTGACATACAAATCGGCACTGGAGCCTATGGTAACCAAAGCATCACCTTGGCGGGCCCAGCCTCCTGTCTCGATATTCTTGCGGAGGACAACTCCATCAAAAGGTGCTTTGATAATGGAGCGCTCCTTGTTGATGAGCAGCTTTTTCATGCTGTCCTGCATCACTAATCTTTCTTGGACTGCATCCTCGTATTCATAGAGGGCGTCATCCAGCACCTTTTCACTGACTCCTGCCTCCTGATACATTTTTTCAATTCTGTTGAAATTCTTTCCGGTATTATCTATGCGAAGCTCTATTTGTTTGATACGAGTTGCGGTAAGCGAAATTTCCCGTTCAAGCAGTTCCGTATCGAGGCGAACCAGGACATCTCCCTGTGCCACCCTGTCACCCTGTTCCACCAGGACCGTCTCAACAAGTCCCGCGACCTCGGTTGAAACATCGGATTTCCGCTCATAGTATAAAAGCCCGATGCTGGATTGCGTTTCAGCCACCACTTCTGTCTCAACCGCACCAAGGACAACCTTCGCCGGCGGCGGCCCCTCTGCGGCAACGGCAGACCAGCTCAACAGCATTCCAAGACAAACGGCCATTATCATTCCTGTAGAATATCTCATCTATTCTTTCTCCCGATCAATTTCATTCATCAGTTTGCTGATATTCCTGTCTATTTTCTGCATTACCCCGCGAAACACTTTTTCTTCTTCTGCATTTATCCCATCGATGAACCAACTGGAATATGATTCGAAATCAGTAGAAACCTCAGCTATGATGCGGTCTCCATTTCGAGTGAGAAAGACCAGGGAAGAGCGACGATCAGCGGGATTCGGCTTTCTTTCAATCCACTGTTTCTTCTCCAGACGATCCAGAATCCTGGTGATGTTAGCGGGTTTTTTGCCGACCTGTCGGCACAGTTCATTCTGGCTGAGTCCCGAGGTCCGTGAAGTACTTTTCATGATATGAAACTGCTCTACGGTAAGACCATAGGGTTCCATCAATTTCTCCGCATAGTTGCGAAGATCAAGTGAAGTTTTGTAGATCAACCGGCCAAGAGATTCGTTAGTGCATGTCGTCATTAATTGCCTCCTTAATTTTTAACGAGACAACAATTATACATCGGCACAATTCTGTCAAGATTGGTTTTTGCTATTTTTGCAACAGTGCAGCGTGCTGTCTCTGTTTCCTGTCAGCTTGAATTTCTCATAGTATCAAGGACCAACTCGGGTAAACGGGAAAATGCGGGAGCGCAAATCACGTAAGGCGGTCACAGTAGGCCCGGGCGAATAATAGGCGGCGCCGTGAGGGGGACGATCCTGCAATTCGGCGGCGGAACAATGGTTTTCTTCAGCCGTATGCCAATCAGGCTCGGTAAAACGTGCATCGAGACAGATCCGTTGCGAAACTGTCTCAACTTGGTCAATGTTGCGCTTTGCATTATAGAAACGAACCTTTCCATTGGCCGTCGGAGGAAAGTAACCAAATATTTCATCCATATATAACAGTGCCTTTAAAGAAGAGGTGCCGGCCTGGCGGCGCATCCAGTCAATAAAACGATTCAACAGCATGGTTACAAAAAACATGCGCTCGGATTCGTTCAGATGGGCAATGGAAAAAATAGCGGTACAGGGCTTGCCGTTTTCGTCATAAAGAATTTTTTGGATATCAAGCGGATCTCCCTGAGTCCAGGCGGAAAAGGCCGGACTGGCAATGACACCATTGAAAGCAAGCGCCAGTTCCATTCTCCTGTTCTGGGGATAGAACGTATCAAGGGGAAAAACTCCAATTTTAGCAAACGGCGGATTAACGATATTCCCTATCAATTCTCTAGAAGAAAAGTTTGCTTCCAGTTTTCATAAAACATATAATATGTCTGTCATTGAGATGTTACACCGCAGATATGGATGGAATACAGCCGATACACACATCCCGGCATGAAGAAAAACGTGCCGCTATCGCTCTCATGGAATTTGTAACTCATGGATACAGCACCGCCGAAGCCGCCACAGTTCAATAGAAGAAAATTTTTCGGCCTGATTGCCGTAGCGGCATTCTTCGGCGCGGCTTACCAATATGGCCGCCAACACATAGCAAAGTTTGCGACGGTTTTTTGATAGGAAAAGATCTCACAACACACACTTCAAAGGACTTTTTCAGCTGATATGAAACGAATTGAACTCAAAAAAGGACTTGATATCCCTATTTCCGGCGAGCCGGATCAACGCCTGACAGAAAAGAAACCGGCACCGGTATCACACGTCGCCCTGACCGGAGATGACTATATCGACATGAAACCCACCATGGAGGTGAAGGAAGGCGACCGGGTCAAAACGGGACAGCTCCTCTGCACCGATAAGAAGACTGAGGGGATTCGCTATACCTCTCCCGCTACCGGTAAAGTGCTCGCCATAAATCGCGGGGCAAAACGAAAATTTGAAACCATAGTCATTGAAATCGAAGAGGACGACTATATCTCTTTTGTCGATCCGGCGACAAAATCGCCTGATTCTTTCAACAGTGAGGAGATCCGGGAAATCCTGCAGGAATCCGGCATGTGGTGCAGTTTCAGGACGAGACCTTTCGGCAAGGTGCCGGCAATCTCCTCCTCGCCTGCCGTGCTTTTCATCACGGCAACAGACACCCGCCCACTGGCCGCCGACCCTGCCGTTATCATCAATGCCTCAGCAGACCACTTCGCCACCGGTTTAGAGGTTCTGGCACGCTTCCATCAAAAACCCGCATACCTCTGCCTCCATGACAGTTCCATACTCAAAATTTCACCACCGGCAGATATGGAGGTTGTCGAATTCAGCGGTCCCCATCCTGCCGGATTGCCCTCCACCCATATCCATATGCTCGATCAGGCCGGGGAATCAAGGATTATCTGGCATATCGACTACCAGGACGTAATCGCCATCGGTCATCTTTTCACAACCGGCTGTCTGCAGACGGAAAAGATCATCGCCCTGGCGGGACCATCAGTCGAAAACCCACGACTCATAAAGATTCGCTTGGGTTCGGATATTCATGAAATTTGCGACGGCGAACTCCTCCCCACATCCACCAGAGTTGTTTCGGGATCTATCCTCGATGGCCGCCAAGTGGATGAGTTTCATCATTTTGTGGGCCGCTACCACAACCAGATTTCCGCACTTCACGAAGGAAGCGGCAGAAGCCCATTCAGCTGGGCGATGCCGGGCAGTGACCGATTTTCCGTCAAACGGCTTTTCACATCGGCGCTGCATAAGACCCGTAAATTCGCCATGAATACTGCCCTGTGGGGCGGCGAAAGAGCCATTTACCCCGTCGACAGCTATGACCGGGTCATGCCGCTCGATATTGTTCCGCTGGCACTTTTAAAAAGCATTGCCGTTGGCGATACCGAAAAATCCCGAAATCTCGGAGCTCTCGAGCTGATCGAAGAAGATCTGGCACTCTGTTCTTTTGTCTGTCCCGGCAAAAACGATTTTGGCCCCATGCTGCGCCGGGTGCTCACCGAAATTGAACTGGAAGGTTGATACATTTTTACAATTCCTGCAAAAAAACAATGGCTGACGCATGAAAAAACTTGACGAATTATTCCAGAAACTCGAACCTCTCTTTCGTAAAGGCGGCAGGTTCGAAAAACTTTATCCACTGTTTGAGGCGACAGACACCTTTCTCTTTGGCGCCGGCGGCAAAACCAAGACCGCCCCGCATGTACGGGATGCCATCGATTATAAGCGTATTATGATCACGGTGATAATTGCCCTGATACCTTGTACTCTTATGGCCATGTGGAATACAGGCTATCAGGCCAATCTGGTCCTCCAGTCCATGGGACTCGATATTCCTCCCGGCTGGCGCGGCGCGGTAATGGCGGCCATCGGCGGCTGTTCTCCCGACAGCTTCTTCTCCAATTTTTTCCATGGCGCCCTCTATTTCCTGCCTATTTACCTGGTAACAGTCGTGGTCGGCACCATCTGGGAAGGACTTTTTAACCTGATCCGCGGTCATGAGATCTCAGAGGCCTTCCTGGTGACCAGCCTGCTGTTTCCCCTGACCCTTCCGGCAACTATTCCGCTGTGGCAGGTAGCCGTAGGCATAAGTTTCGGTGTCATTCTGGCCAAGGAAGTTTTCGGTGGTGTCGGCAGAAACTTCATGAATCCGGCCCTCGCCTCCAGGGCCTTTATTTACTTTGCTTATCCGGCTCAGATAACCGGCAATGAAATATGGGTAGCCGTTGATGGTGTCAGCGCCGCCACCCCTCTTGCCAGGATCACCGAAGCGGCTTCTGCATCTGAAGCTATGGCAAGCCTTGATATTACCTGGTGGCAGGCCTTTGTCGGCACCATACCAGGCTCCATGGGCGAGACTTCGGCTCTCGCCTGCCTGTTCGGCGCAGCCCTTCTATTAGTCACCGGAGTGGCGTCGTGGCGCATCATGCTGTCTATGCTGCTTGGAGGGCTGGCCTGCAGCCTTTTCTTCTTTTATTTTTCCAACCCGGCCAACCCGCTCGCCGGTGTTCCACCCCACTGGCATATGGTGTTGGGTGGCTTCGCTTTCGGCCTGGTGTTCATGGCCACCGATCCGGTCTCCGCGGCCCACACTCCGGGAGGCCAGTGGGCCTTCGGGTTGCTCGTCGGAGTTCTGGCAATCCTTATCCGAGTAGCTAACCCGGCCTATCCGGAAGGAGTCATGCTTGCAATTTTGCTGGGCAATGTTTTTGCACCGCTGTTTGACTATTTTGTCATACAGGCAAACGTAAAAAGAAGGATGTTACGTCATGGTTGATATAACCGCTGCCAAACCCTTTTATTCCGTTCTTGTTCTTGCCTTTTTCTGCTCCCTTCTTGTGTCCGGTGCTGCGGTAGGCTTGCGTCCTCTGCAGGAAGAAAACAAGCTGCTGGATCGCAAAAAAAACATCCTCCTGGCTGCAGGTCTTTACCAGGAAAAAACTCCTATAGAGCAGCAGTTTGCAGACATTGAGACTCGAATCATCGAACTTGCAACCGGAGAATTCGTCACCCCCGATTCCATTACACCGGAAAAATACGACCAGCTCAACGCGGCAATGAGCAGCGATTTAGGAAGACCAGTCACTAAAGAAGAGGACATAGCCGGAATCAGACGCATTGAAAAATATTCTCTCGTTTACCTGATCGTTGAAAACGAGAGGGTGCAACGCGTTATTTTACCGGTTCGCGGTAAAGGTCTCTGGTCAACCCTGTATGGCTATATCGCCATCGACAAGGATCTGAACACCATAAAAGGCATTTCTTTTTATGAACATGGCGAAACTCCGGGCCTGGGGGGCGAAATAGAGAACCCCCGCTGGCAGTCCGGCTTCCAGGATAAAAAAATCTATGACGACTCCTATGAAACCGCCATCCGCATCGGCGGAAAAGGTGAGGCACAAAGCGATATCCATCAGGTTGACGGGATCTCAGGAGCCACCCTCACCGTAGACGGAGTTGATGATCTGATAACTTTCTGGTTTGGCGAAAACGGCTTCAAACCATTTCTTGCACAATTGAAAGAAAATGGAGGAAACATAAATGGCTGAAACCAACACACAACTTGTTACCCGGTCAATTTTCAAGCGCAACCCCATCACACTGCTGGTTCTGGGAATCTGCTCAGCCCTTGCGGTAACAGGGCAGATGTCCACCGCTTTTGTGATGTGCATCTGTGTCACCCTGGTGGTGGCCTTTTCCAATCTCACCATCAGCATCGTGCGCTTCCAGATCCCCAACAGTGTGCGCATCGGTATCCAGATTACCGTCATCGCCACCCTGGTCATTCTGGTGGATCAGATCCTCAAGGCATTTTTTTATGATCTTTCCAAACAGCTCTCCATCTTCGTAGGCCTGATTATCACCAACTGCATCGTCATGGGACGAGCGGAAGGCTTTGCCATGAGCAACCCTCCCATTGCCAGTTTTATGGACGGTATCGGCAATGGCCTGGGATATAGTTTTATTCTTATGACCGTAGCGTTTATTCGCGAACTTTTCGGTGCAGGCTCCGTTTTCGGCATCGAAATCCTGCCGCTGACCACCAATGGCGGCTGGTATGTGCAAAACGGCATGCTGGTTCTGCCCGCCAGTGCGTTTTTTATCATCGCCATGATCATCTGGATACTTCGCACCCTTGACCCGGAACAACAGGAGAAAGATTAATGGCTCACTATTTCGACATAATACTCAGATCGATCTTTCTGGAAAACCTGCCCCTGAGTTTTTTCCTGGGGATGTGTACCTTCCTGGCCATCTCGAAACAGGTGAAAACAGCCATAGGCCTGGGCAGTGCGGTCTTGTTTCTTGAGGTCATCACCGTCCCACTCAACAACCTCCTCCTGACCCACGTATTGAAGCCGGGCGCATTTGCCTGGGCCGGTTATCCGGAGATTGACCTGACGTTTTTAGGACTATTGACCTATATCGCCATCATTGCGGCGACCGTACAGATTCTGGAAATGGTTCTTGATCGCTATGTACCGGTACTGTACAACACTCTTGGGATCTTTCTGCCCCTGCTCACCGTAAACTGTGCCATTCTCGGCGCCTCTCTCTTTATGGTGGAGCGTGATTACACCTTTACAGAGAGTGTCGCCTACGGCTTTGGCGCCGGCGCCGGCTTTTTTCTCGCCGTTGTCGCTCTGGCCGGTATTCGGGAGCGGCTTGAATATGCCAATCCCCCGGCCGGTTTACGGGGCCTGGGACTCACCTTCCTCAGTGCCGGACTGATGGCGATGGCCTTTATGGGCCTTGCCGGACTGTAATCATAGCCTTATGTTTTCTGTATAATGGAGACAACACAGAATGGATGAAATACTATTTGGCATCGCTTGTTTTCTTGTTATCCAATTTATTCTGGTAACGCTTATTACCATTGCCAAGAAAACGATGCTGCCTGAAGGCGAAATTACCATCACGGTCAACGACGACAAGGAGTTGACAACCTCACCCGGCGGCAAGCTTCTCACAAGTCTGGCCGACCAGGAGATTTATCTCCCCTCGGCATGCGGTGGTGGCGGGAGCTGTGCCCAGTGCCTGGTCAAGGTCGAATCCGGAGGCGGTGCTATTTTGCCGACGGAAAAATCAAAGATCAACAACCGGGATGCCAGAGCCGGTATACGCCTGGCCTGTCAAGTGCCGGTCAAACGAGACCTCAACATCAAAGTTGCACCTGAAGTTCTGGAGACCAGAAAATGGAAATGCATTGTCCAATCCAATAAAAACGTAGCCACCTTCATCAAAGAACTGGTGTTGAAGGTGCCGGAGGGCGAATCCGTTGATTTTAAGTCGGGCGGATATATCCAGATCGAAGTGCCGCCGCATACCGTTTCCTACGCCAATTTTGAAATAGATGACCGTTTCCTGAGCGACTGGACAAAATTCAAGATGTTTCAGTATAAGTCGCACGTCTATACCCCGGTGACAAGGGCCTATTCCATGGCCAATTATCCCGGCGAAAAAGGTATTATCATGCTGAATATCCGCATTGCCAGCCCCCCACCCAATGCCGATGCCGAGGATATCCCGCCCGGCCAGGTTTCCTCCTATATTTTCGATTTGAAAGAAGGGGACGAGGTAACCATATCCGGTCCCTATGGCGAGTTTTACCTCGAAGGCAGTAACGCCGAGATGGTTTTTATCGGCGGCGGCGCCGGCATGGCTCCCTTGCGAAGTCATATTTTCCACCTTTTCAAAACCGAAAAAACCAACCGAAAGGTCTCTTTCTGGTATGGCGGCAGAAGCAAAAAGGAATTATTTTACACCGAAGAGTTTGAAAAACTTGCCGAAGAAAATGATAATTTCACCTTTCATGTCGCCCTGTCGGACCCGCAGCCTGAAGATAACTGGACGGGTGAAACCGGCTTTGTCCACTTGGTTCTCTATGAAAAATACCTCAAGGACCACCCCGCACCGGAAGACATCATGTACTATATGTGCGGCCCCCCAATGATGACTCAATCCGTACTCGACATGCTCGACGATCTGGGTGTGGAAAAAGACAATATTCGTTTCGACGATTTTGGAGGTTAACAACCGTAATGGCCCTTTTTCTCATAACATTGCTCCTTACTTTTTTCCTCTTCGGTGGAGCCGTAGTCTGTATCAACTATTGCAAATCCAGAAAACCACGCAACGGCAAGCACCAGCTTACCGGCATGTGTCACCGCAGTGGCGATGTGTCCTGCTGCAGTTCCGCCATTGACAGACAGACCGCCCAGTGCGGCAAATAACCGGAGAAGAAAGGTATGCCGATCTTCCGGCAAAATATTGTCTTCACCATCTTCTTCCGTCAAGACAGGTGTTTTGATTCCAGGAAATTGTTGACGCCATAGCAGCATAACAGGGGAGGAGTACCGGATGATCGTTGGAATACTGAAAGAGATCAAAGTTGCCGAGAACCGTGTCTGCATGACCCCGGCCGGTGTTGAAGTGATGTCGCAGTACGGTCATCATGTTGTAGTGGAGAATCATGCCGGCGCCGGTAGCGGTTTTAGCGATGAAGACTATCTTCATGCCGGTGCCGAACTGGTTAGCGACCCGGCAGAGATCTACCAGAGGGCCGACATGGTCATGCATGTCAAAGAACCCCAACCGGTAGAATATCCACTTATACAAAAAGACCAGATCGTTTTCACCTACCTCCATCTGGCCGCCGAAAAACAACTGACCGAAGCCCTGCTCAAGGCGGGTTCCGTCAATATTGCCTACGAAACCATCCAGAAGGCTGACGGCTCTCTCCCCCTTCTTACTCCCATGAGTGAAGTTGCGGGCCGGATGGCGGCCCAGGAAGGCGCCAAGTTTCTCGAGCTGCACCATGGCGGCAGTGGTGTATTGCTCGGTGGAGTACCGGGAGTGGCGCCCGGCAACGTGGTTATCATAGGCGGCGGTATTGTTGGCATTAATGCCGCCAGGATGGCCTGCGGTCTGGGAGCGAAGGTATATCTTCTTGATACCAATCTTGACAGGCTCAGGTATTTGAGCGAAGTCATGCCCGCCAACTGCTTTGCCATGATGAGCAGCCCGGCGGTGTTACGGGAGCTGCTGAGCAGCGCCGATCTCGTCATCGGCGCAGTGCTTATTCCCGGAGCAAAGGCTCCAAAGCTGGTTAGCAGAGAAATGCTTGGCGGCATGAAACCCGGCTCCGTCATGGTGGATGTCGCCATAGATCAGGGCGGCTGCTTTGAAACATCAAAGGCCACAACGCATACGGATCCCACCTACATCGTCGATGGTATCGTACATTACTGTGTCGCCAATATGCCGGGAGCGGTAGCAAAAACCTCCACCCTGGCGCTCACCAACGCGACCCTGCCTTATGCCCTGCAGTTAGCCGACAAAGGGTGGCAGAAAGCCTGCCGGGAAAACCCTGAAATCCTGCCGGGAGTCAATGTGGTGCAGGGTAAAATTACCTGCAGAGGTGTGGCGGAGGCTTTTGGCATGGACTGTGCCGACATCAAGACCATGCTCTGATATCGCGGTATCGCTTGCTAAAACCACAAAATGTAACGCTCACCAAGCAGAACAGGTATCATGAAAATCATTCGAGAAGAAGAAAAATACCAGGGCTTTGAGCAGGGTCCTATCCGCCCTCCAAGTGAAGCTGCCAGCCTCCTTATCAGGGTGACACGCAACTGTCCCTGGAATCGCTGCACTTTCTGCCCGGTTTATAAGGGTGCTCCCTTTTCACTGCGGCCTGTGGAACATGTCATACAAGACATTGATATGGTCCACCACTATATCACTCTGCTCACCGAAAATGAGAATGGCGAAGTCAAGAGAGCGGATGTGGCACAACTACACCGGGATCTTGATCACAGTACCGGAATGGCGTTGAGTAGTGCCGCGAACTGGGTTCGCAGCGGAATGCGTTCTATATTTCTTCAGGACGCCAACAGCCTTATCATCAAACCGGATAATCTGATAGCAATTCTCCAACACCTGCAAAAGCGTTTCCCTCAGGTTGAAAGGATCACATCGTATGCTCGGTCGCATACCATTTGCAGAATAGCCGATGACAAACTGGCCACTATGCGCCGATCCGGTCTGAATCGTATCCATATCGGCATGGAGTCGGGGTCCGACAAGGTTCTGCAACGTGTCAAAAAAGGCTCAACCAAAAAGGATCACATCTCTGCCGGCCTCAAGGTAAAAAAAACGGGTATGGAGCTCTCCGAATATGTCATGCCCGGCCTGGGAGGCGTTGAGCTCTGGCGCGACCATGCCCTGGAAACCGCGGATGCACTGAATGCCATAAACCCTGATTTTATCAGATTGCGCAGCCTGGCAATCCCTGAGCATGTCGAGCTTTACCAGCTTTATCGCAAAGGCGAATTCAACAAGCCAACCGACAGGGAAACCGCGGCGGAAATCCTCCTCTTCCTCGAAAACCTCAAGGGAATCACGTCCACCCTGAAGAGTGACCACATCCTCAATCTGTTTGAAGAAGTTCAGGGAGATTTCCCTGAAGACAAAGAAAAAATGATAGGGGTTGTAAAAAAATTCCTGCAACTTGAACCGTATGAGCAGATGCTCTATCAAGTCGGCCGGAGAACAGGTATCTTCTCACACCTGAGAGACCTTGACGATCCAGCCGGACGGACACATGCGGAGCAAACCTGTGCCCGTTTCCACATCACCCCGGCAAACGTCGATGAAGCCATTGACGAGTTGATGCGTCGATTTATATAAACAACAACGGCAGTGCCGTAAAAGTGCACCCCCGGTGTTGTTTCTGCATCTGTAACGTGCCCGGAACAGCCCCCCTTTCGCCTCTTATCTCATCCAGAGAAGATAGGCCTTGATAAAATCATCAAGATTACCTCCCAGAACGGCATCGACATTGCCACTCTCCTGCTGCGTCCGGTGATCCTTTATCATCCGGTATGGCTGCAGCACATAGGAGCGGATCTGACTGCCCCAGCCGATCTCCATCTTATCGCCTCGTATGCCCTCCTGCTCCGTCATCTGGCGCTGCTTCTCCAGATCGTACAGTCTGGCAGCCAGCATCTTCATGGCCATATCCTTATTGCGGTGCTGGGAGCGTTCGTTCTGACACTGCACCACTATACCTGAGGGTAAGTGGGTTATCCGGATAGCTGAGTCGGTTTTGTTGACATGCTGTCCACCGGAGCCGCTGGCACGATAGGTGTCGATACGCAGATCCTTATCGGAAATATCAACCTCGACGCTGTCATCAAGTTCCGGCATGACCATAACCGAGGCGAAGGATGTGTGCCTCCTGCCACTGGCATCAAAAGGAGAAATACGCACCAGACGGTGAATTCCCACTTCAGAGCGCAGGTATCCATAGGCATAGCGGCCTTTCACCATCAGGGTGACACTTTTCGTACCGGCCTCATCTCCGGGCAGATGATCGAGGATATCGGTTTTGAATTCTTTATTCTCAGCCCAGCGCAGATACATGCGCAGCAGAATCTCAACCCAGTCCTGCGCTTCAGTTCCACCGGCACCGGCATGAATTGCAATAATTGCGTTAGCGGCATCATGTTCTCCGCTGAACATGCACTCCAGTTCGGCTACGGCTATACTGTCCTCCAAAAAGACCAACTTGTCGGCAACTTCTGTTTCAGTATCACTATCCTTTTCTTCAATGGCCATCTCCAGCAGAAGGTCTGTTTCTTCAAGCTCGGACCACTTATTTTCCCAGGTTGTAATGATATCCTGCAGCATGCCGTGCTCTTTCTGCACCTTCTGCGCCATTTCTCCGTTATTCCAGAAATTAGGGGCCAGGGTTTGCTGCTCAAGCCGTTCCAACTCTTCTTTTTTGGCCTCTACGTCAAAGATGCTCCTTCAAGGCGAGCATCCTGCCTTTCAAATTCTCAATTATCTGTTTTGATACCGCCGCTCCACTTTCATTAGACATATTCCAACCCTCATATCTTGCATCATAAAAAACAGCTCTTCAAAGCAAAAGAGACTGCTGTTCTCTGTCCTGCGTCGGCCGCCTTTTTACCATACTGTTGCATAATTGACAATCGGGGAAAGCGAGCCTGCCGGCAGACAGACTGTCGGCACAACAGATACTGAAGTATACTTTTTTTTATATCTTGCTCGCAATATCTGTTTCAGAAAATCTCTCAACCGTCCTGTTTTCGGCAGACAACCTGTGCCGCACAAACAACGAGGGTGAAAAAAGCACAAAGAGGTGCAAACAGATAGCCATAGCGGCTATGAAAGGTGACCGTCTCGAGAAGAGGGATCTCTCGGCTTGCCGCCCAGGGGACAAAAATAGCGGAGGAGACCGGCACATGGCCGACAGGATCGACGAAGGCGGAAATACCGGTATTCGCCGCGCGCACCAGGCTCCTTCTGGTCTCTATAGCGCGCAGTACACTCATGGCCATGCTCTGCGCCGGAGCACTTGACCTGCCGTACCAGGCATCGTTGGACAGGTTAACCAGAACATTCGCCCCACTCTTCACCCACTGCCGGGCAATATCCGGAAAAACGGATTCGAAACATAAAGAGATCACGGCTGAGGATTATACGTAATCAGATTTTTTTATATCTTGCTCGCAATATCTGTTTCAGAAAATCTCTCAACCGTCCTGTTTTCGGCAGACAACCTGTGCCGCACAAACAACGAGGGTGAAAAAAGCACAAAGAGGTGCAAACAGATAGCCATAGCGGCTATGAAAGGTGACCGTCTCGAGAAGAGGGATCTCTCGGCTTGCCGCCCAGGGGACAAAAATAGCGGAGGAGACCGGCACATGGCCGACAGGATCGACGAAGGCGGAAATACCGGTATTCGCCGCGCGCACCAGGCTCCTTCTGGTCTCTATAGCGCGCAGTACACTCATGGCCATGCTCTGCGCCGGAGCACTTGACCTGCCGTACCAGGCATCGTTGGACAGGTTAACCAGAACATTCGCCCCACTCTTCACCCACTGCCGGGCAATATCCGGAAAAACGGATTCAAAACATATCAGCACACCGCAACGTATCCTGCCGAAGGCAACAGGAGTATCCACAGTTCCAGGGGTGAAATCGCCAACTGCTTCAACCAGAGGAGCCAGAAACGGCAACAGCTTTTTCAGCGGCACATATTCTCCAAAGGGAACCAGATGCGACTTGAAATAGATCCCGTCGACCTCTCCTGCGGGCGAGAGCAGAAAAGCACTGTTATAAAAATCAATATCCCTGGTGGCGGCATCTTTTACTTCAAACCAGGGCGAACCGGTCAGCAGGGCCACATCAGCTTCCCTGGTCATCATCCCGAGCGACTCCATCAAGGGGTTGTTCATCGGAAAAAAAGGCAGAGCCGTCTCCGGCCAGACCAGCAGCTCAGGCCGCAACGGTTGCCGGAGCAGATCTCGTGAGGCATTGAGGTATCCGTCAACGGTACGTTGCTGTTCCGTGGGAGACCACTTTCTGCTCTGATCGATGTTTCCTTGAATTATGCCGACCACAGCATGCTCTTCCCCGGCCATGCCCCGTTTAATCTGCTCTCCCCGGAAATGCCCATAGAGCAAAAAACCCAGAAAAAAAAGAGAGACCGTTACAACGGGAAAAAGCCTGCTTTTCTGCTTTTGCTGGAAAAGGTAAAAAATCAGGATGTTACAGAGAACAACTGCGAAGGTGATAAAATAATGGCCGAAGAGATCGGCAGTCTGCAGCAGAAGGGGCGTCTGCCACAAAGCGTAACCAAGATCCATCCAGGGAAAACCGCTGAGCAGCATGGCGCGAAACCAGTCGAGCCCAACCCAGAAAAGCGGCAGCAGCCATAGCGACCGACTAAGCCCCCATCTGGACTGCACGCTTCCGGCGATATAAATAAAGGCGGCAACATACAGCGCCATATAGAGCGCAAGCAGCAGCATGGCGGGATAGGCAATAAACCAGGGCAAGCCCCCATACCGACCCAGAACAATGACAATCCAGTATAGCTGCAGTACGAAATGGAGAAAACCAGCCAGCAGCCCGAAAAGAAACCTTCTCCGGGGGGACCGTTCCAGACTGAGAAAGAAAAGCGGCACCAGCGCCACCGGCAGTACCAAGAGGAACTCACCACCACCCGGCAGACCGAGCCACAGCAGAACCGCCGTACAGCATGCCGCGACACTGCCAAACCGGAACGAGATGTCCCGCATTACTGCTGCTCTCCGATTATACGATTGATCTCAACACTTTTTATATTTCTCCGGGTAGCACTCTTAATAGTAAACCTGAGATCGCCAAGCTGTAGCGTATCACCTGTACGGCCGATACGCCCAAGACTGTGAATGATGAGCCCACCAACCGATTCGTAGGGTCCCTCGGGCAGCTCAACCTGAAATTTTCGCTCTACTTCTTCAATATCGATCTTGGCCTGCACCCGGATACAATTTTCGTCGACCACCTCAAGATCGACTTCATCGATATCATACTCATCATCGATTTCTCCAACAATTTCTTCCAGGATATCCTCAAGGGTGATCAGACCCCGCACAGTACCGAACTCATCTGTAACCATGGCCATATGGGTCTTCCGCTTCTGAAATTGTTTAAGAAGATCAACTATCGGTTTATCCTCCCGGACAAAGTCTGCCGGTTTAAGGTATTCTGTAAGATCGAAATCCTCTGTTGTCGGACCGGTGCAGATCCGGAGAAGATCTTTGGCATGAAGTATGCCTATAATCCGGTCGGAGTTTCCCTGATAGACTGGTATACGGGTAAACCCTTCTTTGATTATGGTTGTGGCAATATCTTCGATCGAGGTCGTCACATCGAGGCTGACAACCTCTACGGCAGGCGTCATTATTTCGGCCGCACGAGTTTCGCGAAAATCAAAAATGGAAGAGATCATCTGCTCTTCCAGCGCACTTATCAAACCCTGTTCTTCTCCTCCTTCAAGAAGTTCCTGGATTTCATGCTCAAGAGCCTCCTTGGTATCAGGAGATCTGCCATAGGGGATAAGCTCAAGGAGTCGCTTTATAAGGCCTTTTCTCGATGGAGGTTCAGCTGCTTCAGAAGAGTTTTCGTTTTCCATTCTTTCTCTATACGTTTCTAAAAAAACGTTGTCTTAAGTTGGTAGTCCAAGAATATCAGAATGTTTCGCCAGTCCGGAGCCGGCGGTAAAAATATATCGTAGTGCTGAGAGTACAACGGTGTACAAAGTGAGTGAAAAGCTGTCTTTTTCCCTGCTCTGCAGACCGGATCCATCATCCGGCAAAATTCCATTTTACTTTAAGATCATTTTTCGCAATTTGCAAGGATCTGTGGAATCTTGAAGCAGAATCTACCGTTTACGTAACAGTCAAATTTTTACGTTTTGGGACAAAACATGGCTTCAAAAAGAGCCCCAGACGACACTTTATCCATATTTTATAATATGTTATCAGCGTATTACTCCTTTATTCTTATTTTCCCCTTTAACAATCGATCCGCTATGACTATAGTAATGTCGTTTTCATCATATTT
>CAYUPL010000063.1:0-19296 GCA_964446655.1 uncultured Desulfopila sp.
AGATTTCAGGTCACGCCTGAGAGACGAAACCGTTGCGAGTGGTGTTGGTGCCGGAAAAAGTGATGTGAAGCCATCGTTCAAGGTTGGCAGATATTACCTCTCATGTCAAGTAATTTTACGATATTAAGAGAAGAATCTTTCCAAAAATCACACCTGAAATCAAGACCATATTGTAACAAATTGATCATTTGCTCAATCAGGCTTCATGGGCACGAAATCCTGTATCTTTCTCAAGGAATTACCTTCCCAGGCCTCCTCTTTTGATCAAATACTCAAATATTAACAGCCCCGGAAACATACGGTAAAATCTCAGTACCCTGCCTTTTGTGGCACGACGACGCCTCGGCATAAAAATTTTCCCCAATCCAGCTTTTGGCATAATGATTGCCTATATTCTATGATTCACGGGATTCCGGTATATTTTTTTCATCCTCCTTTTTTGCTTCTTGCTTGACAAACTAAAAAGCTGGAGGTAAGGAGTCAGGAAATCAGTTAGTGACGTTCAGTTTTACTCAGGAAACTGTTTTGCAAACTCTTTGTATTCTCGCAGCTCCGACTCTGCCGTATAATTCGTCGCCACCGTCGCCACCGTCGCAATCTATGGCAGCTTTGGTTTTTCGAGAATATATGCAGTATAAATTTCCAGGTAGCTCTATCCGTAAGACAGGATACGAGCTGCCTTTTTTTTTGCGCAGAAAACGCCATTTTATCTTACATCACGGACGATATACTTTAGTTCCTTTTTTTCTTCCTTTTATCTGATCTGAATCCATGGATTACCACGACGAAATACTCTATACCAATTTTACTTACAATCCCGATTTTTACTATTTTTTCTATATCGGCGACCTGAAAGCCTATGGACTCAACACCTTTGTGCAGGAAACGCTGAACAGAAGGATTTACAACAAAGAAGTTCGATTTATCGCCATCATTCCCGATATCTGTATCCAATACAATTACGCCAATATATTTGTCATCAATCCTGAAGCCCGGGAAGGCGTTGTGGATGAGGAAGCCGGCAAACTCAACCTCAAACCATTTCGGAAAAGTTGTCGCATTAAATACAACCGGTTCATATCTGCTGTATCCGAATCGAAAGCCATCCGCCGGTTGATCGATAAAATCCTGAAAAGACAAAACCAGCTCTACATCAGTCTCTATGAGTCTATTGAAGAGCTTACACTTGATGAAATCGAAGGTGTATCCATTCTTGGGCCAGACAAGAAGATCGCTAAGCGATTTAACTCCAAGGTGTATCAGTACGAAAAGCTGAACAGCACCGTTCCCATTGCCGATCACCGGATATGTCAAGGCCTTGAAGCGCTGCTGCAAACCACTGCCGGCCTCAGAGAACAGTGGAGTGACGGAATATTTGTCAGCGAACCCTATTCCGCTGCCGGATCAGGATCCGCCGTCACCATGAATCAGGAAGAGGTAGCCTCTATTTTTACCGATCAGGACGGAATCTATTTGATATCACGCTATATTCCGCATCAATGGGATCCCACGGTACTGGCGGTGGTGGCCAATGAAAATGATGTCTATATTGCCGGCATAGCCGACCAGATTATAGTAGGCGGCAACCGCTTCGTCGGTTCAAAATACCCCACCATGCTTCCGGAAAATCACCAGAAAACCCTGCGCGACTACACTATACGTGTCGGTAAAATGCTGGGCCAAAACGGTTATCGAGGAATTTTTGGCTGCGACTACCTTATAGATGACGAAGGCAACATTTTCTTTCTTGAAATCAATGCCAGAAAACAGGGGACGACCCTGGAGTTTTGCCTTACCCTGGAACAATCCCTGCCCGAAGGCGCCCCCACACTGATGGAACTTGAATATTTTGCCGTAACGGAAGACCGGTTCCCCAAAAATACCAAGGAGCTTACCAGCAACTGCCGCAACCTTCACTGGGGTACCTATAATTACAAAATAGATACACAGAAACGTACAACCGGGTATATCCCCCAAAATGTATATGAACGGGAAACATTCAAAAAAGTTGCCAATGGTGAACTCATCAAAGACTTTGCCATATTAGAACATGTCGGCACAAATTTTTATGTCATGCCGGGCACCTTCCTTGCTCGTGTTGTTTCTGTTGCAACCAACAGAGACGATGTCAACGAAGGATTATGTCAAGGTGTCGGATTTATAAAACAAACCATAGAAGAGGCCTGAATTATCATCATGGAACCGCACATACGAAGCGATCAAGACTGTCACAATGCTCTGGACAAATACACATTAGATCTCATCAGTGAACTTCGCTCCTCTCTCAAAAAGGAGGCCAGGAGGCCGGCTTCCGGAGAGGTAAAAAGCGAAATCGCGGCGCTCTTCAATAAGGCCTGCAAGCAGAACCTGACACAACCGATCATCGACCTCTTCCAGCGCCTCCTTGCTCTACGTCCACAGGGAAACACCATTGATGATTTCGGTCTGACCAAAATTGATCTCTGCAACCTCGCCCTGAAACATCAACAGATTGATGAGCACATGGTTTCGCTAGGCGGCCGTCTAACCCAGGCTCTCCCTATTGCCTCCAGGGCAAACGCCAGGGTGGAAGAGTATCTCGCTCGGAAGGATAAAGAAGCACCCAGCGGCATAGAGCTATGGGATCAGATCCAGGAAAACGGTGCCCGTATCCGTCGTATTCTCGGGATGACGGAAGACGACTGGTTCAGTTATAAGGGCCAGATCAGAAACTGTATCAATTCAGCGGAGGAACTGGCCCGGCTGGTTGACTTGTCGGCTGAGGCAATTGACTCCATTGCCAAAGTGACGGGCTCCTTTCGGATGCGACTCACGCCTTATTATACCAGTCTTATACAGTCAGGTCATGTCAATGACCCTATCATGCTGCAGTCCATTCCCACGAGCGAAATGGTCGATAACGCCGGTACAGAGATTCCCCCGGTGGCTGCGGATCACTCTCCCGCCAGACTGATTGACCAGTTCTACCCCAGAGTGTTGACGATCAAAGCCACCAATATGTGCGCTATGTACTGCACCCACTGCCTCCGCATAGCCCATATCGGCCGCAAGGACAACACATACTCCAAGGAGGCTTACGGCGAGGCATTACAGTATATCAGAAACAACGACCGTATCCGTGATGTTCTGGTCACCGGCGGAGATGCCTTTGTGCTGCCCAACTCCATCCTGCGCTGGCTGCTTGAAGAACTCGACGCCATCGACCACATCAAGGTCAAACGTCTCGGCACCCGTATTCCCGTCACGGCGCCAATGCGCATAGATGACGAGCTCCTCGATATTCTGGAAGAGTCCGACGACAAAAACCCCATCAGAGTGGTAACACAGATTAATACCGCCCAGGAGATTACCCCCCTGTCCCGCGAGGCCTTTAGAAAGATATCCAAACGGGTCTTTACCGTGCTGAATCAGGCAGTCCTTCTCAAGGGCATCAACGACAGCCGCGTGAAAATGTGGAAGCTCTGTGAAACCATCCATGAATCCTATGTCCGACCATACTACATTTTCAATTGCAGCTATCGTAACCCGCAGTTCAAACATTTCCGAGTGCCTCTTGAGGTCGGTCGGGACATTGTCGAGTCAATGTACGGCAATATTTCAGGTGATGCCATTCCACGCTATATCGCTACTGCAGGCGGCAAGATCCCCCTGCACCGCTCCAACGTCGTCGGAACCACCAACAACGAGTATATCCTCAAAAAACCGTGGAATGATCAGGAGGTTTCCTATCCCGATGCAGATCCGGATGTCTACTCCTCGGAGAGCTTTGCTTTCAGTAAATATATCAAGTAAATCATGGAGGAACGACTTCTTCAATATCTTGAGGCAAGCAGAGCAGAGCAGTTTCAGCTGCTGGAAAGACTTGTTCTGCAATCAAGCCACAGCACCGACAAAGTTGGAGTAGACCGGGTCGGCGCCTGTATCCGTGAGGATTTGCAGCACTGCGACATGCTGTTGACTGTCGACAGCAAGGAAAACTTGGGCGACAATCTCATCTTCACCTCGTCGGCCTGCTCTCTTTATACCTCTCATATACTCCTGGTTGGCCACATGGATACCGTTTTTCCCCGGGAAAGCAGCTTCGATTTCTATCGGGAAGACAGTGTCAATGCTTACGGGCCCGGAGTATGTGACATGAAGGGAGGGCTGGTTACCGCTGTTTTTCTCCTGAAGGCATTGCAGGACTGCCGGCTGCTTAACTCTATTCCCATAGTGTTTATCTGCAATTCCGACGAAGAAATAGGCTCACCCGGCTCCACGGCGCTGATCAGTCACTATGCCCGCAATTCGCTCTGCGGCATGGTATTTGAGTGTGGCGGTACGGCGGGAGAAGTCGCCACCGGCCGCAAAGGAAAAGCGGGCTTTCGACTGGATGTCTTTGGTAAATCGGGTCATGCCGCCTTCTCCCACAAGACAGGAAAAAGCAGCGCCATACTTGAGCTGGCCCACAAAATCATTTTCATAGAAGAGCTCAACGACCCGTTAAAAGATACTGTTGTCAATGTCGGCAAGGTCTGCGGCGGGGCAGCTGCCAACGTCATTGCCGAAAAGGCCTCTGCAGAAATAGATACCCGCTTTCTTACTGACGAAGATGGCCGACTCTGTCGGGAAAGCCTGCACACTATTGTCGACAAAAGTACCATCACCGGCACAACAGGCTCCCTCTTTTCGACCAGCAACAGACTGCCGATGATGCAGACGGACGACAACATGGCTTTGTACCATCTTTTCCAAAAAAAAGCAGAACAGCTAGCCATCCCCATTCAAGACGAGTTGAGAAGCGGTGTTTCCGATGCCAACACCATAGCGGCCTGCGGCATACCGGTCATCGATGGACTTGGTCCCATCGGCGCCCTGGATCATAGCGAGAATGAGTATATCGTAAAAAGCTCGCTGTTGCAGCGCTGTAAACTGGCTACCCTTGCGACATTGGACATCTGGTCCGAGGCGCAGAAATCAAACCTTTCCGCACCATCTCCCTGACCTGATTCCTTTTATACGGGCATACAAACGCGTGGTGTAAAATCAATCTGCCCTGCAAACAAAACAACCCGGAGCATCATCTGCTCCGGGTTGTATCACAAATAGAACTTCCCTATTTATTTAGCCAGGCGTACCCAGGATGCCTGTGGTCCTTTATCACCGACTGTTTCACCGTAAATGACGCCGTCACCTTCAGAGAGCTCCTCCATATTGATATTTTTCAATGCATTTTCATGGAAGTAAACATCCCGTTCATCATAGGTGACAATAAAGCCATACGACTCATGGGGGGATAACTTACGAATTGTACCGAAACTGTCACCATCCATAAGTGGTTCCGTTGTCTTCTTGACTTTTCTCTTTTTCCTGAGGTTTTCTTTTAACTGCAGAGAAAGCACGTCAAACGCCTCCACAAGAAGAGTCCGGACCGCTCCTCCCTTTCTGGTCACTACAACAGTATCATTAGGTACTGATGCAATCAGCTTGATCTCAAACCCTCCTTCTTTATGATGAGTAGTCGCTTCAATAACAACACGAAGATGCAGGAGGTAGGCGGCGAAGTTACGAGTAAATTTTTCCTTTTCTTCCTCGATTTTTATCTGCCAACCATTCCGCAACTCAACATTTCGGGTTTCGACCTGTAGTTCCATAGAGTCCCTCCAATGAATACTTCAACGACGGGGATGCCCATCGCTGCCTCTATGCGCCATCCGGCACATTCCCTGATGAAGCCGTAAAGACACTGTCCTGCTTCTACTGATCGTACTAGCCGCCTTGTCATGTACCGCTTCATCTAATATCTTTATTATATTTCATGATACCTCAGAATCAAGTTTACCGGCCCTAATTTTCTGCTGTGCTGCAATTATAAGCACCACTCCACAGGTAGCTTTTGCATCAAACATGATCATGGTGTAAAGTATTTCTCCACTTACCAAACAGAAACCATTACAGTCATACGAGCATAGCAAGGTTTTACCGGATGAAAGAAAAAACAGGGGTTATACTTCTCAACATGGGAGGACCGGAAAAACCGGCAGACGTGGCTCCATTCCTCTATAATCTCTTTTCGGACCGTGACATAATACGCCTTGGGCCACGATTCCTGCAAAAACCACTTGCCTGGATCATCGCCAGAAAACGAGCACCAAAAAGCCTGCAGACCTACAAGAAGATAGGCGGCGGCTCTCCACTTATCAAAATCACCAGCCAGCAGGCTCAAGCACTGCAGGACGCATTGGCCGGTCATGGTGAATATGTTGTAACCACCGCCATGAGATACTGGCAACCGACAGCTACTGATGCCCTCGACTATTTGACCGAACAGGATGTCAGCAGAATTATCGCCCTGCCGCTCTATCCCCATTTTTCCAAGGCAACTTCAGGCTCCTCCCTTGCCGATCTCAAGCGAGCGGCAGCTGCAGGGAAAAAAGACGTTGTCATCAAAGAAATACACGGCTGGCCGGACAGCAAGTTCTATGTCGGATGCTTTGCCGATAATATCCGGAAAGGACTGGCCTCCTTCTCAACCCGAGATGCTGAAATAGTCTACAGTGCCCATAGTCTGCCCACTTCTTTCATCAACGAAGGAGATCCCTATCTCGACCAACTGAAAATTACCATTGCTGCAATTGAAAAAATTACCGGAAAACCCGGCAGGCTCTGCTTTCAGAGTAGAAGTGGACCTGTTGAATGGCTCTCGCCCTCCACACCGGAAACCCTTGAGCAGTTGGCTGCGGAAGGTTGCACTAATATACTCATGGTGCCCATCAGTTTTGTGTCGGATCATGTTGAAACCCTCTATGAGATCAACATGCTTTATCGCAATATGGCTCGCGAAAAAGGCATGGATTGTCGTCCCTGCGAGTCATTGAACACCAATCCTTTATTCATCCAGGCATTAAAGGAACTGGTACTGCGGGAAGCTGCGACCTTCTCCTGAAAAGGTCAAAATAACACACGGAGGGACCCGCACTGTTTTACTGTTCTCCCTCTCTTCCCGGCTGGAATCTCCGCATTCTGACATTCATCAGTATGCCCAGGCCAAGCAGGGTGGTAAGCAGCGAAGATCCACCATAGGAGACAAGCGGCAGCGGAATACCCACAACTGGAAGCAATCCCAGAATCATTAAAATATTTATCACGGCCTGCCAGAAAATAAGCATAACTACACCATAGGCCAAAAGCATTCCAAACCTGTCCCTGGCATGCATGGCCACCCTCAGGCCCCAGAGAAGGAGAAAAAAGTAAATACTCAGAAAAAACAAGCTGCCGAAAAACCCCCACTCTTCACACCAGACAGCCAGAGCAAAATCAGTATGCCTTTCGGGGAGGAAATGCAGATGTCCCTGGGTTCCCTCAAGATACCCCTTCCCGAATTTTCCCCCACTGCCCACGGCAATTTTTGACTGGATGACCTGATAGCCGTGTCCCATGGGATCGCTCTCAGGATGGAGAAAGGTCTGGACACGCTGTTTCTGGTAAGGTTTCAGCAATTTATACCAGGCAAATATCACCGCGAAAGCCCCAGCGCCACCGAGGGTTACATAGGTCGACAAACGTAGTTTTACAAAAACGGTCATCGACACAAAAATTATACCGAGCATCAGAGCTGTGCCAAGATCTGGCTGGACAAGAATAAGGACGAACGGAATAACCGTCAGTACAATAGGTGTCAGTAACTGTTTCAGAGAATAACCATCCAGCACCTCTTTACGGGAATAGTAGCTCGCCAGGGCAACCACCAGCATCAGTTTGGCCGGTTCCGAAGGTTGCAGACGAAAAAAACCAAGGTCGATCCAGCGCTGCGCTCCACCGGCGGTTTGTCCCATATACAGAGCAGCCAGCAAAAGCAGCATAATGAGAATATAGAAAGGATAGTTCCAGATATGAAGCTCGTTATAGTCAAAGCTAAGGACAAAAAGTACGACGGCAAAGCCCATAAGAAAAAAAGAGGTCTGCCTCAGATAGGGTGCTGTTCCTATAGCATGCGCCGGATACGAGGCACTGTAGAGGTTAAAAAGAGCCATTCCACAGACCAGCAGCAAAAGCAGTAAAAAAAGCCAGTCGAAATGAAGAAACAGGCGTCTGTCAATGCGAAACATAGCCCCTCTCTTTCTCTTTTGCCAAATCGGCATTATCGGCTGAGTAGCACCATTGGTCCACGAAAGGTTTGAATGTGGATTCCGCCGAGTTCATGTTTATTGTCCCCCCTCGACATTTTTTACATTAAGGCGATCTGCAAAATACTTTTCCAATACCGCCTTGGCAATGGGGGAAGCCCCACTACTGCCGTGCAATCCATGTTCCACCAGCACAGTCACGACTATCTCGGGATTATCCGCGGGAGCGTAACTGGTAAACCAGGCATGGTCTCGAAACTTATACGGGATATCCTCGTCTTTCAAGTTTTTATATTGGGCGATTTTTACAACCTGTGCCGTACCTGTTTTCCCGGCAATATCAACGCCATCAATCCTGGCGATTCTGGCTGTTCCTCGTTTACCCTGGACAACCTCAAACATACCCTCCTGAATGAGACGGAGATGTTCATCCATCCCCGTCAGCTCTTGCAAAACTTGAGGACGTAATTCCTCCAGAATCTCGCCGTCAGGACTGGTTACTTTCTCCACCAGCTGGGGCAGGTATTTTTTGCCGCCATTGGCAATCATGGCCGTCATTACCGCGAGCTGGAGAGGTGTGACAAGATTAAAGCCTTGCCCGATGGCAATCGACAGGGTTTCTCCTTCCTGCCATTTGATATTGTCACGTTGCAGCTTCCATTTTTTGGTGGGGACAAGTCCATTTTTCTCGTTTTCTATCTCCATGCCGGTCTTTTCACCAAGTCCAAACATCCTGGCATATTCTGCCAAACCATCCACTCCCACCTGCTGGCCGACCTGGTAAAAATAGACATCACAGGACTCGGCGATGGCCCTTTTTAAATCGACGGCGCCATGTCCACTGTGTTTCCAGCATCGATAGATTCTATTACCAAAGGAGTAATACCCAGGACAGTAGTAGACGGAATCGGCATTGATAACGCCCCTGTCAAGACCGGCAATAGCGGTAATCATCTTATAGGTCGAGGCTGGTGGATACATCCCCTGAACAGCTTTGTTTAAAAGGGGTTTCTTCTCATCATTGAGATAGGCGTTCCAATGGTCATGGGAGATACCGCCGACAAATTCCTCCAGACGAATCTGGGGAGTGGACACCAAAGCCAATACCCGCCCGGTATTAACTTCCATTGCAACCACTGCGCCTGCCTTGCCGTCGGCATTCATTATCTCTTCGGCAACCTGTTGCAGCTCAACATCAATTGTCAGTTGTATTTCATTTCCCGGAAGAGGTTCCGTACGCTTCAGCAGCTGCTGCTCGAAACCTCTGGCATTGACCTCCGAAATATTTTCACCTTTTTCACCGCGAAGATCGCTTTCCCGAAGTCTTTCAAATCCCATTTTTCCTATATTGTCCCCACCTTCATATCCTTTATCAGCCAAACGGCTCAGCTCTTCTTTATTGATTGAAGAGAGGTAGCCGATGAGGTGGGCGGCAAGGTTGCCGAAATGGTACACCCTCCGCGGAGTGACTTCGATACGCACTCCTGAAAATTCATGGTTATGGTTTTCAAGATAGGCGAGAGTCTGCCAGTCGATATCCTCCTGAAGCCGAATGGGGATATGCAGCGGAATATTGGAAGATTCACGAATTCGCTCCCATAAAAGAGAGACGTCAAGACCGAGCACCTCCGCAAGCCTCTTCAAAAGCCTTTCGTCATTACCGGCATCTTCTCGAACGAGCAGTACATTAAAAGAAGGCCTGTTCGTTACCAGAGGCGTGCCGTTTCTATCGAGAATATGCCCCCGAGGTGCGGCAAGCTTTCCAAGCCGAACCCTGTTGTTGTAAGCCTTATTGATATACTCTTCACTGTTTGATACCTGGAGGAACCAGAGTCTGCAAAAGATGAGTACCGCAAAGATAATGACGGTCACCGCCGCTATGATAAGCCGTGGGCGGAGAACATCGAGAGCGCCTTCATCGTGTTCACTGATCTCTTCAATCTCGGTAAAAAAAGGTTTTTCTTTCATTGGTTCCGGCGAAACTGGTTGGCATTACGTTTACTGATCACTTTATGAATCACTTTGCGCTTACTGAAAAAATCATAGAGGTAACCGAGGAGCACAAAGGAGGGAATGGCGGCAAGCAGCAGGATAAGTGTGTCCTGGATTATCTTGTTCCATGACCATGGGGGCAATGTACCGGACATAGTCATGGAGTAGAAAAAGTAAAAACCCATCTGGGCCACAAAATAGCTGATACCGACAAGTGGTATCTGGTAGGCACTTTCCTTCAGAGGGCTGTTTTCCGTCAACACTTTTATAGAGGCAAACACCAGAACACTCTGCAACGGATAGGTTCCCGGATAAATACCCGAGACAACATCCAGCATCCAGCCAAGACAAAAAACAAATACCAATCCTGCGGTCCAGCCAAATCGATAGGCCGCAAAAACCACAAGAATATGGATAAAATCGGGCTGCCCCAGCCAGTCAGGCAACAGCTGAAAAAAAGAGGTCATGGCTACAACCAGAAAACATGCTATTACAAAGAAAATCACAAACAACATCTCAAGGTCCTTCTCCGGGATTGGTTTGCAACTCAACTTCCCAGTTCAGTTTTTCGGTCATATTTATAAAAACCGATTCGAGCCGTTGGAAATCAACCGACGGACTCACCTCAATCTCCTGAAACATACCTCGCTCTTTTTTTCTTACCGCCGAGACCCGCCCTAAAGGAACACCCGAAGGAAAAATTCCACCGATACCGGCGGTAACGATCCTGTCCCCAACTGCCACATCGGCATTTCTCAGGACATAATAGAGGATATAGTGCTGACCGTTGCCCTTCAGGATTCCTCTGACTCTGTTTTTCTGAACCATGGCATCGATAGCACTGCTCGGCGCATTCGCCAGAATGATTTTGGCATAATTGGATGAAACCTGAATAACCTGACCGACGACACCGTTTTCATTGCGGGCGACCATGCCTTTGACAATACCGTCATTGATGCCGCGATCTACAATAATCGTCTGAAACCAGTAAGAGGGATCTCTACCGACAACCCGGGCCGTGATGGAGGGAAAAGACTCTTTTTCCTTGAACTCCAGTTTTTCGAGAAGGCCAAGATAAACCGAATAGGCCTCTGTGTATTCATTGAGCTTGCCATTCAACTCATCGACAATGGCATGGAGCCGCTTGTTTTCGTCACGAACGGTCCATAGAGCAATATAGTCCTCCCATATGCGTTCCACTCCGTCGGAAAAACTGGTGAAAAATTTCTGCGCAGGCCCCAGCGACTCCAGGGTAAGTTGATGAAACAGGCCGAATCGGCCTCCGAATGAAGCGGCAAAAAGGACAAGGCAACAGACCAGAATGAGGAGCAGAACAACCTTCCTCAGCGCCAGTCTTTTCAGCCCCTCTCTGGGGTTGTTTTTTTTTCTCACGACCGGTACAAAGTGATCTTTCTTAATGGGAATTGATAAGGTCTGCCGTGCTCTGCCCGGTAACGCCAACACTCACGTTCTCGACAAGGCGCCGCACAGGACTCAAAGCAAAGCATGGATTGTTACGGTAGCCATACAACCGCATGACAGCAGGATAACCAGACCGAAAGAAACAAATGAGACACGTGCAGAATGCCGCCAAAACACTGGTGGAGCCATCTGTCACCTGATCGTCACTTCTTTCAGGATATCAAGGTTATCAAGCGCCTTCCCTGAACCAAGAACTACCGAAGATAGCGGATCTTCCGCGACAATAATCGGCATTCCGGTTTCTTCACGCAAAGCCTTGTCCAGATTCTTCAGCAAGGCTCCTCCCCCTGTCAGGACAATACCCTGGTCGACAATATCTGCGGCCAGCTCCGGCGGTGTTAACTCCAGAGCAACCTTTACTGCATCAATTATGACATCGACCTGCTCAGCAATGGCAGACTGAATCTCTTCGGCGGAAATATTCAGTGTTTTGGGAACTCCGGAGACAAGATCGCGGCCTTTGATATCCATGGTCTCGTAAGGTTCCTCGGGTAATACATTGCCTATGGTTGTCTTAATGAGTTCAGCCGTTCTCTCACCAATGGCAAGATTGTGCTTCCGTTTGATATATTGCAGGATGGCCTCATCCATCTTATCACCAGCTACACGTACTGATTTTGCATAGACAATTCCGGCCAGTGAGATAACGGCAACCTCGGTGGTCCCTCCACCTATGTCAACCACCATATTGGCTGTCGGCTCAGTTATGGGGAGATTGGCGCCAATTGCTGCAGCCATGGGCTCCTCAATAAGATAAACTTCCCGGGCTCCGGCCGATTCGGCCGATTCCCGTACCGCCCTTTTCTCTACCTGGGTGATTCCCGAGGGCACGGATATCATTATACGGGGATGCACCAGAGTTCTCCGATTATGCACTTTGTTGATAAAGTAGCGCAGCATTGCTTCGGTAACTTCAAAATCTGCAATTACACCGTCTTTTATCGGTCGTATTGCCGTTATATTGCCGGGTGTTTTTCCCAGCATCAATTTGGCTTCCTGGCCTACCGCCAACACTTTACTGCCCCGCCCATCCTGGCGCACGGCAACAACCGAAGGTTCGCGCAGGACGATCCCTTTGCCTTTTACATAGAGAACGGTATTAGCAGTTCCCAGATCAATCGCGAGGTCGTTGGAGAGCCAGCCAAACAAAAAATTAAATGGTGAGTACATGATGTGACCTTTCCTCTTCGGAAAACACGTTGTTTATTAGATTCGCATCGTAGTTCAACAGAGACGACCTCTCTCTCCCCTGCATCGTCTCTATCAAAAGTCCTCTCTTACAGCCATGACTGCAAACTACAAACAATACCAGAGCTCCCTTTGATACGCAAGAAATATGCTTTTTACCGCAAAGAATATATCAAATTTGGTTGACACCATTAAGAAAGCCTGTTATTCATTGTCGTCAATTTCAACAGACCAGTTTTGTGGGGCTATAGCTCAGCTGGGAGAGCGCTTGACTGGCAGTCAAGAGGTCGGCGGTTCGATCCCGCCTAGCTCCACCAAAAAAACAAAAAAGGTTCGACTCGACCTGAGTCGAACCTTTTTTTTTGCGCAAGGATTCAACAGGCAACCCCGAAGTCAGGTCACTGCAACTTTCACACCGCCGGTAATCTCCTGCAGGTAGGCGGGGCTTAAGGGCACCCCGGTAGCATCTGTGCCGGCTGCCGGATAGACGATGTCATATTTATCCAGTGAAACATCGAGCAAAACCGCGACCGGGCTCTCTTCCAACCCAAAGGGGCAAACCCCGCCGGGGAAAAATCCGGTTGCTTCCCGAGTCTCCTCTGCACTGGCCATGCGGTGCTTGACACCTGTTACACGTTTCAAGGCTCCGCTGTTGATTTTTCTATCGCCTGCTGCCACCACCAGCCGAAACATATCATCTTTTCCTTTGAAGAGAATAGACTTCGCTATCTGGCCAACAGGGACGCCGATTCGTTGAGCTGCGGTTTCTGCGGTCGGCGTTGAACCAGGCTCAAACTCAAGGGCGGAAAGGCTATATCTTTTCAGAAATATTTGTACTTTTCCCGGGATATTACTCATTTTTACCATTCTTCAAGTTTATTTTTTTCTTAAAGGCTGTCCAAGTATCGTAACAAAGAAGAACGCGCTTCCTGCCGAAACGATCACTCAAACTGCCCGCAGCCAGTATCCCCACCACCCCGGCAGCCTCAAATATTGATAGGGCTATACCAGCCATCCACACATCACCGCTCTGCTGCATGATAAAAAGTGGTAAAAACGCCGTCAGGCAGGCATGCATAAATCCCCTGACAAAAAGAATACCGGAGAGCGGTACTAGAATATGCCTCATTTCCCGGCACACTCTTCGTATGGAAGTTGGTTTTTTCGGCTTCACCTTTACCGGCATATCCTTAAACTGAAAGAACATGATTACCGATACAAGGATGCCACCCACCATCACCGGATAATATCCATCAAAGCCTAAAAGGGATATCACCCCTATGATAATGAGAGGGCCAAGCGTTCTCGCCGGCTCGCCGCCGGTCATATAAAAGCTCATACCCCGTCCTGTGCGACTGCCGGAAACCTTGTAGACAAGCACCGGAGCAGGCGCATGAAAAAGAGAAACGCTTATGCCCGTTACAAACATCAGGAGCAGCAGCACACCATAACTTGGGGCAATAGAAAGAAGCGACATCGGCACTGCAGTAAAAGCCGGAGCAAGGATTATAAAGTACCTGACGCTTATCCTGTCGGCCAGCTTACCAATATAAGGATTCATCAATGCCGGTATTTGCATTACTGTTGAAAGAAATCCGGCCTGCGTAAGAGAAAGAGAAAATTTCTCAATCAGAAAGGGGAGCAGGGGAGCAAGAAAACTCGAGTAAACATCATGGACAAAATGACAAACCGAGAGCAGCAATACTTTGCCGGTGTTGAAAGAAGGTGTTTTTTTGGGCTGAATTTGCTGCATAATTTCCCACGCTGCATCTTTCCATGAATGATTGCCTCTGGGCTTTATAAAACTTCATGGCAAAAGGGACAATCCATTTTATACACAAATTCATAAACCTGCTACCCGGCAGTGAACCTTCCACCCAGACTATAGCGGGAACCGGGGTAAAAAAAGCTGCCGAAGGTCGCAACTCTGCCTTTGACCCATGTCTTCCTTCTGAGAACCAGGCACGGTTCCGATTCGTTGATTTCGAGCAGGTCACGTATCCAGGCGTCGGGTATCAGGGCTTCGACAATATGCTCCGCGGTAAACTCAGGCGCAATTCCGAGGAGATATTCGGCCGGAGCCAGGGTACTGAAGTCCTGACGGAGAAACTCGGGAGCAGTTTCGGGACAGACATAGCGATCAGCCAGCTGGATGGGTATGCCTTCATTTTTATGAACAAGGATGCAGTGGAAAATAGGAGAATAAGGCTTTACCTCCATTTCCCGTGACAGAGCCGGGGAACCTTTTTCTTCACACAGGAGATGAACTTCACAGGAATACTTTCCACCGCTTTTGCGTATTTCATCGGCAATCGAGGATATTTCGAGAAACGATGACTGGGGCTTACGACGAGCTACAAAGGTTCCCACCCCCTGCCTGCGGATAATTCTGCCACTGACGGTGAGTTCTCCCATGGCCCTGTTAACCGTCATCCTCGAGGTGCTGAAGCGCTCGACGAATTCTGCCTCTGACGGAATCCTGGTACCGGCGGGCCACTCTTCTCTCTGGATTTTATCCAGTATATACTTTTTAATTGTCTTATAGACCGGTTCGCGACGCTGACGTGTCATAATCCCTCCTTTCACCGAATGCTCGGCAATAGATCCGCCGTCATCAGCGCAGAAAAACAGCCGGAAAATATTAATTCGGTGGCTTTTTGGATATCAGGAGCAAAATACCGATCTTTATCATAAAAGGGAACCCGTTTGCGGAGTTGGTTTTTGGCTTTCTCAAGCGGAGGTGAACTCTTCAGAGGCGCCCTGAAGTCGACACCCTGACAGGCTGCCAGCAGCTCAATCGCCACAATTCCCGCTGTATTCTCGGCCATATCTGCTAACCGCCGGCCGGCAAATGCCGACATTGAGACATGATCTTCCTGATTGGCCGATGTCGGCAGACTGTCAACCGAGGCCGGATGGGCGAGGGATTTATTTTCGCTCGCCAGCGCCGCAGCTGTTACCTGGGCTATCATGAAACCGGAATTCAGTCCACCTTTCTCCACAAGAAAAGGCGGCAGCTTGCTCATGTGGGTGTCGATCAGCAGAGCCATGCGTCGCTCTGCCAGCGCGCCGATCTCGGCAAGAGCCAATGCCAGGTTGTCAGCTGCCATGGCCACCGGCTCAGCATGAAAATTTCCCCCGGAAATAATATCCATCTGCTCAGAAAAAACCAGGGGATTGTCGGAAACGCCATTGGCCTCTACTGCCAGTGTCCTTGAGGCATTGCGGATCTGCTCCAGGCATGCTCCCATAACCTGCGGCTGGCATCTCAAGGAATAGGGGTCCTGAACAGCTTCGCAGTTCCGGTGAGATTTCTCTATCTCGCTATGTTGGAGAAGGTCCCGGTAACAGGCGGCTACATCAATCTGACTCTGCTGTCCTCTCACTTCGTGGATTTTCGCATCGAAGGGGCGCCTGCTGGCCAGAGCCGCTTCGACACTGAGGCTGCCGCTGACCATGGCTCCGGCAAAAAGATCTTCTGCCAGAAAGAGTCCCTGTAGAGCAAAGGCGGTAGAGGCCTGGGTGCCGTTGAGCAGGGCAAGCCCCTCTTTGGGGCCAAGTATTACGGGCTGTAGACCGGCTGCATCCAGACCATCTCTGCCGGAAATCCTCCTGCCTTTATGGATCGCTTCCCCTTCACCCAGCAGAACGGTGCTCATATGAGCGAGCGGTGCCAGATCACCGGACGCACCGACAGAACCTTTTTTCGGAATACAGGGATAGACCCCGGCGTTGAGCAGAGCGAGCAGGGCCTCAATAACCTCGAGTCGAATTCCTGAATAACCTCGCGCCAGACTGTTTATCTTCAAAGCCATGATCAGACGAACGGTCGATTCATCCATAAGTTCACCGATCCCTGCAGCATGAGAAAGGACAATTGAATGCTGTAGATTTTCCAGTTCGTCAGCAGGAATTATGGTACTGGCAAGCAGGCCGAATCCTGTATTGACACCGTAAATTATCCGACCCTGGTCGATGACATTTCGGACTGTCTCGGAGGACTTGTGTATACCGGAGATACAACCGGGAGCAAGCTCCATTTTCAGCGGATGACGGTTTATCAAGCGCATCTGGTAAAGACTCAGCTCTCCAGGTGTCAGCATAAAAGTTGTAGTTTTTTGCATTGTCTCAAACCTCAAAATATGATGCTCTGCGGATAAGGTCGACTGATTGCTGATACAAATGACATTCTTAAATGTATATACCATTGAAAATTAGTGCAAGTTATTTTTATACCATCTTTTCATGGAAGCGGCCAAATAGTTATGTTTTCACCTCAGAACGGTCTCATCATAGAGTATATAAATATTTTCAGGAACTTGGAGCATCACAGAGAAATTCGATATGCACGCAGGATGCGCCTGGTAGCAACAAACCGCAAGAACGCATCAAAAGGATCGAAAATCTGCTTGTATGTACATTTTCTTTATGCTACTTTGAATCCAGATAAGCACAGAGCAGCCGACTGTACTATATTTTACTCAAGGAGACAGGAACAATGCTGAGCAATAGCGACGTTAAGGCCTCAATGAGCATTCAGCTCGATGGTGAACTTCCCGAAAGATGCGCATTCATAAAGGGGATTCGCCGAGCCCCCAACCGGGGATACAGGCTGAACAGGCAGCAGACCGGAGTAGCTTTGCAAAACGCTCTTCGCTATATCCCTGAACATCATCACGAAACTCTTGTTCCTGAATTTTTTGAAGAGCTGCAGAGCCGAGGCAGGATCTACGGTTATCGATTCCGTCCCAAGCATGAAATCAAGGCCAGACCCATTGACGAATATCAGGGGAAGTGTCTTGCCGGAAAAGCGTTCCAGCTGATGATGGACAATAACCTTGATTTTGACGTGGCTCTCTACCCTTACGAACTGGTAACCTACGGCGAAACCGGCAGCGTCTGCCAGAACTGGATGCAATACCTCCTTATTCAGAAATACCTGCGCGAACTGACGGAGGAACAGACACTGGTCATGCAGTCGGGGCATCCTCTGGGACTCTTTCGTTCCAGTCCTGACAACCCCAGAGTGATAATTACGAATGGACTGATGGTAGGAATGTACGACAACGCCGGCGACTGGGAGGTCGCGGCGCAAATGGGCGTCTCCTCCTACGGGCAGATGACCGCCGGCGGCTGGATGTATATCGGTCCCCAGGGGATTGTCCATGGCACCTATAACACTCTGCTCAATGCCGGCAGGCGGATGTGCGGCATCGCCCTGGACGGCGATCTTACCGGACTGCTGTTCGTCTCCTCCGGCCTGGGCGGAATGAGCGGTGCCCAGCCAAAAGCCGCAAAAATTTCCGGAGCGGTATCGATTACAGCCGAGGTTGACAGATCGCGGATTGCTACACGACACAGCCAGGGCTGGGTGGACGTTGTCTCCGACAATCTCAGTGAGGTTGTCAGCACCGCCGGAGCTGCCGTTGCCTCAGGGGAAGCCACCTCTATAGCCTATCATGGAAATATCGTCGATCTTCTGGAATACCTGGCCAGGGAAAAGATAAAGGTGGATCTGCTCTCCGACCAGACTTCCTGCCATGTCGTCTACGACGGGGGGTATTGCCCCCAGGGGATCAGTTTCGAAGAACGGACACGTCTTCTCGCAGCAGACCGGGCCACCTTCAGAGACCGAGTTGACAGCAGTCTGCAAAAACATATCGAAGCTGTAAAGCAGCTCGTCGGTCAGGGGGCCTATTTCTTTGACTACGGCAATGCCTTTCTCAAGGCAGTATTTGACGCAGGTGTCCGCGAAGTCTCTAAAAACGGTGTCGATGAAAAGGATGGTTTCATCTATCCCTCGTATTTCGAGGACATTATGGGACCAATTTTCGATTACGGCTATGGACCGTTCCGCTGGGTCTGTCTCAGCGGTAAACCGGAAGATCTCGCCAAAACCGACATCGCTGCCATGTCCTGTATTGACCCGGAACGTCGGCCCGAAGACCGTGACAACTACATCTGGATACGCGACGCCCAGGCCCACAGAATGGTAGTCGGCAGCCAGGCACGCATCCTCTACTCCGATGCCGGGGGCAGAACCACCATCGCCCTGAAGTTCAATGACATGGTGCGAAAAGGTGAAGTTGGTCCTGTTATGCTGGGCAGGGATCATCACGATCCGGGCGGTACCGACTCGCCCTTTCGCGAAACCGCAAATATCAAGGACGGTTCCAATGTCTGCGCCGACATGGCGACGCACTGTTTCGCCGGCAACGCCGCTCGCGGCATGTCTCTGGTCGCTCTGCATAACGGCGGCGGGACCGGCATCGGCAACGCCATCAATGGCGGTTTCGGCCTGGTTCTCGACGGCAGCGACCGGGTTGACGCCATCATCCGATCGGCGATGAGCTGGGATGTCATGGGCGGGGTCGCCCGTCGCAACTGGGCCCGCAATGGTAATGCTATGAAAGTTGCCATCGAATACAACAGGGAGAACAACAACGGTGATCAGATCACCATCCCCTACCGGGTGGATGCATCGTTGATCGAATCCGCCTTTGGCACCACTCCTAAGGGCTGACTTTAG
>CAYUPL010000064.1:0-18798 GCA_964446655.1 uncultured Desulfopila sp.
AGCGACCCCCTCTTGCTCCCAGATAGAATGAAAAAGAATCGCAAATTGGCAAATTGAACAGGCAAGTCAACAGGATTGAGAAGTCAATAATTAACCATTAAGATACGACCCCTTCCTTGCGCATGGCTTAGCAGTTTGTTCCGGTTGTCTTTATGACTCCATCAGCGCTTGCTTGACCTTGCCTACCAATGTTTTAATTGAGAATGGTTTTTGTAAAAAGACGACGCCATGATCGAGTATGCCGTGATGGGCGATAACATTGTCGGTGTAGCCTGACATGAAGATAACTTTCACCCCACCCTTGTTCCGGGCTATTTGCTCATAGAGTTGCCGCCCGTTCATGCCCGGCATGATGACATCGGTAAGCAGCAGGTCGATGTGCTCCTCATGTTCACCCACCAGGTCAAGGGCATCGATACCGTTTGCTGCGGTCAGCACGTTATAGTTGTGTTTTCTGAGAATGGAGGCCGCCATTTCCAGAACGTTTAAATCATCTTCGACGATCAGGATGGTAGGTTTGGTCTTGTTCTGGATAACAGCGTTCACTTCTATTTCCTCTTCTTCTTCAATAACATTTTCCGCAGTAGGAAAGTAGACCTTGAAAGTGCTGCCCCTTCCGGGTTCGCTGTATACCCAGATATAGCCGTTGTGCTGTTTGACAATGCCGTAAACCGTGGCAAGACCAAAGCCGGTCCCTCTTCCGCTTACTTTGGTGGTAAAGAACGGGTCGAAGATGCGCTCTTGAGTTGCGCTGTCCATGCCATGACCGGTATCGCTGATCGCCATCATCGCATATCGGCCGGGAATGACGCTTGCGTGCGAGTGGGTATAGGTCGTGTCGAGAAGGAGGGTGTTTGTCTCTATGGTGAGTTCACCTCCTTGGGGCATGGCATCCTGGGAGTTTACCGCAAGGTTCATGATAACCTGCTCTATCTGGCCGGTATCGACATTGATGTGTGGAAGGGCAGGGGTGAGTTCATATCGTATCCGGATATCTTCTCGGATGGTGCGCTGGAGCAAACCGAGAAAGCCGGTTATTATTTCGTTGAGATCGACCGTTTTTACTTCCAGGGTCTGTTTGCGGCTGAAGGCCAGAAGCTGATGGACAATGCCGCGAGCCTTATTGGCGGCATTGAGGATCGATTGCAGCTCTTCAGAGCCTCGGTTTTTTCCCTCCATGTCTTCAAGCAGCATTTCACTATACCCGATTATCGGGGTAAGCAGATTGTTGAAGTCATGGGCAACTCCACCGGCCAGACTGCCGATCGCCTCCATTTTGCGTGCCTGGATGAGCTGGCTCTCCAGTTTTTTCTGTTCTGTCACATTTTCAAGAACCGCAAAGACGAGGCGATGGTCATCGAGAGAAATCGTCGTCAGCAAAATCCGCAGGAAATAGAGCGTATCATTTTGTTTAAGGCCGGTCTCGAATTCTTCAGGCGCGTTAAATGTATCAAGGTCGGCGAGAAGCTGATGGCATATGTCTCTTTTCTCGAAAAGTTGGCAGAACCCGGATCCGAGCAACTGCTCTTCGCTGTATCCGGCTATGGTCTGCATACCTGGATTGGTACGCAGAATCTCACCATTCTCGTTGACGATGCAGATACCCAGCGGGATGTTTTCAAAAAAGGTGCGGAGCTGGGATTCAGAAATCTGCAGCTGGTTGATAAGGTTGCGCACCTCTGATTTCTCACTTTCAAGATTTGCAATCATGGCATTGAAGGCGCCGGTCAATTGGCCAAGCTCGTTATTCGCACTTTTTCGGACCCGCTGGTATTTTCCCTCCGACACATCCTTAGTGGCGTCGATTAAGCGCTGCAGTGGTTTGTTGACAAAAATGGAGTAGGCCACCAGTAGGGTGATGAAAACGGAGGCGAAAACACCAAGCATGCTCAGATAAATGATATTGTGCGATGCCCGTACAGGACTGAGGTAGTCCTTTTCATAGACAAAACTGGCTATGTACCACTTCCAGAAAGGAAAGAATACCACATGGGCCAGTGCAGGTTGCCCGTCAATTTCCAAACGAACAATTCTGTCATTTTTTATATCGATATTCGGAAACTGGTGTTGATCTTCCGGTGAGGGCAATGACCATGCCTGAATCTTCCTCATCTCATTGAACACCATCAGGTGGACCTGAGGTATCTGCCGGCTGACAGCCTTGATCTCTTCCAGCACCTCGTTTTGAAGAGCAAGGTTCATCTCACTGTTGTCTTCAAGACGAAGCTCGAGAAGGTAATCGAAGTTGTTTTGGCAGATCTGCAGACCCATAGCGGATGCGAGGCGCAGATTGGCCTCGAACTGATTCTTGAGAAAAGCGTCAATGGGAGGGGAAAGGGCTGTGACGAGCAGGCTTGATATGATGACCGTAGTCAGAAGAATCGGGATGGCGATCCAGAAAATGATACGGTTGTAGAGTGCAGGTTTATTTTTCGCCAATGTTGTTTTCTGTCAAAATTTGTGATGATATCCCTTTCAGTTGGTTCCGGATATCGATTGCCGAATGTGTCTCGTCTCTGGATGGACACTCTTATGTACTGTCTTCAGAGAATCGGTTTCGCGGTTTGCATCTTGCTCGGCCAGATAATTTCTTTCCTGCCTTTCTGCCACTGAATGTTGAAAGCGTTGTGGCCAATCTGCTTGCCGCTGGGGTCGACCTTGAATCTGCCGATGACCGTCACGGTATCAAGAGCTGCGATGTAGTCGCGGATGACGTCATTGTCTGTGGAGTTGGTGTGCGTCATGGCCTGCTCGTAGAGCTGGCAGGCGGCATAGGCGGAACCGGCGTGGTATGACGGCATGCGGCTGGTGTATGCCTTGAATTCTGCAATAAATCGTCTGGTACCCGGAAAAGGAATACGCTCGTCGGGTTCCCATTGAGACGGCGCAAATATGCCATTGGCGAACTCCCCCACATTTTCATAAAAATCGGGATGATTCGGAGCGATGGTCATTGCCGTTACCGGTGGTTTGAAGTCCTGGGTTTTCAGGTGGTGGAGCAGCAGATAGCAGTCCGGGGAATAGGCCGAGACGATCAGTCCGTCGGGATCAGTCTCTTTTATTTTGTCAACAATGCCGGGCATGGCATCGCTTGTGTGATAGCCATGTCGATAGATGACATCAAGGCCGAATCTTTTGGCCCATAATTCCACTCCCTCGGCCGTATCGGTGTTGAAGGAGGACGTCGCGTCATAGACCACGGCGACGCTGCTGTAATGATTCATTGCCATCAGGTCGAGGACTCCGACAAACATCCTGTCGGCCGGTGCATACATGCCAAACAGATACCTGTAACCCCTCTTCCACGGTTTGATTCCAGCCGAGGCGCAGGCCAGCATGGTATACCCATGTCTTTCGCTGACCTCTGAGGCGGCAAGGGTCAAAGGGGTGCCATAGGGTGAAAAGACGAGGTCTACCTTGTCTCTGGTGATCAGCCTCTGGTAAAGATCTCTGGCGAGATCAGGATTGCTTTTATCATTGTAGAGAAGCAGTTCCACCCTTCGCCCCAGCAGTCCTCCCTTGTCATTGACATTTTTCACCCAGAGGCGATAGGCCTGCCGGATCATCAGGGAGGGTTCCTGATATTTTCCCTCAAGGGAAACGGTCGCTCCGATGCGTAAAGGCTCAAGGGCCGCGGACGAGGCTGCAACGAGAAAACAGAGCAGCAGGGCGGTCAATGGAAAAGTCCAATATCGGTGAGTGTTTCGCACAGCCAGTCTCCTCCGGATTTTTTCTTCGGTGAGAGCCGTCCCTGTTGCAAACCAGTACTTTCTTGCAGGAGATGCCGCTTCCTGAGCATGGAGAAGCCATTAATCCCAGCATACTACGAGAATATAAAATTGGTGGAATATTTACAACAGATTTCTTTACCCTGTCCCCCACCTCCACGCCCTGGTGGCTGACGGTCTCTTTTTGGAGAGCGGCAATTCATTTTCCCTGGAAAAACTGAAAAATGAAGAGGGTGATTCTTCTGTAATCTACCGATCGAAAATGACGCACGGAAAAAACAAGAGAAACTTCCACGTATTTTCAACATTACCGAAAGTGCTCAGCGCATCCATAACCCGTTCACGCCGGAAAAGTTCGCCACTCTCGGCGCTGTGCTGCGTCTGGAACCGGGGACTCGTCTGCTCGATGGTTAACCCTGCGCTTCGGTTTGTCCCAGAGTGCAACGTTAAATGAATCAGGAAATCATGCGCGTAATAAGGTGTCTTGGATCAATGCAAAATATAATGTGCAATTAGACATTTTTTGAATATTTTATTAACCATTGAGGATGAAGGAAGATGGTAAAAAAAGAGTGATACTCTCACCTATACTGGAAGATATTCTAGAGCCAGTTGGAGAAAACATCAAACTTGCGCGCTTACGCCGCAAAATTACTGCAACTATGCTGGCAGAGCAAACGGGCATTAGTCGTGTAACCCTAAGAAAAGTTGAGAATGGTGAAAGCAGTGTCACAATGGCTATTTATGCCAATATTCTTTTTTTCTCGGTCTTGACAAGGATTTATTACGACTTGCCGGTGATGATCCTCTGGGGCGACGCTTACAAGATGCTGAATTGACTCACACAACTGAGCGTGTCGCTAAGAGGAAGAAGTAATGTCTGTAAAACGACACACAAAAGGCCCATCAAGAAAATCCATTCAGGTTTGTGCACATCGCGTATTCCGATATCCGACATTTCTCAGGAGAATATGATACCTTCCTCACAAAGCGGTTTGATCGGACAGAAAAAGGTGAGCGTCTCCACGTTACCTCAGCCATGACGCTTCTTGGCAAAAAAGATGGCGATGGCGGGGATACAGGTGTCAGCTATTTGGATCTTGCAGATTTTCTTGTCCGCAATGGAGCACAAACCAATGACGATTTGGAACAGCTTTGGCGGCGGATCGTCTTTTATGTTTGCGTATCCAATACTGATGACCATTTGCGAAATCATGGCTTTATACTGACTGATAGAGGATGGGCACTCTCACCTGCTTATGATATCAACCCTGTTGCAACCGGTGGCGGATTGGCTCTTAATATCTCAAAAGGAGATAACAGCCAGGTCCTTGATCTTGTATTAAATATCGCCCCGTATTTCCGTGTAAGCAAGGATCGTGCAAATGAGATCATTCGAGAAATAACCACTGTCGTACGATCTTGGCCTAACATGGCAAAAAAACTTAGTATCCCATCTCGTGAGTTAAGCGTAATGAAAAGCGCTTTCCGAGTAACGGACGAAAGTAAATAATTTCAATCACTAGTGGAAGAAACGAATCCCGGTTAAACCAGAGGGAATCGTTCCAGAAGACAAAGAGGTTTACCGTCCTCCTCGATAAAAAGAGCAAGGGAGGAAAACGGTACAGTCTCGAGAGCAGCTGTTGTAAAGCGCTGCCGTAATTCTTCTTTCAGTATTTTTCTGTCTTGGCAGTCTTTGATTTTTCCCGTCAGGGTGAGGTGGAATCTGAACTCGTCCATCACATAGGGATAGCCCCATATTTGTAAGAGAGTTTCCTGTCGGGCGGTAAGTTCTGCGCGGCGTCTTTTGGCAAGCTCCTCCGCTGTGGGCGGCTGTCGGAACCGGTCAAAAAGGAGTACCACTTCTGCTGCAATCTTGGTGAGCTGGGAGCAGTGTGCCGTAGGCCGCAGGCAGAAGAAATTATGCATGAAGGTTACTGCCAGAGATGGCAGAGTGAAACAGCGCTGGGTTCTGCTGACATAGGCAAGTCTGTCGATGACCTGCTCGACGGAGGCACCCTCTTTTAATGTGAAAGGGGGTTTCAACGTACCGTGAAAACCATAATGAAAGGGGGCGGCGATGATTTCCTGATATCGCTGCGGAGAAATGGACGGTGGTGGTTGATGGCCTGGATAGTTGAGGGAGTTCTCGTCGCGGCCCAGCCATTTAGCTGCGGCAGCGGCAAGAGCTGAGTCCGGAGGAGGTGCGTAGTAGATTGCTAAGCGAAGCATGAGGCGTCCGGCTCACTGATTTTGGGAAGACAGAGAGAGTGCGGATTGCGCAGTATGTTCGTGTCTGCTGAGGTGAATCTTGCCCAGCAGGGCAATAAAGGCAGCGCTGCTCTGTTCCAGACTGGCGGAATTGTCGAATAAGAGCAGGTTGCGGGCTTTGACGGCACGATCGGCTCGTGCCAGTCGGCGCTTAATATCCTTTTCGTCTTCACGTTTACGTCCTAAAAGGCGCTGTTTGAGAACGTCTCTGTGCGCCGTTACATGTATCGTGATGGTTTCGGGATACTGTGCTTCGAAGTCGGCGACGGCATCGCGGGAGATTGAGCAGATTCTGGTTTCGCTGTTGTCTTTTTTGACGAAGAAATGTCTGGCGATGCCATACAGGTTGCTGTGCGCTCTCCATGTTGAGAGGAAAAAACCGGTCCGTTCCAGATGAAGAAAGCCGGGTTGATCGATATAGTAGTTTTCTTCGTTGCGGTCGGGAGGTCTGGTGATATAGCGAGGTACAAAGGAGATCTTTTTCTGTTGGGCGAAAAACTCTGCCGCTGTACGCAGCAGGGTATCCTTGCCGGAACCGCTGGGCCCGACCACCAGAATGATATTCATGACAGGGTGCCGTTTTTGCCGTAGAGGTGGATGAAACGCCTGATATCATAAAAATCATCGAGGCGCTGCCGTATGGTTTCATGATCCCAGTCCCACCACCTGATAGTGTCAAGCGATTGCTGCACCGCTCGGGGAAACCTCTCCCGGATCGGCCGGGCCGGAACTCCTGCCACAATGGAATAGGGGGCGACATCGCGGCTGACAACGGCACCGGCGGCGACCACGGCGCCATTGCCGATGGTTATGCCGGGCAGAATGATGGCTTTGTGGCCAATCCAGCTGTCATGGCCGATGGAGACCCGCTGTAATTGACGCCAGTTGAAAAACGAGTCGCGGTCATGCTCCGCCATGCCATATCTCTTCAGACGATAGAGGAAATGGTGCTGGCTGACCCATTCTACCGGGTGATTCCCCGGGTTGATGCGTACATCCGAGGCGATATTGACGAATTTGCCGATATCCGTATAGATAATATCGCTCCTCTCCATTATGTAGCTGTAGTCGTCCAGGCTGCTCTGTTGCAGTTTAACGTCGGCCGCTATTTCGGTATATCTGCCGATGGTGGTATCCTGCAGAACGGCCGATGGATCAATCAGGGGAGTCTCACCCAGCATGGTAGAGGGGGTGCTTGGGGTCATGGTCAGGCGTACTCCTGGATACAGAAACAGCTGCTGCCGCTGTAGACCGGTTTTCCCGATTTCAGAGTCATGACAACCTTGGGTACCATGTTGTCTTCGATCACCAGAATGTCGGCCAGTTTGCCCGGGGCGATTTCGCCGCGGTCTGTCAGACCGGCAATTAAAGCCGGTGTTGTGGAAACATAGGCAAAGGCTTGTGCCGGGGTCAGATCGGCTTCGCGTATCATGGTATAGACTCCCTGCAGCATGGAGCTTGGATGGTAGTCCGAGCAGAGAAAGTCGCAGAGATTATGCTCCACCAGCAGCCTGGCGGAGATATTGCCGCTCTGGCTTTGGCCGCGCACAATATTGGGTGCCCCCATGCCGGTGGCCATGCCGTGACTTCGGGCATGTGCTGCTGTTTTAAGGCAGAGGGGAAATTCGGCAATGGTGACGCCAAGGCCTTGCATCAGGTCAATCTTGGTGGGGCTGTCGTCGTCGTGAGAGGCCAGCAGGATGGCATGCTGTTTGGCGAAGCGGGACAGTTCCACCAGATAGTCCATGCAGACCTTTTTTTTGTCAAGCTGGGTGGTGATGATGTGCTGAACCGCCTCGTCGGTCAGCTCGAATACCGGTTTATGGTATTCCCGCCATTTTTCCAGGGATTTGAACTGGCCCTGCCCGGGGGTGTGGTCCATAAAACTGAGAATCTGTATCTTGCCCTGCTCCATGAGCTGCTTGAGTACCTTTGCTGAAGTAAAGGAGGTGATCTCAAAACGGGCATGGACGAGGTTGTCGATGGAGAGCAGGTGCTGATTGCCCCTCCAGATCGCCTCTATGAGCAGGGCGGCATTACTGTTGCCGCGCAGCCCGCACAACGATTCCTCGTTAAAGGCTATGGCATGGAACATGGTGGTGATGCCGGACATGGCCAGCTTTTTGTCCAGTTCCACAAGGGCGTTGTCGACGGGAAATGAGGCTCCGGGACGCGGTTCCACCTCTTTTTCCACGGCATCGGAATGGAGGTCGACAAATCCCGGAACAACCAGTCTGTTGCCGAGGTTGAATGCTTCATCGATGGATTGGAACGGTGCGACTTCGGTAATGCAGTCGTGTTCGATTATAATATCGGCCGGTCGTATTTCACCCTTGGTGAAGACCCGCTCCGAACGGAGTATCATTCTCATGCCTGTGCCCTCCTTATGGCGACGGCGACGTCGGCTATTGCGTCTATTTTACGTTGATCGTGAAAGATGGCGATCATGGCGATGTTTCGTTTTTTCAGCTCCGCCAGAAGTTCCAGGACGACGCCGGAACTGGTGCGGTCCAGTGAAGCAGTCGGTTCATCGAGCAGGATCAGCTCTTTAGGGGCGATAATACCCCGGGCGATATTGACTCTCTGCTGCTCTCCCCCGGAAAAGGTCAGAGGAGAGAGGTTGAAGAGTTCTTCTCGTATGCCGAGCCGGGTCAGCATCTGCCTGGCCTGCTCCTGGGCCTCTTCTTCCGTTGTGCCGATCTCTATAAGAGGATGGGCCACAGCGTCAATGGCCGATACCCGCGGCAGAATTTTAAGAAACTGGGTGACGAAGCCTATTTCCCGTCTGCGCAAATCGAGGACTCTGCTTTCAGGGCAATGGGCCAGGTCGACTTCACTGCCGTCGCCCCGGTGAAACAGGATTGTGCCGCTGTCGGCCAGATAGGTACGGTAGATGGTTTTAAGGATACTTGATTTACCGACCCCGCTCGGTCCGGAAAGAGCGAGCAGCTGGCCGCACTGCAGCGAAAAATCGATATCGGCAAAGCCTTCCACCTCTATGCCGCCCCGGTTATGGAGGGTAAAGGTTTTTGTCAGTCTGTCTACCTTGAGTTTGTATGTTGAATCCGTGTCTGCCATGATGAACCTAAAGTTTGCTTGATACGAGGAGCTGGGTATAGGGGTGCTGGGGATCTTCAAGGATCTGATCCGTAAGACCATACTCAACCAGAGAACCGTTTTTCATTACCACGGTGAGGTCGGTGAGGTGGTTGATAACGCCAAGGTCATGCGAGACCACAATCATGGCAAAACCCATTTCATACTGCAGGGCTTTGATCAGATCGAGGATACGGGCCTGCACCGAGACATCGAGGCCGGTGGTCGGTTCGTCGAGAAGGAGCAGACGTGGCGAACTGGAAAGGGCCTTTGCTATCTGGATACGCTGCTGCTGTCCGCCGGAAAAATTGATGGGATAGTCATCGATCCGGCTGACGGGCATTTCGATTTTACCAAAATAATGAAGAGCCTTTTGGCGAATGACATCGTAGCGTTTTTCGCCTGAACCGAGGATCTTTTCTGCAATATTGCCGCCGGCGGAAAAATTGAAATTGAGACCAAGGTGAGGGTTCTGGTAAATCATCGACATCTCATGATTGCGGATCCAGGAGGTCTGGGCCGGTGCAAGAGAGAGGATATCTTTTTTCACACCTTTTTTGTCCTTGTGGCCGTTGAAATAGATTTCGCCGTGAGAGGCTTCGCAGTCCTGATAAATAAGCTGCAGCAGGGTTGATTTGCCGCTGCCGGACTCGCCCACAACACCGAGGATTTCCCTTTCCTCCACAGCCAGGCTGATGGTGTTGACTGCAACAATGGAATGACAGCGCGGGCAGATGGCCCGGTCGGCGATTTCTCCGGTTTCTGCCAGGCAGAAAGCACAGCCCGGCCCGAAAATTTTACTGATATTGTGCAATTCAAGCAGCATTGGCGGCCTCCTCTTTCCTGGTATCACAATGGTAGGTGTCGCTACAGAAGTAATGCACACCATCGTCAAGATGGACTTCGTCGAGAAAAACTCCGCGGGAGCCGCAGCGTTCGCAGGGGGTGTCGGCAAAGTCTTCTACCACAAAATCTCTATCGCTGAATTGCAGAGGATGCACCGCAGTGAAGGGCGGAATGGCGTAAATACGTTTTTCCCTGCCGGCGCCAAAAAGCTGCAGAGCCGGATTGTTGTTCAGTTTGGCTATGTCGAACTTCGGGATCGGCGAAGGGTCCATGACGAAATGGTTGTTGACCTGAACCGGGTATCTCGCCGCAATACGACTGTCGCCGAATTGAGAGGTGTCCTCGTAGAGCAGAACCCAGAGCTTGGCGTAATCCACATTGGCATGCATCTGTTTCTGCTTGGCGGTATCCGGTTCGACGGTTTGCAGTACTTCGGGCGTGGGCACCTGATAGACCAGAATCTGCCGGTCGGTCAGGGGATATTCCGGCACCCTGTGGCGAGTCTGGATAATGGTGGCGTCAGGGGTGGCGGTGGTTTCCCGAACTCCGGTTACCGAAAGGATAAATTCCCGGATATTGACGGCATTGACGCTGCCGTCACAGCCCTGGTCGATGACCTTGAGGGTGTCTTCTTCGGTGATGATGGAGAGAGTCACCTGTAAGCCGCCTGTTCCCCAGCCTCGGGCAATGGGCATCTCCCGTGAGGCAAAAGGAACGATATACCCCGGCAGGGCTACGGCCTTGAGCATGGCCCGGCGCATCTCTTTTTTGGCGTCTTCATCAAAGAAGCCGAATGTCACGCTATTTTGACTCATTGTTATTTCTTGCCTTGTTGAATACCTGCAGATCTGCCTGAAAAGTGACATAGTGCGGCAGTTTGAAGTGATTGGTAAATCCCATGGATTCGATGGCATCGACATGATGGACGACCATCTCCGGATTGGCGGCGATGGCGTCCCCGCCGACGGAATAGCCTGTATGGTTCATGGCCAGATCGAGAATGGACATGGCTATGGCCTTGGTTTCGTTGAAACCGTAGCAGAAACCATATCCCACTGCGAGGCGGAGCTTGCCGTCTTGGGGGTCCGGAACGAAGGAGCCGACCGTCTCGCAGGCCGTAACCCGTATACTGCCTATTTTTACCGTATTATCCGTAAAGGGATGCGTGAAGATAATGTCGGCCATGCCCAGGCGCAAATCACCAATGGTGGGATGGACATCACCGAAGCCGCGCATGGTGGTGTAGGCGAAGGCGAGCAATGCGCCGGTTTCGCCCCGCGACATGATCTGCATGACAGCGCTGCGGGGGTACGGCGGCAGAGGATAGGAACGTGTTATGTCGAAAGGTTCTTTTTCCCGGTTCGGCAACATGACAACGCGGTCTTCCCGGCGCAGAGAATGGAGCGCGCTTTGCGCCCGGATATCGGCCGCGTCGTCGCAGGGGAAGAAGGCGTCATGGTCATCGGGTTCTCTGTTTTTCAGACTGGAGAACAGGCGGATAACATAGTCACAAGAGGGTCCGAGGATCTGGCCGCCTTTGATATCTTTGAAGGCCGACGAAATTCTTCGCATGATATGAAGATCGGCGGTGTCGATCAGTGCGGTCGAACCGATGCGTTGGCAGGTGGAACGATGTGCCCGCACATAAAAAGCTGCTTCCAGCATATCGCCACCGCTGAGGCGCAGTGCTCTGGCGGCGAGTTTTTCGGTATAGAGTGCGCCTTCCGCCATGATGCGGTCACAGGCAAATCGCATACCTTTGATGATGCTTTCATCGGCAAGAGCATCGCTTTGCAATTCCGTCTTAAAAAAGTGTTTTGACGAGCGTATCGCCTCAACGCCGCCTTTAATGGCCACATAACTCATGCCGTTCCCTCGATATATTCTATTTCTGTTGTTCTCGGCAGACCGATAAGCTGGTGCTCAGCCGTGATGAGAAAGAGATCGATTCCCAGAGGAAAAGATTCGTTTTTTTCACGGAATTGGGCGAGAAAGTCCCTTCCGGCAGGTAAAACCAGCTCTTTCTGCTGCCGGATCCCCGGTCCGGATAGAATGACCCGACTGGCAGTGTGATGTGCTGTTCTGCTGCAGTCAAAGACCAGAGTCGCGCTCAACTCCGGGCTTTCCGGCGTCCCGGGATTGGCCTGTTCCAGATATTCTGCCCGAGGTGCTTCAAAAAACAGGTAGTCGGCCTGCGCCGCTTGTGCCGGGGATGAGCCGCACAGTGCCCGGACCAGACCAAAGTCGAGCGTGCCCTCATAATAATGGCTCACCTCGGCGTACAGCAAAACACTGGCCATGGCCAGGAGTGGTGAGTCAAACAGCGGCACAAGGCGGCGTAATTCACCAGGGCGGGCCAGGGCGTCCAGGCTGCTTCTGAAATTGTCTCTATTGATCTTTTCGATGTCGTGTTCACGTTTCATAGCTGGTCGTTCAAGAAAATGATGAGAATGGTGGTGTTGCCTTCATAAAAGATCGAAGGCAACACGGGTTGCATGTACCCGGGCATTGAGTTCGGCGTGCTCTTTTTCGCTCTTTTTTCTACCGCGCAGGGCCAGCTTGATGATGTCTTCCTTGAAAATATCGGCGGCGAAGGCGCCGTCCAGAATGGCTACGGCAACAGCTGTTTCGGGATTTTCATCCATGACCATGGACCAGCCGTTGACAGCGTTGACCTGGACTAAGGCGCTGGTCACCAGTATTTCGCCGCTGAAGAAGTTTCCCTGGTTGATGGGGTCATGGACTGGAACCAGCAGGGTCTGAGATGTCGCCCGGCGGATCAACTCAACCTGAGCCTGTTTTGCAACGGCATCGCTGAGAGAGAGCAGTTCCTCAACCTCGACCTGCTGTAAAAAATAATTCAGCTGTTCTCTTTCCATGGATGCTTTCCTTGTTTTCCTTGTGTTGATGAGAAATCCGGACTGCAGAATATGCCGGAGCGCATTCCTGATGACAGAAAATACCCGGCCCCTGTTATAATAGAAATTTGATCCGGTCAATCTTGCATTAACGCTAATATTAGGATGTCTATGTTTTGAAAAGTCGTTTTTATACAACCATTTAGACGTGATGTTGTCGTGGGGAGATAGCTGCGAGGGGTGAATGAGGCAGGAAAACCAGGGAGTGTTTTCCGACTGAAACATTTAAAGATGTCTTATATTAATATCTTGGCTGTTGTCATTTGTTGTCGTCCCGGGAAGGTCAACATTTAATCATATCTTAACACGGTCCGAATGTAGAAATGATTATATGCAGAGGACTCTTCCAAAACCGATCTTGGCGGTATTTCTGCTTACGTTTTTTACTAGGGGCCTGGCTTGGATTTCTCACCTTTTTTTAATATATTGTTATGACTTTGCACAGGCCTGTTGATCATTCCAGTGATCTTCCTCTCTATAAACATATCAGCCTTCTGCTGGCCGATGAAATCAGTAGGCAGCACAGGCCGGGGGATGTTTTGCCCTCGGAGCAGGATCTGGCGAAGCGTTATAAGGTAAACCGCCATACTCTGCGGCGCGCTCTGGAAGAGCTTGTCAACGAAGGTGTGGTCGGTAAACTGCAGGGGAAGGGAACGATAGTACAGCAGAAGTTGATCAATTATTCAATCCACAGTGGTACGGCGTTCACGGAGACACTGCAGAAAAGCGGCCGGGAGGGGGAAAGTATCGTGCTGCGCAAGGTTGGTATTCCCGCCAGGGGAGAAATCTCCCTGTTGCTGCAAATAGAAGAGGATGAGCCTGTTGCCTGCATTGAAACGCTCCGCAAGATGGACGGGATGCCGTTTTCCGTGGTGTCCCATTATTTGCCGCTGGAGAAGGTTTTTGATGTGATCAGGCTGTATAAAGGCGGTTCTCTGCACCGCTTTTTACTGGAGCATTATGCTATCAGACTGAAGCGGACCATGAGCATGATTCGGGCGGTATTGCCCGACCAACAGGATATGAAAACCCTTTCCATCATGGGAAATTCTCCTATTCTGCTGGTAAAAAGCATCAACGTTGACCGGGGCTCGGGTGTTCCCATGGAGCTCGCTATTTCACGCTTCAAGGGAGTCGCAACCCAGCTTACCGTTGAGCCGGCCTAACCCGGCTCTTCAGGAAAAAAAAGGTGTCAGAAAAAAAAGGGAAAAAAAGGTGTCAGGCTTCCAAGATGTTAAGACGAAACAGGTCATCAGAATTCCACCCGCCAATCGCGGAGTTCACCGGCGCAGTCCAGTGGAACGGCAGATTGGCATGTATTCCTTTCAAATGCTGCAACGGATTCTGCTTCTCCGTCGGCTTGGCGAAACAGCAATCATCTACAACCACCGCCATGGCGGACCGCTGTCGCCGGGAAAGACTGTCATCTACCAAAAGCGCTTAGGCCAGGGCAATCTTCTGTTGCTGGCCCGGTGCCGGTGCTCCCCGCAATAAGCCTTCTGTGCTTAGATCCTCATCGATATCCGGCCAATGTATCCCAAAATGCTTATTGCCCCCGGAGGGTCACTTGGTGGGGCACGCCCCAAAGCCAGTGTATTAGACGAGAATGGTCATCCGTGGATTGCCAAGTTTCCTTCTCGCAACGATGAATTCAACGTAGGAAAATGGGAATACCTTGTTTATCAGTTGGCGAGGAAAGCAGGTATTGTAATCGCGTATTCCGATATCCGACATTTCTCAGGAGAATATGATACCTTCCTCACAAAGCGGTTTGATCGGACAGAAAAAGGTGAGCGTCTCCACGTTACCTCAGCCATGACGCTTCTTGGCAAAAAAGATGGCGATGGCGGGGATACAGGTGTCAGCTATTTGGATCTTGCAGATTTTCTTGTCCGCAATGGAGCACAAACCAATGACGATTTGGAACAGCTTTGGCGGCGGATCGTCTTTTATGTTTGCGTATCCAATACTGATGACCATTTGCGAAATCATGGCTTTATACTGACTGATAGAGGATGGGCACTCTCACCTGCTTATGATATCAACCCTGTTGCAACCGGTGGCGGATTGGCTCTTAATATCTCAAAAGAAGATAACAACCAGGTCCTTGATCTTGTGTTAAGTATCGCCCCGTATTTCCGTGTAAGCAAGGATCGTGCAAATGAGATCATTCAGGAAATAACCACTGTCGTACGATCTTGGCCGAACATGGCAAAAAGACTGAGTATCCCATCTCGTGAGTTAAGCGTAATGAAAAGCGCTTTTCGAGTGACGGACGAAAGTAAATAATTTCCTATGTAGCAAGACAGTCGGCTCCGTACCTCTGCAGAATTGGCTCGCAGCAAGTGAAGGCGGTAAGCGGGATAATAAAGCCCAATGTCTGGCTCACTTTAGAGGACCCGCCAGTTCGGGCCGGTAAGCTGATTGTTGACGATCCTGACTCCAGTGTTACAATTCTTAGCCGAAAATCTCCTGGTATTTGTGTTCTATCGCTCGAATTTCCGAGGAAGTCAATTTGACGAATTCCTTTTCTCGTGCCCGTTTTGAAAGCCTTCCATTATTTTGACAAAGGAAGCGGATCAGCAAATCAACAAGGATGTCGGGCATATCGATATAGTTTTGCATGAACGCATTGAGAAGATCATATTTCCGGAGATACTCAACTTCCTCGGGAAGTGTGGTGCTAACAGTTTCTTCGACACATTCGAACAGAAATTCAGCCTGTCTGGTTGCATCAAAATAACGGTAGAGATCGATAGTCTCGTTTACAACTTCTACGTTATTTTTTTCCGTTGGCCGCCATTGTATCAAATCGAGGCGGGGTTTTGAAAAGTGTTCCAGTATCTTGCGATATTCTTCTATTCTGTCAATAATGATAGCCGAAACAGGAAAGACCAGCCCTTTTGGAACAAAACCTTTTGCCGCCAGAACATGGTGAAATAAATAACGGTGAATCCGGCCATTGCCATCTTCTAATGGATGAATAAATACAAAACCAAAAGCAATAACTGCCGCCATTAACACAGCATCAAATTCGCTTTTTTCCAGGCGGTCGTATGTTTCTATAAGGCCGGACAAGAGAATATCTAAATCTTCCGGTCGTGCGGAAATATGATCAGGCATGGGGATTCCTGTTGTCCGGTCATGCTCACCAACAAACCCACCTTCTTTTCGCAACCCAGGGTCAATGAATCGGGTGTCCTTTATAACCTGTTTCTGTAAAAGTTCCAGTTCCCGGATATTGAGTTTACGTTTTCCTGCTTCACCAATAATACGTCCCCAACGTTCAATCCTGCTATGCGGTGGAGTTTCTCCTTCGATTTTGTAAGATGCTTTTGAGTCTTGAAGAAGCAAAAGCGCGGCTGCACGCCCCAGGAGGTCGGGGTGAGTTTGCCCGATATGCTTTGCGGCTCTTGCCGACAACTTTTTATCGATATACTGGTCAAGTTTTTCTGTTCTGCGGACTAAAGGACAGAAGTTGCGTGTTCCCGGCAGATTGTTTTTGATGCGATGCCGTTGGGATGTGCTCGATTGTCCTGCATATTGCAACTTGCCGTCGATAAGAGGAATGTAATTTCCGGTTTTCGCATCTTCTATATCGAGTTGTTCCCGGCGCAGCCATTCCCATAAAAACCATATCCTGCGGCTATATCTTCCGGTCGGCTCCGAGCGGATGATTGTTTCAACCTCTCCGGCTGCAATTGTTTGGAACAATGCATTGAGAATAGCGAGATCAATGCCTTCATACTTCAGCGCAAAGGTTAAATGTCCATAAAGTGTATCTTCCGGCTTGTGGCGCGGTGTGAAAATATGCCAGCGTTCCAGAACGAATTTTTTATGTTTTGTGCCAATGGCGAAGAGATAATCCGGGGCAGGTACTTTGAGATCATGCGCTTCAATCAGTGCGGCATAGCCGGCCAGACAAGACCCCTCCGTCAAAACAGGGAAGCCATGAAAAGCAGTTTCAATCTGTGAATTCCGGTTGTAAATTTTCATTTTTTTGAATTTCCTATTTTATCGACACCCTCCAGCATGGCATGAAAAATGGTTATTGTCCATGAAAAACGATTATGAAAAGGCGTTTATGTGAAAAAAGAGTAAACGTTATCGTAGCTAAGGGAAATTGCCAACCTTGATCGGAGTATTCCCATAATCCATCTAACTAATTGTCAATGTAAGAAAAATGTCAGATATCGCTGTTATGATAGCTCCCTTGTCGGCAAAAGGGGAGCGGTATGGAATACAGCAGCGAGGTCAAAATATACGGGCGAAGAAAACCGCAGGAGAGTTCCTTGTGGAAGCTGCTCGATCACCACTTTCTTGAGTTCCAAGAGCGCTATGACGATTGTTTTCGGCAGCAATACGGCTTTTATCGGCCGGTAATTTCCCATGTAGTTCGAAAGTATCTTGAGTGCGGCGACCTCCACCAGGGATTCGCCCGGATAAAATGCCCTGATTGCCATCACGAGTACATTTTGGCGTTTTCCTGTCGAGGAAGATGGTTTCGGAGTCTCCCTGGGGTCGCTTACCTGTCCCTCCTGCCACAACAAGAAAGTGGTCCAGTTCGGACACCACCTCAAGAAAACGGTTCTTTATCCAGTCCCCCATCGTCAATACGTTTTTTCCATTCCCAAAATCCTGCGCAGATTCTTTTTCTACGACCGGAAACTGTTGGGCAAGCTCAGCCAGTGTGCTGCAAAAAGTCTGACGAAATTCTTCCAGCTTACCCTTGGCAAGAAAACCGGTATTCCTGGAATGGTTGTGGCTATTCAGACGTTCGGAGATTACGCCCGATGGCATCCCCATCTCCATGCCTTGGTGGCCGACGGCCTCTTCCTGGAGAGCGGCTATTTTTTTGTTATGCCGAAGGTGAATCTCCGTCCATTGGCCGAGCTTTTCCGTGCTCATGTACTCAAGATGTTGAAAAAGGAAGGATTGATAGATGATACCTTCATAAAAATGATAATGAAGTGGCGGCATACCTCGGGATTCAGCGTCCATAATGAGGTTCGGATCAAACCGGACGACGACAAAGGAATAGAAAATCTCTCACAGATAAGCGACCAACGGGAGACTTCTATACATTATCCGTAATTCCTTTTCTCTGGAAAAGCTGAAGTATGAAGAAGGTGATTCGTCGGTGATCTATCGCTCGAAGATGACGCATGGAAAAAACAAGAAAAACTTCCACGTATTTTCACCCCTGGAGTTTATCGCGTCAATAACGCAGCATTGTGAGCCTTATTTTCAATTGACGCGGATGTATGGCTGGTACTCGAATAGAATGCGCGGGGACAGAAAGAAACAGGAAGAGAGGAAAAATGAGACGGCTGAAGGAGAGAGTGAAACCATAGAAGACAGCAAAATCATCGATGTCAGAAACTACAAGCCAAAGCGAATACCACAACTGATGTGGCGTGAGTGCATCGAAAAGGTATGGGAGGTCGACCCCCTTACTTTCCCCAAGTGCACTGGTGAAATGCGCATTATCAATTTCATATATAAGAAGACGGTGATAAAGAGATAAGCGAACCTGTGAGACTTCGAGATTCTCACCCATCTGAATATCTTCGAAGAGAAGAAAAACCAGAGAGCACCGCCGAGGGCCGCACCCGAATACTTCGAGCCTCCCGAAGTTGTAGCATATGATGACGGCTGGCCAGGATATGATGAGCCGGTTTTTGATTTTTAAAAAAGTCAATGACCGCTAATGGATGCGTTTGTTCAAAATTGACTGGAACAGCGGTGAGAAGAGAGCTTATCAACCGAATATGTTGAGTAACACCTTGGAAAACGTAAAATTGCTTGAAAGGACGGGTGGAAAAAGATAGGTTGTTTGATGTTGGGGGTAGCTGGAGATGAATTTGCGGAAAAGTTAGGGTGGTCTTAAAAAGCGATTACCTATCACCATCACCCGAAATTCTCATCGTTGAGCCAGC
>CAYUPL010000065.1:0-18678 GCA_964446655.1 uncultured Desulfopila sp.
TGATTGGGCCGTATGGCTGTTCCGTGTCGTTGCGCTGCATCAGTAATTATAGTTATGCAATAGGGGAGCTATATAAAAGAGTTTTCGTTTTGTTTTCCAGCACTCATACAGTAATGGCATTGTTTGGGGTTGCAAGCTGCGCCGGTCTCCGGATGGTCTTTTCGTGATACCATTGGATCGTTTCGGTAGCACATGGATAGCGGCAATAAATTGTCAGAAAGCAGGGGCTTTCTCAGTTCTTCAACCATAATTCGACATCTTAGCCCGGATCGATCTTTATATGGGTTTTCCCGGGTGGTGTCAGCTCGGCAATGCAGCCAACACGTAAAACAGAGGAACTCCTCTAAATAACTGAAAACAAACACTCTAATTCGCCTTCAGGTAGGCGTTAGATGGAGGCTGTAAGCATTGCTTTTTGCAAATGTTGCCGAGAAATTAATTGCATTAATCAACTGTTTCTCATAATATGCGTCTGCTGGGTGTACCACTTCAGTTTGTTTTCAGTATACTAGAGGAGAGCCTGTCACGCAGGTTCAGTACGGTAGTCGCTCAACTTGCATAGCAATGCATGAAGTAAACAAAGGAGGAAGTATGTTTAACACCAGAAAGCTAATCACAGCCCTGTCCGTAACAACGTTTTGTGCCACTCTCATCTTTTCAGGCTTTCAAGCGGAGGTGTCCGCCAAGGATCGCCTGGCTTTCTCCGGCGGTCCCGATGGAGGGACTTTTCAGTACTTTTCCAATGCGGTTTCTTCTCGTCTTTCAAGAACTCAGAAGGATATGGAAGTCTCCAATATGGCCTCTGCCGGTTCCGTTGAGAATCTGCGCCGGGTCAACTCAGGTGAAGCCGATTTCGGTATCGTCTACTCCGGGGACCTGTTCTTGGGGCTGAATGGTAAATTAACCAATGATACCCGTAAATACGAATCCGTTTATGCCCTCTCTTACCTTTATGGTGCTCCGGCGCATCTGTTGGTACTTGCAGGCAGCGGAATTGAGAGCATCAAGGACCTGAAGGGCAAAAGAGTTGCCGTTGGTCCTGCCGGTTCCGGAGCGGCCGCTTCGGCGCAGCGCTATTTTACTTCCGTCGAGCTCTGGGATAATTTCACACCTGAGTTCATCGGCTACAGCCAAGGTGCTTCCGCCCTGGGTGATGGTTTGATCGATGCCATGTGGGTTTTTGCCGGATTCCCGAATTCCTCGGTAATTCAGGCGGCCGCCAGCAATGAAATAAAAATACTGAGCACAGTTGCAACCGGCAAGGAATACGGCTTTTTCGACGATAACCCCTATTACACCGAAGTCACCATTCCAGCAGGCACCTATCAAGGTGTTGATTATGACGTTTTGACCATTCAGGATTCCGCTCTTTGGGTAGCCGGAAAACATGTCTCGAAAGATAATGTATCCAAGGCTCTTGCCGATATCTATTCTGAAGAAGGTCTGGCATTTATGGTCAGTGTAACCAAAACCGCCAAGGCGATGACTGTGGCAGATGGTCTGCGCGGTATCGTCACCCCGGTTCATAGTGGTGCTGCAAAGTTCTGGACCAGCCATGGACTCTCCTTGACTGATGCTCAGCAGATGAAATAGTTTTTCATATCATAGACCACAGAGGAGTCTCTCCTCTGTGGTGCTGCCTGTTCCACACCCCTCATCATAACGGAGCAAGGGTATGTCGAAGGATCTTGATGATGATTTAGCTGGGCTTAGTAGTGAAGACAAGCAAAAGCTGCAAAAGCTGGTTGAAAAGGACGCAAAAGCCCACAGGGATCCAGGCGGTTTGTGGAAATGGGTTGTTGCTCTTCTCGGCACAACCCTGGTACTGTTCTACTTTTATGCGGCCGGCATAGCGTCCGTCGGTACGCAATATCATCTCGGCATTTATGTTTTTATCACCTACATACTTGTGTTTCTTCTCTACCCCGTAGGGAATCAAACTGCCCGCCTTGTCCTCGGCATATTCCTCTCCACGGTTCTGGTAAGCGTCTTTGCCATATTCTTTGTTTATGGCGATCATGTGGTTTATTACCAGCTGGTCATGGGACTGGCTGAGAGTTTCAAGGAAGCAGGACTGTTGGGAGGGCTGGCGCAGGCAGCGACGGTTTGGCCCCTGTTTATCGCGATCGGCCTGCTGACAGCAGCTCTTTTTTTCATCGATGGTTTTTTTGCCAGGCAGTGGCGGAATGCTCCAACGGTCTCCGACGTTCTTTTTGCACTTGTGGCGGCAGGGGTGGTGTATTACTGGCTTTCCCAGTTTGAAGCGTTGAACTGGCGTGCCGGTGCTGAAAATGAGCTGGATTCGTTAATCAGCATCACCGGAATACTGATATCCTTCGAGGTCTGCCGCCGTGTGCTTGGTCTGTCCCTGACACTTATCGGTGCTTCCATGGTGGCCTTTGCCTATTTCGGCCCCTACTTGCCGGACTTGTTTGCCCATCGCGGATTCTCATTTGAGCGTATCTGCAATGCTCTGTTTTTAACCACCAACGGTGTCTTTGGTGTAATGGCCAATGTCCTGGCAACCTATGTTATCCTTTTTATCTTTTTTGGCGCCTTCCTGCATAAATCAGGTGCGGGGCGCTTTTTTATCGATCTGCCTCTGGCCCTTGCCGGGCGCAGTACCGGAGGGCCGGCAAAAGTTGCGGTTATCGCCTCTGCCCTATTCGGCTCGGTTTCCGGAAGCGCTATCGCCAATACCGTTTCCACGGGTGCTTTTACCATCCCGCTGATGAAGAGGGCTGGCTTCAGGCCTCACGTTGCCGGTGCCATCGAACCGGCGGCCTCTATCGGTGGTATGTTCCTGCCGCCGATCATGGGCGCCGGTGGCTTTCTAATGGCCGAGCTGACCGGAATGCCATACGCCTATATTATGATGATCTCCGTCGGGCCGGCGCTGCTCTACTTTTTCTCGGTCTTCTGTATGATCCATTTTGAGGCGAAAAAGCTGAACATCGTCGGCATCCAGGATGAAGAGTTTCCTCACTGGATGTCGGTCTTGAAAAGCGGCTGGTATTTTGCCCTGCCTCTGGTTATCATCACTATACTTATGCTTATGGGGCGTTCCCCTGGATATGCCGCGTTCTGGGCGACTATTTCCTGTGTTGCGGTCAGTTGGATCAATAAAGAAACCCGAATGGGACCAAAAGAGATCTGGGAAGCAATCCAGACCGGCGCCCGCAACACCCTGCTCATCGGTGCTACCGTCGGCGTAATAGGAGTGATAGTTGGTGTAATTTCATTAACGGGTATGGGATTAAAATTTTCCGACCTGATCATCGCGCTGGCGGGGAATAGCCTGCTGCTGGCAATAATTCTTATTGCCTTGGCCTCGCTGGTCCTCGGTATGGGTGTGCCGGTGACTGCATCCTATTTGATCGTTGCAGTTCTGGCAGTACCAGCCCTGGGCGCTTTTGGCGTGGCTGCCATCGCCGCGCACCAGATTGTCTACTGGCTCAGCCAGGATTCCAACATAACTCCACCTGTCTGCGTTGCTGCTTACGCCGGTGCCGCAATAGCAGGTTCCGATCCCTGGAAAACGGGCTGGACTGCATTCAAGTTCGCTAAAATGCTCTATGTCATGCCGCTTCTTTTCGCTTTTACTCCATCCATTCTGTTTCAGGGCAAAATTGTTGAGGTGAAAATGCCGGAAATCGAAGTTCCCTTTGCCACCGTTCTTCAGGTCAATGTGCAGGAAGGGCAGGATTACAGTAAAGGCGATGTCGTGGCCGTGGTGCAGATGGGAGATGCAACTCAGGAGATTAAGGCCCGAAGAGATGCCAAGGTTGTGCAGATATATTCTTCACCGGGTGCAATGGTTGAATCTGAGTCTGTTATCGTCCGAAGCGAAATTACACCGACTCCTTATCGAATCTTTTCTTCCTTCTTCTCGGCGTTTCTGGGAACTATAGCCTTTTCCGCCTTGATGATGGGCTATTGGATCCGCCGTACAACGATATTTGAGTGGATGCTGCTCGCACCGGCAACCCTTCTGCTCTACTGGCCCACCTTTATCACCGATGGAATCGGGGTGGTTATCGTTGCTCTGGTCTGGTGGATGCAGAAAGCAAAGAACAAGCGTGATGAGGCCAAGGCAGCCCAAGCCTGAAATACGGTATTCTCAAGCCCTCGCTCGTTTTGAAGAGACGAGGGCTTGATCTTGTTGTGCTTCCTAAGGAAACAGAACAGCGATTTTGGTGGTGTTCTGGTCCAATGCCGCATAGCCCTGTTTTCCGCATTTATTTCCTACTCCAGCAAAGCGACGGATTTCTCCAGTGCTCCTCTCAGTCAATAGTTTCGGCGTGATAATTGAATAACTCCCTGTGGAATACGTTTACCCCAATGTTCTCAAGATGTAGCAACAAAAATGGATTGAGAGAGGATTCCTGTGGAGTGGTCCGCTGATCCGTCGAACCGCCTTGGCAGTATGAGTCCGGGGTGATGGCGAAATTTAGTACTGCTTCATAGATTCACTGTTAATTCAAGAGCTATTCTTCCCTCTCAGTTTGAGAAGTCTGATGTACCCTGGGCAGCATTGAAAGCGGCATAAGGGCTTGCTATAGAGGTGCCTGCATAGGATCGATTATTAAAATCGGCAAAGGCCGGCTCGTACTGCTCAACAAAATCCCCATAGTTGGAATCTTTCCATTGGCTTCCGTCGGGATTCAATCCACCCACTGCGATAACCGAGTCATATCCGGCGGGATAAACAGGTTTGCCGGTTGGTTCGTTGCCGGCGGCTGCATAGAGCTTCATGCCCTTTTGGGCTGCAAAGTTCATGGCGGTTTCCAAAAAATGGCTTGCAACCGATGACCCCCAGCTCATGCTGACAACTTTTACCCCTGAGTCGGCAGCATATTCGAGGGCTCGCATGATGGTGGCAGAACTGGTCATACCGTTTTTGTCGAAGGTGCGAATAGAGAGAACCGGAACCCCGTTTTGGGCAGCGTTCGCGCCAAGAGGCGTAATGGCGCCAGCCGCAATAAGAGAGGTCAACGTTCCGTGGCCAGTAGAATCGCTGATTTCCGCAGTAGGATCAAGCGCATCATAGGTACCTCGAATGAAGGGAAGGTCGGCGTAAGCCGGATCGAGGCCGGAATCAAATACGGCAATGGCGGTCTCAACGGGAAGCAGGTTGAGGTTGATCTCCTCACTGGCGTCAGTCAATGGTAAGATGTGACTGGCAATTGCTGGAAACGCCAGATTCGGTTCGGTGGCATTAACGCCGTCGTGCGCCTGTGCAATCTGCCTGGCCTCTGCCAGGGTCATGCCTTCGCTAAGCTTAATGCGATATAGGCCGGGCGGGTGCATCGCTTCAATCACCGTTCCATTGAGGTTGCGTAGCAGTGCCTTCAAGTCCTCGATGGTGGATTCCTGGCTAAAGCCGACCAGTATTTCACCACGGATGTATTTCACACCATTCTCACCATCGACTACATCGAGCACTTTTCCCGGGGAGGAAAGAGGACGGGCAGCGGATGGCCTGCCGATGGGAAAAATTCGTATGGAAGAAAGTTGCAAAAGATCACCAAGATGACTTTTCTCCTGTTTCCATTCAATTATGGAGTTGTACGGGCTTGCCAGTTGGGTGATGAGCCAGCCGACCTCAATGTTTTCCCAGTCACCGGAAATACGGCGCAGTTTGATCGATGGATCAATCAACACTTCTGCGCCACGCTGCTCGAAGAGCTGCAGCACCTCTGCAAGTGGCACATCTTCGGCCTTTAACCAGGCACGTTCGCCTTCTATGCGCAGCGATGCCGCCGAAAGTATCACTGGTAAAAACAGGACGCCAATGAATACCAGTGCACTTCTACTAAGCAAAGCAATGTATCTGCATTGCTTTAGTAGTCTAGTGTAAGAAGATTTCATAGGTCTATGATAAGCGACAGCTACAAGAAAAACAATATATGCATTTTGTGAGTGTGGTTTTAAACGGCTGAGCCTCGTTGTTATCGATTAATATGTGCCCCTGATTGCCTCTGTTACAGTATCATTGAGCTGCGGGCAGTACAGCTTTTTTTGAGCGGCTTCGTTGATGATGTTTTCCCACCTCCGGAAAGAATCTACGTTTTTCAAGGTGTGTTCGGCAGTTTTGGGATTGCCTTTCTCGGCAATCTCGCGAAGCCCTTCAAGTGTTTGGTCATCGCCGGGGAAGTACAGAGGTATAACGCCGACATTCTTGGAGCACGTTTCAAAGATCGCTCTGGAATGACGCTCACGCTCGCAATCTTCTGAGAATTTTTCCATGCTGAAAAAGTTAAGGCTGCCAAGGGCGCCCATGGCATGTCGTACAATATGTACGCCATACTTGCGCAACGAGTTGCGGCTCAGCTCCGACTCGTAAACCGCCTGAGGGGTGACATCCGTCAGACTGGTACTCCCTCCGGTCTGAGCGGATGGGAATCCGGTAATCCAGGTGTTGATACGTGCCAGGGCTGCATTGATGAGGGTTTGGTGGGGCGAGCTGTAAGAGAGATTGCCGCCTGCCTCGGTCACACCGGGAATACCACCGTGCATGCACAGGACACCGGGATTGACGGTCTGGGCGATTATCATCATGAACATTACCTGGGCATGGATCTGCGTCAAAAATGATTCGGGACTGCCGGCCCCGGACACGCCGGCAATTGTTTGATCAATCAGTAAAAGATTGTTGCCGGTGCGTGCGCTTCGTAAAAACGGCTCCACCATGGAATTCATGGGAGCCAGGGATGCAATCAGGCTGGTGCCGTCGATCCAGTGCTCTTTGCCCTTTAAAAACGCCACCTCGTCGGCAGCCATGGTATTGGTGGTGATCATCTTCAGTCCCTGATAGGCTCTCTCCATTAGCTGAGCAATTTCAAAGAGGGATATACTCTTGTCGCAGCCCACCGGCAGACTGAAAATGTTGACAACATCTTGTTGTTCAGCCACCAGGCGGATTATTTGCTCATACTCTTTATGATTGGCCGGGCGCAGATCTTCTTCACCGGTTCGTTTAAGAAAAGGCGATGTCGCGCCGGTACCAAAGGTATTCATTCCGGGATCTCCGGGCATTTCACGGGGCACCTGCTCGAGGCAATGATCGATATAACTCCGTTTCAGTGGGATAAATAACGCTGTTTCATTGTCGAAATCAACACCATCGGCCTGCAGGAGAATATCCATAAGGACCTGGTTCTCGGCTATGTTCATGCCGATGTCCGTCAGTACCTGTTTAGCGTTTTCATCAATGCGCTGGTAGACCGCTTTCTCCGCGATCAGGTCGTCCATATCCTCTAATCGTAATCGAACGGTATCAAGGAGAGGTGCGTCGGTGACGTGTAGCAGGATGTCCTCATATATGGCCTTGGCCTGCTTGAACTGAGCCCCCTTTTCCAGCAGGATGGCTTTTTCCAAGAGTGTTTCAGCATGTGTGTACATAGTATTTTCCTTGTTTCAAATCGTTGAAATACCGCAGAAAAGGTCTATCAACTCTGGTCTTTTAAAATATTACACCTGCAATACTACCCTACAGGTCAGGCAGTCTTAGATCAATACTAAATTATATACTGGACAGTTTGATGCAAACGACAGGGCAAGGTGTTCTAATCAATTATTGCATGCTGAACGCTGTGCAGCAGGTTGGAATTCCACTACAAATGGGTTTTGAAAATGTTTCCAAGACTGTCGAAAACAGGAAGTCCAGGCGTAGGGTGTGATGGTAGTTGCTTTTGTCAGTTGGGATAAAAGCTGAATGATGCCAATAAAAAAAGGCACTTAACTAATTAGATAGCCAAGTGCCTGAATCGTTTCTGGTAGCGGGGGAGGGATTTGAACCCCCGACCTTCGGGTTATGAGCCCGACGAGCTACCGAACTGCTCCACCCCGCGATGCGAGGACCAATATACAACGAAGATTTAGAAAGTCAATGGCTATTTTAGCTGTACTTTCTCTTCACGGTCTTTTATCAGAGAGTGAAGCTTGTTCATTATCTCAGCAGGCAGGGGGGTCAGTTTACCCTGTCGGTTGATCGAGGCGTGGATTGTGTAGCCTCTCACTAACAGTCTGGGGCGGTCAATGTCCTGGTCGTTTCGGGTGATTCGATAGTGGAAACGGCAGGAGAAGTTTTTCAAGGTGTCAATGGAAGTCTCGATGGTGAGTAAATCATCGTAGCATGCCGGTGCCTTGAAGCGCGAGAAGCATTCCGTTACCGGCAGTACGATGCCAAGCTGTTCGATATAACGATAGCTGCAGACCCAGTCGCGCATCATTTCTGTCCGGCCGATCTCAAAGTATCTGAAGTAGTTGGCGTTGTAGACAACTCCGGCCGCGTCGGTGTCGCCATATAACACCCGGCACTGCACCTTGTGGACCGGCTCTTTCATGCTCAGCTGCATGGTTGTTGCAAGAGTCTGTTGATAAGTTGGTGACCGTTGCCGAGCAGTTCAATATCCTTCATCTCTTCGGCGGAGCGCTCAGAAAAGCTCAGAGCGGGGCCGTGGTTCCGCACGCGGGAGTCATAGAGCAGGGTCGGCACAGGGTCCAGGGTGTGGGTGCGCAGGGAAATCGGAGTGAAGTGATCCATGGTGACCACGACACGAAAATCCACCTGCCTGGCCTGAAGATCATTGAAAATGTAGTGCACGATTTTTCGGTCAAAGTCTTCAATTGCCTTTATTTTGTTATCGATGGAGCCCTGATGACCGGCTTCGTCCGGTGCTTCTAAATGGACGAAGACAAAATCTTCTCTCTCCAGTGCCTGCAGGGCGGCCTGGGCCTTGCCGAGGTAGTTGGTGTCAATAAAACCGGTGGCTCCGGGAACATTGATAATATTGAGTCCGGCGTTGACTCCGATGCCTTTGAGCAGGTCGACGGCCGAAATCATGCTGCCGCTGAGACCGAAGCGCTCCGAAAAAGTGGGCATTTGCGGCATTTTCCCTTCTCCCCACGGCCAGATGGCGTTGGCGGGCAGCTTACCGGCTGCGATACGCTGCAGGTTGACGGGATGTTCGGCTAATACCTTTGCGGCACTATGAAGAAGGTCCTGCCAGATTGTGTGTTGACGATAGTCTGTCAGAAAAGAACTGACATCATTTTCGATATAATCATGCGGCGGTACGGTCACCAGAGGAGGTGGATCCCCTTTCAGGGTGAGAAGGTGACGATAACTTACACCGGCATAAAAGTGGAATATTGCATTACCGCATTGGTTTTCCAGGGCATGGATAAGTTCGCCGGCCTCTGCACTGCTGATATGGTCGGCGGTAAAGTCAACCATTATGGTGCGGTCGGCCCGGCTCCGCTTCAGGGTGACAAGATTACAGCGGTAGGCGGTTTCATCAGGGCTCAACGAGATCCCCATGCTGGCCGCTTCCAGGGGAGCCCTGCCGGTATAGTATCTGGCAGGATCGTATCCCATAAGTGACAGGTTGGCTACATCACTGCCTGGTGCGAAACCCTTCGGTATGGTATTGGTAAGAAAAAACTCCCCCTTGCTGCAGAGAGCATCCATTGCCGGGGTTGTCGCCGCTTCCAGAGGTGTTCGATCACCAAGTTCGGCCAGAGGGTAATCACCCATGCCGTCGCCCACCAGAACCAGATATTTCATTCTCTCTCCAAAGGATGATTAATTGCCGTTTTGCTCTTCGATGAGAACCCTGATGGTGACGGTTGGGTCGGCACAGACCTGCAGTGCATCGATTTCCGCAATGGCTTTCTGAACTGCGCTTTCCCTGGCCATATGGGATCTGAGAACGATGAAAACCGGCTTGTTTTTACCGCGGCTTTTCTGGATCATTGATTTTATGGAGATGTCGTTTTTGCCGAAGACTCCCGCGATCTGTGCCAGCACACCAGGCTGGTCGACAACCGTGACACGGAAATAGTAGGGGCATTGCAGCTCACCCATGGGAGTGATCTGTGGGGCGCCTATGTTTTCCGGGAGATACGACAGCACGGGGACACGGTTGACGGCATTGGAAAGGATGTTTCTGCCGATATCGACCACATCAGCCGCCACGGCACTGCCGGTCGGCATCATACCGGCGCCCTGGCCGTAGAGAAGAACATCACCAACGGTGTCGCCTGTAAACTGAATGGCATTGAAAGCACCATGGATATTGGCAAGCATGTGCGAGTCCGGAACCATGGTGGGATGGACGCGCGCTTCCATATGGCTGCCGTGATTGTGGCTGATGGCAAGGAGCTTGATGCGGTAGCCGAATTCTTTGGCGAACTCGATATCGATGGGATGAATTTTGCTGATGCCTTCGGTCGTGATATGGTCGAGGTGGACATGTTTGCCGTAGGCGATGGTCATCAGGATGGCAAGCTTATGGGCCGTATCGATTCCTTCAACATCATAGGTGGGGTCCGCTTCGGCAAATCCTTTCTCCTGGGCATCCTGCAGGACTTCACTGAAAGGATAACCGTATTCCGTCATCTGGGTGAGGATATAATTTGCGGTACCATTCATGATGCCCCGGATAGAGAGAATGTTATTGGCCACCAAGCCCTCTTTCAGTGACTTGATAAGTGGTATTCCTCCGCCGACACTTGCCTCAAAACCGACCTCGACGTTTTTGGCGGCAGCTGCTTCGAAAATCTCCCTGCCGTGAGTGGAGAGTAATGCTTTGTTGGCTGTGACCACATGTTTGCCGTTGTTGATGGCCTGAAGGAGAAACGACTTGGCCGGTTCTATGCCTCCAATAAGTTCTACCACGATATCGATAGTATCATCCGCAATGATGTCGGCAGCATTTTGGGAAAAGATAACATCTCGAAAATCTTCCGGCAGATTGTGAAGATTAATGTCGGCAATTCTGTGAAGCACTATCCGTGCTCCGCAGCGCTCTGTTATCCGCTGCTGTTGTTGAAGAAGTGTTCGGGCGAATCCCTGTCCAACCGTGCCGAAGCCAATAATACCTACATGGATTTCTTTCATATCGTTTTGTGTCATTGAAGTTTAAAAAGTGGCGGTGAGCAGAATCTTCACTCTCTCTTCGTACTGTTCTCGATGGAGATTGCAGAGATGATTTGAAATTTTTCAGGGCCTTCGGCTTACCGTGTCTCACTCTGTTTTTGATACATTTCAGCCATTGTTTGAATAGCCCGATCCGCTAGCCTACCCGCTTTGCGGTGTAATGTCAAAATAATAGAAGAGATATTTTACTGGCCAGGGTGGGCAAAGTAGGATATACTCTCCCCTGCCTTGCAGGAGTGGCTGGGATTATACGTTTTTTTGAAGCGCAGCAGTGCTTTTTATATTCAATTTCAAAGGAGAACGACATGGGTAAAAATATTCTGGTGTTTGGGCCAAACGGAAGCGGCAAGGGGACACAAGGGGCGATAGTACAGAAAAAATTTGATATCCCCCATATAGAGTCCGGCGCTATTTTTCGCGAACATATCGGTGGCGGTACCGAGCTTGGCAAGAAAGCTAAAGAGTATATCGATCGGGGTGACCTGGTGCCGGATGACATTACTATACCCATGATGATTGCAAGATTGCAGAAAGAAGACTGTAAAGACGGCTGGATCCTGGATGGCTTCCCCCGATCCAAAGACCAGGCAGTGACACTTGCCGAAACGCTGGAGAAAGAAGGACTGGCTCTCGATTACGTCATTGAGATCGTGCTGGATCGTGAGATAGCTAAAGAGCGGATCATGGGGCGTCGCCTCTGTGTTAATGACAACAACCATCCAAACCATATTGCCTTTGATGCCATCAAGCCAGTGGAGAAAGACGGCAAACTGGTTTGCCGTGTATGCGGTGGCGAATTGAAAACCCGGGCCGACGATCAGGACGTGGACGCCATCAACAAGCGTCATGGAATCTATTATGATGAGACAACCGGTACAATGGCAGCCGTGAACTATTTCAAGACAGCCGGTGGTCCCAAAGTGGTCTCCGTCGATGGATCGGTTTCCATTGGTGCAGTGACCGATTCGATAATGAAAGAGCTCTAATATATACTTCTGCTCAGGTCGACATGTATTGACATAAAAACATGTGGAGAGAGTGGGTGTTCTTTCTGGCCGGCAGAGAGAGCACCCTTTTTTTTTGCCTTTTGAGCCAGGATATCTTACTATGTCGCTCAGCAAAGGAACCCAAAAGGGCCGGGACATGTTGGAGAAAACCATCTGTCCTGGCCTCTTCAGTTAAAAGATGGGGGACGGTAATCTGTCTGTGTCGCAGCGATAAGACGGATCCCTGGAAAATGTATTTCAATGCGGAAACGCAATGTGCGTATAATTGATATGGAAGAGCGTCAAGATAAAAGAGTAATGGGCAAGGTGTATCTGGTTGGTGCCGGGCCGGGTGATCCGGGCCTTATAACGGTCAGAGGGAAATATCTGCTCGAGAAGGCGGAAGTCGTGGTCTATGACTATCTGGCCAGCTCAAAGCTTCTTAAGCATGTACCCAGAGACGCTGTGTTGGTTTATGCCGGTAAAAAGGGTGGAACCAAGCATATGCATACCCAGGAAGAAATAAATCAGATGCTGGTTGATCATGCTCAAGCGGGGAAAACGGTTGTCCGTCTCAAGGGTGGAGATCCTTTTATTTTTGGTCGCGGAGGAGAAGAGCTGGAAAGACTTCATGCCGCCGGCATTCCCTTTGAAGTGGTTCCGGGGGTAACTTCGGCCACAGCCGCCGCAACCTATGCCGGTATTCCCATAACACACCGTAATTATACTGCTTCGGTAGCGTTTCTGACGGGTCACGAAGATCCGACCAAAGAGAACTCGAATATTGACTGGGCCAAACTTGCCACCGGTGCCGGTACTCTGGTCGTTTATATGGGCATCAAAAATCTGCCTATAATCGTTGCAAACCTGATCAAACACGGCCGTTCGCCGGAAACACCCGTAGCTGTGGTTCGTTGGGCTTCGACGCCGGAGCAGAGGACCGTAGTCGGTACATTGGCAACTATCGGAAATATCGTTGCCGAATCAGGTATCAAGCCGCCTTCACTTATCATTGTCGGGGAGGTGGTGAAGCTCAGGGAGACCATCGACTGGTTTGAAAAACGTCCCCTGTTCGGGAAAAAAATTGTGGTTACCAGGACTCGTGAACAGGCCAGCCAACTCACTGCCGGACTTGAGGAAAATGGTGCGGACTGTTTTGAGTGCTCTACTATTGATATACAACCTGTTGACTCATATGAAAAATTAGATGCTGAGCTTGAACGATTGAAGGAATACCATTGGATTGTGTTTTCGTCACTCAACGGTGTAACCCACTTTTTTGATCGTCTCTTTACAAAAAACATGGATGCCAGGGACTTGAAAGGCCCGAGTATAGCCGTAGTCGGAAAGAGCACCGCCGATTTGCTTCGCGCTTATGGAATACATGCCGATTTGATACCAGCAGAATTTACCAGTGAGGGGCTGGCCGAAAGCCTGCTCGATGTCGGGGTGGAAGGGCGGAATATCCTCATTCCTCGAGCGGAAAAAGGACGAGAGATCTTGCCGGAAACGTTGCGTGGCGCCGGAGCTCAGGTCACCATTGCGCCGGTGTACAAAAATGTCCTTCCTGAAGGACGCAAAGAAGAATTGCGACAGGAGCTTGATGCCGGCAAAGTTGACCTGCTGACATTTACCAGCTCTTCAACTGTGCGGAATTTTCTTACCATGCTGGATGCCGGCAGTGAAGAAAAGTTGAAGGAACTCCTGGCTGGTGTAAAAATTGCCGCCATTGGACCTATTACCGCAAAAACGGTAACAGATAACGGCTTAAAGGTTGATATCCAGCCCCGGGAACATTCCATAGACGCGATGGTACAAGCCATTGTGGACTATTATAGTGATATCAAAATGGGCCAGTAGGTCAACACTATAGATCGGCAACATCCGGTGGAAGCCATGGCAGAGGTCTACTTGTTCAGAGAAAAAGGCGGCACAACCTCGGCAATCGATATTGCCCGGCAGGAAGAGGAGCAGGAGGAGCCGGAAAAAGGATTATTCTGCCGGTTCTGCAGTCATCTGATTACCTCCGAAGAGCACAGCCTTGCCGTGAATGGCCGGCACCACCACACTTTTTTTAATCCTGCCGGTATTATTTACGAGATACGCTGCTTCAGCAGTGCCGAGGGATGCACTCTCCATGGGCCGCCCACCGATGAATTCACCTGGTTTGCAGGGTATATCTGGCGTCTGGCGCTGTGCGCCTCCTGTTTTGCCCATCTGGGCTGGTCCTTCAGCTCTGCCGATGATCTGTTTTATGGGCTGATAAAGCAAAACCTTGCCGGATAACTACACTACCCCTCTCTGATCAGGTCTATCAGATCGTCGGAACTCATCTTGGCGCTTATGTCGCTACCTTCCAGCAGACTTCCGGCAAGATCGCGCTTTTCCTGGTGCAGTTTGACGATTTTCTCCTCAATGGAATTTTTGCAGACCAGGCGGTAGATGGTTACAGGCCGGGTCTGACCGATCCGATGGGCTCTGTCGGAGGCCTGATCTTCGATGGCGGGATTCCACCATGGGTCCATGTGGATAACATAGTCTGCCGCCGTCAGATTGAGACCGAGCCCACCGGCCTTCAGGCTGATGAGGAAAAGGTCTCCCTGGCCCGCCTGGAAATTTTCCACCCGTTGTTTTCTTTCCTTGGAAGGAGTGCTGCCGTCCAGATATTGGTAAGAGATGTTTTTGGAATCGAGATATTCGCGGATTATTTTAAGATGGCCGATGAACTGACTGAAAACCAGTGCTTTATGGCGTCCACCGATGAGCTCTTCCACAACCGAGGAGAAGATACTCAGTTTCGAGCTTTCGATGCTGGTGTCGGGACTAATGAGTCGAGGATTGCAGCATGCCTGGCGCAGTTTCATAATCTCCGACAGTATCTGCAGATGCCGTCCTTTTTTCTCTTTGTTGCTTTCCAGTATATCAAGGGCATTCTGACGCAGTGCTTCGTAAAAATAGGCTTCGTCTTCACTCATCTCCACCTGCAGGGTAACATCGGTGCGGGGCGGAAGTTCTTCGAGCACCTCGGATTTGATGCGCCGGAGGATAAACGGCCTGATTAGTCGCTTCAGCTTATACTTGGCATCTCTGTCCTGAAAACGTTCGATTGGAATGGCATATTTTTCGTTGAAACTGTTGATGGATCCAAGGAGGCCGGGATTGATGAAATTGAAAAGGTTCCAGAGTTCCCCAAGATGGTTCTCTATCGGAGTTCCCGTGGTAATCAGTTTAAATTCCGCCTTGAGTGACATGGCTGCTTTTGACCTTTTGGTCGCGGCGTTTTTGATAGCTTGGGCCTCGTCAAGAATCACGGCTTGCCAGTTGACCTGCGACAGGAGTTTGGCCTCCTGCTGCAGTAATGTATAGGTGGTGATGAGCAGGTCAAAGCTACCCAGCTTTTTGATAGCCTTGGCCCGGTTCTTAGTCGGCAGAGTTATCAGGTTCAAGGTCGGAGTAAAGCGATTTACCTCTGTTTGCCAGTTGGTTGATACTGATGTCGGTGCTACCACGAGAGAAGGTCCCTGCGCGGCATTTTTGAGAACGACGGCCAGGGACTGTAAGGTTTTGCCCAGTCCCATATCGTCGGCCAGACAGCCGCCGACTCCTAAAAATGCCAATCGAGCCAGCCAGTTAAATCCCTCTATCTGGTAATCACGAAGTTCGGCCTGGAGCGTTGAGGGCAGCTCGGGTTCATACAACTGGGCCGCACTGATGCGTTCGAGTTGGGCATGCCATTCCCGGTCGGCATCTGTCGTGGCCTGCTTGGTCAGTTCTTCTAAGGGGAGAGCGGCCAGCGGATGCACCAGAACCTCTCCGTCTTGTTCAGCGTCTTCTTCGGCATAGACGGTTAAATCCTCAAGGCGTTTTTTAAACTCCTGAGTTAAGGCGAGAAACTGCCCGTCACCCAGTTTGATAAAGCGACCTGACGATTCCTTCACTTTGGCGAGAAGGTCTTTCAAGTCGATTATTCTATCCTGGTCAAGAGTGAGATGCCCGCTCATGCTGAACCAGTTCTGTCGGTTTGTCCTGATTTTGAGGTTCATGTTTTTGAAGGAAGCCTGATGAGAAACGCTTAGTTTTTCTCCTTCGGGCCATTCAATGACTATCCGGTCGCTTATGGCCTGAAGTTCCACCAGTGCCTGGAGACAGTCATCGGGGTCGAGCAGATGCCATTCGCGGTCGTTCTCCTGCTCCATATCAATTGCCAGATCGAGAATGGGACAGAGCTCTTCCACATCACGGGCTTTTTCTTCCTCCAGAGCAAGGTTGCGCCGTGTCTGCAGCCGTTTACCCTGCACCTCGGCCATTATATTTTCTACACCCTGACCAGGTTTAAGATAATGGCCGCCCTCGATAAACGGTTTGACAAACATTTCCAGGCGAAAACCTCTACCGTAGGGGAGCAGGTGCATATAAATAGTTGAATCTGCTTCTACAAGTGTAATGTTGGCTCTCTTTCGCGAACTTTGATCCACGGCGATAGCGGAATGAACAGTCATAAACGAGCTGATGTTTCCAATGGCCGCCAGGACCTGCTCGCTGGCCTCTTTGGGGACCATCAGGCCGTCTTTTCCGGTAATCTGAGCAATCCTGCGATGGTTTTCCGTTATGCTGATGATCTTGAAGCGGGTTGGAGTATCTCGAAAAACGGTAATATTGCCGTCAGCTATTGATTGGGCAAAACGGATATGGAGTTGATCGCCCCGCTCTTCAACAAGCAGTTCCGGTTCTCCGGCTATGAATTCGACAGGAGTCGAGGGAGACTTACTGAGAAAAAGCAAAGGATGGCCTATCAGATTAAGTAGGGCTTTTTCGAGATCGAAGGAGAAGGATGTACTGTGTGTCTCCTGATTGTGTGTTTTGTTGATGGCTCTACATATCTTTCTGTCCTGCATGGAGAGATACGGCAATTTGTCGGACTCATAAAGCCTTGCAAGTGAAAGGGGCTTGCCTTTGCTCCATTCTCCGGTCATGGACCGTTTTTGTTCCCGAGGATTTATGCTGATTCTGTTTTTTTTGTACTCTATCATCCAGACAAGGCGGATATCCTGTTCGGCGACAGTATCGCCTCTGTCGCCAGTGGCATGGATAAGGGCCTGGAGGCTGCGTTTCCACGGTTCCTCGGGTTCAAGAATAGAGACCAGAGAGATGAGAGACGTGTTGGCGCGGAGAAGAGCTATTTGCTCCTGCAGGTCTATCTTCTGGTGGCTGATTTTTTCGAGTATTTCAGCGTAAGCCAGGGCCATGAGGTCATAGCCGTTTTCAGAAGCAACCGTCAGCTGCTTTCTCATTTTGCGTTCCAGGCTTGACTGCAGAGATCTGTTCAGCCAGTATTGGGCGAGACCGGCAAAGAGGAGCGTGAGACTGTGCGGACGGCCGTCTTTTTTCAGGTTAAGGATGTCCTGGGGAACCCTGTTACTCTGCTGACTGCTGATAACGGCAGCGAGAAAGTGATAGGCTTCCACTTCAACGCCACTGGAAAAATTGGTGATTGCGATGCTGATCTGATCGGCTACTGTGCTGTAATTCCCGCCCTCTTCATATTGCAGCAGGGCGACGATATGGAAGATTCCGGTTATGCCGAAAAAGGCGACATTGCCGTCACTACTGAAAGATTTCAAGATGTTGATATCAGCGATAAAGGACTCAATGGCCGACTCAAGCTTGCCCTGGAGAAAAAGGCACGTTCCTTGTGCACCGGTACCGGAAAAAACTTCCTTGTTTTCCGCAATCAATTGCTTGGCGGAATGAAGCTCACCTTGAAAGAGAAGCTGATTGAACAGCAGTCGCTTGAAAGGCAGTTTTTCATCGCTGCTGCAACCGGCAAATTCTTCCTCGCTTTGGAGGAAGGCAAGAAGTTGCGGGTATCGTATCAGGTGCTGCTGAGCATATCGAAAAACATTGTCAAGAAGGAAAAACTGGAATGATACCGGCAGAGAACGAAACCATGGCGGCGAAAAAGGCCGGGTCATGACCTGCACGGTAGGAGGCTGAGGCGTGGTGAGGTCGCTGCACTGTTGTTCGAGAAACTCGGAGGCTTCATCAATCAGATCGAACTGCTGGGTATAGATCCCGATACGTAATTCACGCATGGCGCGCCAGCAGCGGGTTGACCATTTGCCGTAATAGTAGCTGACCGGCGCCTCCTCCTGGATTGCTCCGGCAAAAGTTGCAAAGGTGTTTTCTTCGACGGCAAGCTTGCTGAGTACTTCAACTATCTCGCCAACACACTGCTGATTGTCGTTTACCAGGCCAAGATTTTGAAATTTAGTGATGTAATGGTTAAGGTTGGCAATGGTAGGTTTGTTGCCTCGTGGTCCACGTAAATCAATTTTTTTTAAACAATTAATAATCAGAGTACTATGCGCCGGTTCGTACAGCACGGAAAGGAACTGAAGAAATGTTTGCTCAAAATGGCTGAGTTTTGGAATTTTTTGAAGGAGCTCTTCTGTGTCAATGGTCATAATAGAATTAATAATAGGAATGAGTGGAGGAGTAACGCTATTCTACGTACTTCTCGATGAATTTCGTCTCGAGATATTTACCTCTCAAAGGTAGAGTAAAAGAAGTTTCGGTTTTTCCCGTTTAACGACAAACGTTTTGTTTCTTGGTATTCTCTCTATCACCCCACAAGGGGGTATACGTACCTTGGATATAGAGGTCAATTTACGGTCCAAGGCATTTTTCATTCTTGATCTCTTTATCCGGGAGACAGATTAAATTTTTCTAGGAAAGACTGAGGGGACT
>CAYUPL010000066.1:0-17922 GCA_964446655.1 uncultured Desulfopila sp.
GTAGTGGTCAGCGAAATTCTTCGGAGAAGATACCTGGCCAGTATAGAAAAGGTTGATTCTTTCACCTGGGATTTTCCACCAGGTACAGGCAAATGAAGAAACTCTCAGCATACATATATCCTCAGACGATTCTAGAAAAGGTCAGGTTTTCAGCAAATATTCTGCATCAGTTAAAAAATGGCAAGATACGTATAATGTTGCTGCTCCGCTACCTTTACGCCTGCCTGCGACATAGGGTTGTGCCCTGGAACTTCTTTCAATTGAACAGCAACTATTTTAACGAGGCGAAAGGTATTTTTTCCAAACTGGAGATGGACAAACATATTCCTGATCAATGGCGCTTGCCACAATATTATTTTGATCGGGAAATGGTACCGGAAAGCTATCCTGTCTTTATTAAACCTGAGTGGGGGCAAAACTCTATCGGTATCGTTCGGATAAATAGTAGGTCTGAATATCTGGCATTTAATCATCCTGTGGGGCAAAAGACCATGCCATATATCGTCCAGCAAACTGCTTCAGGAAGAATAGAATTTGAGATTTACTATCTTCGGTCTCCGGAATCACCTGATGATTTTGCCGTCTTATCGATAACCCAGGTCGTAAATACCAGCGGGGTGCAACACCCGATAAACTCTATATACAACCCGAACACCGTCTACCTGGAGATTACCTCGATATTTTCCGCACAGGAATTGCAGGATATCTGGAACTATCTGAAAGCGATAGGCAACTTTCGTATGGCGCGAGTATGTCTTAAAGCGGATTCGAAAGAAGACCTGTTGCAGGGAATATTTCAGATAGTCGAAATAAACCTTTTTCTGCCGATGCCGCTTGTTCTCCTGGCGAAAAATGTGCGTGAAGAGAATAAACAGCAATTGATTGAAGTGATCATGATGATTTGTGCCAGGTTGGTTAAAACCATACCACGAAGTGAAACCGGCAAATCAATCTTTTTCAGGAAAATGAGGGCCCATTACAGGAGCTTGCAATGAAGGCGTTGAAACGAATGCTCTATTCCTGGGTTGATCGTAAATTTTTGGGTGGGTGCAGTCATTACAATACACTTGAGACTAGAAAAAGTTGTCGGTCCAAGAAGCAGGCAAGAGAAGCCTTTTTAGATAATGGTATTCCCCATGCACAAGGAGAGATTTTTTATGGATTACTCGCGCCGTTGCGGTTTGCCCAAAAATATGGTTTCCCCTTGGTGATAAAACCAAATGTCAGCGGCTTTTCCCGTGGCAGCCATTTTCCCATAGCAACCTATGGTCAATTACTGAAGGCCGCTCTGCTGGTGAAGATCTGGTGGCCGAGTTCGGTTATTGAACAGTATCTTGAGGGTAAAAATTACCGGGTTGTCGTAGGGCAGGATGAAATAATATCGGTGATCCGCCGCTATCCTCCTTTTGTAATCGGCGATGGCCAATCGACCATAACAGAACTGATAGAGAGAGAAAATGAAATCAGGCGCCAAATGAATCTCTACCCGGTTATGCACCCTCTTGCAAAAGATATCCGAACTTCTCGATTTCTCAAGAAAAAGAAACTCAACCTGCTTTCAATTTCCAAGAAGGGGGAAATGGTAACCCTGCACAATCGAATATCCCTTGCACCGGGAGGAGTGGTTGAAATCCTTGATAAGAAAACAATTCACCCTGAAAATGTCCAACTTTTTTTAAAAATACCTGCCTTATTTAAGGCAAATATCCTGGGTATCGACGCTATCTTTGCAAAGGGCATCGAATTCCCACACGATGAACAGCAGACCGTTTTTCTTGAAGTGAATTCAAGGCCTTATCTCAAAATGCATGACTATCCCCGATACGGCAAAAAAGAAGATTTAGGACCATTTCTGAAAAAATTGGCAGGCCTTGAAATAGGAGAAAGAGATATATACTGAATGAAGAATTTTAGCGACACCATAATTGGAGGTAACCATGCACTACTACGAAACGAAAGATTTGGCTGATTTTCCAAATATCGGTGAGTGGACAGGTGGGGAGGCGCAGAAGTTTTTTGACTATTACACCAAGGCTACGGCTGACGGAAAACTCACCGAACGTGAAAAATCGCTGATAGCACTAGCCGTTGCCGCGACCCAAAACTGTCCCTACTGCATTGACGCCTACACCAACAAATGTCTCTCATTAGGCGTGGACAAAGAGGAGATGATGGAAGTTTTTCATGTAGGTGCTGCCATGATGGCGGGTATTACCCTGGCCCATTCCACCCAGATGCGAAAGATTGTGAAGAAAAAGGAGATGTAGATGGATGCCCATGAACAGTTGTCTGTTTTGAATAAATGCAGGCAAAAATTTATTGATACCTTGGCTGCAAATGGACAATACCCGATAAAGGCCGCGGGAGTGGATGTCTTTCAGATGAATATCTGTCGAAAATGCAACCTTTTCTGCAAGCACTGTCATGTTGATGCAGGTCCCCATCGCACTGAGATGATGTCTCGATCTTTAATGGAAAGTTGCCTCCGGATTTTACGGGATAATGAGATCTCCACCATAGATATTACCGGTGGCGCACCTGAAATCAATCAACATCTGGAATGGTTTCTCGATGAGGCCTCACAGCTGAAGCGCAGGCTTATCGTTCGGTCGAATCTGACCCTGTTACTGGAGGATGAATATCGCCATTTTATAGATATTTATGTCAGAAATAACGTTGAGATTGTCACCTCCCTGCCGCATTACAAGGAGGAGGGAACGGATAAACAACGCGGCAAATGTGCCTTTACCACAATTATTGAGGTAATTAAAAAACTAAATGCCAGGGGATACGGTAAAGAGAATTCCGGTCTTGTACTCAATCTCGTGCATAATCCAACCGGTTTTTATCTGCCCGGCTCACAATCAGGACTGGCACGCGAATATAAAGCGCGGCTTCTGAAAGATCACGGCATTTACTTCAACGACCTCTTCTGCATCACTAACATGCCGGTCGGCAGATACCTCGAGCATCTGCAAAAAAATGATACATTGTCAGAATATATGACGGAATTGATCAACTCTTTCAATTCAACGGCAGCCGAGAATGTGATGTGCAAAAATACCATTTCGGTAAGCTATGACGGGCAGCTGTATGATTGTGATTTTAACCAAATGCTGGATCTGCCGATCGAATCGAATGCCCATATAAACGAATTTGACAGAGAAGTGATAGGGCGCCGTACGATTGTCCTTGCCAATCACTGTTATGGCTGCACAGCGGGTTCGGGCAGTTCGTGCCAGGGTACAACAGAAAAATAGGAGATAGAAAAGCTATGTTTACTTGTGATGTAGCGGTCATTACCGGTTCCGGCTTCTACGATTTTGCGGAGCTGGAGAATTTGCGTGAGGTTGAAATAGTCACACCACATGGTGTGGTCCAGGCACATGTCGGCATCTGTGACGACAGGTCGGTACTGTTTATCGCCCGGCATAAGAAAAATCACGCGCTGTTGTCCAGTATGATCAATCACAAGGCAAATATTCATGCCTGTGGGCAGGCTCAAGTGAAAGTCATTATTGCCACCTCAATTGTCGGCCTGACCAATCCAGCTTTGCCACTGGCAAGGCTATTGATTTTTAACGATATCTTCTATCCTGATAACCGTTTGCCTGATGGGAGCAATTGCACATTTTTTACCGAAGAGAGCCAGGCAGGCAGAGGCCATTATCTTTTTGAATCTCCCTTTTTCGATGTCTCAAAGGTACTGAAAGGCAAAGATGTCATAGCAGGTCTCACCTACGCCTACGTCAATGGCCCGCGCTTGAATTCCAAAAAGGAGATCAAATTTATCGCGGGCTACGCCGATGCGGTAAGTCAGACCGCAGGCCCGGAAGCGATTCTGGCCGGCGAACTTGAGATTCCCTATGTGCTGTTAGGGTATGGCGTCGATTATGCCAATGGGGTGCAAAGTGAAGCAACACCCATTGATGTACTAACAGAGAATATGCATCTCAGTAAGCAGGTTTTCGCTCGGGCGATCAGGATGCTTCTTGCCCATGAAAAATACCAATTCAATGGGCTTGTTTATCGTTTTGATTAACAAAAGGCGAGTGTCGCGGCCTGTTAAATATTGCTCTTTGAACAAAGAGCAGTTACCAACCACAAGGAGGAACATATGAACAGCATTCTACGTACATCATTACTTGTCGTCACTTCATTGAGCATTGCCTCCCTGGCCCTGGCCGAAATGCCAGGCCCTGACGAGAAAGAACTCTGGAAACATATCACTGAAATATCTCCATACAACTCCTGGGGGTTCTGGCCGGACCATCAGGGTCTACAGGAGGGCAATGCCCCACACGCACCTTTGCACAAAGTTTTTGTCAATGAAACAGGGCTCAAGTCGGCGCATGCACCAGTCGAGTACGGATCTATTCTTGTTAAAGAAAACATCGGCCTCGACAAAGAACTGAAAGCACTCACGGTCATGTACAAAGTCAAAGATTACAATCCGACTGCCGGCGACTGGTTCTGGGTGAAGTATAGCCCTGATGGAAAAGCGGAAATGGCTGGAAAACCTCAAGGATGTATCAGCTGTCATGGCGGTGCCGAAGACAGTGACTTTATTATGGTGCACAGTTTCGAATAAAGGAATCGTCTATCTTGCCGTCGCCCTATCCCCCACAACGGGAGATACATATTAACTCCTTTTGTGGGGGTGATTAGCAGCAGTAGAGATTGCTGATGTGCTTGTTATTTATTGCTATCTGCAAACATATCCAACGATTTTCATAAGTCCGCGCACTGATGGTGTTTCTTGGGCAAAAAACGAATGGAATATATGCAGGGGAATAAAACGATAAAAACAGAATCTTAATGGATAGAGATTAACTGAATAATGACACTGGAAGGTCGGTATGGGTCGAAATTTTTTAAAGTATATTTGTTTTCTGATTTTTTTGATCAAATAATTGCAAACGAGGTAAAACAATGAATCTCATAACACGTAGTATAATATTGTTGAACATCCTTTGCCTGGCGGTTGTGAGCAGTAGCAGCGCCGCCTGGGTGGTCAGAGAGGATGAGAGGGTCTTCATTGAAGACCGCACCGGTGAGCGCTGGGATGTTACCAAGGCACGTCAGTTGGGATTTGTACCACACAAATTCCAATACGGAATCGGCAAAAATGCGTTTACTCCTCTCCATGATGACGATTTCACTAATGATCTTCCACAAGAATCATCCCAGGCCCGAATAATAGGTATTGCCCTCGATGGAGAGGCTCATGCGTATTCGGTGCAGCGTCTCAGACGCCATGAAATTGCCAATACCACGCTCGCCGGCAAACCGATAACCGCCGGTTACTGACCACTTGTCGATTTAGCGGCTGTGTACAGCCGCACACTGGATAGTCGGATTTTAACCCTGGCTCCATCAGGATGGACCTATAAAAATACTTTTGTGCTGTATGATAAAGAAACGATGAGTATGTGGTATCCTGAGCGAAATGGTCTCCGGGGAATTACCGGTCCGCACTTCAACCGCTTTCTGCCGAAGCTGGAGTCTGAGGATATTGACTGGCGTAAGTGGGTGGAGAAATATCCACAAACAAAAATGTTACAATAGCCAGTTGCTCATTATCACTTTCATGCTCCTGTTTTTCTGGTTATAATGATGTATCAGTCCCATAACGATTCGTTGCACTAAATTTCCCTGTAGTATAGTCGTATGCAGATAGAGGTATTTGGGGTGTTAGAACATAAACCCAGCCTGCCATCCGTAGAGAATGTCTTGGAAGAAGGAGTGTATTAAAAAAAATTTCATCAGGAATTGGCCTATGAATGCAAAAGAAATAGCTCAACTGGTAGATGGTATAGTAGTAGGGGATGAAGCAACGGTCGTCACAGGATGCGCAGATATTCAGAAAGCAACCGCCGTGCATATAACCTTTTTGGCAAATACCAGATACATGTCGCTTTTTCAGTCGACAAATGCTTCAATCATTCTGGTACCCACAGATTTTACTATTGAATCTGACAAGACACTGATACAAACAAACGATCCATCCTATTCGTTCTCATTAATCATGGAGGTGCTGCATCCGGATCTGCAAAAACATCCTGAAAACATCCATCCCCGAGCAGTGATTGATGAAACTGTAACTCTAGGAGAGAATGTGGCCATTGGTGCATGTGCCGTAATTGAGACAGGTGTAACTATTGGCCATAATACAATAATCTATGCCGGCGCCTATATTGGCCATGATACCCGAATCGGCGATGATACTATTGTCTACCCCAATGTCACCATACGAGAGCGATGTGAAATCGGCAATCGTGTGATTATCCACTCAGGAACAGTGATTGGCGCGGATGGTTTCGGTTTTGTAACCTTTGACGGCAAACATAAAAAAATCCCCCAGCTTGGCACCATACTCATTGAAGATGATGTGGAAATTGGTGCAAATGTCTGCATTGACCGGGCACGTTTTGCTAAAACCGTCATCAAAAAAGGTGCTATGATAGACAACCTTGTCCAGATTGCCCACAATGTGGTCATCGGTGAAAACAGTATAATTGTCTCACAGGTGGGAATTTCCGGCAGCACCGAGGTGGGTAAAAATGTCATTCTGGCAGGAAAAGTCGGCGTAGTGGGCCATATACAAATTGGCGATAATGTTATGGTTGGTGCTAAAGGCGGAGTTACAAAGAGCATCACCAAACCAGGGCAGTACTGGGGTGTGCCGGCAAAACCCCTAAAACGGGATTTAAAGGAAAAAGCCGCCATCCACAAGCTACCTGAATCAATACGTAAAATACGTGCTCTCGAAAAGGAACTTGCGGCAGTCAAAGCTCAGCTTACTGAAGGCAAGTAGTCTTCAACTCTTCTGCCGGTATTTCATGTAGAGTAAAGGTCTGCTCGGGTAAGTGGCAGCCCTGACGGGCCTTTAGCCCTGTGCTTGGTGGCCACGATCTGGAAAATATGCATCGAACCATTGGCAAAGCCGATGGAAACAGCCGCAAGGTAGAGTAACCACATTCTCAATTTCTCTTCACCGACTTTTTTCCGGGCCTCTTCACTGTTTTTAAGAAGATTGCGGTACCAGTGGCTGGTGGTCAGCCCGTAATGTTCTCGCAGTGCTTCCAGATCATGAACTTCAAAACCATTCAGTTGCATCATGTCGATGGTGTGCCCCACATTATCAAGCTCGCTGCCGGGAAAAATATATTTGAGCAATAGCCGCCGTTCCGGCCTGATTTTCTTGACCTCTTTTTGAGTACGTTTGGCGCGCCGCGAGATACCATGATTCATGAAAACACCACGATCCCTGAGCAGAGAGTTAATCTTAGCAAAATACGTGTCCATATTGGCGATTCCAATATGCTCAAACATGCCTACGCTGGAGATCTTGTCGTAGGTCCCTTCCAGGGTAAGATAGTCTCTGAGCTCCACATGAACCATATCCTCGAGCTTTAAACGTTTAATTTTTTCCACGGTATATTCATACTGCCTCTCCGAAAGCGTGACACCGTGGGCATGAACGCCGTAATAACGTGCGGCATGGCAGATAAGTCCACCCCATCCGCAACCGATATCCAGCATGCGTTCTCCAGGCTGCAGACGCAACTTTCGGCAAATCATATCGAGCTTATCATGCTGAGCCTGATCAAGAGTGTTATCGTAAGCAGTAAAATATCCGCATGAATACTGCATCTCACTGTCCAGAAAAAGTTTGTAAAAATTATTGCTCACGTCATAATGAAACTGGATAAACTCTTTATTGTCACGTCGAGATTGCTGCCGACCGGTTTCTTCATCCCTGTATCGATGATTTATTTCGCTGCGGTCACTCCTGGTCAGCAGCAGAGGCAGGCACTGTCTGACAATGGATAATTTGTTTATTTTTTTTAACGTATCCTTGGGTCTCTTTTCTCGGATCACCGCTTCAAATTCAAGAAGATCTCCTGAAATATCAAGGTTTCCCTTAACATAGTGCAACAACAGATTCTCATAGGTGGGCCATCGTAGTAATGAGCCGATGGTGCCTGGAGTGTTGATGGCGAGACAGAAGTCTGTATCGACATTTTTTCCAAGTGGGACCATGCTTCCATCCCAGAGCCGTACGGAAAATCGAGAATTGATCAATTCCCCAATCTGAGTGAATAGCTTACGGGCAGCAGCTAATCGTGTGGTATCGCGAAAAAACGGCATAAATAACCTCTTAAAATCCTTGGCCAACCTAAATTACCTGCAAAAACGTCTGGAAAATATGAAACCATCGGCGTGATGACCGGCCCTTTGAAACGATGAACGGGGAGTATCACATTATTCCCGGCGCCTTTTCAGCTAGCGATCTGGTGATGACTCACCTTTCGACAAATTTCGACCGAACCGGGTTTCAGCAGGACTGGAATGTGGTCTTCCCGCCGGACCGGTTGCGCGAGTTGGCTCAAGAGGGAGTAATCGGGAATGTGGCCGACTATCACTACGGAAGTCCTGCTAGAGTGCGTGCTATATGTGATCCTCCTGTTTGAATTCGGCAGCAGTGTATCACGTATTTTAGATTAAGTGAACAACATTTGGGCTAAGAGGCGCAGCAGGAGAGCTTTTTCACGTCTTTGTCAAAGGTTTGAGCAGCCAGCTTGATACTTTCTCCTAAAGTCAGATATGGATGGAACATGGCTGCAATTTCTGTTACCGGAATTCTGTATTTGATAGCCATTGAAATTTCCATTAGAAGTTCCCTTCCTTCAGGGGCAAGTATTGAGGCACCGACCAGATAAGCAGTTCCTTTTCTCTTCAACAATTTTACAAAGCCTCTGGTGTCTCTTGCCGCCAGTGAGCGGGGGACGTTGTCAAGAGTCATTTTTGTTACATCAACTTCTACACCTTCGCTTTTAGCTGTCTGTTCATTCAAACCAACTCCCGCAACCTGTGGATCGGTAAATACAACATAAGGAACAACTGAATAGTCCCTTCGTTTATTATTCCCACCAAACCCATTTTCAACGGCCAGCTTCCCTTCATAGGCAGCAGTATATACAAAAGAAGGATTGCCGATAACATCACCAGCAGCATAGATATGTGGTCGCGTTGTTTGATTATACTCGTTGGTTACAATTGCCCTGTCACTATTGAGTTCAACACCTGTTTTTTCGAGATTTAACCCAGAACTATTGGGCTCACGACCTGTTGCGCTACAAGTTGTTCCGTCTCAATATTTCTTTCTTTCCCGTCCTTGCTAAAGGATATCGCGCAATGAATCCACCAGGGCATCTTTTTCATGGATGACGGTTGAAAAATCAAATAATGCTCCCTTGGAAGCAATTCCCTTGAAGTTGGAATGTAAGGCCTGATGTTTTGCCTCAGCAGCCCTGATCAGAGTTTTCGAGGGGACACAACCCACATTAACACATGTGCCACCGAGAGTGGACCGCTCAATCATGGCAACCTTTTTACCAAGCTCAGCTGCTTTGATTGCTCCGGCAAAAGAGGCGGAGCCACTGCCGATAATAACGAGATCGTAGTGCTCTTTATGGTTTGGTTTACAGTGATTCATCATGAACTCCCTGTTCATTTTTTTTAGGTACTGCGCAGCATCCGTCATCGTTCTCCTCTTTACAAATCACTGCTCTATATACAAGATAGATCAATTTTTTTTGTTATACCTTGTGCCTGCATCACTTTGTCCACCACCTGGCGGACATCGGCAAGACATCATCGGCCTTTGGGGTTTTTCGCCTGACACTGACACCCATCGGCCTTTTTTTCTGCTATAATTTTCTCCATTATCAATGATTTTCCATTAGTTATGATATCCCGTTCAATGTCTTCTGCAGTGTGACTAAAACAATAGCAAACATATCCTTCGCTCATTCTGTCGTCTTTCCTTTCATTACATTTAATATTGGACATTCTTCTGTTGATTTTCCCATAGAACAAGACCGGAGAAGGCGCTTCAGAATATCCCGTATCTTCTCAAGTTCTTCAATTCTACTGTTTTCTCTGGTTTATACTATAGTGTCCGTACGGTACTACGGAGTCAAGGCTGTAAGTAAAATAAAAATGAGAATAGCCACACCACTAATCCTTGAAGGCTTTTTTTCTCAAGATACCAAAGGCTCATGGGTTCTTTATCGTAGAGGACAAAAAAGTTTTTGTATGTCCAGCCGGATGGTGCTAAAATATTAATAATTATCGATATTAATAAAAGGGAGAGGGAATCGCATGAAAATACTTGTCATCTTACTCACTGTTTTCTGTTTTACCGGCACAACTTCTCAAGCAGCGGAAGGGCTTATCATCAAGACCAGCAACTATAGTGCGCAAGAAACGATGAACAGGTTCGAAAAAATTGTCAAAGATAAAGGTTTTAACATCGTTGCCCGGGTCAACCACGTGGCGGCGGCAATAAAGTCAGGATCTACACTTCGACCGACAGAGGTGCTCATTTTTGGCAATCCAGTTCTTGGTACCAAACTTATGCAGAGTAATCAAACCACAGGCATCGACCTGCCGCTCAAAGTTTTGATATGGGAAAATGAAAACGGGGCCGTAACCCTGAGTTACAATGACCCCGCATGGCTCAAAAAAAGGCATGGTATCACAGACCGGGATGAAGTGTTTGCAAAAATGGCAGGAGCCCTTAATGAATTCAGCGATGCAGCAGTAAAATAAATTTAATCCCTCCACTTTGTACAACACTGTCAGCGCTTTTAATACAAATTGCCTGCTTGTTGGTAAAAGTACTATTTGTTCTGCCCCTGATTATTTAATGGACTCAAGTGCAGATATGATATCCTCCGGATCCAGCCTCCTGGTATGATCTGCATTGATATGAGCTGTTCTGATAATACCATCGGTGTCGATGAGATATGTTGCCGGTATCGGCAGTTCAAAACTGTTATCGCCGTTTGCCTCAGGAATATTTATACCGAAACCCTCATATATGGGTCTGATTGGCTCTGACAGGGAATATACCAGGCCAAATTTCCGTGTCGCCGCGTTGCCAATATCTATCGTCATCGGAAATGTGAGGGCAAGTTTTTCCTTCAAGGCTATGGCGTTCTTCATGGTCAGAGGAGAGACAGCTATAAGCTGGCCCTTAAGATTCCGAAAACCCTCCAGTGAGCGCTGCATGGCCTGCAGCTCCAGATTACAATATGGTCACCAGTGGCCCCGGAAGAATTTGAGAATAACGGGCCCGGTCTTGAGAGTATCATATAGATCCAAGGAATTATTGTCAGTGTCTATGAGGGTTATGGCCGGTGCCTTCTCACCAACCTGGAGAGAATTCTTTTCAATCCCACTGTCTCGTAGCTGCTCTGTTGCCGTTCCCATTAACTCGATTACCTCTTGAGGAGCAACTGCGAGAAACTGTTCACGTTGTTTTTTGAGTTCATCTGTTAGGTGCATTGTAACCTCCTGTCTTTGTTATGGAATACTCCATTGAGTTCCTTCTTCCATTGAGTTTCTTCTGTTTTTTTGCCGTTTTTGCGTTTTAAGTAAGAAATTGAGGATGCACTGACACGAAAAAGAAAATAAGCTACTCATTTTTATTAATTTCCCTATCTTGCACTTGAGAGCGAACGTCGAGGTAGCTAATGGTAGAAAAACCTACCTTTCGGCAAAAATAATGGACATGTTGATAGTTAGGGAATGAGGTCTTCTCTTATAAAAGTCAATTTAAAACTATACATAAATTTGTCATTTACAATCGAATGTTTATATATCATTATACATTAATGTATAACATTGTATACCACAATAAAGAATGTTTCAGAAATGTTTTTTCAGGCGCTGGACAAATAGCGGCATACTGAAATGATTGTGTATCAATCGGGTGCGTAAACAAACAGAGTGGTGCTGTAGATGACCAAATTTGACCCGGATTTTGCTCTATTTGGAACTTTTGCCGGTGATATTACTGTAGGAACACCGGTTGAGAAGACGCGAGTGGACTACGTCAACAAGGCCTGTATCAGTCTTTATGGTGACCTTCGAGGTAAAGAGCTTGCCGAGGTATTTATCGAAATAATCGGAGATAAGAACCAGGCCCAGCTAATGATCAACCGCTTTGTCGAACAGGGGCAAATCACCTTTGAAGGGAAACTTGCCGGGAAATTTGTCAAATTTCATTCCAGAATTCTCGATTGTCGTAATGACAATGTCTGCGCAATCACCAAATATGTGCAGGCCGGCATTACCGACATCACCGAAATAGTTATTCTGAAGAAACTCCTCTATGGCACATCAGAGGCCCTCAAGAGAGCAGCCGAGGCGGCCGACGATGATACTGGTCGGCATATTGCCAGGATCAACGCCTATTCCGCGAGGCTGGCAACGCTTTCCGGTGCAAATGAGAAATTTGTTGAAGATATTTCGTGCTATGCCCAGTTGCATGATATCGGCAAGATAAAAATAGCCGAAATCATCCGACTCCCACGGCAGTTAACACAGACCGAATTTGAGGAAGTCAAAAGACATGTTGAGTATGGATGTGCAATGGTCGCAGGCCTGGAGGGACTGGAGATGGCCCATGACATCATTCTGGATCATCATGAAAGATGGGATGGCTCCGGCTATCCTGCCGGAAAGAGAAAAGAAGACATATCCATTGCTGGAAGAATCGTGGCCATCGTCGACGTTTTTGATGCACTGGTCACAGCTAGACCATACAAAAAAGCGTTTGATTACGAAGTAGTCCGCAAGACTTTTGAAAATGGTGACGGTCGAGTGAAGCCTACACAGTTTGATCCACAACTCTTACCGCTGTTACTGGACAAATTCGACTCCTTCATAGCAATCCACCAGAGTATGAAAGGATAGAAGTATATTTAGGACCAAGGGGACGATTGAACGAAAACCTACATTACTCTTAAGATGGGCCACTCAGGCTGCGCCTGAAAATTGACATGGATTAGAATTTAGACAAAGACATACTAAATAAATGAAAAAAATCCTGGCGGTTTGTTCTTCTCTTATCGCTCAGGCCTTTTAACCTAACCTATCAAGTACCCGATTTTGCCTGAGGTTGTTGTGCAGCAGTCGGACGATCCAGCCTGTATGGCCTGCCCCCGGAAAAAACAAGAAAATTAAGCAACGATGCTGTTCTTGGCGCCTGCAAAGGAAGTGGATGGCAATAATGCGGCAAAGTATCAGCAATTGGAAGTGTAAAAATAATCTGTAAGGTTTTGTTCTCTGCAGCGACTTACTTCTATAAACCCAATTACTGATAATTTACGGGAATCCAGGGAGTGGTTTTGGAGGTTCTTGCTGGTTGAGTGTTTTCCTGAATCACTGCCAATGATAAATGAGCCCCTTTGGTCTCTCGCTCTGTAAAGTACCGGCTTGAAAAATATGTGGATGAACACTCGACCTATGGCGTTGGATAAAAATATCATACTGTTGCTATCGCAAAGGAGAAGAATATGTCACAAGCAGATATCGGACTGATCGGTCTTGCCGTTATGGGACAAAACCTGGTGTTGAACATGAACGACCACCATTTCAGGGTGGCCGTGTTTAACAGAACAACCTCAAAAACCGATGAGTTCACCGCTGGTCCAGCCAAGGGGACGAGCATCATTCCCACCCATTCCATTACCGAACTAGTCGACCGTTTGAAAAAACCACGTCGTATCATGCTGATGGTCAAAGCCGGGTCGGTGGTCGACGCCTTTATCGATCAAATCATCCCTCATCTTACGCAAGGCGACATTATCATTGACGGCGGCAATTCCCTTTATACAGACACAAGCCGCCGCACCCGAGACCTTGCCGAAAAGGGGATTTTGTTCGTCGGTACCGGCATCTCCGGCGGTGAAGACGGTGCCCGTAAAGGACCTTCTATCATGCCGGGCGGCAATCCTGATGCATGGCCGTATGTAAAGGATATTTTTCAGACCATTGCCGCCCGGGTCGATGAGGTCCCCTGTTGTGACTGGGTTGGCGAAGAAGGGGCAGGGCATTACGTCAAAATGGTGCACAACGGCATTGAATATGGCGACATGCAGCTTATCTGTGAGGCGTATGATTTCCTGCGCCGGGGGCTCGGTATGGATACGGATGCGATCCAGTCCGTGTTTGGCCAGTGGAACAAAGGGGTGCTTGATTCGTATCTCATGGAAATTTCCGCCGATATCCTTGGCCACAAGGATGCAGAGGGAGGCCCCTTGATAGACACTATCCTTGACGCCGCCGGCCAGAAGGGCACCGGCAAGTGGACAGGAGTCAATGCTCTCGAATTGGGTATCCCGCTGACCCTTATCGGCGAGGCCGTGTTCGCCCGCTGTTTGTCGGCAATGAAGGGGGAACGAGTCAGAGCATCTGAAGTACTTGATGGCCCTACATCCACTTTTGATGGTGACGTAACCGAGTTCGTGGGGTACGTGCGCGATGCCCTTTATGCCTCGAAAATTATCTCCTACGCCCAAGGCTATATGCTCATGCGGCACGCCGCAAAAGAATACGGATGGGAACTTAACTACGGCGGTATTGCCCTCATGTGGCGTGGCGGTTGTATTATCCGCAGCGCCTTTCTCGGCAATATCAAGCAGGCCTTTGATAAGAATCCGGCCTTGGAAAATTTACTCCTTGACGACTTTTTCCGCGCTGCCATCCATCAGGCCCAGGTCGGCTGGCGGCGGGTGGCAGCCAAGGCGGCCGAAATCGGCATCCCGGTGCCGGCCATTGCAGCCGGCCTTGCGTATTATGACGGCTATCGAAGTGACCGGCTACCCGCCAACCTGTTGCAGGCGCAGCGTGATTACTTCGGCGCCCACACCTATGAGCGCATTGACAAGCCGCGTGGCGAATTTTTTCATACCGACTGGACGGGCCATGGCGGCAAGGTGTCATCGAATACGTATACTGTTTAATGGATCAATAATGCCCGGACGACCTTTTTCGTGGCCGTCGGCCCGGGCAAGGCGGATAGAATGTGTATAGAAAGATTTCAAGACTGCGGCGATCGCCCCTGACACGTCCATGCGGAAGACCTGATTCCACACGAAGCAAAACACTTTCTCCAGGAGGTTAACTATGCCACCAAACAGCTTGCCGATTTATAAGAAATCCCTCTTCGCCTGGGTTTTTGAAAAGAATAGATGGCTCCAGTTTGCCTTGGTCATCGTTGCGATTTTGGCGGTTTTTGCCAATGTTTTCCCCTTGGAGATGCAAAAACGAATCGTCAATGATGCCATCAGCGACAGGAATTTCGACCGTCTGGTGCTCTATTGCGGCTTGTATCTCATCGCCGTCATTAGTGCCAGCCTGTTCAAATATTTGATCAATGTACTGCAAACCATTATCGGGCAGCACACGCTGACCCGCATGCGCAAAGCCCTGTATGATCATCTTTTGACCATGCCGCTCGGTTTTTATCGCAAAACCCAGCCTGGTATGGTGGTGTCCGCGGTGACCACGGAGCTGGCGACGGCGGGAGATTTCGTCGGGATCGCCATTGCGGCTCCGGTGACCAATGTCCTGATGCTCTTGGCCTTTGCGGGTTATTTATTTTGGCTGCACCCCCTGCTGGCGGCCGTCACCTTGAGCATCTACCCCGTAGTGGTAATGCTTGTGCCGATTCTCCAGAAAAAGGTGGACCGCTTTAACCGCAAGCGGGTGGATGTTAGCCGCAAGGTCTCCAGCAAGACTGCCGAAACCGTCGATGGCATTCACGAAATACAAGCCAACGGAACATTCCGGATCGAAAATCGAAAATTCGGCGACCTGGTCGAGCGTCTCGAAAAGATCAGAATTCTTTGGAATCTCTACCGGTTCGGCATCAAGGTGGTCAACAGCCTCTTCACCAATTTTAGCCGCTTTCTGGTATTTGCCCTTGGCGGCTACCTGGCCATAGACGGTCGTCTTGAGTTGGGAGCGCTTGTCGCGTTCCTGTCGGCCCAGGAAAAACTGTACGACCCGTGGAAGGAGTTGATTCAGTTCTATCAGGCCTATCAGACCGCTAGCGTCACCTACGCCCGAACAATGGAGTATTTTGCCCTCGACGCGGAGTACGCCCTCCTGCCGGACGACCGCAAACCCTACGAAATGAAAGGTGATATCGAGGCCCGCAAGATGTCCTTCGTTGTCGAGGACGGAACCCGCCTACTGGCGGAGGTCGACCTGGACTTGAAACACGGTGAACACTTGGCGCTGGTCGGATTTTCAGGCAGTGGTAAGAGCACCCTGGCCCAGTGCATCGGGCAACTGTATAAATACACCGGCGGCAATATTCTCATCGATCAACGGGAAGTTGCGCAGCTGAGCAAAATGGATATTACCAGGAATGTGGGATTCGTTTCCCAAAGCCCGTTTATTTTTGATGGCAGCATCGAAGAAAACCTTCTTTATGCTGTGGACGCCAATGAGGATATGCTGCCGGATGCGGAAAGGTCCGAATCGATAGGCTTGGAAGACAGCATCAAGGTGCTCCAGCAGGTTGGCCTCGACAAAGACGTTCTGCGGTTTGGCCTGAACGCCAAGTTGAAGGTCGACGAGCATGAAGCGCTTATCGATCAGATATTGAAGCTGCGGAAAACGTTTCGCAGGGACCACGGGGAGGCCTTGTCGGACGAAATCGAATTCTACCATCCCGACAAGTATCTCTATTTTTCCAATGTGGCCGAAAACATACTTTACGGCGGTTCCCGTGACGATTCCTTTGCGCTGGACCAATTGCCCGAAAATGAAATCTTCCATCAGACATTGGCTGAAACCGGCCTGGACAAAGCGTTGATGGAAGCGGGGATTTTGCTTGCCGACGAGCTGGTAAAGCTAGCCGACTGCCAATTATGCGATGAAGAGCTGTGGGCGTATGATCTCATCGATCCGGATGAGCTGGAAGACTACAAAAAAATCTTGCACAAGGCGAAAAAAAAGGGTGTTGAAAAACTCTCCCGGTCGGAGCACAAGGTAATCCTCCTGTTGATCCTGAAGTATATCTCCCAGAAGCATCTCTTTTTTAAACTGTCTGAGAAACTGGAAAGTAAGATTATGCAGGGACGCAAGTCCTTCAAGGAGAAAATTGAGGAAATGGCGTCCAATACCTTTACGTTCTGCCAGGACTCAAACTACATGTACAGCCAATCCATCTTGACCAATATCTTCTACGGTAAGCTCAAGGACGAAACCTCGGAAACCCAGGAGAAGGCTTATTCCCACGTCTATGAACTACTTACTGAAGAAGATGTTTTAAAGGACATCATTCAACAGGGGCTGCATTATCAGGTTGGAACCAAAGGCGGCAACCTTTCCGGCGGACAAAACCAGAAGTTGGCCATTGCCAGGATCTTGCTGAAAAAACCGGCGATCATGATTATGGATGAAGCCACCTCCGGGCTGGACAACGAGTCTCAAGCCCGCATTCAGAATCTTCTCGAAAATGAGTGGAAGGGCCGCAGCACCCTCATTGCCATTGTCCACCGCCTCGATATCATCAAAAACTTTGACAGCATTGCGGTCATGAAGGATGGCAAGATCATCGAGCAAGGTAACTACAACGACCTCATGAAGACCGACGGTGTGCTCCACGAGCTGATTGAAACCGAAAACCAATAAGGTTGGCAGCCTCATTAAAAGTATGCACAAGTTATGAATCACAACCCTCAGAATTGGCAATGGTACAACCGTGCCAGGTTTTTGCTGTCCGCAGGTCATGGTTCCGCTCTTTTGTACTCGGTTCTGCATCTTTTTGGATACGGATTGACCGTTGGGGACCTAAAACGATTTTTCCGAATTTTTTCATACCGACTGGACGGGCCATGGCGGCAAGGTGTCGTCGAATACCTATAATGTTTGAAGGACAATGGAGCGTTAACTTATGAGTAATAATGATATATTGGCAGCAGCCTGGGAGCAGCTTGAAAAAGCTACTGTTTATCATAAGGGCCACCCTATCGGAACCGTAGCCGCTCTTGATCCTGGCCCGACCGTCTTAAATTACGACCAGATATTCACACGGGATTTTTTTGTCAG
>CAYUPL010000067.1:0-17207 GCA_964446655.1 uncultured Desulfopila sp.
CAATCGTGAGAGGGCATAGTTGAGCTTCTTCCAGATGACCTTCAGTAGAAAGGTTATATGGTTGATCCATCTTAATATAGCGACTCGAGATAGCATCTCCTATCGCCTGAGCATAGCGTTGGGCAAAAGAAGAACCCTCTTGCAAGTGCAGGAGGGTTCAGAATTCGAAGCACATTTACTTCAACGCAGAAAGATCCGCACCAAAGTTAATATGGAACGGGACTCCATCCAGCACCAATGCAGGGACGGATTTGACACCCACCTGTTCCGCCTCGGCGATGCGATTCTTGCTTTCTCCGAGGTGGACAATTTCCACCGAGTATTTACCTTTATCGATGGCTACCGCCACTTTTTGTTCAGCTTCGACACAAACCGGGCAACCGGCATGATAGAATATTGCTTTGCTCATTTTTGGCCTCCTATCTTGAGTTTATACCACGCCAGTTTATTCAGCGTGACAAACAAAAAATAAGCTGTTATTCAAAACCCGAAAAGGGGGCACTTTTCGGTGGGTAGGGAACATTTTGGTGTAAAACGTTGATTATCATGACTGAAAAAAAAACAAAAAAACCACGAAAGAACTATGAGTGCCTGGAGCAGGTCGTCGGCTGCAAGTGGTCGGTATCCGTCCTCATGGCCGTAAGGGATGGCACAGATCGACCTGGCACCCTCGAAAGAGCCATTACAGGTATTTCAACCAAGATTCTCTCTGAGCGCCTGAGAAAGCTGACCGCTTATGGTTTATTGAACAAAAGGAAGTTTAACGAAACTCCCCCCAAAACAGTTTACTCCCTCACATCCAAGGGCGAAAAGATCGTGAATATCATTGCACAACTTCATGAACTGGACAACAGCGAATAAGGAAAATCCAAGGACACCTTACGTATTTCCAACAACAAAATGCATCAGCCAAGCTGATGATCTTGACTGAGACGGCTGAGACGGGGTCGGCCACGATAAGTTCCTGTTTTACTGGCAGTACCTCTTGATTGACGACCATATTTAGGGTTAATATTGCGATTTTTAGGGGAAAAACCGCAGATATTGACAACAGAGGGCATTGTTGAGTTCCTGATATTCTTCCAATAGGACTCAAGCAATTGAGAGGAGTGCAGGTCGGATCCGATTGTCTGCTGCAAAGTCGGGGCAGGTAGTCGCTGATGCTGGTTGTCGACGTATTTCAGATAATGTGAACTGAGATTATGGTTCAATTCCAAATTTCTCGCTCATATGTCTTCAAATTTATAACATCTTTCAGCAAACTAAAGTGCTTATCGAGCGAATAAAGCTGACTATTATTTTGTTTGGCGTTTTGGGCAATTATCAAATCAGGGATTCCAATACCATTAAGACCATTTTTTAAGCATTTATATTGGTACTCGGAAATCTGCTCCCAGTTGATACTTAGATCCAGCTTATTTACATTATAGAGCAGTAGTACGGCCGGGATGTCCCGAAACACCTGTCAGCGTGGCGTTTGGCCCGGATAGTCATCAATTATTAGCAAACCAAACAACATATTCGTGAACAGGCCAATAATTTGGATCATTTTTGTCCGGCACTTCAACGTCACAGAGAGGAACGTACCCAGATCTCCGACCTTCCTTTACCTTTACTATCACACCACAGAAATCATCCTCCATTGCAATATCTACAACTTTCATATTGTGGCCAAGCCTAAATGGCTCCTGGTATATAAACCTAAAATGATTTATAATTAAAAAAAGGAAAGAGTGCGGATCAGCAGATCCATTCTATCCTTCTGCAACAGTACAGCAATGGAGGTTATGAGATGGCACGCGGCAAGGCAGACCCTCAACGCCATGACTTAAAAAGAAAAGGAGATCCATACCTCGACAGACGCTGCGGCGAAGACCGCAGAAGAGTATATTCCCTAGACTACTTTTTACAGGGCAGGCCGGATCGACGTCACGGAAGCGAAAGAAGGTCACTTGGTGAACGACGTCATGACTGTATTCGCATCAATAGGTGGTCTTCGGTCTGTCCCGACAAGAATGAACTTATCGAAGATAAACCGTATATCATACGTTTGCGCAAAACCCCGCCCGACAATCAATAAAGTGGACGTGCCGACCCTGACTGCACTCTTTTATCCTTTCCAGCAACCCGGAAAACTCTATGACCCTGACCCAGATACTCATCCTTCTGCTTGTTCTTTTTTGTTTCATCGCCGCCTGGTATGGTCTCAGCTATCTTCTTTCCCCACATATGGACGATGCCGACGGCATTGCGAAGGTGAGTGGCAACTGCGGTGATACCATGGAAATCGGACTGCAGATTCGAGGCGGCAAAGTCGTAAAAACCCATCACTGGACCGATGGCTGCACCACGAGCAGGAACTGCGTGGAAGCCGCCGCCAGACTAGCCTGGGGAAAAACGCCGGAGAATCTCCGCCATATCAACATGACTCATATTGTTGACGATATCGGTCATGTGCCCGACTCACACCTGCACTGCGCCCAACTTGCCGAAATATCATTACAGCAAGCACTGGACCATTATTATGCCAGGCAAAACCTTGCAGCACAGGCCGATAATGAGGCCGAACTCGAAAACCCGGGCAGCAGAAACTGAAATGCAACACACCGGGACAGCATGGACCAACTGACAGCATGGATCAACTGACAGCAAAGCCCATCTGGATTTTTGGTGGCGGCACATTCGGCAGACAGGCTGCTGAATCTCTGCTGCGCCGGGGAGTTGCTAATGATATTGTGCTGATCGACACCAACGAGGGTCTTGTTCTGCCCAAAGGGATAGAATATATTTGCGGTGACGGCATCAGCTGGCTGACCGGGCAGTTGACTCGCAAAGCCGAAGTCGGGGCGATCATCCCCGCCCTGCCCCTCCACCTCGCTGCGGAATGGCTCAAAAAACGTCTCCGCCTCGATGGTTTTACGGTAACAGCAGTTGATCTGCCCGACCAGATACTTCAGCTTTTTCCCCACCCTCTTCGCCAGAGCAGCAGCCAGGCGGTGGTCTCCCATGCGGACTTTCTCTGTCCAGCGCACTGCAGCGAACCGCAAGATATCTGCAGCTTTACGGGCCAGACCCGGCCACCTGCTCTTCACACTTTGATCGAGCAAAGCGACTGCATTCCATTTATACCGCTGGTCCTCAGAAGCCGTCAGTTTTTTGGAGGCACAGGCGGTTTTTTTTCGGCTGATTTATGGAAACTGCACGACAGAACCCTGTCGCATCTCAACACCCCGCTGCTTATCGGCACAGCATGTAAGTGTCATGGAATCATCAACGGAATGGCAATAGACCGATCAGAACCGGCTTAACCCGGAATTTAATGCTGCAGGCTTATTTTTTTCCATACAGGTGTCTGAAGCGATTGTTGATGTCCTGAGGATCAAAGAAATCCGGGTCAAAATCCTGCAGCCCCATCTCCGTAAAGACCGACCAGGTCGCCTCTTCGACACTCCCCTCCACATAACGCAACAGTTTATGGTACATCGGCACACCACCGATATCCTCCGGAGGACAGGCCCTGGCGCCATCAAGCACCACAGGATAAGGTTGTGCAGCTCCTTTGGGGATCACTTTTTCCAAAAGAACAACATGTTCCCAGCTATCGCCGAAATCGTAGGTATATACCAAGCCCTGCAGCATTTCTTTTTCCAGCTCATCGAGAAAATAACGGGTTTCATCCAAGACGGACTGTTCCAGAAAATCATCAGCGGCCTGGGGTCCGTAGATTTTCTGCCCGGCCTGGAATTGATGCATATGATGCTGTTGCCAGCCCATGCTCTGCTGAATAACTTCATGCAGCTCGGCCAGAGAGAAAGATGATGGTACTGCAACACGGCGCCAGACCGGCGGCTCGGTGGAAGAGAGGGTAATCTCCAGCTGATATCCGGCATATGCACCCACTTTCGGAACATTTTCCCCTGCCGGCTCTTTTTTTCCGTGCCGGCGAAAATCGACCTTGATCAGCTTGCCCTCTTTGGTTTTCTCTGCCCCTGTAGCGGCATCGGAGGGAGAGCCGCAACAGTCCTTGAATGTTTTACCACTGCCGCAGGGGCAGGGCGCATTCCTGCTCATACTGCTGGATCGCGGCCGGAACGGAGCGGAAGAAGATCGAATGCTATTCTTCTTTTTTTCTTCCACAGCGGCGGCATGACGTTGAATAGTTTCGACGGAAAGCCCGAGCGCCTGCATCATGAAAAACTGCAGCTGGGCTATTTTTTCGGTCTCGCCTGCGGAGGGGTTGATGCCTATGCCGAGAAGTTCCTCCGGCGGCATATGCTCGAACATGGCAGCGGCTTCTTCGGGATAGACCAAGCCTTCCACGACAATGAGACTGTTCAGCAGACGATCCTGCTCATCATCGCTGAGCCCACGACACTCTTCCCAGCACTCGGGACGAAGAGTCAGGGCCTCTTCAAAACCGGAAGTCCATTCAACGATCATCCGGGCATCTTTTTCTTGCAGATTGTCCATGTCAAACGGCATGAACAGCCCGTTATTATGAAAAGCGGCAATATGTTTATTCAGAACGGTAAAAAGGGCCCCGGTTAATTGACGGGCCTTGTCCTCACTCTCATATTCGGGCATTTCCTCATTAAAAATAAGGGGCAGCCATTCATCAGGCTTGATAGCGTCCGGTGTTATGGCAATACCGTGGAGGAAGCCGCGCAGTTCATAATAGCTCAGGGTCACCTCGGGCATCGGCGAGAGCGACAGGAGTTCTTTCAAGGCCTTTTCTTCTTTTTTGGTAACCAATGATTTCATAACGATTCGAACGTAACAGGGACATCATACTCTCTAACACATTTCAAGCACCGTTGCCTGCTGACCCACGTCTTCTTTGTTCTCGGCTCCGGCAACTTTTCTCTCTTTGTAACATTCCGCAAGAAATATGTAACCAACAAAATTTGGTGGCAGAGTACTCTGTAGGCGAACTGCTGCTCGATGGTCACCAATAGGCAACAGGGAACCATTGCCATGGTTCCCTGTTGCCCTTCTATTCCACAGGATCAGCCCGGTTTTCTTATAAAGACCGGCTAAACGGCTTTAATTTCCACCTGCCGCGGCTTGGCCTTTTCCGATTTCGGCAGATGCAGCTTGAGTACACCTTCTTTCAACTCTGCATTGACCTTGGCAACATCAATGGTCTGCGGCACCGAGAACGAGCGGCGATAGGCAACATCACCAAACTCTTCCCAGCCTGGAGCGCCGCTTTTTTCCAGTTTCATCTCTCCGGCAATGGTAAGCTTACCGTTGTCGATATTGATGATTATTTCGTCTTTTTGTATGCCCGGCATATCGGCAAACAAAAGAATTTCCTCATCGTTTTCATGAATATCAACGGCGGGGGCCACCGCCGGCAACTGGCTTCTTCTTTCAGGCAGAGCCTCTTCTACCTTGGCAATATCGGTTCTTTCACTCATATCGGCACCTCCAGTAATTATGCTGTCATTTACACTCTACTCTTCCTCTCATCAACGAATCTCGATCTGTTTCTGCTTCGCCGCTTCCGCCTTGGGCAGTGTAAGCGTCAAGAGACCACCCTTGAGGGAAGCCTGCACCCTTTCACTATCGACATCGGACGGAATGGTAAAACTCCTGGTGAATGAAGCTACCGGTCGTTCAGCCCTGTGCATTCTGTATCCCTCGGGCGCGTCTGCCTTGCGGCTACCGCTCAATTCCAGATAGTTCCCCTGGATCCTGATATTAATATCGTCTTTGCTCATTCCGGGAACCTCGGCAACCACCAGAAACTCCTCTCCGTTATCATAGAGATTGGTCCTTGGAGCCCCATTGGCGGCCAGCCGCCAGCCACCATCATCTCCATAGGATCTATCAAAATCGGTGAACAATCTGTTCATGCGATTGCGAAACAGATCCATGGCGCCAAACATTCTGTCAAAGTCATTTGCACTTGTCCACATAGCCGTTCCTCCTTTTATCAGTGTTTTTTTCGGTATGATGGAGTGGCATAAAACCGGTTACCAACACGAAGAAGACTTCTGGAAAATACCGGAAAACCTTCCATCTCACCATTTCTACGTACCTTTTCAGGCCATTACTCTTTCTTTGCTGTAGATTTTAATCACACTTGCTCTCGTGTCAATATCATTTTTATACTTTTTTGACTTTTTATTATATATTACTTTATAATTTTTATTGACATAGTAATATCATGGTACTACAATGAGATATACGGAGGAACACCATGGCAAGGAAAAAAGCAGCCGCGCAGACCAACGAACACAATCTGACGGTGAACGATCTCATCGGCAGACAATCGGTCAGGGCGACCTTCAAGCTGCCCCAGGAGGTCATCAATCTCCTTACGGTGATAGCCGCCCAGCTGGGCATCAAGAAAAAGTCGCTCTTCGATCAACTGCTGGAAAATACCGCCGTGCTGGAAGAAATCGCCCGGGAAATTCCGGGTAGCGATAGTGGCGAAACCGGTAGACGTCAGAAAACCTTCGTCATCAGCAGGAACTCTCTGGAATCAATCAACCAGATAGCGCAAGAACAAGGTGTGTCACGCGATGTTCTGGTGGAAATGTCTATCAGGCGTCTCGTGCCGCTGATCAGATCGGAACTGACAAAACATAAAAACCGCAAGGAACTGCAGAAAGAGATGGCGGAACACCTGCGTCAGGGCAACAGACTTCTGCAGAAATCCGCCGATCTTCTCGGCAAAGAGGATCAGCTCTATACCATGCTGCAAGATCAGATATCCATGGCCAAAAAAAATCTGTCCGCAGTGAACAGATTAATCAAAAAGGGCATGTTGATGGAAGATTTGTAAGGAGACGGCAGTCTCCTTTGCTGCTGTTACATCAAGGCCAGGGCCCGGTCGAGATCGGCTTGAAGATCCTCGACATCTTCGATGCCGGTGGAATACCGAATCAGGCTTTCCGGAATCCCCATGGCCTGACGCTCTTCCCGGCTGCATTCCACATGGCTGGTGGTCGCCGGTGGGCCGACAATAGTTTCCACGGCGCCGAGATTGGCCGCCGCGTGGGCATACCTGAAACCGGCCAGAACCCTGCCGACCGCCTCCAGACTCTCTTCGACCAGCATAAAACTGAGCATGGCGCCGAAGCCGCTCATCTGTTTGACGGCGATATCATGTCCCTGATGCGACTCCAGACCGGGATAGTAGACCTTCTTTATGCCGGGATGCCCCTGCAGATAGCGGGCAATCCGCAGCGCGTTGCTGTTCTGTCGTTCGATACGCAGCGCCAGGGTTTTCATGCCGCGCAGCAGGAGATAGGCCGACATGGGGTCGAGGGTGGCGCCGTTGATTTCCCGGTAGTGGTAAATCTGTTTGATCAGCTTCCCTGCACCGCAGACAACGCCACCCATGGCATCGGCATGTCCGCCAAGAAACTTGGTGGCCGAATGCAGCACCAGATCTGCGCCCAGTTGCAGAGGCAGCTGATTGATGGGAGTGGCAAAGGTATTGTCCACCACCACGATCGCGCCGGCGTCTTTACCCGCCGCCGCCAGCCGGGCCAGGTCAATGATTTTGATGGTGGGGTTGGTGGGCGTCTCCAGATAGAGCAGATCGCAGCCTTTGGTAATTTCGGCCTCGATAGTTTCATGATCGGTGGTATCACAGAGAACCACCTCCACGCCGAAGCGGGGCAGGAATTCGGTAAAGATCTTATTGGTACCGCCATAGGTGTCCTTGACCGAGACCACCCGGCGTCCCGGCGCCAGCAGTCCAAACAGGGTGCTGCTGATGATGCCCATGCCGGTGGAGGCGCTGGTGGCCGCCTCGGCGCCTTCGAGCAGGCAGACCTTCTTTTCAAAGACCTCCACGGTGGGGTTGGTATTGCGGCTGTAGATATGCCCCTCTTTTTTGCCAAGAGCCACCTGCTGCCATTCTTGCAAGTCCTTATAGCCGAAGGAGACACTGTGCACCACCGGCACCTGGGTAACATTACCCATTATAGATGTTTCTTCACCGGCCCAAACCGAAGCGGTGTTCTTTCCTGTTGCATGATTCTTCATTCGATATTCTCCTTGGACGCCGGCCGATCAAATTCAATTATAATTCAGGCCGGTAGTGTTACACCATTGCGGCTTTATGGGCAAGGCTTATTCGTAAAAGCAGGGGGATGGAAAATTATCGGAGTGTTTTATCAGGCATTTTTTTATTGGCTATCATAATAAGTTATTATCTTTCTTATAGAAGCTCTCTGGTTATTGTCAACTGTGTTAAAACAGATTCCATAACCTTTGGAATTACTTCGCACGATAGTCCCTGACAAGACAAAAGATTCTGCAGCGATACCTTCGCCAATAACAATCGTCAGGCCACATTGTTCACCAACCGGCAGGTCTCCCTTGAAAGGAAAAAAACAGCCTCCTTCGCTGATATTTGCCAGAACTCCTGAATGGTATCCTTCCAGCTGAAAAAAAGTGAGGATGGCAGGTATGTGCAGAGATATTCGGGTATACTTTCTTCTATCCATACTGTTTTATTATAGAAATGGCTAATACAGAGATTCTAACTGCTTAATGAGTCCTGAATGACCTTACCGAGTTTCTGGAGGGATACCGGCTTTTCCAGGCAGAATAAGACCCCAAGACCTCTCGCTCTTTCCAGTTCGGTCAAGTCGCAATAACCGCTGAGGATAACAGCCTTTTGCCTTGGAGATATCTTGAGGATTTTTTCGTAAGTCTCCCTGCCATTGAGACCATCTCCCATCAGCATGTCGAGAAACACAAGATCTACCTGATTATCCTTCAGATAGACTAAGGCTTCTTCTCCACTTGTGAATGAAACCGGCTTGTAGCCCAGAATATCAAGCATTTTTTCCATGATGAACACCTGATTCGGCTCATCGTCAACAACAAGTATTGTTTCTCCTTTACCGACCAATGATCTTTCAAGAATCGGAGTATGACAGCGAGATGCTTTTTTAGTTGAAGGTGGGAAAAATATTTCAAAAGAGACACCCGGATCAAGATTGGTGACTTGAACCCAGCCTCGATGCTCCTGAACAACATTCCATACGATAGAAAGACCTAAGCCTGTGCCGCTTTTTTTTCTTTCTTTGGTTGTGAAAAAAGGAGTAAAAATATTGTCTATATGCTTGGGATCGATCCCGGGTCCATCATCCGCTACTCTAAGCTTGACATACTCACCGGCCTCTAATGTATGGAGACCGGTCGCAATAGCCTTTGCTATCGTGCAATTTTCGGTCTCAATACGAATTGTTCCATTTTGGTGGACAGATTCCAGGGCGTTGCCGATCAAGTTAGACAAAACCTTTTTGATATGCTGAGGCGAGCACTCTATACCGACAAGATCCTCCTGAAGCTTGGTTTGCACGAATACATCGGTAAAATGCAGGAGGCGTTCGCTATGCTCAATTGAAGAAAGATACTCCATAATGAGTTGATTGAGATTTGTTATTTCAGTTTTACGGACACCTCCACGAGCAATTGAAACGAGATCAGCGACAACTGCCACAGCATGTTTTCCAGCTTCCTGAATTTTTTTTATCTCATTGTAGTATCGATCAGAACTATCCATTTGCATTAGAAGCAGATCAGGATAACTGACCACAGCGGTGAGAATATTGTTAAGATCATGAGCAACCGATCCTGCCATCAGTCCAAGGGCATTCAGTTTACTGGCCTGTGCGAGTTTCTCCTGCAAAGCAAGTCTTTCTTGTTCGCCGCTAACCCTGTTTGAAATGTCACGCATGATCATCACCTGGGCATCCCGGCCAAGATACTCAATTGAGCAGCATTTCATTTCAATATTAAGCATTTTACCGTCTTTATGGATACCGGAAACTTCAAAACCTTCAGCTTGCTGTGCGTGACAATATTGTCCTATGGTGCCAATTGACTCAGGGGTAAATATTATTTCGCAAAAATTTTCACCGACCAACTCTTCCTTTCTATAACCGAACAAGCTGTAAAATTGTTCGTTAGCCTCGAGGAGTCGATCGTTATCATAAATCACGATGCTTTCCCAGGCGACCTGTGCCAGGGTACGAAAGCGTTTTTCACTTACCATCAACGCTTTTTTCAGGTCATTATGTTCCTTTGCCTTTTCGAGTGTTTTCAACAAATGTTCGGGATTAACAGGCTTGCTGAGAAAGTCGTAAGCGCCATTTTTCATGGCCTCTACAGCGGTATCAACCGTGTTCATCCCCGTCAGCATGATCACGGCAGTGGAGCGGCAAGATTGTTTGATAAAATCGGCAACAGCGCATCCGGATATATCAGGAAGCACTACATCAAGCAAGGCAATTTCAAAATTGTCATTTCGCAGACATTCAATGGCCTGACTTCCTTCGTAAGCAACGGTGCAGGTATACCCATAATGCCTGAGGATATTATGAAGACTTTCGACAAATCGTTTTTCATCGTCAACAACGAGAATCTTTGTCTTTTCTTCCATAATGCTCACTAATGCTGAAATTATTTAATTTGCTGCGGCAAAAATATCTTAAAAGTGGTTCCTCGCGTCTCTTTGCTTATGCATGAAATTCTTCCACCAAGAGCCTGTACCGTTTTGCTGACAATCGACAAGCCCAGACCGGCGTGATTGTTTTTTTTGGTTGTAATAAAGGGCTTGTAGAGATTTTGTTTGATATTCTCTGGCAATCCCGGCCCATTATCACTGATTGAAATCACCACACCAGATCTCTGCTTGCCGGAAGATTCTTTTTTTACGGCCCAGGCGGAAACCTCAATGTTACCTCCTGCATGGAGCGCTTCCACGCCATTTTTCAGGAGATTGATAACGATTTGTTTAAAACCGTCTCGTGAGGTTTGTATACAAGGCAAAGGCCCCTTCGGTCTATAGGATAGAGTAACATTCGAGTTATTGATCGTTGATACTTTTATCAGATGAATAATTTTTTTCAGCTCCTGATCGATATCGATTTCTATAATTTCCCCAGATATCGGTTGGGAAAAGAAATCCAATTGATTAATCAGGGAGGAAATCCGACCTATCTCCTCATTGATGATATCCAGGTCTTCCTGAACGTTGGTTTTTTCGGCAAGTTTGAGCTTCAGTGAAACCAGGTAATTACTGATGATACCCAGGGGATTATTGATCTCATGGGCAAATTTCTTCGCTGTCAATGAAATTGCGGCCATACGTTCCGACTCTACCTCTTTTGCCTTTTCCTGCTTCATCCTCTCCACGTAGAGACAAAGTCCGACCTGTTGGGAAATAATCCGCAGTATTTTGAAATCGTTTTTATCGAACCTTGAATCGTCGTTTTCCCGATCCTCAAGTAAAACAACGCCAATTGGCCGGTTGCCCGCCTTTATGGGAACAAGTAAAGCCTTTTTGATGTTAAAGGCAGCCAAAACCTGACTGTCGGAAAGGCTGAGATTATCGTCGTCCTTTGTCATTTTTTCAAAAACCATCGTATGAAAAATGTTAACGATACGACTCGAATTACGTTTCAGGGGCATTACCAGATCACGGCTCATGTGCCTGTATGGATTGCTGTTTGAAGTTGTAGCCTTGAAAAGGGCTTTTTCCGTATCAGGGAGGAAAAACAATATCTTACCCAGACCAAATAATATGGTGACACACTGCTCAAAAACACCGAGTATTTTTTCGTTTCCCTCTGCTCTTGATAGATCTTCTAAAAAGCTGGTGAGCAAAGAAAGATTTCTGACCCGCTGATGTAACCTCTTACCGGCCCGCGATTCTTCCGCTTCACTTTCAGATGACTCCGATTTTTCCTCGGTAGAATGCAGACTTTTTGAGCTACCATCAACGCACGACCGATCATGAACCTCCTTGTTGTTCTGTGGTATTTCGTTTCCGGGTTGTTTCACCTTGATATTGAGGCTGAGGGCAATCTCCCCAACCTCTTCGATGGCACCGGAATATAAATCAGAGAGTTCATTATCTGCAAAGCCAAAAAGGACATCACCGATTTCATCAGCCTTGCCGGCTATCTGGGGTTGCGTGAGAAGATTGGCGAAATAAACAATTTTGATGAGAGGAAAGCTTTCGGTTATTTTTTCGATCGGGTGGTGGTGATATCTGATTGCCTCAGCCATCATGGAAGCCAATTGCCATTTTCGTATCAGCCATGCTCCCACCTGAGTATGATTAACACCAATCAACTGTTGTTCAGCCCACAAGGTATTTTCATGGTTTTCCGTTTTCGAGAGAATGGTATCATGCTCAACCGGAAATGTTGAAACAAGAACAATTTTACCAACATCATGAAGAAGACCGGAAAGATAGGCCTCGTCAGAATTACCATACCCGGAAGCCTCGGCAACACGCTTGGCTAATGTGCCACAGAGCAAAGAATGCCACCAAAACTCTTTGAGATCGAACTGTTTAACTCTTTTGAGACGGTCGTACTCAAAAACCTGATAAATAGCCGTTGTCACAGCAATATTCTTGATGCTGTTCGCACCTAGATACACTACAGCCTGTTCTAAAGTGGTGAAAGTCTGAGATACCCCGTAATAGGCGGAATTGACGAGTTGAAGAATCTTAAAACTAAGAGCAGGATCTTTTCTTATAATATCAGCAACTTCCGAAAGTGGCCGCTCTTCATCTTCGCAGGCATCCAAAAGTTTTATCAGAACCTCTGGTAGTGAGGGAAGGTTGCCGGCTTTGACTATCTTGGCATAAGCGCTTTCAATCTTGTTCATCGCACAAATTCCACCCTATCAGGATATACCCAAATAGAGAAGTTAAGCATTCAACCTTTTGATTTTTTAAAGGTCCTCTTTACTGCAAGATAGACAATGACATGAGATCTCCTCTTTCTTAATATAAATTATTATAATGTCAAGTTAAAATTGTATTCGACTTTTCCGGATTAAAAAAAACAGCGCCACACCCGAAGATTGCAGCACGCGACCAGCGCGGCAATCCATCGGGTGTCGGGTTTGATCAGCTGAAACGGTGATCAGGGCAAAATTCTGGTACTGGGGTACATACCCTGCTCATTACCGAACAGAAAGGGTTGGATGGTGTTGAGCGATAGTCTTTGATTTCTCTGGGCATGCCCATCGTTCTTCCCGTCGTCGAAAAAAGCCCCATTCACATCGAGGATATGATGAATGCGGTCCTTGAAGGCCTGCACAAAATGAGCGCCTTTCCCCTCAAAATGCATCTTACCACGGCTGATCCCTTTTTCGACCGCTGCCATTTCAGCGAGCGGCATGGAGTTAGTGGCAAGATCCTCAGGAGTGCGGATCAAGCCCCAGACAAGATGATCTTTGTCGATTTCCAGGGATTGATCGCAATCGATGATAGTGTGCGGCATGACAACGCAGCCTTCACCGATGCGCAGACGACTCTCCTTTTTCCCAAGCAGGAAGCTGTTAAAGCCGACAAAAGTATTTTGACCGAGGTTCGCCTCGATGATTTTTGCGCCATGAGCCGTGACATTATAGCCCTGCAGGGTCGAATTGATAATGAAACAGTTTTCCTGAGCATTGGCTCCTTTGCCAAGACTTGAGTTTTCTATATAGGCCCGTTGCGAAATGAGCACGTTCTCGCCGATCTTGATATTGGGCAGCACCACGGCATAACGATCCAGAGAAGCCGACTCCGGTACAGACTCAATCGCTTTGAGATTGACGGCATCAAACACTCTCTGGAATTCCGTCTTTCGTGCCTCAATGAAATCAACAAGAACTCCCCAGGGCACACGGTCCGGCGAAAGACCGATATAGTGTTCTAACAATTCGGCAGGATGACGATAATAGAAATTAAAGTTGCCGGGGCTGTTCACCCAGATCGTGCCGGGAGCAATGTTGAGATGACTGATCTCTCCTGCCTGAATATAAGAATACGCCCCGATGACGGAATCACGCATGGTGGTCAGATCCACCGTCGCAAAAGGGCCGAGAAAACATCCGTCGGACGGCGCCCCATGAATATTGGCATAGTCCATGGTCAGCGTATCCTTGATAAAGAATTTTTCCGGCGTCTCCGGATCGTGGGAATAATTGTGCACCAGGGTTTTCACCAGCACAGAGTCTTCGATATCAATAAGTTCGTCTTTAACCAGAGTGATATCGAACTTGCCGAATGTGACGACATGGCCTTTTCTTTTCAGCTCATCTCCACGAATATCACTTTTATAAAGAATCGAATTTCTCACCCTACACTTGCCGAGGAAATAACTGCCTGCCAGAGCGGAATGTTCAAAATGCAGATCGAGAGGATGGTCAGGTGTGATGCCGTAAAAGGCGTAAAACTTGCTCATCTGATCGGGCGGTATCAGCTGACTGGCATAGGGGTGGACATCAAAAGCAGACTCCCTCAGGTTAATATTGATCCGCTGTACGATCCTCGAAAAAAGTTTTTCCAGTACTTTCATGCTATATCCTCAAAATAATAAATTACGGCAGAGTTTCCCGCGGACGGGAAGGCGGCGAGATATCCTTCACTGCCGCGGGAGCTATTTCTCACTGGTTGCCACTGGTTGCCAGGGTCATTTCCTGAAAAACCGCGGCAAAAACATCGGCAATGCGCAGAATCCCCACGATCTTGTCAGCCCGGGTCACCAGCAGTCCGAGATGTGTCTCCGCTGCCAGCCGGTGTATGGCCATGTCGAGATTACTGTCTTCGGAAATATACTCTCCAGGGGTGGGAGTCTGCATGAATTCTTCTACTTTCTGAGCGGCAATGCTCTGCAAAGTGGCGCTGTTGACCACCTCGGTGTCAAGGCGATAACTTTCCCGAAGTCCGGCGATATAGGTGTTGCTGAACTTGAACTGCCGCAGTTCATCAAGCTCTTCAGCATAATAGTACTGTCCTTCAATTGCCTTTATGGCACGCAATTGGCTGATTTTCCCGACAACGTTGTCTTCTTCATCAAGAACAAGTATGGCCCGGTGCTGGTATTTACTGGTAGTATAGGCCTCCTGTGCCTTTTCCAGTACCTGCAGGGCATCGATAAGTGTTGTGCCGACCCTGACGGTTGCATATTCCGAAATCGGAACCATGAGATCTTTAACAAGATAGTTTTTCACGTTTTCTCCTGTGTTACATGATTGGTGATTGGGGCGATAAACAATCGTTCTGTAAGGCCACTCGCAAAATTTCACGTTTTCAGTAGCTCTCTTCTTAACATTGGCGAAGATAGTATCTTATTTTTATCTTTTTTTCCAGTTTTTAAGGCCACTGCATTGAACTGCTCAGCCCGTCGAGATAAAAAAAAGAGACGGAAAAAGCCTCTCTCCGTCTCTCCTGTTGTTGGATCTATTGTCAGTGTAACGATTACAACTTCTGCAGGGCGGCAATACGCTCTTCGATAGGCGGATGGCTTCTAAAAAAAGAAGCCATACCACCCTGTTTGGGGCGAATACCAAAAGCAGCGACCTGATCCGGCAAATGGGACGGCTCATGATGGGCCTGCAATTTCCTCAAAGCGTTGACCATCTTTTCCTTACCTGCCAGATAGGCGGCACCCCTATCGGCTGTAAATTCTCTTCGCCGCGAAAACCACATAACGATAAGAGAGGCCAGCAGGCCAAGCACCACCTCAAGGGCAATTACAACCGCTATATAGCCGAAAAAGCCCAGTCCTTGTCCTTCTTCATCGCTGCTGAGAAAGCTACTGATGATATTTGCAATAATTCGTGAAAAGAAAATCACGAACGTGTTCAGAACACCTTGAATCAAAGACATGGTCACCATATCGCCACAGGCAACGTGACTGATTTCATGAGCCAGGACACCTTCCACCTCGTCTTTGGACATATTTTGTAACAGACCCGTGGAAACGGCCACCAGGGCGTCGTTTTTCTTCATGCCGGTGGCGAAAGCATTCATATCGGGAGAATCATAGATCGCCACCTCGGGCATCCCTATTTCCGCCTCTTTGGCCATGCGGCTTACGGTATCATAGAGCCACTGTTCCGTCTGGTTGGCAGGTTTTACAATAACGTGTGCTCTGGTGGATTTTTTGGCAATCCATTTTGACAGAGCCAGAGAGATAAACGAGCCACCCATGCCAAACAGTGCCGCCATCACCAAAAGACCGGAAGTGCTGCGCGAATCGATGCCGAGAATGCTCATGACGAGACCAAGTAAAACGAGTATCGCCAGGTTTGTTGCTAAAAATAGACCTATCCGTAACACTGTATTCCTCCTTGCTGAAAAAACTTTTTCAAACCACAGCCACCGGATATCCCGAGGCCGCAGAACCTTTTTTTTTCTGATTACGTACGAAGCTCAGCCAAATCGGATGCGCTGCTAATGACTTGGTAGCTAGGGGACTGATTTTATTTTTCTTCTGAATACGGGAGACAGATTTATTTTCACAAAACAACGTGAAAAAAAATCAGTCCCCTCAGTCTTTCCTGGAAAAATTAAATCTGTCTCCCGGACAAAAAGATCATGGCTGAGGATTATACGTAATCAGATTCTTTTTTGCTGGATTTAAAATAAACATCCTTTTTCCGGGAACAAGCACTTTCGTGCTTCTTCTCAGATGATTTTTATAAATGAAGCAATTGACAGAATAGTGGGCCCTCTGCTGCAAGAAGGGTGATTATGGTTTTTCTTTTATTGGTGTGATGTATATATTGACAAGTGTGGTAAAAGAGAATAATGGATTTTCACCTATACCAAGCGCAAGCGCTCTCTCCTTCCCGGCAGCAAGGCTGCCGGGTGGTTACTGCAACAAACTATGACGGAACACATCCCCCAAAAAAACAAGCGAACTTATCTTATTCGTCTGCGGCCTTTACTACGCTGGGTAGTCAAGTTGCGCAGCTCTCCCCGAGCCATCGCCGGCGGCCTCGGCGTAGGTACGTTTGTCGCTTTTACCCCCACAATAGGCGTGCAGCTTATCATTGCTATCCTGCTGGCCACTTTATTCAATATGAACAGACCGGCGGCAATGATTCCTGTATGGATAACCAATCCTGTGACGGTAGCCCCTATCTATACCTTTAATTACTGGCTTGGCTCCAAGGTCTGGGACGGTCCGCCGATAGCGGAGGTATCCTCCCTGTTTGTCGGTATCGGCAGAACCATGGCCCACCTTGAGTTCTGGAATATCAAGGAACAGTTTCTCGCCATAGTGCAAATCAGCAAAGAGATACTCATCCCCCTGCTGCTCGGCAGTATTGCCGTAGGCACTGTCACTGGTTTGCTGGTCTATAGCTTCACTCTCAGTCTGCTGCGAATTTTCTTTACCAGAAGGGTACAGCGCCGGCTTCTCAATGACAGGAAGAAAAAG
>CAYUPL010000068.1:0-6567 GCA_964446655.1 uncultured Desulfopila sp.
AGAGGCATAATCCAGTTCTCGATGTCCTTGAGCTTGACACCGGCAACGTCATCCCAGGCCGGCATGCCGAAAAGATGATTGCCTCCACCGAAAAAAGGTTTGACGTGCAGAGATTCGGCACCTCGAATATCATTTTGCATCGCCTGATACATCTGCTCATAACGGTGCATAACGTTTTCATACGCTGTCTGTCGTAGAGCAGGATCTCGGAAAAGAGTAAAGAGAGTCTGTATAAGCAGTTCTGCCTCAAGAGACAATGCCTCGCCTGAATAGAGAAATCTTGTTTCGTCTATTTTAAAGTCGAAATCTATGGTACTGCCGGCCAGGACTTCCTTGAGATCCGATGCGGTTAATCGTGCCGTACCCGATTCGGCAACAACTGATTCCGCAAGCATGGCAACCCCGGGAAGAGGTTCATTTTGCCTTCCTGGTCCGAATTCAACAAGTATTTCTGTCTGGTTGGGTTTGAAGTCTGTTTTTTTAAGGCGTAAGACCACGCCGTTTTGGTATGTGTATGTTTCGACATCGATATCAGTGTGATGTGTATGTTTGTCCGGCTGGATAGGCGTTCCGACAACTTCCAGGTAAGGAAAATCTTTTTTCTCCATGGAGATGTACTGTTGTACCGGTTGTGCTTCCATCCCGCTGTAGGCTGACAGAATAACCTTTTCCGGAGTATCCGATTCGATTTTGACGTTACCGGTTACTGCAATCCGTTTGTCTTCGCGATCGAAAAGTTCAGCGAGACTGCTCCGTATATCGTCAACCGTTAAGGAATCGATCACCGGCAGAAAGAAATCCCGCTCCTGTAGAGGCGACTGAAAGACCCTGTCGGCATGTATGCTACCGACAATCTGACTTACAAGTGTGGTCGATTCCCTTCCCGTTGCCTGTTCAACCTGGGAGGTGTAGTAGGAAACCAGCTCTCTTTTTACCCTGTCGAGCTCACTTTGGCTGAAGCCGTATTGCAAGGCCTGACGCATGGTGTTTTCCAGAATCTCCAGACCCTCCCGCCATGTCTCATCCGCAGTGGAGGCCAGAACACCTGCATATCCCACCTGATCCAGCATGTCACCACTGTAGACTCTGGGCTGCCGCAGTACTCCACTGCTGCTTTCCGCAATCTTTACAAGCCGTTTCTCAACCAGTTTAGTGGCCATATAGTTTTTCAAGGAACGGATCTGCAATGCGGCAGAGTCGTCCTCTTTTTCTTTGTTCCAATACGACTCAATGGAAATCATCGCACTGCCTGCATCAGGCTCCGGATAATAAAAGGCATACTTGCCTTTGTCCTTGACCTGACCGATTTCGGGACAGGCGGGAGGATCTCCCTCGCCCTGCATGGAGTTGAATCTCTCCAACACCATCTTTTCAACTTTTTCTTTGTCCACATCTCCCACAACCACCAGAGTCATATTTTCCGGCCGGTACCAGGCATCATAAAACCTACGTAAAGATTTTCCGTCGGCGGACTCCAAGGTTTCGACAATACCGATAGGTTCTCTTTCGGCAAACAAGGTTCCTTCCAAAGCATCCTTTCTGGCCGCAACATGCATTCTGTATTGAACGGAATCCCGGGCGGTTTTCTCGGCAAGTATAACGCCGCGTTCACGGTCAACTTCAGATTCAAGCAGAAGCGCACCCCTGGCATAATCGCTGATAACGAGCAGCCCCTTTTCCAGGTCAGCAACATCACCTTCAGGTAATACAATGATATATACCGTCTGGTCAAAAGTAGTATAGGCGTTGGTATCAGCACCAAATCCCATGCCTATGTCCTGAAAATATTCAATCAGTGTCCCCGGCGGGAAATGAGTCGATCCGTTAAAAAGCATATGCTCGACAAAGTGTGCGTAACCTCGTTGATCCTCTTGTTCATGGAGAGAACCTACATTGACGGATAAATAGACCGCCACTCTGTTTCTAGGTGTGGCATTTTCCATAACAGCATAGCGAAAGCCGTTATCGAACTTGCCGAAAAGCACATTTGGGTCAGGTTCAAGATCGCTTTTTTCATGAGGCCACTCGGACGAAAGGCAGAAAGAAGTATCTTGACTCCATGCAGAAGGAATAAAAAGAAAACCGCCTGCTCCTCCTAGAACGAGGAAAAAAAAGAGAATCGAACAAATTGTATTCCGGGAAAAATATCTCATTGGTTGGTATATCCGTTACTTGTCTTGAATGAATAGGTTTTAATCTTCATAGTACCTTATGTCCGAAAATTATTATTGCAATTGCTTAGTCGACATGATGCTTCCTTCGATACTCTATATCGATTCTCACTTCAAAATGATGAGTAATGATGGTACACTCGCCTTACCGTGATTATTATTAACTCATAACTTCAAGTAAACATTTAAAAACCAACCGTGGACGAATACGCCGCCATAGCTCCATATTATGAGTCGCTGCTGGGCAAGACGCTCTTACCGATTCGTAGAAATATCCGTACGTTTATCAATTATCAGGGCCATAAAAGAATAATTGATATCTGCTGCGGTACAGGCAGGCAACTGGAGATGCTCCAAGCACCCGGCAGAGAGCTCTGTGGCGTTGACATGTCTCCGGCGATGATTAATGAAACTGCTTCAAACAGTGCTATTCAGTATATTCGTCAAAGTGCCGTGGAACTGCAGCTGACGCCGGAATACTTCGACGCCGTCATTCTGAGCCTGGCGCTGCATGAAAAATCGGAATTGGACAGAGAGCTGATATTGCGTAAATCATGGGAACTGCTCCGCTCAGGAGGTCATTTACTGATCTGTGACTATGCCGAAATTCCGACCTCTCTTACAGGTTTTTTTTATGGCAGGATAGCCATTCCTCTCATTGAAAGAGCTGCCGGCAAAGAACATTTTCACAACTACCGGTCCTGGATAAAAAACGGGGCTCTGCAAAAGCATGTTGTATCGTTACACAGCAAAGTAAACTGTATTTCTGAACATCTTGGCGGAGCACTTCTGCTTTGCAGTATCAAAAAAGAACCGGAAGCAAAAAAAATCTTCCAGCAACTGCTCCTTCTTCAAACACCGCTTGCTCTCCAACAGCAGCAAAGGTCCCGTCATGAGACTTAATGGTAAAACAGCCCTTGTCCCGGGCGCATCACGACCAGTAGGCCGAGCCATTGCCCGAAAGTTGGCAGATGAAGGAGCAAACCTTGTGCTACCTTTTTTTGATTGGCCGGAGTCGTCCAAGGACATGGTCGAAGAATTCAGCCGACGCGGCACTCCCTTTCTAGCCATGTCGGTCGACTTGACCAAAGAAGCTGAAATTAAAAAAATGACGGCAAGGATAGTCGATCAGTTCGGCAGTGTTCATTTTCTGGTAAACAACATAGAACGAGGTGGCATGCCGGTTGTACACGGATCCTATTCCCATGAACATAACAAGGGCCAGTGGGATCTTGAGGTGAACACTACCCTTAAATCCAAATGGCTCCTCTATAATCACTGCTTGCCGCTGCTGCGTAAAGCCAACTCTGCCGCGGTGGTGAACATCTCCTCAATTGCCGCAATCGTCGGCAGAAGCGGACCGGCAGAGCTGTTGTTCAACGATGGCTACAGCGCCGCCAACCGCGGCATCTCCTCCTTTACCAGAACATGGGCCAGAGAAGCCGCCCCGGAAATTCGTGTCAATGAACTTATGCTCGGTCTTATACGCAACAGACATGGGGAGAATACCAGAGGGTGGGCAACGCTGAGCGACAGCTCTAAAAACAAGATTTACGATCACATTCTGCTGAAACGGACCGGACTTCCCGAAGAAGTCGCGGAGGCCGTCTTCTTCCTGCTGCACCAGGCCACCTATCTTACCGGAGCGGTGATACGGCTGGATGGCGGCTACACTCTTGGTGGTGAAAAAACCAATGAAATGCCGCAGGGGATCTTGTAGGTTTATCTTTTCCGGAGATTTTCAAGAGCCTGCCGAACTAAAGACGACGCCTTTACTTCCTGCAGAACAAAATCCCAGTAAAAATTAAAACCGACGGCACTTGGCTCAAGTTTTTGCAGCAGGCCAATATCCTCTTTTTCTCCGCCTATTCCCAGACCCCACGCCGCCGTTGCCTGGACAACCGGGTCTTCAGAAAAAAGGTACTTGCGTAGCTCGGCCGTCACTTTTCTCTCAATCATCTCCGGGCGGCGAACCGACAGCAACCGTGCCACTCCCCACAATACGCCTCGCTGCAGGGCCGGTAACTCGAGAAAATTACCGTCCTGAAAGAGCTCAGGGCCGTCTTCATGCATATAGGACAAAAGCATATGGCAGTATTCTTCAAAAAGCTGCCGTTGCCGGGCCATTATTTCCGCCATCGCTTCCGGTGCTCCCCAGCCTATTCCTCCCGACTCGTCGTTCAGGCTCCAGAGCAATCTCCGCATCACCACACGGGCCGACTCGATATCTTTTTCAGCCAAACTGGGAACGACCACCCCAAACCCGCTGACCGCATGCCATTTACATGTCTCGTTAATATGACAGAGGCCACTGAAGAGATGATGAACACATTCTTTTTCATCAAATTGAAGTAGATTTTCGGCAATTACAGGCCACGTTGAACTCTGCAAAAGGGAGAATATGGTCTTTTTCTGTTCTCGGCGTCTCATGCGGCTTAAAGAGAGGGAAATATGCCGATGCAACTGTCCATTTTCACTGATCAGCTATTTTTTCATATCATCGAGGTATTTCATACCTTCCATCATAATTGCCATGAAACCGCCGATAATCTCTTTTTGAGCATCTCGCACGGTGAGCCCCTGTATGAAACTGAACCGTCCTTTTTTCATGGTAAGTATTTTGAAAAAGGCCTCCTTCCCCGTCAGACTATTGCATACCGCCTCGATAATCTCACCTTCATAAAATTTTATGATGCCGTCGAACTCCTCACCCTCAAAAGTCAAGGTTCCGGACTTCTGGATATAGTTGATCATCTGACAGAGATCAATGGGCGGCATATCAGCAATATGTCCAGCCATTCCAGAGCCGAGTTCTTCAGCTCGTTTTAAATTGATGTCGGTTATCCTTCTGACCATCAATTTATAGAAAAAGACCTGTAATGCCGGAAATCTCTGCAATATATGTCTGAAGTTTTTCTGGTTCATGGTGGCAATCCGGCAGGGTTGGGCAGCCATGATGGTTGCACTGACCCTTTCTCCGGTGAGAAGACTCATTTCGCCGAAAACATCTCCTGCTGACATCTCGTTGAGCATTACCCCCTCGGCATCGATAACCTCAACAAGTCCTGTCAGGATTATATAGAGATTTGCTCCCGGCTCACCTTTTTGTACAATGGGAAAGCCATAATCAAAATCCTTCAAATCCAGTAAGGCGGCCAGGTCGAGAAGATCATCATTTGAAAGAGCGGAAAATGTGTCGATGGAGCGTAACAGGTCTGCAAATTCACTGACGGCATGAATCTTACTTTTGCGTTCAGCAGCAGCCAGTAGTTTCATCTGCAATGTAGCGTATTCTTTATCTTTTTTATATTCAAAGCGTATGATTCCTGTACATCCGCCACATTCAAACCTGTTCTTTTTGGTACTTCCTTTCTCAATTTTTTCAAAAGATACAGCTTCTGTCGTTATTTCGATGAGATCTTTGGCCAGAACAAGACAGGTGGGTTTGCCGGCAGTAAAAGTAAGACTCAGCCCTTCAACGACAAATTCATCACCAGCGTTATACAAAGGGCAGTGATTTTCTTCAGTTATCATAAAAATCGCATTTCTAAATTTCATTTCTACCCGCTATCAAAAAAGTCCTGTTTTTATGGCCCTATATATACCTTGCATAGCTTTTTTTTTGCAATCCATGACAAAGAGGTCACGATCTCCCCATCAGGAGATAAATAACAACTCCAAGCGTTATGCCGCCGCCGAAGACAACCGGCAGAATTTTTTCAATACGCAACTCATCGCCATCAACCAGGGTCTGCATGTATTGTGTGCCGCTGACCCACCATACGCCGACAAAAATTGCAATCAGGGCCATATCTCGCCATGCCTGTTTATAGAGCATGTACCCCACAAAGAGAATGAAGGGGACCAGAAACCATGGATTAGTAAACAAGCCGGCGGCATCGACTTCCCTGATCTGTTCAAGCAAGTGGGTAGAATCGACAAAAGCTATAAAGGATTCCCAAAGACCCGACATACCATCACCTCTTCATAATATTAAAATTGTTCTTTATTTTACAATAATCCAAACACTAGATAACACATCTTAGTCATATGCGCAATTATACATAATAATAATTACATCAAACCTATAAAAGAAGATCCTTGCGAAGAAGTTGTCCATTCCTAATAAAGCTGAATAGTATATATAGTTGGGGTCTTATTTTCACCACGCTGATTATGAGTTTCGGCTTTCACTACTACGAGACCACCAACCAGTCACTCACTCTGCAATATTTCAATATCATCCAGTCTCCCCTGGTTCTCGGCAAACTTCGCAGTCTTGCCGCGGCTTCTAATATCTGTGCAGGAGTTTTGATACTGGGCCTTGCACCATTCCTGTCGTATAAGGAGATCTCTCTTGAATACTTCGCTCTAATTATTATATTCGTCATGTACG
>CAYUPL010000068.1:6667-16942 GCA_964446655.1 uncultured Desulfopila sp.
TATTATATTCGTCATGTACGCCATTGTGGATTCAAAGATTGCGACGGCTTTTTTATATGCCGTCGATCATATCTTTTTTAATTTTGCCATAGCGATTCGCACATTCTTTCAAAAGATAGCAGAACCGGAGGACATTGCGCCGAGCATGGCCGTTGGTTTCACAATCAACCACATCGCCGCCGTCTTTCTCCCTGCCGCAGGAGGCTTGCTATGGCTTATAAATTATAAAATCCCTTTTTTCGCAGGAGCGATTCTCAGTTTTATTTCCCTGACTCCGGTTCAGTTTATCACGGCGGAAATAGCGAAAAACTCAAACGAAACTAAACCGGCAAAGCAATCAAACTCATGACTAAAAACCGCGCAAATCTTATTCTCATTGGGATGCCTGGTTCCGGCAAAAGTACCGTCGGCATCATTCTGGCAAAGCTCACCGGCAGAGATTTTATCGATACCGACGTTCTGATTCAGATTCGTGAAGAACGAACGCTGCAGGAAATAGTGGATGTCGAAGGGCATATGAGTCTACGCCGTATTGAAGAGCAAGTCCTGCTCTGTCTTGACTGCAGTAATCATGTTATTTCAACCGGTGGCAGTGCGCCATACAGTCCGGCCGCGATGCATCATCTGCAAAAAAACGGCATCATCGTTTTTCTGCATGCCGATCTGGAAACACTTAGAAAACGGATCACCAATTTCGACAGCAGAGGCCTCGCCAAGCGACCGGACCAAAGCTTTGCCGACCTTTTTGCCGAGAGGATGACGCTTTATCGCAAATACAGCGACATTACAATCGAAAACACCACCTACAGTCAAGAAGAGGTCTGTGAAAAAATCATCCAAGAACTGCAAAACGTCCATCACTCATGAATATTTTCATATCCGGCTCCTCCTCCATCCTCGCCTCTGCTCTTATCCAAATGCATTTTGACCGTGGAGACACGCTTTACATATGTGATAATATTACTACCGGCGAAGACAGTATCGTCGAAGAGGTAAAAAAAAGAACAGATGGCCGCCCCATGGACAAGATACTGTTACTCCATGGCGAAGAATTTCTTAACGCTGCTCCGGACCGGACCTCTTTGCGTGACAAAACAGATGCACTTATACAGTACACCAATGTACTCTGCCGTTATTTTGCCTCTCTTGCCGTACGCCCACAAACACTTCTTCTGCTCTCTTCAGCTCTCATCTACCAGGATCGCGGCAATGAAAAGTCCGTCGAAAATTCTCCTTTGGGTAAGGAATTTCCCGCTGCCTATTTTAATGAACTGGAACAAGCCACCAACCCGGCACAACAAAGCGGCATTCACACCCTCCATCTGCGTCTCGGCAAAATAATCTGTAAAAAAACAGAGCCATCGTTTCCCTGGCTTTTCTTCGCCGGGCAACGCGTTCTTCTGCCACACGACAAACATTCGGCGATTAGCTGGGTCAGTCTGGAAGATACCATGCGAGCAATCTCCTACCTGACTGCAAACAAAAGGATTTCCGGGCCGGTCAATATCTGTTCCGGTGATATTGTCCCCAGGGGCGAGTTTCTACAGCTGATACGAAAAAAGTTTAAACAGAAACGGCCGATACTGCTGCCTCGTCCTTTTATTCGTCTATGGGCCGGAATACGTGCCCTACACCTTCAGGAGTCTTCCATACACGCCATGCCGTTACTGCTGATGCAGTCCGGTTTCCTGTTCGAGAATATTTCGTTGCAAGAGTATTTTGCCCCGAAAGAGCAGGGATAGAAGAAGTTGTGCACACCACAGCAGGCTATCTCTTTTTCAGGCAACCGTCTCCTGCAATGAGATATCGTAAAGCCATCCTCCATAAAGAGCATGCCGACGATAAATATGGTGATATCTGCCGCTATGATCGTAAAATCGTTACTGGTAAAGAGCCCAAAGGCCAGAACGGCAAATACCGGAATAAGGAGGAGACGTTTGTACAAGAAAAGAATGGTGTGGTTTTATTCGCCGGTCAGGAGTTGCAGGGCCTGCTCATAACGACTCCTGGTCTTGGCAACGATATCCTCGGGAAGTTCGGGTGGCGGCGGGGTCTTATCCCACCTCAACGAGGAGAGGTAGTCGCGCAAAAACTGTTTGTCGTAACTCGGCTGTCCCTTGCCGGGCTCATACTCGTCCAGCGGCCAGAATCTGGACGAATCAGGAGTCAAGACCTCATCGATAAGGATCAGCTTATCCCCCTGTTTACCCAGTTCAAATTTGGTATCAGCAATGATTATGCCTTTTGTGCGCGCAAACTCAGCCGCTCGACTATACAATTCTATGCTGATTGCAGAAAGTTGCGCAGCAGTCTCACTACCGACAATGTCTTCCATCTCCTCGTAGGAAATATTGACATCATGGTCACCGATAGCGGCCTTGGTGGATGGCGTAAAAAGAGGCTGTACCAGTTTGTCCGACTCACGCAGGTCCGCACCGAGATCAAAACCGCAAACCACCTGATTTTTCCGGTACGCGTTCCAGAAGGAACCGGAGATATAACCGCGTACGATACATTCTACAGGCAGCGGAGTGGTTTTTTTCACCAGCATGGAACGGTGCTCCAGCTGGTCTCGATAACGATGACACACCTCCGGATACTCTTCAACTTCGGCGGTAATGAGGTGGTTTTCCACAACATCGCCTAAGAGCTCAAACCAAAAAAGAGACAGTTGTGTCAGAATTTTTCCTTTGCCGGGAATCGCGGTATCCATCACAACATCGTAGGCGGAGATCCGGTCTGTGGCCACCATCAACAGTTTATCTTCATGTCCTGCAATGGCATACATGTCTCGTACTTTGCCGCGATGGACAAGTTCAAGATCCGGAATATCTGTTTTTAGTAGAGAAGTTGTCATTGTCATTTCTTTGCTCCTGTTCAGTTTGGATGAAATAAAATAATAAAATACTCTTCAAATTAATAAAAGAAATGAATGCAGTAATCCGTCCACTCACTTCTACGGCAGTAGCGATCCCTGATGAGCATCAAGCAATCAAGGGTTGGGATATCGGTCGCATAAAGGATTGTCATACTCAACAAGTGCTGCGGTTAAAGAACCTATAACAAGTTTTGACTGAATACGGACAGGTATGCGACACTCATCGCTGGTGTACCAGATAACAGTATCTCCTTTTTTATCATAAAGACCGGAAAAAGTAAGAACAGGAGCTACTTTGAGTGTTTGCACATCACCCAGTAAAGTATTTTTCAATACGTCCTCGGCAAGTGTCACAACAACAACTTCTACCCTGTCGTCATCTCCAAAGGTCGGCACAATTATCGGCCTGTCTGTTCGCAAATCCATCACTCTGCTGGCAAAAAAAGCGGAAAACTCATTATGAACCACGCCGTCAAAGGAAAAGCTCTCACCTTCGTTGCCGGTCTTCTGTTTGAAAAGGCGAAAATTCTCCTGATCGTAAACGATGTTTTTATGGGCGCTGTAATTTCTGCCCTGCTTTTGCCATATTTCACACGAATACGGCAATCTCTCCCTGCCGCGAACCAGGGTAAGATGTCTGTCTTCTATTGGGTAAAGTGCATCGATAACGCTGCCCTTCGAAGTGATGCCGGCATCAATTGTATAACAACCACTGCAAGTATCGGATGCCATAAGCTGCAGAGTGAGCTCACCAATCTTTATTCTGCCGCTCCAGAAAACATCATATTTGAAATATTCATCTCCGGAATAGGCCACCTCAGCGAGATCCTGATCGATTGTGCCATAAACGACCGCATGATTGTTCTGCTTCAGGATGGGATTTTCCCGGGCCATTGCCTGCACAGCACTAAATGATGCGATAACAATAATCAGCAGTGGGATGGAACTCCTGAAAAGGGCCATTTTCATAATGTAGTGGTGGCAAGGGATAACCAGGTGGCCAGAAAAAGCACCACACTGATAAAACCGTTCATTGAAAAAAAAGCCGCATGAATGCGTGACAGATCCGTGGGCCTGACCAGCCTGTGCTGGTAGAACAGTGCCGCCGCGGCAAAACCCAGACCGATATAGTAAAAATAGTTCAATTGGGCCTGAAGGCCCGTCACCACAAAAAGCAGAAAAGCGGTAATATGTAAAAACCCGGCAACCTTAAAAGCTTTTTCTCTGCCGATTTTGGCAGGAAGGGAATAGAGCCTGGCCCCTTTATCAAAATCAGCATCAAGACAGGCATAGATCGTATCAAACCCGGCAACCCAGAAGAGGACCCCAAGCGAAAGAGCATAGGGATAATTCGCCAGAGTACCGGAAACTGCGACCCAGCCGCCAAGAGGAGAAAAGGCCAGCGCCGCCCCCAATACAACATGGCAGAAAGAGGTGAATCTTTTAGTCAAGGAGTAAAAAAGGGTTAAGGACAGGGCCAGTGGCGCCAGTTGCAGAGTCAGGGTGTTGAGGTTAAAACAGGCGAAAAAGAACAGCGCTCCGGAAAGAATAACCATGGTCCACGCTTCAACAAGCTTCACCTGTCCAGCAGGAATGGCACGGTCGGCGGTTCGTGGATTGGCGCCGTCATATTTGCGGTCAACAATCCGGTTAAAGCCCATGGCACAGGTCCGTGCCCCAATCATGGCAACAATGATCCAGACAAAGACCGAGAGTTGCGGGAGGCCGTCTCCGGCCAGAAAGGCGCCCATAAAAGCGAAAGGCATGGCGAAGATGGTCAATTTAAACTTGATCATCTCAAGGAGAATACCTATTTTTTTAAACATTCTCGGGACCTTCCCATCTTTTCCGATCACGTATCTTCACCCCCAGCTGATCAGCGAGACGCCAGCAATAGGTCAAGGCCGCCTCTTCAAGACTGGTCGGTTTATGATAATATCCGGGCATAGGCGGCATTATCAGTGCACCGGCGTCATGCAGGGCCAGCATATTGAGCAGATGTGTTCGGCCGAACGGCGTTTCACGAACGGCAAGGATCAGTTTTTTTCTCTCTTTCAGAATCACATCGGCAGCTCGATGAATCAGATTACGACTCAAGCCGGAGGCAATGGCGCCAAGTGTTCCCATGGTGCAAGGTAGAATAACCATGGCGTCATACCCGCTAGAACCCGAAGATGGCGCCGCACTGAAATCCTCTATGCCAAACCATTTAGAAACACCGCGTAATTGCTCCGGCAGGAGATTCTGCTCATGTTTTAAGACGTCTGCACCCGACTGGGAACAGATGCCATGAAGAGTGAGGTTGTCACCATATGTGCTCAACAGCGTAACGAAGGGTGGTACAAACAACATCCCACTGGCGCCGGTAACGGCTATAAGAATTTTCTGCATAGTTTTAAGACTGGAATCGCATCACCGCAAAGACGGTTTACGACTCGGGAAAAAATTTTAGAGGCACGGCCTGTTCATCGGCCTCACCTCTGTTGATCAAATACCTGAAATATTTCTTTAGGGATCGGCATTTGCTTTCACCGAGATCATACTCAAGCCCCATAAGATACCTGTAACATTTGTCATATTCCATCGGTATCAGTGGAGCCACCCGGCTACAGATGGAGCCAATTTCCTTTTCGCCCTGTTCTCGACAGGCAAGCAGCGATCCGCGGATTTTCTCCACCAATGCGCCATGCTCAAGGCAAAATGACTCTCGCACAACACAAACGGAAAAGACAAAAGGCAGTGCGGTATGTTGATACCATATCTCACCTAAGTCAAACTGGTAATCATATCGCCTGCCGGAGACAAGGCGCAGGGCATCATCACCTATGGCCAGAACAGCCTGACAGGATCTGCTGATCTCACCGAAAACACCCCCGGTGATATACTGTGGCTGGATACCATAGAACTCTTCCAGAATGATTTTAACCAGGCAGGCGGAGGTTTCCGACTGATTGCTGAGCAGCACCAGTTTGCCGTCAAGTTGTTCTAAAGGGGTCTCCGAGAAAAGAAAAACGGAACCCACCGGACCGGTGGAACTGATGGAGAGATCACGCAGAATGCGATACTGTTCCGGGCGAACGCCATATTCATAGGAAGAGACAAATCCCATATCGATCTGTTGTGAAGCCAGAAGTCGATTGAGAACAGCCGGCGGTTCTTCCACGATAACATAGCGCTTATCGTCAATTGTCTTTTTCCATACTTCATAAATGGGAGCAGTGTTGATATAATTCACCATTCCAATCCGGACAACGGTGCTGTCTGCGTCTTCCTGATGTTTCAACAGGGCTCTGTTGCTGTTATCCATCGTATTCTCCGGGGTGAGTCTTCACAAATAAGTTGTTCCAGGATGGCTTCCTCATCCAGCCTGGAAATCCCGGTGATATCCACCTCTAGGAATACAGCCCGTTTGCCCTTGTCTAATGTTCCAAAATCGTCAAGTCTGCCCAAGGCGCTTGCTCCGGCATAGGTAGCCATCTTGAGAATTGTTGCCGCGGATACGGTGGCATGGTCTTCTCTTAGAATACGCATTTCATTCCACATATCCGGATTCGGGTTTGATGCCCTGGAGTCGGTGCCTATACAGGGCAGGATATCGGCCTCCAGCATTTCCTCCAGCGGGGCTATGCCGACGCCCAGAAAACGGTTGCTGCCCGGACAGAGACAGACATGGGCTTTTTTCCGCGCCAATATTTGTATCTCTTTATCGTCGATATTGACGCAATGAACACAGAGAGTCCTTTCATCCAGTACCTCCAGCTTGTCGAGATAGTCAACGCTGCCGGAATATATGCCTTTCGCGGGAATGGTGTTATCCCAACTCTTCCGCTTTTCCAGAAGGTACCGAAAAGGTCCGCTTTTCTTCGTGATAAAATCCTTTTCTTGCGGTGATTCAGCCACATGAATCGAAAAAAGAGTCCCTGTTTCCCGGCTGCGTTTCTTCAGGAATTGTATAAGTTCAGCCGTGGTTGAATAGGGAGCATGAGGACATAGGGCATGTTGCGGGCCGAGCTTGCCAAGTTCTTTTTCCATGGCAACGGTTCTGTTGCGGTTGGGCGCAAGAATTTCTTGGATATGGTAAATTTCCGGATCTTTCCAGCTCTGATAAGCCGAGAAGAGGCGGGAGTTGCCGATATCGACAAGCAGTATCACTCCCGAATCTTTCTGTTGCGCAACCATGGCAGAACCGGCTCGCCGTATGGCCGCACGGTTTTCACCATCCCGCAAACGTTTGACAAGCAGTCGCTCTATCCAGTCTACCATATTGGCGCCTGTTTCCAACGGCTCAAGATCGTCGATGTGAGAGAGTTCAAGATGGGTATGACAGTTGATCAATGGAGGAATAAGTAAACCGGAAAGTTCGTGTATTTCTGCATCTTTCCACAAATCGACCATTTCGGAGCGAGGGCCTGCATCGAGGATTCGTTCGTGCTCAACCACGACGGCCCCATCTTTGATGCCCCGTGTCCTCACAGGAAACACCCAGGGTGCGCAATAAAGAGAGATCGTACTCATAGTGTAGTAAAACGGCTCGGCGATCCGGTGGATGCTGCAGCCGGTTTGATATCCCGTATCAAGGATTCTCTTCCACCTCGGTATAGTCCATGAGACGTTGCTGTGCTCTAAAACCTGCATCTTCGACAATACGCCGGATTTCTGCTTCGCTCAGGCGAAAACTGACCCCTGCCGCGGCAACAACGTTTTCTTCGATCATGGTGCTGCCGAAATCATTGGCCCCGAAGAACAGGGCCAGCTGGGCTACCTTGGGCCCCTGCGTCACCCAGGACGCCTGGATATTGTCAAAATTATCAAGATAGATGCGCGACAGAGCAAGCATACGCAGATATTCATGGCCCCCTGTCTTGCCGGACGTTCCGCCGGCATGCAAGGCGGTCTTGCCGGGCTGAAACGGCCAGGGAATAAAAGCCGTGAATCCGCCTGTTTTATCCTGTAGCTGACGTAATCTTCGTAAATGTTCCAATCGTTCCGTCATGGTTTCAACATGACCAAACATCATAGTCGCCGTGGTACGTAGTCCCCGTTTGTGCGCCTTTTCCATGACCTTGAGCCACTGATCCGCCGAACATTTATTGGGTGAAGTCAGACCACGGACTCTATCGGACAATATTTCGGCACCACCACCGGGGATTGAATCGAGTCCCGCGTGAATGAGCCGGTCAAGCACTTCCTCAATAGTTATGGAGGAGACGGCGGCGAAATGACATATTTCCGGAGGAGAAAAGCCATGAAGATGGATATCGTTCTTTTTTATAAAGCGAACCAGATCTTCATAATACTCGATAGTAAGCTCAGGATGGAGACCGCCCTGCAACAAGATCTGCGTGCCGCCCAGTTTTTTGGTTTCTGCTATCTTCACCGCGAGTTGCTCACGATCGAGAAGATACCCTCGCTCTTCACCCACCTTTTTAAAAAAAGCGCAGAAATTACATTCCGAGACACAGATATCGGTGTAGTTGATATTCCGATCTATGACGTAGGTGACTTTTTTGCCTGGGTGTTTGCGCTGCCGGACACTGTTGGCGAAAAAGGCAAGTTGATGCAGATCCGCCTCTTGTGCCAGACAAAGAAAGTCACTATCTTCAAGGCGTTGACCAGCCTTTATTGCGTCTACAAGTTTGTTCACGTCTTCCTCTTTTCCCAAGCAAACTCCGCCTGGGGGATATCGTGTCATGTCATGGCATATTGATACAATTATACAGGGTGTCCCTCTCCACGGGGATACGTCCGGCTTCCCGGATGAGCCGTATAAGCGTATCGGAACCGATTGCCTGTTCCGTCTCGGCCCCGGCCATATGGGTAATAACCTCTTCCTTGACCGTGCCGTCCATATCGTCGGCACCGAAAGAGAGGGCGATCTGGGCAAGCTTCGGTCCCAACATGACCCAATAGGCTTTTATATGGGGGAAATTATCAAGCATCAGACGAGCCACCGCCATGTTTTTCAGATCATCGATACCGGTTGTGCTGCTGAGATGAGCCAGTTCGGTATTCTTCGGGTGAAAGGCAAGGGGGATAAAGGCAAGAAACCCGCCGGTCTCATCCTGTGACCGACGAAGGGCATCAAGATGTTCCAATCGCTCCGCATAGGTTTCCACATGCCCGTAGAGCATGGTAGCATTGCTATGCAAGCCCATACGGTGAGCTGTTTCGGCAATTTCAAGCCAATCTTTGCCGGAGATCTTCTTCTCGCAGGTTAACCGGCGTATACGCGGACTGAAGACCTCGGCTCCGCCTCCTGGAAGTGAACCAAGCCCTGCTTCCCGGAGATCTGCCAGGGTGGCCTCTATTGATTTGCCGGCCAACCCAGCAAGATGAGCAATTTCGACACAGGTAAAGGCCTGGATATGGACCTCGGCACGCACCTCTTTGATTCCACGCAGAAGATCAAGATAATATGAAAAAGGCAGGTCGGGATGAATCCCTCCCACCATATGAATCTCCGTTATGGGTTCATCCAGGCGCAGTCGCACCTTTTCCTTAACGTCATCTACACTCATCTCATAAGCGAGCGCTGACTCTTTATCCTTGCCAAAGGCACAGAATTTACAGAGATTGGTGCAGATATTGGAATAATTAATATGCTGATTATAAATAAAATAGGTCTTGTCGCCGTTTTTCCTGTTTCTTACTATATTGGCGAGATACCCCAGGGCGGTAATATCAGAGCATTGATACAACTGCATGCCGTCGTCTAAAGACAGTCTTTCCCCATCTTCTATTTTTTGCAGAAGAGGTCCCAGACCGGCCTGTTCTATAAAAGAGTCCATATAAAAAAAAGCCGGGTCTCGACCCGGCTTACCCTCATGTAAAAATTACGGTTTTGCTCAATCTATGAAAAATTTCAATTTTTCCCGTCGGCTTGAATGTCGCAGTCTGTTGAGAGCCTTCTTTTCGATCTGCCGAATTCTCTCCCGCGAAACATTGAATCTTTTGCCGATCTCCTCAAGGGTATATTCAGCCTTTTCGCCTATGCCGAAACGCAGACGGATTATCTTTTCTTCTCTTTCGCTCAGGGTCGATAGAATTTCCGTAACTCTGCCGGCAAGCTCACGTGTCTGAACTGCTTCGTATGGAGATTGCGATTCCTGGTTTTCGAGAAAATCACCCAAGGTGGAATCATCATCCCCCACCGGAGTCTCCAGAGAAATTGGTTCGCGCGATGCCTCCAGGATGGAAAGGATCTTGTCCATGGGCAGGTTGGTGGCGTTGGATATTTCCAGAGGGGTCGGTTCACGGCCAAGTTCCTTAAATAGAGCATAAAATGCTTTGAAGAACTGACTTCTAAGCTCAAGAAAATGGACAGGTAATCGAATGGTTCGGGTTTTATCAAGTATTGCCCGGGTAATAGCCTGCCTGATCCACCAACTGGCATAGGT
>CAYUPL010000069.1:0-13473 GCA_964446655.1 uncultured Desulfopila sp.
TTAGCCGCGACGTTGCCGAAGCAAGGTGCGTACAACTCCGGCACCTTGCTTCGCTCCGGCATCCACGGCACCCCCGGCTGATGAGAAATTCAGCTTAAGTATGCGCCGGCTGAGCTTTGCGCAGCTATCGGGTAAGACCCATGTTGAATTCTTCGTACAAGGTTTCACCTTGAATTACTTCGGCGTATTTCCTCTCGTTCTCCTGGCGGGCCGCACTGTCGCGGTAGTTATGCCAGTCCGCGAGAGACTGCCACATGGCGATTACCAGAACGGTATTGGGATCTTTGGCACTGGTCAGTGTTTCCGAGGTGATATATCCCTCCTGTTTCATGGCGTTGCTGCGCGCCTGAATCAACATGGCCGAGATATCCTTGGGTGTGGCGTGTGTAAAGGTTCTTCTGATCAGGACTTTGACTGCCATAATTTCCTCCTTTGTTGAGATTTCCAGGTTCCTTAGCCCTGCTGATTCCTTGCAGGGTCACGTCCGGTCTGTATATCAGCGGCGTGGTACAGGGCCTTGATGTCGCGATTCCGCCGCGATGAAATCTGATGGGGAAATTATTCCATTGTTGCGCTGCCTCTTTTGCAGCAGCTTTTTTTGGCGCTATGCCTTATCCGTCTTTCTCCTTCTCTTTAATGATAATTCATATTGTGGTGCTGAGTCAAATCCGGCAGAAAAAATTCGGGATAAAGGGATAAAGGGGACGCTGCTGTTTTAGTGATTTAAATACCTGCCCTTCGGTGAGGAATTCCGCACTACTGAAAGCCCGCAGGCCAATAAGAACCGCTTTCTCGGTAAGGAAAAGGATAAGGAAAATTGACACAATGTTCATGAAAAATCCGGGTTAATCGTGGACGTAAAGCTCGTCCACTTCATCCCACTCATCGGCGTCGCCCTTGCGGAGAAGGAGAAGCTTTTCGTAGTAGAACAGGATGACCTTCATGAACTGCAGCCTGAGGTCTTCGCATTTTCCGGTATCGCCGGGAGCCAGGGCACAGGCTTCCTGTTCCGGCATTGCCACTATTCTGTCGATCTCGTCAAGAACTCCCTGCTTGTCTATCCGTAAAAACTGTTGCAGGGGAGTGATCACCGCAGGAGAATAATTCAGCCCTTCGAGGCGGACGGCGGTTCGCTCTCTTTCTTCCGGAGCGGAGTCGTCATGCAGCCCTCCTATCATTTCTTTGAGTTCATCAATTAGTTCATTAAATGATTTTTGCTGTACCATGTCTTTTCCTTTCGGCATACTGTCCCATTACGCATTTTCTTTCTTGAAGTTAAGGTGAACGTCCTGATAGTATATATCTTGTCCGACAATAATCCAAACTCCTGGTGCAAAAAATAAAAATGACAAAGATACGAAATATATGGGCCGGTCATTTCATTGACGGCAGTGGTGGACCGATACAAAAAAGTATCTGCCTGGTGGTGCAAGACGGTCTCATAGCAGACATAGTTGAGATTGATGAGGCTGCCGGAATGGCTCCCGCCTCAATTGATGATTTTCGGCACTGCACAATCCTGCCGCCTCTGGTGGATTGCAGTCTTGTTTTGTCGACTTCCGGCACAACGGATATTCGGGAGCGGCGCGCCGCAGAGCAAGCCGACTATGACCGGACAGGTCCGCTGATTTCCCGTAATATCCACTTTTGCCATTCCCATGGTGTGCTTGGGGTGGTAACCGGTGATGACAAAGGCTTTGTCAGGCGCTACCTAGACGACGCGGCGGATGAAGAAGCTCTCTGCATAAGGACGTGCGTCGTGCCTGAAAAATCCAGGAAAGAGATGGCCGACTTCATCAGGATACTCAGCTCGCCGGACATTCTCGATGTTGCGACAATCGAGGACTTTTCTCCATACTGTTCCGATACTGCCTCGCTTTTTCCAGGCGCCGTAGTTGTCGCCAATGGAGAGCGCTGTGTCGCTCTGGCACTGGAGCGGGGTTGCGGAGTTGTTGAACAGGGCTATTTTATGGGCCGGCACAATCTTGAACGTATGGCGAAGGCTGGAGTACTGTGGATTCCGTCGATGCTTAAGGTGCAAACAGCTCTGCAAGAGGCCATGAGCGCCGAAAAGTCATTTTTACAAAAAGCACTTGATGTACAGTGTTCTCAGTTGAAAATCGCCAGGGAACTAGGGGTTACCACAGCGGTGGGAAGTGGTGCGGGCCATAGTGGTATCATTCATGGAGAGTCCGTGGTTGGGGAAATAAAACTGTTCCTGCGGGCCGGCTACTCTCTGGTGGAAACGCTTCAATGTGCCTCGTTTAACGGGGCTGGTTTTTTTAGCATGGAGGGGCTTGGGCTGCTGCAGGTCGGCCAACCTGCAACCTTTCTGATCACGCGGGGTATGGTGCAGCAGTTGCCCAGGAAACTACTGTATCTTGAGGGGATCTATATCAACGGAGCGCCCAGTGCGCTTTATCGGAAGAATCCCGTTAAGACCGTCTTCTCTGCGGAATAACTCTTATTCAACAGCAAAAGGGCTTCCACGACACAGGGAAAAGGAGTGGTTATGGAGATTGTGCAATACTTCTGGCAAAATGACGGCGGCTGGCGACAGAAGCCCGGGCGAGCCGATCTTGCAGGCGTTGATGTCATACTGATCTTTGGTGCTACAGCGGTTATAACGGGGCAACCCTGCATCGAAGAGTTGCAACAGGCTTTTCCCGAGGCGCTGATGCTTGGCTGCTCCACGGGAGGAGAGATTACCGGTACGACGGTTTCCGATGATTGTCTGGTTGCCGCGGTCATCTCCTTGGCGAGCTCTTTCGCCAAGGGGCACGTTGTTTCCATCAACGACCATGCCGACAGCGAGGCGGCGGCAAAGGCCCTGGCCATGAAGTTTCCTCAGGAGGGACTCCGCCACCTTTTCGTTTTGGCCGATGGCATTCTCACCAATGGCAGCGAGATAGTCAGGGGGTTGAACATTATTCTGCCCGAAACCATACCTGTGACCGGTGGAATGGCCGGCGATGGTATGCGGTTTTCTTCGACCTATGTTATTTTCAATGGAAAAGTGCAGCAATCCGTCATTGCCGCCATCGGTTTTTACGGCGAACAACTCCGGGTAAGCTACGGCTCTGCCGGGGGATGGCGCCCATTCGGGCCGCAGTGGATGATCACCTCGTCTGCGGGTAATACCATGTATGAAGTTGATGGCAGGTCTGTTCTGGATTTCTATAAACAGTATCTGGGCAGCGAGGCGGAAAACCTGCCGGGTTCCGGCCTGCTCTTTCCTCTCAGTGTACTGGTGGACGAGGAAGAGGAGGCGGTTGTGCGAACCATTGTGTCGGTGGACGAAAAGCGGAAGAGCCTCAGTTTCGCAGGGGATGTGCCCATCGGCAGCTATGCGCAGTTGATGCATGCCGTGCCTGATGAATTGATTGACGGCGCGGCTGAAGCTGCCGAGATTACCAAAAAAAGTGGCGGAGTGAACCCGGTCCTCTGTATCCTGATAAGTTGTAGTGGTCGAAAAGCTGTATTGCAACAGCTCGTCGAAGAAGAAATAGAAGCCGTACATGACACATTTCCCAATAATCCTGAAATAATAGGGTTTTATTCCTATGGAGAAATTGCTCCTTTCCAAGGGGGGCAGCGGGCCATACTGCACAACCAGACCATGACCATAACGGCGCTGAAAGAGATATAATATGCATAGGCTGCTGGAAAGACAATTGAAAAGGTTGGAGAAAAAAGGAGTGCGTCTGTCGCGGTGCGAGCCGCTGCTCGATCTTGTCGAACAGACCTATACTGAGTTTGATCAGACCCTCGAAAGGATCCAGCGCTCGCTTGATCTCAGCTCCGCTGAACTGCGCCGTAGAAATGATGATCTGCGAGCTGTGTTTCAAGCGTTTCCCGATCTGTTTTTGTGGCTCGATAACAGTGGCCGGATTGTGGATATACGTGGCGGTGCCACGGGAAAGTTTCTCGGACTGAAAAGAAAAGAATTTGCCGGCCGGTTCATCTGGGATTGCAACATTGTTGACGATCCCGCACCTTTGGAACAGATGTTTGCAAGTAAAGAGATTGCGGTGCAGGAATTTACTCGCACTCAAAACGGCCGACAAACCTGCTGTGAAGTTCGTCTGGCTCCATCCGGGGCGAAGAAGGAGAAGACCATCGTCGCCGTTCGGGATATTTCCGAACTTCGCAAAAAAACCGAAGAACTGGCCCGGGCCGAAGAAAAATTCCGTTCTATATTTGAGAATGCCACGGAGGGTATCTATATCAGTGATTTTGAGGGACGCCTGCTTGAGGTCAATCCAGCCTATGCCGCCATGTTCGGTTATGATTCTCCGGAACATATTACCACAGCGGTTCAAGATATCGCCTGTCAGCTGTATTACAATCAGGAAGACCGGAGTAAGCTGCTGGCCGAGGTCTTGCGCCACGGCTCCGTCAATCAGATGGAATTGTGTTATCGCCATCTCAATGGCTCGAAGGTCTGGATAGCCGCCAATTGCCGTCTTGTGGAGAAGGACGGCAAAAGATGGCTTGAGGGAATGGTTCGTGATACCACGAAACGCCACCAGGCGGAGATCGCTCTGCAGGAGGCCAAAAAAAATCTGGAAACGCGTGTCAGAGAACGTACCCGAGAATTAAGCCGGGTCAACGAGGATCTGCTGCGCATCCATGAAGAGCTCAAAGAGGCCAGAGACAAGGCGGAGTCGGCCAATAAGTTAAAAACGGAATTTCTGGCCAATATGAGCCATGAGATCCGAACTCCCATGAACGGTATTCTGGGCTTAAGTCAGTTGCTGCTCCGAACCGATATCACAGAAGAACAGCGCACCAACATCCAGGGGATTTATTCTTCGGGAGAATCTCTTCTAAGAATAATTAATGATATTCTCGATATTTCCAAGATTGAATCCGGTAGGATGACCGTCACCAAAGAACCGGTCGATCTTCATAATCTGTTGACGGAGGTTATCTCGCTGGTCGAAATGACCATGGAAAACGATATCGCTCTGCAGCTGGATATATCTCCGCAATTGCCTGCCTACGTAATGACCGATAAGATACGATTACAGCAGATTCTCAATAACATTACCGGCAACGCAGTGAAATTTACCCGGCAGGGCTATGTTCGTCTGTCGGCGGCGGTGGTGGGCGAAAGCAGGCAAGGAGAATGTGTTGCTGTACGCTTTACGGTGCAGGATACGGGACCAGGCATTGACGCCGCTCAGAAAGCTGAAATATTTGAGGCTTTTCAACAGGGAGACGGCTCCCTGTCGCGCCAATATGGCGGCACGGGACTGGGGTTGAGTATATCGCAGAAATTAGTAGGTCTTCTTGGAGGACATAACATCGACGTGGAAAGTAGTCCGGGTGCCGGCGCTACCTTTTCATTTGTGCTGCCGTTAATGTTGAGTGTTCCACCTCATGTCGAAGTTGATACAAACGAAGAGGATATTTTTTCTGATCTGCAAGATGTTTGTGTACTGGTGGTGGAGGACATGGAGCCGAACCGGTATCTGTTGGAACAGATACTGCTGGGCATGGGTATTGCCGATATTTCCTTTGCGACCAACGGTATGGAAGCACTTGAAATGGTGAGACAAAAGAAATTTTCTCTTATTTTCATGGACGTGCGGATGCCGGTGATGGGCGGGATCGAAGCGACAGGGCGGATGCGGCAGACCGGCGTTACAACACCTATCCTCGCTCTTACCGCTCACGCCATGAAAGAAGATCAGCAGCAGTGCCTCGCAGCCGGCATGAATGACTATCTTTCCAAGCCGTATCGTATTGAGGAGATCGCCCGGATTGTTCGGCGCTATGCATAATTGGATGGTGCATGGTGGAGAGGGTATACGAGCCTTGGGTAGAGAGGTCAATTCACGGTCAAATACATATCGTTTTCGTGTTTTTTTATGACGGTTTTGCAGGAGTAAGACTAATGACGAAAGGGTTTAAGGCGCAGTACAGAGTGACAATCGGCGATATCAATTATGGCGGTCATATGGGCAATGATAAGGCGTTGCTTGTTTTTCAGGATGCCCGGCTCCATTTTTTGCAGTCCCTTGGCTATTCCGAAAAAGATATTGGTGATGGGCGCGGTATTATCATGGTGGAAAGCGGTGTCAGGTATCTCCGTGAGGTGTTTCTGCATGAAGAGTTGTCGGTTTGGGTTACCGTGACGGCAATGAAGGGGAAAAAATTCATACTTCAGTACGAGATAGAAAGAGATACTGATCAAGAACCGGTTTTGCGAGGGTTCACCACCTTCCTGGTTTTTGACTATGAAAAAAGAAAGGTGGCCGTGATGCCGGATGGGTTTCGTCAAAAATTGGGTCCGTACATGTCGGCTCAGGGGCACTAATAAAGAAGGCGATGGCGGTACTGTTTCGGTGCATGAGAGGCGATGGAGGCCAGGAAAAAGGCCGCCAGTACCGTTGCTGTTGCCGGAAAAAAGCCATGATAAGCCAAGCCTAAAAGAAAAAGCTTGAAAAAGGTGCTCGCTCCGGAGAGCTCCCGGTAGATTTCTCTATGCCGCATCCACTCTGCCATAAGGAGGAGAGCGCCGCTGCAGAGAGCGACAAAAACGTAAAAAGAGGGTGGTCCGGGAATGGGGTCAAGAAGGTAGGATGCCAGAAAAACCGCGGCACCAACCTGATGTATGGCCCGTAATAGAATGGAAAGCTTCAATATCCAGAAAGGGCGGTATCCGATTCTTCCCAGTCGCGCTGTCTGGGGTGCTGTGAAGGATTGTTTTTCTGCCATTTTAACCATTGTGTTGTTATAAATGTTTGCCACAGATTGTCGCGATAACGAACTCGACGGGCATCGTTCTTCTGAACTGTAAAGCATCAAACAGCCGGCTTGTCCACAAAAATATGAGCCCGATCGGGGAAGAGCAGGACAGATGTTATATCCATGAGCATATTTGCATAAAGCTCAATTGTATCTCTAGCCCGGATCACTCGCAATGCAGCTTTTCCGACTTTTTGCCGCAGCGGAGAGCGGGCAGCCTGACTTGATGCGAGAAATATCGAAATTGATTCTATAGACAGAACCGTGGCGCAATGAGCCGCGACTTTTTGCACCACCGGCTTGATTGCCGGGTGTAAAAAATGGTATCTCTACAGAGTATACTTTTCTCAATACAAGGCATCTTCTTACAGCAGACGAGGTAACGCATGAGTTCCTATTATAAAGACCCGGATCCTCGGGAAACCGAGGACTGGCTTGATTCCCTTGACGGCGTCATTGAACATGAAGGCGGCGAAAAGGCCGATTTTCTCCTGCAGGAACTAGTGGCACGGGCATGGGCCCGGGGCGTAAAAACTCATCCCGGTATTCTCACTCCCTACTGCAACACCATTCTTCCCGAAGAGGGCGAAAAGATACCGGGAGACTCCGGTGTGGCAAGAAATGTCGCCGCTTTCGTCCGCTGGAACGCCATGGCCATGGTGGCCAGAGCCAATAAAGACGGTAAGGGGCTGGGAGGGCATATCGCCACATATACTTCTGTTTCGGCCATGTACGAGGTGGGTTTCAACTGGTTCTTCCGTGGGCCGGATGCACCTGATGGCGCCGATATGATCTATTTTCAGGGGCACAGCTCTCCGGGGATCTATGCCCGGGCGTATGTGGAAGGGAGACTGGAGGAGGAGCAGCTCGACAATTTTCGCAGCGAGGTGGACGGAGGCGGACTTTCCTCCTATCCACACCCGTACCTGATGCCTGATTTCTGGCAGTTTCCCACGGTTTCAATGGGACTTGGGCCCATGGCCGCCATTTATCAGGCCAGGTTTATGCGGTATATGGATAGTCGTGGATTACGGCAGGCCGGTGACAGAAAGGTCTGGGTCTTCATGGGTGACGGCGAATCGGATGAGCCGGAATCTCTCGGGGCTCTGACGGTAGCCTCGCGGGAAAAACTTGATAATCTCATCTTTGTGGTGAATTGCAACCTGCAGCGCCTTGATGGGCCGGTACGCGGCAACGGTAAAATTATTGACGAGCTGGAAGGCCGCTTTCGCGGGGCCGGCTGGCATGTCATTAAGCTTATCTGGGGCAGCGAATGGGATAAAATCCTGCAGCGGGACAAAGAGGGACTACTGCTCAGAAAACTAGGCTCCATGGTCGATGGTGATTACCAGACAATTCGTGCCAGGGGGCCGGAATATCTGCGGGAGAAGGTTTTTGGCGACGATGCCGGGCTACAGGCCCTGGTCGAAGATATCAGTGACAAGGAATTGTGGCAGTTGAGCCGGGGAGGGCACGATCCCCGCAAGGTGTTTGCCGCCTTTGCCGCAGCGAGCAAATATAAAGGCAAGCCGACGGTTATCCTGGTGAAAACCATCAAGGGATACGGCATGGGGCATTCCGGAGAGTCGGTAATGGTCGCCCATAATGTCAAAAAAATGGATCTGGAGTCGCTCAAGGCCTTTCGTGATCGTTTTCATGTGCCTCTCCAGGATGAGGAACTGGAAAAGTTGCCCTTCATCAGGCCGAAAGCAGGCAGTGGTGAAGAGAAGTTTCTGCAGGAGCGCCGCAAGGCCATGGGCGGTGCCGTACCCTTTCGTCAAACGGCCGAAATTGGAGTGAAACTGCCGGAAGACAAAGTGTTTGCGCCGTTGCTTAAATCCTCCAAGGAGCGGGAGCTTTCCACCACCATGGCTTTTGTTCGTTTACTCGGCAACCTGGTTAAGGACGAAAACATCGGCAAACATATCGTACCTATCATCCCGGATGAAGCCCGCACCTTCGGCATGGAAGGCCTTTTCCGCCAGCTCGGTATCTATGCGCCCAGCGGGCAGTTGTATGAACCGCAGGATTCGGAAACAGTGGCCTGGTACAGAGAAGATCCAAAAGGGCAGATATTTGAAGAGGGTATCACCGAGGCGGGCGCCATTTCCACCTGGATGGCTGCCGGAACCGCCCATAGCAATTACGGCATTCCGATGATTCCTTTCTACACCTTCTATTCCATGTTTGGTTTCCAGCGGGTGGGTGATCAGATCTGGGCGGCGGCCGATGCCGGCACTCGCGGTTTTCTCATGGGCGCCACTTCGGGACGTACAACCCTCAACGGTGAAGGATTGCAGCACCAGGATGGACAGAGCCTGCTGTATGCCTCGACTGTACCGAACTGTCTCGCCTATGACCCGACCTTTGCCTATGAAGTTGCCGTGCTGGTCAAGAAAGGTCTGCAGCGGATGTATGGAGATGAAGATGATGTCTTCTATTATATCAGCCTGCTCAACGAGAACTATACCCAGCCGGACATGCCCGAAAAGGTGGAGGAGGATATTAACAGAGGCATGTATCTTTTTCGCCGGGGGGAAAAGGGCGATTTGCGGGTCCAGCTCATGGGCAGCGGCGCCATTTTTCGTGAGGTGATTGCGGCGGCGGATCTTTTGCAGAAGGACTTCAGCGTGCAGGCCGATATCTGGTCGGTGCTGGGAATCAACCAATTGCACCGGCAGGCCATGATTGCCGAGGAATGGAACAGGAAACATCCCCGCAAAAAGAAAAAAAACTCTTTTGTGGCAGAGATGCTTGCCGGGCACGAAGGGCCGGCCATCATCAGTACGGATTATGTCCAGGCTTATGGCGAACAGCTGCGCAGGTGTATCCCTAACCCTCTCACGGTTTTAGGGACCGATGGATTCGGCCGCAGTGATTCTCGGGAGAAGCTGCGTGATTTTTTTGGAGTGGACAGATATCATATCGTTATAGCGGCACTCCATGCCCTTGTTGAGCTGGAGAAAATACCGAAGAATACCGTGGAAAAGGCTATGAAGAAATATGGCATAAATCCCGACACGAACCATTCACTAACCAGATAGATAAACCAAGGAGAGAAAGGATGGCCACAGAAAAGGTCACGGTTCCCGATTTTGGAGATGTGCAGGACATCACCGTTGTAGAGGTCTACGTTTCGCAGGGAGATACGATTGCAGTTGAGGATCCTCTGATTGCCCTGGAAAGTGAAAAGGCGGTCATGGATATTCCCTCTCCTTTCGCCGGCACCGTAAAAGAGATCTACGTTAAAGAGGAGCAGAGTATCAAAAGCGGAGACGACATAGTTTTGCTGGAGCTTGCCGATACGGAACAGCCTTCATCCTCAGATGATGAGGAGAAAGAGACACCGGCACAAGAGAAAAAAGAGGAAGAGAAAAAAGAAGAAGAAAAGGAACCACGGCAGAAGGCCGAACCCAGGGAAAAGGAGGGTGACGCGGAGGAAAAGGATGCGTCCGCCACATCGGCGGCCGAGCAGGACGAAGAGGAGGAAGAGCAGGAAAGTGACACATCGGGGAAGTATCATGCTACTCCGTCGGTACGTGCCTATGCCCGTGAACTCGGTGTCGAACTTGGCAGCCTTACCGGTGCAGGGCCGAAAGGACGTATTCAGAAGGACGATGTGCAGAAGCATGTCAAAGATGCTCTGGCGGGGCAGACCGGTACGGCTTCGGCAGACAGTCCCTTTGCGGAAAAACCGTTGGAAGATTTCAGTAAATACGGCGAAAGCGAAAAGATATCCTTAAGCCGGATCAAGAAAATTGCCGGGCCGCATCTCCACAGGAGCTGGGTGACCATTCCTCATGTGACCCATTTTGATGAGGCCGACATCACCGATCTGGAGGCCTTTCGTGCTCAGATGAACAGCGAGGCGGAAAAAGACGATCCGCGCTACAGTCCCCTGGTTTTTATCACCAAGGCGGTGATGGCGACCCTGAAAGAGTTTCCTTATGTTAACGGTTCTCTGGTGCCCGGCGAGGACGCTCTGATTGTGAAACGGTTTTATAATATTGGTATTGCCGTGGATACACCAAAGGGGCTGGTGGTTCCGGTGATACGGGATGTCGATAAAAAAGGTATCAGAGAAATAGCCCGGGAACTGAAAAGTCTCAGCGATGCAGCTCGTCAGGGAAAATCGGCCATAGCCGATATGCAGGGCGCCACCTTTACCATATCCAGCCTGGGTGGCATTGGCGGAACAGGCTTCACGCCCATTGTGAATAGTCCTCAGGTGGCGATTCTGGGGCTTTCCCGCAATTATCTAAAACCCGTCTGGCATGAAGAAGAGCAGATTTTTAAACCACGACTTACCCTGCCCTATTCTCTGTCCTATGATCACCGGGTCATCGACGGAGCGGAAGCAGCCCGGTTCTGCCGGGCTCTGGGGAGACGAATTGAAGATCTCAGAAGAGCATTAATATAGTCGGGGGGTGAAACGTGAGCCGGAAAACATCATTTGATCTTGTCGTCCTGGGGGGCGGTCCGGGAGGGTATACCGCGGCATTTCGTGCTGCAGATCTCGGTTTAAGCGTCTGTCTGATAGAACGGCAAAAGCGTCTGGGGGGTGTCTGCCTGAACGTGGGGTGCATTCCTTCCAAAACTTTGCTGCATGGAGCGGCGATTATTGAAGAGGCCCGCCAGATCGCAGATTTTGGCATCACCTATAAGGAGCCGGACATCGACCTTGAAACCATGCGCGCCAAAAAGGAAGAGATTGTGGTCAAATTGACCGAGGGACTGGATGGTCTGGTCAAGGCCCGGAAAATTACGCGAATGACAGGGGAGGGGGTCTTCCAGGATAAACAGTCCATCAAGGTGAGTGGCGCCGAGGATGACGAGGTGGTCCGGTTCAAACATGGGATCATTGCCACAGGATCGAGACCGTTTGTTTTGCCGGATCTGCCTGAGGACTCGCGTATCTGGGACTCCACGGCCGCTCTGCAGTTGCCCTTTATACCCGGCCGTCTTCTCATCGTAGGCGGTGGCATAATAGGTCTTGAGATGGCGCAGGTATACAACGCTCTCGGAGCGAAGGTGACCATTGTGGAGATGCTGGAGCAGATTATTCCACCGGCGGACAAAGACATGGTACAGCCGCTGTTGCAGAAATTGAAAAAGAACTACAAGATTCTCACCAAAACCAAGGTCAGTAATATTGCGGCGCAGAAAAAAGCTCTTACGGTCACCTTTGCCGATAAGGACTCGGAGGAGACAGCGGATTACGACGCCGTCCTGGTCGCCATCGGCAGAAAGCCCAACAGCGAGGGCATAGGACTGGAGAATGCAGGCATTACTCCAGGAAAACGAGGCTTTATAGAGGTGGACGAGAGACAGCAAACCTCTGTCCCCAGCATTTTTGCCATCGGCGACGTCACGGGGGAGCCCATGCTGGCCCATAAGGCAACCCATCAGGGCAAGGTGGCCGCGGAGGTAATAGCGGGGCACAAGGCGGCCTTTTCTCCCCTGACCATCCCTTCGGTGGCCTATACCAATCCGGAAGTGGCCTGGATGGGGTTGACGGAAAAGGAGGCAAAGGAAAAGGGGATTGCTTATGACAAGGGCAAATTTTCCTGGGGCGCCAGCGGTCGCGCCTTGACCGCAGGAGCAGCTTCAGGGGCAACCAAGGCGTTATTTTCCAAAGAGACCGGGCGTATTATCGGGGCGGCCATATGTGGGCAAAACGCCGGAGAGCTTATTCATGAGGCTGTTCTGGCTCTGGAAATGGGTGCCGATGCCGAGGACATCAGCGAAACCATCCATGCCCATCCCACATTGGCGGAGACCTTTGCCTTCGCCTGTGAAATAGTGGACGGCTCTATCACAGACGGTTTGCCTCCGAGGAAAAAATAGAGACAACCGAGTTGCTTCAGAGGCGAGGCTTGTCATGTTTGAGAAATGAGCCCTGGCGGTATTCCAGAAAGGCAAGCTCCAGCTCTTTTTGGGTGTTCATCACAATGGGACCCTGCCAGGCAATGGGCTCGCCCAGGGGTTTCCCTAAAAAAAGGAGAAAGCGCAGCCCGCCCTTGTCGGCATGGATTTGCACTTCATCACCATCGCCGAAAAGAATCAGGGTCCTGTCGATGCTGCTCGTAACACTCTGTGGCGTAAATCTGCCCGATCCTCCAATAACGTAAGCAATCGCCCTGTCACTGTATCTGGTGGGATAGGCGAAGCTGGTGTCCGGGGGCAGGGTTATATCATAATATTGCGGATCGGTGCTGATACCCTGCACAGGGCCTTCGGTGCCGGCCATTTCTCCACATATGATTTTACACTCGGCGCCACTGTCCAGCGTGATGCTTGGAATGACATCGCTGGTGACATCCCGGTAGCACGGCCGGCACATCTTTTCTTTGGCCGGCAGGTTGAGCCAGAGTTGAAAACCATGCATGGCGCCGTTCTCATCGCCTTTGGGCATTTCCTGGTGGATGATGCCGCTGCCCGCCGTCATCCACTGCACATCTCCCCCGGAAATAACGCCTTTGTTGCCGAGACTGTCGCCATGTTCGACATCGCCTTTGAGAACATAAGTGATGGTTTCGATGCCGCGATGAGGATGCCAGGGGAAGCCCTTGACATACTGTGCCGGCGTGTCGGAGCGAAAATCGTCGAAGAGGAGGAAAGGATCGTGGGCCTGGGGGTTGTCGAACCCGAAACCACGCCTGAGATGCACTCCGGCCCCTTCCAGTGTTGCAGTGGACCTGCTTTCTTCAACTATTG
>CAYUPL010000069.1:13573-16941 GCA_964446655.1 uncultured Desulfopila sp.
GAAATGGCGATACACCGATGCACAGCAGGATCTGTTTTTTGACGGAAACGGGCAAATATGCAGAGTCTGCGGTTTTCTTCCCGTAAAAATTTAAGTCCGGCTGTGTGCGCTTTGACTTTTAGGGGAATGTTGTTCTCCCGGGCAAAACTGACCCGCAATTCTCTTTCTGCAAAAAGTGTATAATCGATCCCCTGTGGCAGGGTGAAACAAAAGCAGAAACCATGAGGAAGGTGGTCGATTACCCAGCTGTCGGCGATATGGTCGCCAATGTCGCCGGTGAAAGGTATTGCTTCTTCGTCTGGGGGCGGCTTACGGCAAACTGCCCGATGGAGTCCCATGATGAAATCGTTGTGCCGGCAATACTCCAGGAATTTTCGGCATAATTCCGGATAACCCCGCTGCAGGCTGAGGAGCTGCTCCTGGTCAAAGAGGAAAACGGTAGTGTCCTGCACTGCTTTGAGGGCAACGGGCCATTCCGAGCCGTTCATGAAAACTTCATGACCGAACAGATCACCTGTTTCAAGTGTCTTTGCGCTGGTTATGATGTCATCTTCGGCAAAAGTAAGATGTATGCCACCTTCTTCTATGAAAAAGAGGGTGGAGTGGACATCGCCAACTGCCGTGATCTGATCATCTTTTTTATAGGTTTTCGGGACGAGGAGCGCCGAGAAAACCAGGAATTCTTCGTGGCTGAGCCGGGCGTAGAAATCCGCTCTATTGCGCAGATGTTGTTTGAGCTTTGCCGGGGTGTTCGGATCCGTCAAAACCAGGCTAAACCATTTCTCCTCGGAAACAGCAGCGTTTGCAATGGTCGGTGATGCTTTTTCCGGTGCCGGCCCAGCTGGGGCAACAACGGCGGCGGCTTGGGGTTCAATTAATGTGACCCAGTCCGGAAGAGTCGTGGAATCGATATTGTTGCGGAGAATGGCACAGGTTTGTTCAATGGTTGCAAGCGTTTCTTCTGTTAGGTGCCTTCTCGATTTTTGCTTGGCGACCAGGTTTTCCAGCGCGGCAAATGATTTTTCCGCTGCATAGGCAGGGAGGAATTTGCAGATTTCCCGGATGATGCTGTTCTGCAGAGCACCTTCAAAAATGGTAATATTGTTTAACAGGCCAAGGAAAACAGCACCGATCCTGTCCTCCCCTAAAGGGCCGAGCATGCCGATAAGCTGTGGTTTGATGCGGTGGTCGCAAAGATTGAGGGCCTCAAGCAGCCTGGAAACTTTCTGTTCGCCATTCATCGCTGCGATACACTGCACAGCTTCCTGCTGCACCCGGATATCCTTGTGTTGCACAAAGGGTTTAACGATTTCGAACAGGGCCGGATCGGCTATTCTTGACAGTATCAGAAGGATGTTTCTGCTGACGTACCAGGGCGGATTGCCCTGCAGCTTTTGGAGAAGAGGAGGTATGGCATCATCGCCGGTGGCCGGAATCAAGTCTATCAACCGGAAGCGTTGTTCTTTGTCCTCACACGTAGAAAGGGTTTGGACGAGGTGTGGTGCCGACTTGTCTCCCAGCTGGACAAGCAGTGTCGCGGCGACACCGCTTTTTCCACTGCGACTGTCGATATAGCCCCAGGTCAGCTGGTCGAGCGAGGTTTGCCGGGCAATCATGCCGTGGGTTCTGGAAATTATCTGTTTAATCAGTTTATGCTTTTGCAGAGTACCTTTCTTGATATCACTGAGAACAGCGATAAGGTCTTCAGCTTGATACCAGAGGTTTTCCTCCAGCATCTTTTGTATAAGTTTCCCCAGCTGCAAACAGATATATTCAAAACCGCTGACATATTCATTTTCTTTTTTCAGCCAGCGGATAAGCAGCAAGGAAATGGCTTCGAGCAGATCTTCATTGTTTTCTTCCAAGACCTTGGCGGCGACAAGAGACAGTACTATCAGGGCGTGTTCTCGATGTTGTAGATTTTTGCTTAAGGTGGCTTCTCCCAGCTGTTCGAGAAGCAAGAGAGTTTGCTGCATACTGCCATTCCGGTACAGCATGAACACATATTGCGCCATATGCTCTATAAGCCCTGGAGTATTTAAAACACTGCTGTCGCCTTGCATGAAATCGTTAAACTGAGCAATACTGCCCGATGTGCCGGGGCGAGCCGAAGGCGAGAGCTCATTCGAGCCGTTGTAACGGTAGGACTGAAGCTTGTCTGTTTTCATAGGCAGTGGCTCAGTAAAAGAAATATCTAAATAAACACTTTTTCCTGTCAAGGGGAGGTGCTGCGGAAGGGGTGGGTAAAACAATACCACGGGCTCTGCTGCCGTCAAAATGCACAGCTGATTTACCGGCTGTTTGTCTTTGCAGTGCTCTTGGTGAGCAGGCTGATGTACCCCGCGGTTATGTGCGATTCTCCCCTGATTAATTCGAATATACAATGCTTAAGAAAAAATGCCTATAGGTAGAAACACGGAATTTTGAGTAGGTATTTTTACCTAGTGTGCCCAAATAGTGTTTTTACATCAGGTTATTAAAGACTTGCCGAATGAAAATATTTTTCCGCGCCGCCGGTGGAGAGTTTCAGCCAAATGAAATATTCTCGATGCTCTTATCCTCCAGGTTGACCATTAGGAGGCGGTTTCGTAAAGCAGAACCATTTTTACAGAGAATAGTGACGATTTCGACACATTCAATGGCGGCCATAAATGTTGCTGTATAGCATGGTGTGCCCAGTCTTTTCTCAACTCCCTTCTGTGCGGCCGAAGCCCTGCCGCCGTAGATTTGACATAGCCCGACATCTTCCGGGTAAATCACCATGGTCTGGCCGCTGTTGCCGCCGATGGCGGCGGAAACCATGGGAATATTGCAACGGCGACAGGCCTCTTCCAGAACGAAACGACTGGGGATGGAGTCGAGGCAATCCACTGCCACCTGTGCATTTTGAAGGAGGGTGAGGCCATTTTTTTCGGTGAAAAATTCGGTGACGACATCGACCTCCACTGCCGGATTGATGGCCTGCACTCGTTGTCTGCCGGCATCGGCCTTCTTCATCCCAAGGGAGTTGATGGTGGAAAGTAACTGTCTATTAAGATTACTTTCTTCAAAAACGTCGCCATCCACCAGAGTCAGCTTACCTATACCAAGGCGGGCTAAAATTTCCGTAACGGTTCCACCAAGACCTCCCTGGCCGATAACGGCGACATGGGCGTTGAGCAGAGTTATCTGGTCGGCACTGCTGAAAGTGCTCTGATTACGACAGTATCGTTCCGGAATGATGCCCTGTTGCAGTGCGGCCACCTGCACCTCTTTCAAAGAGCACCCAGCCTGTTTGGCGAGGAGCTGTTCGTTGCTGTGATTAAGGCTTCTGTAAGGGGTGCCGTCGGGACGATTACGCTGTTCAGCAGATCTGGTGAGAAGTTCGT
>CAYUPL010000070.1:0-16678 GCA_964446655.1 uncultured Desulfopila sp.
CTACCAAGTCATTAGCAGCGCATCCGATTTGGCTGAGCTTCGTACGTAATCAGATATTAAATTCTCTTGTCTTACCAATTGCAAAATTTTGGTATTACAAGGGTATTCCGGGGATACCTATCTCGTCCAATCTTGAAAGATGGAACCGAAGCTTTGCCGGAACCACCAGCTGTGTTTCATACGTAATCAGAATTTCTGATGCGTCAGCATATCTTTATCTGTCTGCTGGAATCAAGATTTTGTTTGGATTGCCTGGAAGTAGCAGTGGGGAAACATTCGACTTGAAAATTGCAGAGTCTTGTATCGGTTCCCGCTTGGTTGATGTTCATACTTTCGTGCATAGATAAAACAAGAAACGGGGACAGGCCAACGTAATTATGGGGTCATTATGTTGTGTATCAAGTGTTTAAAGAATTTAACTTCTAGACATGTAAGTATTTCTACGATAACTTTGATATGATAACATATTGAACATCTTATAGGGACTAATGGAAATCAAAGACCATATTCAATTTTGGCTTATTTCGAAATACGCCAACCTTCCAGGCCGATTATGGCCGGATAAGATAGGGTGAAAAGCCATAGGCAAATGACTCCTGGCGATAAACTGGTGCATTTATTGTGGACGAGCTGAAAAACATACGATGGCGTCAGAGGTATAGCAATCTGGTTAAGGCGTTTCGTCAACTGGAAAAAGGGGTTCTTCTCGAATCTCCTAATGAAATCGAAGTCCAGGGGATTATACAGAGTTTCGAATTCACTTTCGAACTTTGCTGGAAAACTTTGAAGGATTATCTGGAAAGCCAAGGGGTTGCAGCACCATTCCCACGGGAAGTCATAAAGCAGGCATACCGGTACAATCTGCTGAGTAATGGCGAACTCTGGCTCGAAATGCTTGCCAAACGCAACCTTCTAGCTCACACCTATGATGAGAAAATAGCTGATGAAGCACATAATCTTATCACCAAACACTATTTTGCATCGATCCGACAGCTCGTCTCCCAGCTGGGCAAGTTTGCTGATGAATAAAAACGCTCTATCTTTACCGGAACATATAGTCAGGCAAATTGTTGATACGGCCAGGCGCTATCCGCAAATTGAAAAGATTGTCCTTTTCGGCTCATGGGCTCTCGGCAATGCCAAGTCCGGCTCAGACATCGATCTTGCTCTTTCCGGTCATGAAGTGGAAAGTAAAATCGTCACGGCATTTCAATCGTACCTGGAGGAAGAGACAACCATTCCTCACTTTTTTGACGTTGTCCATTTTGAAACAACCGAGAATAAAGAACTGAGGCGACATATCCTCGAAAACGGGATTACCATATATTCTGCAGCTGCCCCAGGCGAAGAAAAGAGGGCGGAGTGAAATTTATCGCTCTCCATCGTTAAGAGTAATAAAAACGTCGCCTGTCCTGTCACCCCGTTCATTTCTTTAAATGTAAGTTGCATTATCCTCCAATATATGTAAAATGTATTTTACATATACAGCAGTTCGTATATGGCTGCTATTTGCTATCCCGCTCGGCTGGTCTGGGGTCATGAATGAATTACGAAATCTTCAATTACGGAAGTCATAGTGGAACATATTTTTAGAGAACAACTGCGTTTGATCGAGTCCGTGAGCCGGACGAAACGGTATCTCTGCGACCGGATTGACTGGAATGAACGCTGCATCGGCATTCTCGGTGCACGGGGCACCGGCAAAACAACCTTGATGCTACAGCATGTCCGCGACCAGTACGGCAGTAGCGACCGAGCAATCTATGTCTCTGTAGACACTCCTTTCTTTCAGGCTCAAGACCTTTTCGAATTCGCCCGCGAGTTTCATCAGTTGGGAGGCGAACTGCTCCTGGTAGATGAAATACACAAGTACCCTGACTGGTCGGTGCATGTTAAGGCGATCTATGACAGCTTTCCGGGCCTCAAAGTTGTCTTTTCCGGTTCCAGTCTTCTGCAAATTACCAAGCAGAAGGCTGATCTTTCCCGCCGTGCGATCATATTCTACCTGCATGGCTTGTCTCTACGGGAATATATCAATTTCAGTCTCGATAAAGAATATCCGGCCTGTTCGTTGGAAGAAATTCTTGCGAAGCACCAGACAATTGCCGCTACCATCAGCCAAGAGATCAAACCACTGCGTGAATTCAAGCATTATCTCCAGGGAGGCTACTACCCCTTCTTTCTTGAGGGAAAAAAATTCTACACATTCAAAGTCCGCGAAATAATCAATCACATTCTTGAGGTCGATCTTCCTTTTGTCAATCGGATCGAACCTCGCCAGGTTTCCAAGCTTAAAAAACTTCTTTATCTTTTGTCAACCGGGGTGCCGTTTGTCCCCAATATCTCAAAACTGGCAGAGGCAACGGAAATATCAAGACCGAGATTGTATGAGTATCTGGAGAAACTCCAGGATGGTCGATTGCTGAATCTCATCAGGTCCCGGGGACGAGGTTATGCCGTCCTGACCAAACCAGAGAAGATTCTACTGGAGAACGCTAATCTGATGTATGCAATTGCTGATGAAGTGAATAGAGGAACTCTTCGGGAGCTGTTTTTTGTTAATCAGATCCGTAATGCGAGTACGGTTCATCCCCAGCTGTTCGAAGGAGCGCTTGAACTATCGGATCGGGGAGACTTTGTCGTTAATGGACAGTATACCTTTGAGATTGGTGGTAAAGGAAAGGACTTCAAACAGATAAACGATGTTGAGAACAGTTACGTGGTGGCGGATGATATAGAAGTCGGATTTAAAAACAAGCTGCCCTTGTGGCTGTTAGGATTTATGTATTAGCCCTGCGAAGAAAGGGAGACGTTGTTTAATTGTTGAATTTATGCCTCCGTAGGATGCCGGTGGCGGAACACCTGGTTTTTATGAAACAGCTGTATTTTCATTCTGGATGCTACCTTATTGTTAGTGTCCATTTGATATCCTCACTTAATAAACTATTCCGGGGACATATGTCTCGTCCTGTTTTCAGAAAGAAACCGAAGATTTGCCGATACCACAAACTACTATTTAGCTCTTCTCGCTTATAAGCAACAATTTTTGTTGTATTCCGGGGACAACAGTATACCTATCTGGGCATATTAAAGGAGTCAGTGTAAATTTAAAATCTCTTGTCTCACCAATTGCAAAACCCGGCATTACAAGAACCGCTTTTTATTGCACCTCTCCATCGTAAAAAGAGATAAAATACCGCACGGTCGTCATCCCCGCGAAGGCGGGGAACCATTTCTCGCATGATCACTGGATTCCCGCCTACGCGGGAATGACGGAAAGAGCAGCTGAGTTTCATACGCAATCAGTATTTCTGGTGCGTCAGCATATCTTTTCTGTCTGCTGGAATCAAGATTTTGTTTGGATTGCCTGGAAGTAGGAGTGGGAAAACATTAGACTTGACACAAGTAAACAAATTGTTTACGGTTGGGCTATGATTCAAACCTTTTCGTCATCTGAAACCGAAAATTTCTTTGCAACCGGCAAATCACGTCGATTGCCGGCAAAGATATTGAAACGAACTGCGATGCGTTTGAATCAGGTACATGCCGCCACGAAGATTGAGGATTTACGCCTACCGCCGTCCAATCATTTAGAAAAACTCACGGGTGACAGGAACGGCCAATGGAGCATCCGTATCAACAGCCGGTGGCGGGTTTGTTTTCGGTTCGAAGGGGGACATGCCTTCGATGTTGAAATTGTCGACTACCACTGAGGAGGTCGTATTATGACGTATAACGGATTACCCGCAATCCATCCTGGTGCGTATCTGACTGAAATACTGGAGGAGTTGAATATATCTCAAGCAGAATTTGCCAGGGCGATTGGTGTTTCTCCCATGCGTATATCACATGTCACCAGAGAAGCGCGCCCGGTAACGGCAGAATTGGCGCTGCTCTTTGGCCGCGCCTTCGATCAGTCACCGCAATACTGGATGAACTTACAGGCGGATTTCGACTTGAAAATTGCAGAGTCTTGTATTGGTTCCCGCTTGGTTGATGTTCATACTTTCGTGCATAGATAAAGTACGAAACGGAGACAGGCCAATGTAATTATCGGGTCATTATGTTGCATATAACGTGTTTAAAGAATTTAACTTCTAGACATGGGAGTTGCAGCACCATTCCCAAGGGAAGTCATAAAGCAGGCATACCGGTACAATCTGCTGAGTAATGGCGAACTCTGGCTCGAAATGCTTGCCAAACGCAACCTTCTAGCTCACACCTATGATGAGAAAATAGCTGATGAAGCACATAATCTTATCACCAAACACTATTTTGCATCGATCCGACAGCTCGTCTCCCAGATGGGCAAGTTCGCTGATGAATAAAAAAGCTCTATCTTTTAGGTGACTTGGTTAGAAAACGTGGTTTGTCTCAGTCTCCTGAAACAGGCTTCTCATGCAGAAAATTCCGACAATGCTTGAATTTCCTTTTTAAGAATTGGTAGGTGCCTTACAATGGTTCCCCATACTATTGTATTATCAATCGAATCATAGCCGTGAATCACCCTGTTTCGCATACTGATGATCTGTTTTTTAGCCGAAATATTAATTTTACCATCAAGTTCGTCAATCCTGCGCATTGCTTCTCCAATAATTTCAAATTCTCTCTCAATAGCACGCCGCAGCATTTTATTATTCTGATAAATGTTAAAATCTCTTTCATTATCCAAGATAACTTTCAATGGAATCAATTGACTCCTTTATATCGAAGAGAAGTTTTTTAATTTCGGTTTTCATAAATTAGAGTTTTTGTCTGGTTCAGTAAATCAATGAAGTACGGATTCGATACTGATTTGTCTGTTACTAAATCAACGGGTCTGTGCAATACTTCCTCAAACTTATCTGCAACTGTGAAATAATTATCAGCATAATCGCCATAATCCATCGGATTAAAAGAGATCAGCAAATCAACATCGCTTGAGTCGTTAAATTCATCAGTGCACACAGAACCAAATGCAAACAACGATTTGACATTATGATTTATGCATAACGTCTTGATCTTATCAAGATTGTCTCTAAGTATTTTCTGCATTCCTGTTCTCACCTTCCAACTTTCCAGGTCGGCGCGTGTAAAGCCTCAAACCTTCTTTGTACTGTCAATCTTTTATGGGAGGGGGGCTTGACAATTGGGCTTTACGCTCTATTTCATTCTGAAGTTAGCCAGTTCTCAACGACCAAATCAGGAATGCGGGAAAATTCTTTAACATTCCCCGTGATGATCGTAAGGTCCAAGGCGCTTGCCTGGGATGCAATCAGTAAATCATTACTCCCGATGGGAGTTCCAGCGAGTTCCAAAGCAACCCTGTGTCTAGCATAATATGCCTCGACATCCTGCCCCAAAGGTAAAACTTCTATTGCTTCGAGTAGCTGGTTAACCTTGGATGTCAGAGCATGCGTGTTTTTTTTGAGGGCGCCATAGCGTAATTCACAGGCAACTATTATGCTTGTGCAACACGAGTCAGCATTTTTAAGAGATGCAATTTTCTGAGCTGTGTATCCCTTTGGTTGTTTGATCAATTCCGATAGAATATTGGTGTCTAAAAGGTATTTTGGTTTGACCATATCAAAAAATATCCTCTGCCTCAATTTGGGCGTCGGAAATTTCTGGTAAATCATCTTCAAAGGGTTCCCAACTGGCTAATAGTCCAAGCAGGCTTGTTTTCTTTACCGGTTCGACAATGAGGCGGTTGCCGTCTTTGTGAATAATGGCTTCATTTCCTTCCAATTCAAATTCTTTTGGAATTCTTAATGCTTGGTTCCGTCCATTGCGAAACAGGCGGACATGTCGTTCTGGTTGCATATGTAGCACCTCCTTTGTTTATAAGACGTTAGCATATGCCCCAGTATATGCCGGAAAGGCTGCTTTGTAAAGACTAAAAGAAGTGTCATCCCCGCGAAGGCGGGGAACCATTTCTCGCATGATCTCTGGATTCCCGCCTGCGCGGGAATGACGGAAAGAGCAGCTGAGTTTCATACGCAATCAGAATTTCTGATGCGTCAGCATATCTTTTCTGTCTGCTGGAATCAAAATTTTGTTTGGATTGCCTGGAAGGTGGCGTGGGAAAACGATTGGTGTTGCGGTTTTTCCTTTGGTTACTGCACTGTGGTGTGGTTTTTGGCTGGCGGGGTGGGTTGTGGAACAAGCCACCAAGGGTGAACCGTTCGTCATCGCCAAGGCCGGAAAGCCTATGGTCAAGGTTATTCCGCTCAATGCGTCGGGTGTCAATTCATACTCCCTTGACATACCCTGCTACAAAAATTATAATTGGTCATAATATAGATCAACCTAAATTGAGGTCAAAATATGACTACTTTGTCAGTTTCTGAAGCCAAAATGAAATTAAGTGCATTGACGGATTCTGTGAATACAACCCATGAAGAAGTTGTGATCACCAAAAACGGAAAGCCGGTCGCAATCCTGGTGAGTCCCGACGAGTTTAATAGCTGGCGGGAAACCATGCACATCCGATTTGACACGGATTTCATGAAAGAGATAAAAAGAGGTCTGATTGCACTGAAAAAAGATAAGGCATCTCTATACACCCTCGAAGAGCTCTTTGATTAGACTATTATGCAAGGCAATTATCTTCTCAGAGTACCTGAAGGCGTTGTTACACTCATTCGTAACCTTCATCCGCTTATTAAGGCTGACATCAGGAACGCTTTGCATTTTCTTCTACAAAACCCCAACGGCGGCAAAGCACTGAAAGAAGAACTGAACGGTTTGAGAAGTTATCGTGTCAAAAGATACCGAATTATTTATCGAGCAGTTGCTTCGCCGGAAAAAATCCTGGAAATAGTTGCCATAGGACCACGGAAAAACATTTACGAAGAAACATTCAAAATCATAGAAATCAATGACCATATTCGACTTTGATGGTGCTGGAAATGCAAACTCGAGAATCCATACTGATGCAGTTGCGAGCAGTGAAAAACGATGTTCAGGCCCGGTACCCGGTTCATCGGTTGGCCTTGTTCGGTTCGTGGGCCCGTGGGGACCAACACCAGGGGAGCGATATCGATATCCTGATCGAGGTTGACGGCTCCATAGGACTCCGTTTCATCAACCTGGCCCAGGATCTGGAAGCCTGTCTTGGTCACAAGGTAGACCTGGTATCTCGTCGTGCCATCAAGCCGAACATGTGGCAGTATATTGAACAGGATTTGATCGATGTCTAACCGGGACGATCAGATCCTTCTGGCGGATATCATGGTCGCCATCGAAAAAATTCAACGGTACACTGCCGGATACGATAAAGATCGCTTCCTCGGTGATGAGCGGACCATTGATGCAGTTGTTCGAAATCTCGAGATAATCGGGGAGGCGGTGCGGCAGGTTTCAGATACTTTCAAACAGAATCATTTGAAAATTCCCTGTGTGGTATTCCGTATTCCGGGGAGTATACCTATCTCGTCCAACGTTCAAAGATGATACCGAAGATTTGCCGGAACCACCGGCTACTCTCTCGCTCTTCTTGTTAATAAACGAACATTTTGTTAAAGGGGGCAGTGTAATATCAAAATCTCTTGTCTTACCAATTGCAAAATTCTGGTATTACAAGAACCGCTTTTTATCTCACCTGCAATAATTTTTTACAGCATTTTGTTGTAAAATAAATTAACAAAAACCGGATAAGGTAAAAATATTTTATAATTCTCAAGAAGACAGCAGCAGAGAACTGAAGAGTGGGGTATGTCATTTAAAGGGCTGAAGCTATCGATTGCAATCAATATAGCCATACCGATTGGTATCGGTATGCTGTTGCTCAATATTGTCATTCTTACGCTCTGGCACAAACATCTGCAGGAGGTTGTGACGCAACAAGGCTTTACCCATCTGGTGTTGTTGATGGATGGGCATACCATATCCTGCGGAAATTCCGACAAAGAGGTGGAAGAGTTTTTCTACCATCAACGAAACATCGGAGCTCTTGATGGTGATCTGGTCCTTTTTCGCAAGAACCAACTGCTCTCGAGTACAGATGTGCCTGCTGTTGTTCCAGCTGCCATGCGGCGCTCGGTGGAGACGCAGACCAGGACCATTACGGTTGAGGGAAATATCTTATCCGGATTTTGGGGTCGCGACAATACTGTTACTATCGGTGTGCCTCTGCATGAATATTGCAGGGAAGAGAGTGCGCTCGGCATGGTTCTGCATCTATCCGGCCTGAATGACGCTATACTTGATAACCAATCGATAGTGCTGGTCTATATCTTGGTCAACCTGATAATATTGACCACCATCGGTTTTTTTCGTATGACAAAAAGTGTCGTCAAGCCGCTTGACCAACTGGTCGTTCTGGCGGAATCATTGCAAATCCCAAAGGATGACCTTTTTCCCGCCGCTATGCGGCGCAATGAGTTTGCCAGTGTTGCCGGCGCCCTGCAAAATATGTTTGCCAGAATCGAACAGGATAATGTCAAACTGCAGGAGGCCATTACGGCTCTGCAACAGGCCAACGCCAAGGTGCTGCACAATCAGAAGACCCTGGTGGAGGCGGAGAAGTTTGCCGTGGTCGGCAGATTGTCGGCCGGGTTGGCGCATGAGATCGGCAATCCTCTGGGAATAATTCAAGGGTATGTCGAATTGCTGGGTCGGGATGATGTCGAGGAGGCCGAGCGCAGGCAGTATGTAGACCGGGCCGGCAGAGAACTCGACAGGATGAATCGCCTTATCCGGCAGCTCCTCGATTTTGCTGCAAAGAAACAGGGAACCCAGGGACGAACCACTATCCAGCCGCTGGTTCACGAGCTGGTGGCAATGCTCAGGCAGCAGAAAAGTGCCAAGGATATCACCTTTTCTGTCGATTGCGCCGATTTTGAGGAACAGGCCTGCTGCAGTGAGGCCGACCTGCATCAGGTGTTGCTGAATTGTCTACTCAATGCAGTTGATGCCGTTGCTGAGCGAGTCGATGGCGAAGGCAGAATTACCATCTCCTGTAAACCGGTTGCGGAAGAAAAGAGGAAAGTAGCAGTCCTGACGATACACGACAATGGCAAAGGGGTAAAAGATTCCGATATATCTTCTGTTTTTGATCCGTTTTTTACCACCAAGGAGGTGGGTATGGGAACGGGGCTGGGGTTGTCCGTTTCCCGCTCGATTGTCGAAAACAGTGGGGGGACTATCTCTCTTGAGAGTGATGGTGTCTCGGGGACATGTGTAAGAATTGTGTTGCCGGTTCGGTAGTGGATGTCAAAATTGATTGAAGGTGATCCTTTGAGTATGCAACATTTGTTAATCATCGACGATGAAGAAAATATGCGCCATATGCTGAAGGCGATGCTGGCGCGGCACGGCTATACCATCTCCACCGCTGCGGATGGTGCAGAGGCCACCGAAATGGTGAGAAGTACCACCTATGACTGTATCCTCTGCGATATTCGCATGCCGACCATGAGCGGCCTGGAGTTTCTTGAACAGAATAGTGATGTACTGGGCGATACCACGGTTATCATGATGTCTGCCTACGGCAGTATCGATCTGGCATTGCAGGCCATGAAAGCAGGTGCCTATGATTTTATCTCTAAACCGTTTAAAGCCGACGAGGTTTTGCTTACCTTAAAGAAAGCCGAAGAGCGTGAGCAGCTTAAAAAAGAGAACAGAGAGCTGAAAAGAAAGCTTGATGCACGAGGAGAAGGTTTTACGGCCATAGTGGGAGAGAGTGCTGAGCTGGCAAAAGTCATTTCCGTGGCGGAAAAAGTTGCGCCGTATCCCACTACGGTTTTGATAACCGGAGAATCCGGGACGGGCAAAGAGCTGATTGCCAGAGGTATCCATTTGGCATCACCGCGAAAGTCAATGCCGTTTTATGCAATTAACTGCGGCAGCATACCGGCGGATCTTCTCGAAAGTGAATTGTTCGGTTACATGAAAGGAGCATTTACCGGCGCTGATACAAATAAGAAAGGATTGTTTGAGGAAGCGTCCGGCGGAACATTGTTTCTCGATGAAATAGGGGAGTTGCCCCTGGTCATGCAGGTGAAGCTCCTGCGTGTTTTGCAGGAAAATGAGATCCGTCCCGTCGGTTCCGCGAATGTGAAAAAGACGGATGTCCGTATCGTTGCCGCGACAGCAAAAAACCTGCAGAGTGATGTCGCGAATGGCACGTTCCGGCAAGATCTTTTTTACAGATTGAATGTTCTCTCCATTCCTTTGCCACCTTTACGAGACAGAATAGAGGATGTTCCGCTTCTCTGTAAACATTTTATCGGGAAATATAACAAGAGCCTGAACTGTGCTGTTAAGAGTGTGACCACCGAGGCAACGAATCTTCTGCTGCGTTATCACTGGCCGGGAAATATCAGGGAATTGGAAAACGTCATGCAGAGAGGTTTGGTGCTGACGGATGGCGACACCATAGATGTTGCCCAGATTCCTCAATCCATCGCTGCTGGAAAAGCAACAACACAAACAGACGAATTCAGCTGTGAGGGCTTTTCTGTTAAACAGGCACAAAAACGGCTTGAGGCTGCAATGATTAAAAAAGCTCTTATAAAAACAGGTGGCAACAAATCAAAAGCCTCTGTTCTGCTGGAAATGAGTTATCCTTCCCTGTTAAGCAAAATTAAAGAGTATGTCATTTAATTTCTATCCAGAAACGGAGCTTCTTCTTGCAATTGAATAATGGTGTTGGGCTGCGCTGTGCTTGGCGTCAACCTACGGTCCGATGTAGGTGGGGGGGCAGCGATGTTTCCTGACTGAGGTTCGGGTATAATCGGGAAAAATTTTTTAGAATAAATCATCGTATCGCTCTTTTGTGAGAAAAATGTAAGATTGCCACATTATTATCCATTTGTAATTCTTTGAGGACGACTATTTCAGAATACAAATGGAGGGAGCTATGGGTGCAAGAGGTTTTTCACTGATTGAGTTGAATGTTTGTTGTGTTATTCTTGCTATTTTATGTGTCACGGCATATCCGGTTATGGGGAGAGTAAAGCAGTCAATGACCTTCCATCAGGAAATACGTGAACTGTACGGCAGTTTGCAGCGGGCCAAAGTCGAAGCCATTAAACACAATTCACCCGTGATCTTTAATCTTACCGATGATGGATATTCTATTTTTATCGATAATGGCTACGGTGGAGGTGTCAGAGGGGACTGGGAGAAACAGGCCGGGGAGAAAATTCTGTTGCACCATAAATACTCACCGGAAGTCACGATGGCGGCAACGACATTTTCGAAAAACCGGGGAGGGTTCAACCCACGGCCCGGAACCAAGGCGGGCCGCATAATACTCGAAAATTTATCCGGTCAACGTCATGAGATCGTTTTGAGCAACATCGGCCGGATCAGAACGGAAAAGCTATAAAGGAATTCAGCTACAAACAATACATTCATCGTCGAACAGTATAAAAATTGAGCGTTTATCTTCAAAGCAGAGGTACAACCTCCGCGCAATACCTGTGCAGATCTTTCAGCTGGGTCGTTATGATAACATACAGAGCTTCTTCATCAATTTGCCAGTAAACATGTACGAGTAGGTTACGGAATCGAGCCATTTTCTGCAGATTCTCGGCAAGGTCGGCGGAAATGATTCCTGCATCGCCAATAAGCTGAAAGCAATCGGCGTAGTTATCCGGCACCTTTTTCAAGTGTTTCGACGAAATGTGATAACAAATGTTGAGGGCGGATTCTATGGCAATGAGCAAGCGGTAAGAGGCAATATCTTTAGCATCCTGGTCGTTGAGGAATGCCTCTTTTGACATTTGGGCGATTCTTTCCAGACGAGACAATGACTCGGTGATTTCCTTACAGCGGCTGCGAATCAGGTCTTGATTGAGATTCATGAGGAAAACGCCTCCTTGGTGGCTCTGTACAGGATCGGCTGTATATCCAGGTATTCTCTTATGGTTTTTTCCATCATTGCACATCTGATATCTTCATCTGTATCGCAGATCAACTCGCCTTTTATTACATTATAGAGGAAGGAGACGGGTGCACCATTCAAAACCCGGACATCTACGGGAAAACCGGTGGCTTTACCCAGATCGACGGCCAGGGCAATGGCTGCTTGGGACATTGCCGGACGATTATCGTCGGAAAAAAATACTCCCAGGTCTATATCGTGGAAAGGTAGATCGGTCTCGGTGAAGCTGCCATGGAGATAAGCAAAGGAGATACGGGCATCCTGTTGCAGGACAGCCGCAAGAGTATTTTTTATCTGCTCTTTACGTCGAATGTCGGCCGTGTGGAGTTTTCTATCCATGAGGATGCCTGTTTAAAATACTGTAACGCAACTACACCACTTCAAATCCTATCTTGCTGATGGCCTCTTTGATAACCCCCGGATCGACGTTGCCGTTAAAATGGGCCTCGCCTTTATCGAGATCGACCTTGACAGCCGTAATACCCGGAATCTTTTCCAGCGCCTCTTTGGTTGAGGCGACACAGTGCTGACAGCTCATTCCCTTAATCTTGACCGTTGCCATTGTTCTAAACCCTCGTTTGTTTTATGGTATATCCTTATATGACGGCAGACCTGATGGTCTGCAGACCTCAATTTCCGCAATAGTATGGAAATTCTAATAATACTGTCCTCTTTAATCAAGAAAAAGAAAGGAATTTGGCAAAATGACGGGTTCTGAGAAACAGCTTACCGTGGATGTCAAAGGCATGCATTGCGCCTCCTGTTCGGGCCGGATCGAACAGGTTATCGGCGCAATGGAAGGTGTGCAGGAGGCATCCGTTAATCTGGCGGCGGAGACCATGAAGCTTGTCTACGATACCGAGCAGCTGCAATACGATGCCATTGCCGCCAGGGTTAAGGAACTGGGGTTCGAGCTCGGCAAAGATGATGGTGAAGGGGAAAGGGAGCTCTCTCTTGATATCGCCGGGATGCATTGTGCTTCCTGTTCGGCCAGAATCGAAAAGGTTGTCGGGGAAATGGAAGGAGTGGCGCAGGCCTCGGTTAATCTGGCCGATGAGACGGGCAGATTTATCTATGATAAGCGGATTTCCAGCCCTAGAAAGATAAAAGAAGCCATCACTTCACTTGGTTTTACGCCAACCGGGAGAGCGAGCGGACAACTCGATCATGATCGCAAAGAAGCGGAGAAAAAAGCGGAGCTCGTTCTGATGAAGCGCCGCCTCATACTGGAGTGCATCCTGGTCATTCCTCTGCTTTTTCTCAGCATGGGGGAGATGATGGGGCTCTCTTTGCCGGAGAGTATCGCGCCGCATAGCGAGCCGCTGCGTTTCGGTCTGCTACAGCTGGTTCTGACTCTTCCTATCATGTGGCTCGGCAGAAGTTTCTATGTTATCGGCATCCCTTCGCTTTTGCGCAAATCTCCCAATATGGACAGCCTTATTGCCATTGGTACCGGAGCGGCATTTATCTATTCGCTCTGGAACGTGGTGGAAATAAGCCTCGGTATCGATCCCATGGCCAGAGCGATGGATCTGTATTTTGAAACTGTTGGCGTGTTGATAACATTGGTATCGCTTGGCAAATATATGGAGAATCGCTCGAAATACCATACATCCGATGCCATACGGCAGATGATGGACCTGGCCCCGAAATGGGCCATATTGCTTGATGGCGAGGAGCAGAAGAAGATCCCGGCTGCTGAGATTGAAGTGGATGATGTCCTTCTTCTCAAGCCGGGCGCCTCCATCCCCACCGACGGCAGAATTATCAAGGGCGAGACCTCCATTGATGAGTCGCTGATGACCGGCGAGTCCATGCCGGTGTTCAAAAAGAAAGGCGACAGGGTCTATGGCGGCACGGTGAATACCGACAATGCCGTGCGCATGACAGCCGAGCAGACCGGTGAAAACACCATGCTGGCCAATATTATCCGCATGGTACGGGAGGCGCAGGGATCCAAAGCTCCCATTGCCCGAATTGCCGATAGGGTGAGTTATTATTTTGTGCCGGTGGTTATTGTTCTTGCTATTCTGACGGGTCTGGCCTGGTTTTATCTGGGAGAGGTCGGTTTTCCGCAGTCGCTGCGCTTTTTTATCGCCGTGCTGGTTATCTCCTGTCCCTGTGCCATGGGGCTGGCAACACCAATATCCATCATGGTTGGAACCGGTCGGGCGGCGCAGCTCGGTATATTGGTAAAAAACGGGGAGACCCTGGAAAAGCTCGAAAAGGTCGACACGGTTATATTTGATAAAACCGGGACCATCACCAGCGGAAAGCCGGAAGTGGTCGATTTTGTCAATATTTCAGACTACAGCAAAACCGATATCCTGCAATATGGTGCTTCGGCGGAACAGTCTTCCGAACATCCTCTGGCTGAGGCAATTGTAGCTTTTGCCCAAAAAGAAGAAGTCGCCTTGCTGCAGCATCAGGAGTTCACCCCCTATCCGGGGAAGGGCATCTCGGCGGTTTTTGACGGCGTCACTGTTCAGATAGGTAACCGTGAATTCATGGAAAAAAACGCTATTGATATCGGCAGTGCGGCTGATAAGGCAGATGGATTTGCCGATGACGGCAAGACCGTTTTATTCATCTCCATAGATGGACAATGCAGCGCCCTGTTTGCCGTGGCAGATACCATCAAGCCTGAAGCGGTTGCGGTTGTGTCCGCTTTACAAGACAGAGGTAAACAGGTTGTCATGCTGACCGGGGATAACCGTAAAACCGCCGAGGCCATAGCACGGAAAGCCGGGATCAGTAAGGTGTTTGCCGAGGTTATGCCTGATAAAAAGGCCTCCATAGCAGAGCAGTACCAGAAAGAGGGCCGATGTGTCGCCATGGTGGGTGACGGCATAAACGATGCACCTGCATTGGCGCAGGCCGATGTTGGTGTTGCCATGGGGACCGGCATAGATATTGCCATCGAATCAGGGGATGTCGTGCTTATGAAAGGTGATCTGAACGGTGTCGGCAGTGCTATCGAGCTATCCCGGGAGGTTATGAAAAATATTCGCCAGAATCTTTTTTGGGCCTTCGGTTATAATGTTTTGGGAATTCCCATTGCGGCAGGGCTGCTGTATATATTTGGCGGGCCTGCTCTTAATCCCATGTTTGCCGGTGCGGCTATGGCTCTGAGTTCTGTGTCGGTCGTTACCAATGCCTTGCGTTTACGCTTCTTTGCCGGCTAATATGGAAAACTGTCACCCGGATGACATTTCCCTTGACTTTTACCCTGTTAATTCGCTATATATAGCATCCTAAATGAATGGGTATTCATTAACTGCCGAGCAGTGGTTACTATAAGCGAACTTTTGCTGTAAAGGAAAGGAGATAGCAGAGTAACCCTACCGTTAAATTCAGAGTAAGCTGCTCCGGTACAATCTTTTTAATATACAAAGTGAAGAGGAATTCTATGTCAAAATTAGTTGCACCACATGGTGGAAAAGGTTTGGTATGTGCTCTGCTTGAAGGCGCCGAGCGTGACGCGGAACTGGCAAAAGCAAAAGGCTTGAAGCAGATTGAGATTTCTGCTCGCGCCAAGGGCGACCTGATCATGATGGGAATAGGTGGTTTTTCCCCTCTGACCGGATTCATGAACAAAGCTGACTGGAAAGGCGTATGTGACAATTTTCAGATGGCTGATGGAACCTTCTGGCCCGTACCGATCACCCTTGACGTTTCCGCCGCTGATGCCGCTGAAATTAAAGAAGGTGACGAGGTTGCTCTGGTTCGTAATGGTGAGACCTACGCCACCATGAAGGTCACCGAGAAATTCGAGATGACCGAAGAAAACAAAAAGTGGGAATGTGAGAAAGTTTTTCTGGGCGAAGGCGAAGAGTCCGTTGACGGAAAATTCTGGGAAATCGCTCCTGAAGATCATCCCGGCGTCATCATGGTTCTGGCTCAGAAAGAGGTTAACATCGCCGGTCCTGTCAAGGTACTCTCCGAAGGCGAGTACCCGAAAGAGTATCCTGGTGTGTATCTGCGTCCCGCAGAAGTTCGTGCCATGTTCGACGAGCGTGGATGGGCCAATGTTGCCGCTCTGCAGCTTCGTAACCCGATGCACCGCTCCCATGAGTATCTTGCCAAAATCGCGGTTGAGGTATGTGACGGCGTTCTGATTCACTCCCTTATCGGTAACCTCAAGCCTGGTGACATTCCTGCGCCTGTACGCATCAAGGCCATCGATATTCTGATTGATAAATATTTCGTCAAAGAGAACGTCTTCTCCGCAGGTTATCCTCTGGATATGCGTTATGCCGGACCGCGTGAAGGACTGCTCCATGCCACCTTCCGTCAGAACTACGGTGTCAACAACATGCTGATCGGCCGTGACCATGCCGGCGTTGGTGACTTCTACGGTCTGTTCGAGGCCCAGGATATCTTTGATCGTATCCCCGAGACCGGTGATCCAGCCAAAGATCTGCTCTGCAAGCCAATGAAGATCGACTGGACCTTCTACTGTCATAAGTGTGACGGTATGGCTTCTCTGCGTACCTGTAACCATGACAAAGAGTCTCGCGTTATCCTTTCCGGAACCAAACTCCGTAAAGCCCTTTCCGATGGTGCCGAGATCGTTGATCACTTTGGACGTGACGAGGTTCTTGACCATCTGAGAGAGTACTACCAGGGTCTGACCGAGAAAGTTGAAGTCAAAATGCAGGGTGCCGCTTCCGGCGACTCCATGTAACTGAGGCTCTCATCTGAATCTCTTAAGGAGATATCGCCCGCTCAGGGTGGTATCTCCTTTTTTGTTTCTGATTACGTACGAAGCTCAGCCAAATCGCATGCGCTGCCAGTGACTCGGCA
>CAYUPL010000071.1:0-15155 GCA_964446655.1 uncultured Desulfopila sp.
CTAGTGGTTGCGCCGAATTCATGGAAATACCTTCTTAACGATAGCCGGGAGAACACGGCAAGTCAGCGGAGCCCACCATCCTCAAGGACGATGGCGACCTGACGTCCGGAACATCCCTCTTGCGCCCCGGCGATACGACCTGCCCGTCTGCAGCCGGCCCGATACTCGTCCGGATCGTTCCTGAAGGAGCGGATATATTTTTCCAGCTCCTCTATCGAATCAACCTGATAGCCGGCCCGCCCGTTTTCCAGCAACTCGGCCGCGTCATGAAAATCACTGATATGGGGCCCATAAAAAACCATCTTGCTCCATACGGCGGCTTCCATAAGGTTATGCCCGCCTTTGTTCACCAGGCTGCCCCCGCAGAAAATATACTCAGCAATGCCGTAGAGATTGGCCAGTTCCCCCATGGTGTCGACCAGCAGAAGCGTCTCCTGCCGGACTTCCAGGCCTTTTTCAATTCTACTAAAGAGCTGATATGCTCTATTTCGCGTCTTGAGCATTTTTTCGATATCATTAATCCGTTCCACATGACGAGGAGCAATAATGAAGAGGAGATTTCCATCCTGTGCAAGCCTGTCGTACAGCCCCAGAAGCAGACTCTCTTCATCGCCGTGTGTGGAGCCGGCGACAAAAACCTCTTCCTGGTCAATCTGCAGTAATTTCTTATAGGTTGATACTATTTCGTTATGGTTGCCCGGCAGTACCAGATCGTACTTCACGTTCCCTTCCACGGTGATGGTTTTCTCATCTGCGCCGAGATCGATGTATCGCGCCCTGTCCTGTGCCGAAATAACAACCATCCTGTCAAACTGCAGCAAGGTATGACGCAATATGCTGCCAAACCGGCGATATCTGTGATATGCCCGCGTTGATATTCTGCCATTCAGCAAATACAAACGCGCGTTGTTGCAAGAGAGGCCATGAAGAAGAACGGGCCACAGTTCCGTTTCAATGCAGATATAGATATCCGGCTGAATTCTTCCAATTGCCCTTGCAACAATACCCGGAACATCCAGCGGGGCGAGATAACAGCTCACCGAACTTCCCAGACGTTGTTGCGCCATACGTCTGCCATGGACCGTCATGGTCGTCAGCACGATCTTGACATTTGCAATATTTTTTTTAAACTCCGCAATAAGCAGAGCGGCCGCCTTCACCTCACCAACAGATGATGCATGAACCCAGATAATCGGTCCGCTATGTCCATTCCTTCCAGCGCAGGAATAGAAGCCGAAACGCTGACGCAGTCCCTGGCGATGCTTGCCCGTAATCAACACAGCCGGCAACAGCAGCGGTAAAGCACAGTAAAAAAGAAAGGCAATAATATAGCGATATAGAGTCAACACGGTCGTTTCCCACAACAAAGGTACTGCTATTCAAGCCAATTACGTCTCATCCCCGGCAGGGCTATCCCGGATTTTTCACCCGGGCTAGTAAACTCATTATCTAATCAGTCGTCAATGCAAATCAGAGAACAGTGTAGCAGCTGTTCAGTTTCATTACAATAAACGCTGGCAATCCGGGTCGAAATGATTACAATGGCACCATTGTCTTGTTCATACAGCTACAGAGTAACCGGCTACCCCCTTACATGGAGGATCTATGCTTAAAGCGATAGCTTTATCAACACTTAGCCTTTTTATGTTCATTCTATCAGGAGATATGGTAATGGCTGAAACACAATTAAAAAACGGTATGTATGCCAAATTTGACACGAACAGAGGCGAAATACTCTGTGCTCTCGAATTTGAGAAAACCCCTCTGACGGTGGCCAATTTTGTCGGCCTTGCCGAGGGCACCAAAGAGCTGGGAGGAGGTGCGGGAACCACCGGCAACAAATTCTACGACGGGCTCTCCTTTCACAGGGTGATTCCGGACTTTATGATTCAAGGCGGCTGCCCGCTGGGAACCGGTACCGGCGGCCCCGGCTACACTTTCCCCGATGAAATCGACCCCAGCCTCAAGCATACCGGCCCGGGCGTTCTTTCAATGGCAAATGCAGGTCCAGGAACAAACGGCAGTCAGTTCTTCATCACGCACGTCGCCACACCTTGGCTGGACGGCAAACATACGGTTTTTGGGCATGTTGTTCAGGGGCAGGATGTTGTCGATAAAATAGAAGGCGGTGACACCATCAATTCCGTCACCATTATTCGTGTCGGTGACAAGGCCAATGGATTCAAAAGTGACCAGGCCGCCTTTGACGCCCTGCTTGACTCCATGGAGCAGCGTGCCAAAGATAAGGAAAATGCGGCACTGGACGCGGCCAAAAAAGAGATTGAGACACGATGGCCCGAGGCAATCACCACTCCGTCAGGACTGCAATATGTCGTGGTTGAAGAGGGATCGGGTGAGGCTACACCGACAAAAGGAACACCAATCAAAGCACACTATACCGGCAAACTGCTCGATGGCACCAAGTTTGATTCCTCCTACGATCGCGGCCAGCCTATAGAGTTTCCAGTGGGCGCCGGCAGGGTGATTAAAGGCTGGGACGAAGCTTTCCTGGGGATGACCAAAGGAGAAAAGCGTATTTTGATCATTCCTTCCCACCTGGGTTACGGCCCCGCCGGACGCGGACCGATTCCACCAAACGCCACCATGGTTTTTGACGTGGAGCTGGTCGGTTTTTAAAAAATAGCTCGCGGCAAGAGGGTACCTACCAATACCCCCTTGCCGCCAATCAACCACAACCGGAACCACCTTTTCGTGCGGACAGAAGAGTAACTAACTCACACTCTCAAAGCCCTAACTCCTCGGCGATCCCCTGCATTGCGGTAAGGCTTAAAGCACAGAAATCAGCAAGCGGTATGCCCGCCTTTTCACACTCCTTGATAATCTCCCTGTCGGCACCGCGGGCAAAGGCTTTTTCCTTGATACGTTTCCTGACCGATTTCGGTTTAACGGAAGACAGTTTCTTGTCGGGATAGACCAGGGCTGTAGCAATTATCAGACCGGTGATGGTTTCACCAGCTGCCAGGGCATAATGAAAACGGCTGCTGCGCTGCTTCCCCGGATGTGCCTGTGGATTATGCAGACAAATAGCTTCAACAATCTCCGTATCAACACCCTTTTCTTCCAGAATTTGCGCTGTTTCCCGGGTATGAACAGCGAGGTCCGGCTGTGTTTCGGCATCAAGGTCATGGAGCAGCCCGGCAAGTCCCCATTTATCGACATCCTCATCAAGTTCTTCAGCCATTGCGCGCATGACGGCCTCGGCAGCCAGACAGTGTTTGACAAGGTTTACATTTTCCAGCCGGCCTCTCAGCAGGGCCAGTGCATCTCCCCTCGACATGCCGAAATCCTCATATGACATACTCTGCTCCCTCTCCATGATGATATTAATACTTCAGGCCGACCCTGTCTCGGACCAGATCCAGGGTGACCACTGCCTTCTCTCTTGCCTTTTCGGCCCCCATACGAAGAATCCGGCGCAACATCTCCGAGTCGTCCAGATAGCGTTTTTTTTCCCGGCGGGCCTCGCCGTAAAAATCATTGAGCAGGTCCAGAAGTTCAAGTTTGATATAACCGTAGGCGGCGCCACCGTTCACATAGAGATCATATACCTCTCTTGTCCTTGCGGGAGTGGCAAATAGTTTGAAAATATTAAATAGATTGCATTTTTGCGGATCTTTAGGATCCTCAACGGGAGTAGCATCGGTCTCTATAGCCATAACTCGTTTCTTCAACGGCTTGCCTTCCAGGAAAATAGGAATGGTATTGCCGTAGGACTTGGACATCTTCTGGCCGTCCAGTCCAGGCACAACAGCCGTTTCTTGAGAAATTGCCGGCTCCGGGATAACAAAGGTTTCACCGAATTCATTGTTGAACTTCTGGGCAAGGTCCCTGGCCACTTCAAGATGCTGCTTCTGGTCTTTACCGACGGGAACTTTTTCTGCCTGATAGAGTAAGATGTCGGCCGCCATTAAGATGGGATAGGAGAACAAGCCGTGACTCGGAGCTATTCCTCTGGCCACTTTGTCCTTATAAGAATGGCAACGCTCCAGCAATCCCATGGGGGTAAGTGTAGACAGTACCCAGGTAAGCTCACAGACTTCCGGCACATCAGACTGAACCCAGAAAATGCATTTATCGGGGTCCAGTCCCAGAGCAAGAAAATCGGCCGCCGCCTCGAGGGTTCCGGTTGACAGTTTGACCCGGTCATGAACAGACGTCATGGCATGAAGGTCGACAATAAAAACATACAGCTCCGAATTTTCCATTTGGGATATCATCGACTTCATCATGCCAAAATAATTCCCGATGTGGAGCTGCCCGGAGGGTTGGATTCCAGATAAGACTTTCATAATTTTTATAATGGGTTAAATGAGTAAGAAGAGTACTGCTGTTTTCAGCCCGGTAAACATACCGCATATAGAAAAAAAAAGGGAGTGTGAAAAAATATTCCACACTCCCTCAAGGCATAGGCAACCTGCTCCGCTAACGACCGGTATACACCGGTACCGCGAAGCAGGAAACTATTTTTCGCTGATGCTGTCGTGTCGTCAAACAACACGACAGCTCTCTACATATCACACAGACTATTTCACTTCCTCAAAATCGGCATCGACAACATCATCGTCGTCCTTCTTCTTTCCCGAACCCGCTCCAGCAGTATCACCGCCGGCAGAACCGGAACCTCCCTGATCCGGGTTCTCTTTGGAAGCCTTGGCATACATCAGCTCGGCCAGTTTATGCGAGACAGTGGTCAACGCCTCCATGGCGGCCTTGATTTTTGCCACGTCATCCGATTCGAGAACCTTTTTGACATTTTCAATTTCACTATCAACGTTGGCTTTGGTTTCGGCATCCACTTTGTCGCCTAAGTCCTTAAGGCTCTTTTCCGTGGCATGCACAAGCGAATCGGCCTGGTTACGTGTTTCAACAAGCTCACGACGTTTTTTGTCCTCTTCGGCATGCACCTCGGCATCCCGAGTCATTTTTTCGATTTCATCCTCCGTCAGTCCGGAAGACGCGGTAATCTTGATCGACTGCTCTTTGCCGGTACCAAGATCTTTTGCCGATACATTCAGAATACCATTCGCATCCAGATCAAAGGTCACCTCGATCTGCGGCACACCACGTGGCGCCGGCGGAATATCTGTAAGTTCAAATCGACCAATGGTCTTATTGTCCTGAGCCATTTCCCGCTCGCCCTGCAGCACGTGTATCGAAACCGCAGGCTGGTTGTCGGCGGCAGTAGAGAAAACCTGGCTCTTCTTGGTGGGTACAGTTGTATTCTTTTCGATAAGCTTGGTAGTTACCCCACCCAATGTTTCAATGCCAAGAGACAGCGGCGTGACATCAAGAAGCAAAACATCCTTCACATCTCCTTGAAGAACCCCACCCTGGATAGCCGCTCCGATAGCAACCACTTCGTCAGGATTAACTCCCCTGTTCGGCTCTTTGCCGAAAATTTCGGAAACCTTTTTCTGTACCATCGGCATCCTGGTCATGCCACCAACCAGAATTACTTCATCAATATCAGAAGCCTGCAGTCCGGCATCTTTCAAAGCGGTACGACAGGGGCCGACCGTTCTCACCACCAGATCATCCACCAGGCTCTCCAGCTTGGCTCTGCTCAGCTTGATATTAAGATGTTTCGGACCGGATGCATCCGCGGTGATAAACGGCAGATTGATATCGGTCTCCTTGGTGGTGGAAAGTTCCATTTTGGCCTTTTCCGCCTCTTCCTTGAGGCGTTGCAATGCCATCTTGTCATTACGCAAGTCTATGCCTTGCTGACGTTTGAACTCATCGGCCAGCCAGTGAACGATTCGCATATCAAAATCTTCACCACCAAGAAAGGTATCACCATTGGTTGCTTTGACCTCGAATACACCGTCGCCTATCTCAAGAATCGACACATCGAAAGTTCCACCACCCAGATCGAAAACGGCAATCTTTTCTTCGCCCTTTTTATCCAGGCCGTAGGCAAGTGAGGCTGCCGTCGGTTCATTGATAATCCGCTGGACGTTCAAACCGGCTATTTTGCCTGCATCTTTGGTTGCCTGACGCTGAGAGTCATTAAAATATGCCGGCACGGTAACCACTGCATCAGTTACCTCTTCACCAAGATATTCTTCCGCCGTCTGTTTCATCTTTCCCAGTACCATGGCAGATATCTCGGCGGGTCGATAAACCTTGCCGGAAACCTCAACGGAAACACTTCCATTGGTTCCTTCCACAATCTTAAAAGGACTTACTTCGATGGATTTTTTTACCTCAGCATCGACAAATTTACGACCTATGAGACGCTTGATTGCATATAATGTACGCTCAGGGTTCGTCACAGCCTGCCGCTTGGCAACCTGCCCGACCATCCGCTCGCCATTATCTGTGAAAGCTACAATAGATGGTGTAGTTCTGTTGCCTTCGATGTTGGCGATCACTTTAGGATCGCCACCTTCCATGATAGCCACACAAGAGTTTGTGGTCCCAAGATCAATTCCTATAATTTTGCCCATGTCATTCTCTCCTTATATCTTATAATCGGACTTTTCCGAATTCCATCCATCTCAGTAGTATATTCAATTATCGGCAACTGTGTTAAAAGTTGTCATCTTCATCAATTTGTCAAGGCTGCAGGATTTATTACGCTTCGGCATAAAAAATCCATCAACCTTCTGCTTTTCCGGAAGAAACTATCACCTTTGCGGCACGCAACAAACGGTCTTTGTAGAAATAGCCTTTCTCATACTCGGTAAGTACATGATTGGCGGGAACCGCATCGCTGGGTTCCATGGTCAAGGCTTCCTGTTTATTGGGGTCAAAAGGCTCGCCGATGCTTTCGATGGCTTTCACCTCAAACTTGTCAAGGCCGGCATAGAGACTCTTCAGGGTCAGCTCAACGCCTTCCAGCAAGCCGGCAAGATTTTTTTCGGCATCGGCCCCTTGGACCACGCCTTGGCTGATTGCCCGTTCCAGATTGTCAACCACTGGAAGAAACTCCCTAAAAATATGCTCTCCGGCATACTTCATTGCAGTTGCCCGCTCTCTTTCGTTTCTCTTTTTATAATTTTCATAGTCAGCTGCAAGACGCAGCATTTTATCTTTCAGGTCAACCACCTCTTTTTGAGCTTCATCAAGTTGTTTTTCAAGAATTTCCACTGGATTTTCTCCAGTCTCAATCCCTTCATCATTGCCGGTTTTTGCTTCTTCTGTGGAACCGTTTGTATTCTCAGGGGCATCCACAGCCTCATCGGCAAGATTTTCACTCTGCTCTTTTTTACTCACGTAGTCCTCCATTTACTCCATCTAAGCAGCACCATTCCACTGCGGAACCGATTCTCTCTTTATTGCAAACTCACAGTGATTTACTGGAAAATACCCAACGTGCTTCGCTGTATTTTCCGAATCTGCACAGTGTCTGGTTCCGGGGAAACGCCGCTTAGTTTTGATAACATCTAAAAGGTTCAACATCTTATGAATACTTCTAAATGCTTCTAATCCCATAAACCAAACTTGAGCGAACAATAAGTAGCGCTATTTTCATTGTCAAGAAAAGTGCCGATAAAAAATATCCTTCTTTTCCCGGAAAATACTGGAGTGCTGCATAGTTTCCCAATCTTTCACAGACCACCTGCTGTTTCATCCCTGCCGGGAGGTTGTCCGGCACAGCGATGTCCTCTTCCGTCGAGGCCATCGGCACGAGTTTCTCTTGACAATGCTGAAAAAAACAGCCACTAAAAAGCAACAATACGGCAAAACGATTGCCGTCTCAACCACCTTCATCACAGAGCATTGATTCGTATGAAAACATTAGATCTTAGAAGTGATACGGTTACGCGTCCTACTGCGGCAATGCTGGCTGTTATGCACGAAGCCCCGGTGGGTGACGACGTCTATGGAGAAGACCCGACCACCAATAGACTGGAAAAACTTGCAGCGGATATGGTCGGTAAAGAGGCTGCTCTTTTCTGTCCGTCGGGAACCCAGTCAAACCTGGCAGCACTCCTGACTCATTGCGGCAGAGGTGAGGAGTATATCGTCGGACAACAGGCTCACACATATAAATATGAAGGTGGAGGGGCGGCGGTTTTCGGCAGCATCCAACCACAACCCTTGAATTTTCTTGAAAACGGCTGCCTCGACCTGGATGAAGTCGCTCAATATATCAAGAAAGATGATTTCCACTATGCCCGGACTCGACTTCTCTGTTTGGAAAACACTCAAGCCGGCCTGGCCCTGCCTCTTGATTATCTCGATAGCTGCAGAGAATTCGTCCAGCGGAAAAACCTTTCCCTTCATCTTGACGGAGCACGCCTGTTTAATGCGGCCCGCAAATGGGATGTTGATGCGCAACGGGTCACTCGATGTGCGGACTCGGTCTCTCTCTGTTTGTCTAAAGGCCTTGGTGCACCGGTCGGTTCACTGCTCTGCGGCACCAAAGACTTTATTCACGAGGCACGCCGCTGGAGAAAAGTCTTAGGGGGAGGAATGCGTCAGACCGGCATCCTTGCCGCAGCCGGTATCTACGCTCTGGAAAACAATATTGAACGACTCAGTGAAGATCATCTCAATGCCTGGGCTTTGGCGCGGGGGCTGGCGGACATCGATGAGATCGAAGTACGCTACCGGGAAAACCAGACCAATATGGTATTCATCAGTATTGCACAATCAGATCTCGCTGGTCTTCATGTCTATCTGCGCCAACATGGCGTCATCATACCACGAGAAACACACATCAGACTTGTCACCCATCTTGAAATAAACCGGGACGATATTGACTTTATTGTTTCCGTGTTCGGCAAATATTTTTCCGGCAGACAACGGCAATCATAAAAGCAGAGCCACATCCGGCCATCAAAGGAGTTCATTTTGTCCCCATAGGGTCACTCTTCCTCATACTTCTGCAGTTTATTTTGCAAGGTTTTGCGTGTTATGCCAAGACGCCTGGCAGCCTCACTCTTGTTGCCGTCCGTCTCCTCCAATGTCTGCAGAATTATCATTTTTTCCGCCTCATACAGGGTGGCCGGCAACTCATTTTCCGGAATGGGACCACAATTATTTTTCTGAAACTTCTGTATGGCCAGCGGCAGACTTTTCTCGGTTAGCTGCTCTCCCCGCATCAGAATTACACCACGTTCCATGGCATTTTCCAGTTCGCGCACATTACCCGGCCACGAATACGTGCAGAGCAGTTTCATACAATCCGGCGTGATGGAGTCGACATTGCGTCGATTTTTACGGGCAAATTTCTCCACGAAATAGTGGACCAGCGCCGGAATGTCATCACTGCGGTGCCGTAAAGGCGGAACAGTGAGCATTACCACATTCAAACGATAGTAGAGGTCTTCACGAAATTTACCGGCGGCAACCTCCTCTTCCAGGTCACGGTTGGTCGCCGCGATGATGCGTACGTCAACGGTAATAGTCTCTTCGCCGCCGACTCTCTGGAGTTCCTGTTCCTGCAGAACCCGGAGAAGCTTTACCTGCATCGCCTGACTGGTATCGCCGATCTCATCAAGAAAAAGCGTGCCACCGTCGGCCTGGATGAATTTTCCCTCTCTGCGTTTATCGGCACCGGTAAAGGCCCCCCGTTCATGACCAAAAAGCTCGGACTCGAGTAACGTCTCCGTCAGCGCGGCACAATTGACTTTAACAAAAGGCTTATCGGCCCGAGCGCTGTTGTTGTGCAGAGATTCAGCCACCAGTTCCTTGCCGGTTCCCGACTCGCCCGCTATCAAAACAGTTGCTTCAGTAGGAGCTACATATCCTATCATTTCCAGAAGTTCCTGCATAGGCGGAGAGGTCCCGATTATATTGGTACGCAGGTGTTTCTTGCTTTGAGGTGTTTCGTGGCGTCGTTTCTCTACCTGTTTGTGATCCAGAGCTCTTTCCAGCGCCAGACGAAGTCTGTCGAAGTCCAACGGCTTAGTGAGGTAATCATGTGCACCATGCTGAATCGCCTCAACGGCATCGTTGATGGAAGAATAGGCAGTCATAATGATGACCGGCAGTTCCGGCTGCATGGCATGGATGCGGGCAAATGCTTCTCTGCCGTCCATTTTAGCCATGCGGACATCCATGAGTACAGCGTCATAGACGTTGTCGGCAACAGCGTCCACTGCAGTGCTGCCATCGTCTGCCTCAACGCATTTCCAGCCCCACTCTTTGAACATCGAACAGAGCATGTAACGATGAACCTGTTCATCATCGACAACAAGTACCGTCACCGGTTTTCGCTTTTGAGCCACCTTTTATCCCTTTTTCTTTGGATTACGACAAAACTCAGCCGACTCGCATGAGCGATAACTCTATCGGCAGACAAACTCATGCCTTCACTATACCATTTTTGCAACACTTAGAGAACACATGAACTAAGAGTAGAGGAGAAGTAGTACGACAATAATAGATGCCGGGAACAGTATACTGTAGAGAAGGTCCGATTTTCGCAGCTCTCGGTATAATTTGAAGTCAGCAAACAGATACAAGAGGAAAACCAGCGAGATAAAGAGCATAGCAGGGACAAACACTCCTGTCGTCTGCGCAACCACTATGGCTACATACAGGGCGCAGGCTGATACCGGCAGGAAAAACTGTTTCTCTCTTGATCCGGCTCTCGAAAAAAGATTGTCTGATGTGTTGAGACGCAGCATTGATGAGGAGAGCAGCGCCACCAAAATCCAGTCCGTAACCCCGAAAAGCGGCATGGGTATGGCGAAACCCGGAATTCCTGCCTTGACGACAATATGATCGATAAAAGGCGGAGTCCCCTCCATTCCACCCTTATAATAGACGGCTATATCATGAGCCATTACCCGCGATGGCCCTCCCATAACGCTCATAACATCAGCGGTTGCGGCAGTAAGGCAAATCGGTACCAGCTCGCCGATCCTTTTTACCGCCGTCGACAGAGCAGCACCTGCCAGCGCAGCGCCACAAAGTAGATTGGCGGTTGATAAAGCACTGAGCAGCCGGGATTGGCCCCAGAAGCCGGCAATAAGATAGAGGATGAGGAAGAGGCCCAAAGTCGCTGCACTGTAGAGATACAGCGTATTCGCCTTGGTTCGAAAAACCAGATTGATTGTTTTATAGGTTAGATTTGAAGCCAGTAAAACATATAGAGCTATAAAGAAAAAAGCGGCCAGACTCCGTTGCACGGAGCCGGCGTTCTCCGGAATCGGCAGAGAGGCAAAAAGAAGTGTCGGGACCACCCACCAGAGAAGGTATAACAGAACCAGGTTCTTCATGTCATGCCGGTACTGAGGAAAAAGAAAAAATTGAGGGTATAAAAGCTTCGACGATCAGGGGAGATTGCATCATGGCCTCTACACAAACCGTGACAAAAGAGTTCAGGACTGTGCCGCTATTTTATCAAGCACTGCCTTTCGAAGAGGCTTGGCGAAACTGATGTGAACACAATAGTCGTTATGCATGTAGAAGGATAGTTTGACGATTTTCCCTATCATCTCAAATTCGACGGCCTCCCCTCCCGTTTCAAAAGCGAAGAGGAGCTGAAGATGGCGGGCAAGAAGGGCTCGCGCCGTTGCTTTTTTGGAAAGCTTAATCTCAAAAGCACATCCTTCCATGGATATGTCTGTTAGCGTACCACGGAAATAGGTATCTGTTTTTTTCCCTTCTTTATTAAGGAGATAGCCCTTCAATGGTCCGCTGACAGGGTAGCGCGGCTTATTCCTTTTCTCCAAAGATTTCCAGCGTGAGATATCTTCAAGACTACCGTGCTTGATGCAGAAATCGATTATTTTTTCGTACAGTCCCGGATAGTCATCATGCCAGTTATCAGTGGCCGCATTATCGAGATAATACAAGACCACTTCGGTATGACTGACGGCCGTCGCCGAACAGAGGGAAATGGAGGTAAAACTGTATTCCCCCAACAGGTTTCCTTTTCCCATCTGAGCCAATACAGTGTTTTTTCCTTTACGTGGGAAAATAATGGTCACCTTGCCCTCGTCAATAAAAAACAAGCGTGTATTGTAAGCGCCATGCGAAAGAATGATTTTCTTGGGTGGAACAACCACTCTTTTCATGGAATAAAACAGGCCGTTTTTTTCCTCCGGAGACAAGTTGGAATAGAGAGTATCCCAGGTAGCCAGATGTTCGGCATCGATGCCGGCAGCCTTTTCCTGTTCTATGATTTGTGCCGCTTTAATAATTTCAGTCAAGGCTGTAGCGTCCGTTTCCAACAAGCGCTCCCGCAAAGCATCCGCCCTCTGAAAATCTCTGCTTTTAGCTGCCGCTTCTATTTCATTGAATATTTTCTGGACGCGGCCCGCCTTATCTTCATTGAGGGGCGGTTGTGCTGCAGAAGGGGTCATTTTCCTACCTCCTCCAATATGAGTTAGTCGAATACGGGAGCCAGATTTTTTTTCACAAAAAAACGTGAAAAAAAATCAGCCCCCTCAGTCTTTCCAAGAAAAATTAAATCTGTCTCCCGGACAAAGAGATCATAGCTGAGGATTATACGTAATCAGATATAATAAAGTCTAACATTTTTCAGAACGAAAATTCCATAACTATTCATTTTTTTTTAATTATATCTCGGCTCCACGATATGGCAGCCATACAGCCGGGAAACCCTATGGTCGACATCAGGCTCAAAAGCGCATGATACACCTCGTCTATCGAAGCACCCGCAGCCAGAGCTCTTCTGGTATGTGAATGTACCGCTCCCTCTGACCCGGCAGCTGCAGCTGCTGCCAGCTGAACAAGCTGCAGCGTTTTTTCATCCAGAGGGCCGGCACTTTTAATCTCGGTACCCAGTTTCTCATGGGCTTGAAAGACGGCCGGATAACGTTTTACCAAATCATTGAACAATTTACTGGGAACCTTTCGCTCTGTCATATCTCTACCTCCTCAAAGTAAAACTGCTTAGTGGTCTGCGCAAAAACAACTCTTTTGTTTCGTTATTTTTAATCCTGCAACTACCTCTCAATGGAATAGAGGATGTCACCACTGGTGGAACTGACACCGCTTCGAGTCTCCACGGAAAAATTACCACCCAGGTTATATCGTACCTTAAATTGTCCTGAAGAATCAAAAAAGTTGTGATCGTAACCGATAAAAAGATCTTCAGTGATATTTTTTCCCATAATAATCGACATATCTTCCGTTCCGGTGCCGCCGTCCAGATAGATCTCGTCGATGGGCACATACTCTCCCAACATGTTGGTAATGGTATTCGCCCCTCGTATTCCCAAGGCCGAAGCCGCGGCACTGACCAGACTTTGCTCATTGTCACTGGAGACATACATCGACCGGCCGACCAGCAAATAGGCCATAATATTACTTTCATCCATAGCAGGATCAGAAAAGAGCTCGAATTCCAATTCGTTGGCCGTACCACTGACGTCAACTCCAACCATCACTTTTTCCACCTTGCGCTGCAGGCGAAAATCAACTCCGGGATTATCAATACTTCCTCCGGCGAAGAGCAGCCTGCCCCTGCTGATCTGAAGCTCCACACTGTAAAATGTAAACTCACCGTCCCTGACCATCAATTCCCCATAGGCGGACATGTTTTTCCGCGGGGCATCCTGTAATTCAAAGGCTCCGGTCAGGCGGCTTTTCAGGCCATAGGCGTCGATTGTCACATCTTCACCAAGACCGATATCAAGATCAATGACAAACCCGTTCTGCGACTGCGACTGTTGTTCCTGATCGACGACAATAACATCTCCGGAAGGAGTTACTCTGCCGCTCTCGTCCGACAGGACAATACGGGCATAGGGAATATCGAGTTTGCCGACAAGGGAATTCCCTTTTTCGCCTAAATAGAGTTGGACATCAGGTGAGGTCCGGATCAAATATTCATCTGTGGCGAATAAATCAAAATCTGATCCGGTCAGATGGCTCGTCAACTCCCAGGATAGATTCTCCGCCCGCCGAATCTCGCCCTCTCCGCGGACCTGTCCCGGCCCGGAACGGGCTGTGAGGACATAGGCGATATCTTCCTGCCGGCTTGATACGGCAGCAGAGACATCCTCAAGCTCGATTCCCAGGTCCACCAGGCGGATAGCACCCTGCTCGAGCGTGAGATCTCCCCGTACTGTTGGGTCCGCCGCTGTGCCCTCGAACTCAAGACGACCGGCAAAGGTGCCGGTGGGCTGCACCAGTGCATTGGTCAGAATAGTCACAAAGGAGAGATCGTCCAGGTAAAAATCGAGAACCCCCTCCACCGGAAGTTCCACTGGATCAGTTGTTAGATCGCCGAAGTTATCAACGGAAAGATCTCCTAAGATTCTGCCACTCTGTTCCGGAACTGATCTCCAGCTGATGTTGAGTGTTGAACCGATCATATCGGCATTAATCCGGGTATCAGAGAAGCTGTACCGTAAATCAGTTTCCTCATCGCCGTACAGCACCAGCTCCGGAAGGCTGATCCATCCCTGGAGACGAGCAATTTTGCCCATCGTGCCACCAGCTTGGAGAGAGCCTTGCAATTCACCCGTAACAGGCACATCAAGCACCCCAAAATCCTCCAGCAATGCCAGAGAAAAGGTGTCGACCCGAGACTCCACATCCCACTCCATATCCCCACCGAGACTGCCGCTGAAACAGAGTTGGACCTGGGGGCCTTGCAGGCAAAAATCATCGAGTGCACTTTTCTCCGCACCTATCTCCAGCAAAGCTTTCTGCTGCAGGGCATAGGTGCCATATCTTTGCAGCGAGAGGTTCAGGGAATGCAGGGAGGCTCTCCAGGAGGTATCGAAAGAGCCGCTACCCCGGAGTGCTCCGCTGCCCAGACTGGTGACAGCGTCTACAGTAAAAAAATGCTCCGCCGTCGTTCCTCTTACGGCCAGGGAAATATCTGATACTGCCAGATCATTATTTACGATATTTTCTCCTTTCAGTGCGGCTCTGACCTCCCCATCCGCACGAAGATCAAAAGCGATGTCACCGGATAAATCAGCAATAGAGAGGGTATCCAGCCGTCCGTCTGCAGCATTGAAAACAAGATTGAGCATCGGCGCCTGCCGCTCACCTGTTATATCCCCGGAGAGCTTGAACTGACCGGCCATCTCGGGCAGAAAAACCTGGAGATCCGGTATTGTACCGGAATACCGCAGATCATACTGTTGGTTTTGCAGAGCCCCGTCCACCGCCAATTGCGCATCGCCATACTGCAGCCGGACGTCATGGAGCAGAAGAGATTTGCTGTTGATCTCGAGACTTCCTCCACCAGT
>CAYUPL010000071.1:15255-16338 GCA_964446655.1 uncultured Desulfopila sp.
GTTCCGCTCTGCAGAACCGCCTTATCTATATCAAGGACTCCTTCGGCATATTGAGCTTCCCCGGAAAAGTTGAAGGGCACGGAATTAACCAGCCCCTCAATGGCATGAACACGCAGATCGGCGCTGAACCGCTCTCCAATCATCCGTCCATCGACGACTGCATCGCCATTAACCAGCCCGGCATACCCTTCAGCAAGAAGACCTGGATCAAACTCCTGTATCTGCAGGCCGGCCTGGAAAAAGACGCCATCCTTGATCTGAAAAGCAGCATTCAACTGTGCCGCAAAAGGCACACTAACATCCACATGCAGGACGCCATCCTCAAGAGATTTCGACAAGCTGCATGTTCCCTGCAGTTCAGGAAGATCCGCACCCGTGTATCGCCATGCCCCGGACATTTCAACAGGCCAGGAACCACCCGGCGAGAGGGACCCGGAGAGGGTGAGGTCAACGTTGCCGCTTTGCAGATGGAAGGTCTTGAGCTGTACCCTCTTCGCCCCGGCAATAATAGTCGTATCCATTCTGTCAACAAAGACAACGGTCTCATCATCGGCGGAATAACGGATATCAGTGGCTTCCAGATCGTCAATCTCGAGGGAAAACGGCAGCTTCAACTGGGGAAGAGAGAATGTTCCATCGCTTTTTTGTTCTTCCTGTAAGGAGAAGCTGTTTATGGCTAAGGTATGCAGAGAAAGCGCATGTATGTGAACCTTTCCCCGAAAAAGCGCCCACGGACTCCACGACATTGCAAACGATTCCAGATGCACATGTTCCGTCGTCGATTCAAAGAAGAGATTTGCAACAGCAAACTCTTTGCCCAACGTTCCCGAAAAAGATTCTACCTGCAGCTTCTCCTGAGTCAGTTTCTGTACCGAACGCAGTACAACAGCGGATCCATGTTCAGTAAAGAGCAGATAAAAACCTGCCGGCAGCAGCAACAGAAAAACCGAGGCCGCGGCAAGAAATATTTTCTTTATCACAGATCCGCTCCTACCGTTAAATGGAGGCGCAACGGCTGTCCCTCTTCAGAAACAGCAGAGGCGACATCAACACGAATCTGACCAAAAGGAAGCCTGTATCGTA
>CAYUPL010000072.1:0-16315 GCA_964446655.1 uncultured Desulfopila sp.
TCTGTATATTTATGATTAGTGCTCTCGGTGTCGGTTTTATTACTCCACCCATGGGGCTTAATCTCTTTGTACTTTCGGGAGTGACGGGGACATCGGTGATGGCGATATCGCGGCATGCAGTTATTTATGTCCTGGCAATGCTGGTTACCGTACTGGTGATCGCTTTTGTCCCGGCGTTATCATTGTGGCTGCTATAAGTCGGGACTGTACTACGCTGAAAGCGATATGAAAAACACGGTCAAGCTCTATCCTCCGCTGACGCTGAACAGGTTCAGCGAGGCGGAGGTTTCCATGGACAGAGAGGCTACGGTAGCAGAGCTTCTGCTTCATCTCGGTATTTCCCCGGATGAAGTGGGTTCTGTATACATAAACGGACATGGTGGTACATTCAAACAGCCGCTTGCCGATGGGGATCAGGTTACCTTTCTGCCCCTTATCGGTGGCGGCTAGTTTTTTTTATATGCGGTAGTGGAAAATTATCGGTACAGGGGTGAAATATGAAGCGCTATAATGTATTTCTCAATGGCAGTTGGTGCAGCACGGAAGAACAGCTTAAGGTAATTGATCCATCCACCGGCACGGCTTTTGCTGAAGTAGCCATGGTTGATCGTGCAGCCGTCAAACAGGGTCTTGTTGATGCCCAGGCCTCTTTTGCCGGTTGGAAACAGTTGACAGCGAAAAAGAGAGGCGATTATCTGCGGGCCATTGCCAATGAATTATCGGCTCGCCGTGAGTCTCTGGCAGAACTGATCACCAGGGAAAACGGCAAACCTGTTGCGCAGGCCAGGGGAGAGGTTGATATGGCTATTGATCATCTGCTCTGGTTTGCCGAAGAGGGTCGACGGGCGTATGGCCGGGTTGTTCCTCCTCAAGCCGATGGGAAAAGGCATCTTGTCATCAAGCAGCCGGTAGGTGTGGTAGGGGCTATCGCGCCCTGGAACTTTCCTCTGGTGCTGGCCCTACGTAAGGTAGCGCCGGCGCTGGCCGCTGGATGCCCGGTCATCTTGAAACCAGCCAGTGCGACACCACTGTCTGCAATAGTGCTGGCAGAGTGTGTTGAGGCGGCGCAGCTTCCTCAGGGAGTGTTTCAGGTGGTTGTCGGAAAAGCATCTGCCATAGCTGAAGAATTTCTGGAAAACCCGATTTGCCGGAAGATCAGTTTCACAGGATCTACTGAAGTTGGCCGTTCTCTGATAGCCGGGGCGGCGAAAACCTGTACCGAGCTTTCTCTGGAACTGGGGGGGAATGCCCCGCTGATTGTTTTCGAGGATGCAGATTTTGACAGAGCGATTGAGGGCATTTTGATCACCAAGTTTCGCAACAATGGGCAGTCCTGCATTGCTTCAAATCGGATATATCTGCATCGGTCCATCTTTGATCGATATAGAGATGAATTGATAGAGAAAGTGAAAGGGCTCAAGGTCGGCAACGGTCTTGAACAAGGAGTGAATATTGGTCCACTGGTAGACGCTCAGGCGCTGCAGTCGGCACTGTCTTTTATTGATGGTGCGGTTGCCGCAGGCGGAAAGATACTGATCGGCGGTAAACGTTTTGAAACCACAGGAAATTTTCTCGAACCCACAATTTTAACGGATGTTCCTGAAGATGCTCGTTGTTATCGGGAAGAAATTTTTGCTCCGGTGGTCGCTCTTTATCCCTTTGACAGTGAAACAGAAGTTCTCGGGAAAGCCAATGACAGCGAATATGGGCTTGCTGCTTACGTTTTCACTAGTGATCTGAATCGTTCTTTACGAGTTGCGGAGGCACTTGAAGCTGGAACAATTGGAGTTAATGATCCTGTGCCATCCACCAGCAACTGCCCTTTTGGAGGATATAAGCAGAGTGGATGGGGTCGAGAACTCGGCAGTGAAGGAATTGAGGCCTTCCTCAAGACCAAGCATATCTGCATCGGGGGCATAACTTGAGAGTAAATACGGCAGTACAATGAAAGGCTGCTCCTTTTGGATAATTCAAAAGAACCCGGTCGATCTTACCGCATCTGCAGCATTACCGAAGCAAGGCGCATAGTCTACTAAAGCACCTTGCTTATCGTCTCACTTGCACGGCAGCCTCGGCTGGTGAGAAAACCAGGGTAGAGGGTAAAAATGACATTTACTTATAGGTTGAGTGAAATTGCCGAAAGGGTCGCACCCGAGCCGTATACCAGATACGCGAAAGCTGTTTTTGATCATAGCGTCATTGAGAAAACACCTGTTTCTATAGGATATTTTCGTCTGGAACAAGGTCAGTCAGGCCCGAAGCATATCCATGAAAATGAGGTAGAGGTTTATATTATTATTAAAGGTAAAGGCAAGGTCACTGCAGGAGAGGAAGGCATTGAGTTACATCCTGGAACCCTTGTTTATATCCCACCGAAGATGGAACATCAAACGTTTAACACTGGGGCGAGTGATCTGGAATTTTATGGGGTTTTTTCTCCCGGCATTGATTTCTCTGCAATGAAGAGCTGGCCGGAGACAGCCAAACTGGAAAAGTAAGAAAAAAGTATGTGCTTGATCAGTATTCATGAAACTGTCGGAATAGCGCGATTTCCAAAATAGCCATGCTACAGCGATAACAGGTTTTTTTTAAATAGTAAGTTTGGATAGTTCTTTGTTTCACGTCACAATTTTTTGGGTATTTTTTACCGGCCAAGTCTGAATAGAATGTCAATCAACACTCTGTTACGACGGACTGAGATGGAAAGTTTTTCTTATGGTCGCACATTCCCCCTCCCCACCCACTCCAAAAAACGAGTATGTTCCACTTCCACCACATGAGATCCAGCCAACATTTTTCTTGAACATTGTGTTAATTTTGTTGAAGATTCAATAACAAAAGATATTGGCCAAGATGAGAGACGTTTAAAATTCACACAATGTTTGTCAACTCAAATGCATAAATACGCCGGTTGGATAATATTGGGAACACTTGTCTTCTATTTGACAAGTCTACTTTTTCCGGCGGTTGTCTTTTTGACTGCGCCGGCTGCCTGGCTGGTTCCCGTTGTTTTGTGGCGCTCCCTGCCGTCCAGTACTCGGCAGCAGGCACTGTTTCTGGTGGTTTGCGGCGGATTTGCACTTCTTTTTGCCGCATGGAAGGGGGTCTTTCTGGGGTGGTACGCTATTGTGGCAGGAAACTTACCTCTGCTTGCCATGTTTGTTGCAGTCTCATTTCTTACTCTAACGACACCTGACAAGGAAGATCCGGCCCTGCCTGCCGGAAGGAAGGCGGTGCTGACGACGGCCTTAGGAACGCACCTCATAGGAGGGGTCATCAACCTTTCGGTACTTTTCGTCTTTGGAGACAGGCTGAGACGGCGCGGGGGCCTTTCCAACAAGCAAATGATTGTCCTTGCTCGATCATTCTGCGCTGCAGCCTGGTGGTCTCCATTTTTTATAGCGACTGGTGTGGCTCTGATATATGCCCCTGATATGCACTGGCAAGAGACTGTTCTGCCAGGGGTGATCATGAGTGGTATCGCTATTGGTTACCTGACGATTGAAGTGAGCTACGTCAGAAGAGGAGAATTTTTGGGATATCCTCTTAGGTGGGAAAGTCTCGTTGTCCCATTGTTTCTGGCAATTGTGGTGATGTGTTCCCACGCGCTGCTGCCGGATATCAGTATTCTGGTGCTTATTTGCATGATTTCGCCTCTGGGAGCCGTGCTTTTCATGAAGGGGAGACCCCGGACCGTTGCAATAATCGACTTTATCACCACCAGAATAGTAACGGTGACCAGTCAGTTTGCTCTCTTTCTTGCTGCCGGGGTGTTCTCAGCAGGTATAAAATCAGTAACCCATGTATATCCGGAATTCTTTGTCATGAGCAGCCCGGTATTCAGCCCTCTGCTCTTTGCCGGTGTTGGGGCGGCAATGATCATAGTGGGGGTATTGGGAGTACATCCGGTAATAAGCATCGCGATTGTGAGTCCCTTACTGCTTCCTCTTCAGCCTGATCATTCCCAACTGGGGTTTCTCTTTCTTACAAGCTGGGCCGTTTCCACGGCCTGTAGCCCACTTTCCGGTGTGGGACTGACCCTGGTGAGTAGGTATCATGCGAAACCGAGGCAGATATTGGCAAGCAACTGGCATTATGCCGCAGTGATGTGGGCCATTGCTTCGCTGGTCAATTCTTTGTATTTTTACTGAAAATAAAAACGCCTGAAGCCGTCATGCTCTTAACCGCGAGGGTGGAATTTTTTGTGGATGGTTTTGAGGCGATCCTGGTCGATATGGGTGTATATCTGAGTCGTGGTGATGTCGGAATGCCCCAGCATCAGTTGGACGGCACGCAAATCGGCACCCCGGGCCAGCAGGTGCGTGGCAAAGGAGTGGCGTAGCATATGAGGCGAGATGTTTTTGCTGATACCTGCGGCAACGGCCATGTCCCGTAGTATCTGCCAGAACCTGAGCCGGGTCATGGCACTGCCGCGATTGGTGATGAAAAGAAAGTTGCTGCGTTTGTTACCGATAATATGTGACCTGGCCTGTGTCAGGTAATTGTGCAGTTTATCTTTTGCCGCCTCTCCAAAAGGTATGAGGCGCTCTTTTCCTCCTTTCCCCATGACGCGGACAAAAGCGGCATTGAGGTTGCAAGCTCCCAGAGGCAGCTGCACCAGCTCGGTGACGCGCAAACCGGAAGAGTACAGAAGATAGAGCATGGCAAGGTTACGTTGGGAAATCGGGGTGCAGACGGCAGGAGCGCGAAGGAGTTTGTCTACTTCTTCTAGCGTGAGGGCCTTGGGTAAGGTGCGGCCGCTTTTGGGAAGATCGACGGCATAGAAGGGATTATGTTCGACGATTTCTTCCTGAAGGAGAAAACTGAAAAAAGTTTTGAGTACCGAAATGCGTCGGGCATTGCTGCGGTGTGATATTCGATTCCTGCGGGCGTGTTCAAGATAGCGATGGATGACCGCTATGTCAACGTTTTGTAAGTTTTGAACTTGATTGGTAAAAACGAAGAAGAGAAACGATTCGGTGTCGGAGCCGTAGGCTTTCAGGCTGTTCTCGGAAAATCGTTTTTCCGTGAGCAGATAGTAATAAAACCGCTCATGCAGAGCATGAAAGGCTTCCGGCAGTTCTGGTGTTTTTCTTAAATCAGTCAGTGGATCTGCACAGAGTCTGAAAATGAAGAAGCAATGTTCAATACTTTTTGAACATTGCTCTATATTATCGCTTTTCCGGCCGTTCCGTTCCTGTTATGCTGCACCCTGGAGAATGAAGAAAGGAGCCGTGCAGGAATGTATCAGCGATAGCTCACATGAAAAAGAACAAGCTACACTGCGATGAAGAGCTTAGAAAGAACTTTTCATGCGATTGAACTTGCGAAGTTTTCTGCGTGCTTCGGCCTGCTTGCGACGTTTCTTGACACTTGGTTTTTCGTAGTATTCGCGGCGCTTCAGTTCTCGTTTGATTCCATCGATCTGGAGTTTTTTCTTCAGTTGTCTGATGGCATATTCAAGGTCTCCACGAACTTCGACTTCTATCATTGTTTGCTCCGTTTAGCGGTTTTTGTCTGGTAATATTGAAAGGGGAGTTATAAATGTCCCCTGTTTCGCCACAATAACCTAGTATATATAGATGAGAGTTGGGGGGATGTCAATAACTTTTTCCAATGGAAAAAAGTGTGCCGGATGGGGCGCAGTCATGATATGTTTTTGAAAAAATAACAGGAAAGAGGGTAACCGCAGAGCACTTGTTGAACTGCAAAAGTGTATTACTTAATAAGAGAGTTGAAAATTTTACCGGCCTGAATGACAGCGGCCATGTCTGGAAACACAATTAGAGTAGAGGCCGGAAAGAGGCTTAAGGAGGCTCGTTATGAGAAGAGAGAGGATTAATCTGGCATTGCTTGCCGGAGGGCGCTCGGGAGAACGTGAGGTGTCCTTGATGGGGGCCACCGGAGTCGAGAAGGCGCTGGATCCGGAAAAATTCAAGGTGGTGCGTTATGATCCGTTGACGGATCTTGCAAAAATTGCTGCTGATGCACCATCCATTGACTTTGCTTTTATTCTTCTGCATGGTCTCTATGGAGAAGATGGGACGGTGCAGGGATTTCTCGATCTTCTCGATATTCCCTATCAGGGCTCAGGGGTTACAGGCAGTGCTCTGGCCATGGATAAAAACCTGGCAAAAGAGATGTATAAACTGCATGGTCTGCCGGTGGCCGAATGGCGCGTCGTCGATAAGACTGCAGACGTTTCCAGTGAAGAGCTGGTTGACGCCCTGGGTCTGCCTGTGGTTGTTAAACCGGTCTGTGACGGCTCCAGCCTGGGAATGAGCATTGTGCGGAGTTCGGCTGAATTGAAGGAAGGAATAACAAAAGCGCTCCATCATGGAGGCAGAGCCATGGTGGAACAATTTATCGGTGGTCGGGAGATAACCGTCGGTGTTATGGGAAACGACGATCCTGTAGCCTTGCCCCTTGTTGAGATAATTCCGGGAGCTGATTTCGAATTCTTCAATTACAACGCCAAATATCAGCCCGGTGCCACCAAAGAGGTCTGCCCGGCTGAGGTTGATACCGCCTTAACCAGAGAGGCCCAGATATACGGAGTCATGGCGCACAAGGCCCTCCAGCTCAGAGGGTATTCCAGGACGGATATGATTATTGCCGAAGATGGCGAACTGTTTCTGCTGGAGACCAATACTATTCCGGGGATGACACCGACCAGTCTTTTTCCGCAGGCAGCCGCGGCTCATGGTCTGAATTTTTCCGCCATGCTGGAAAAATTGATTGCGTTGGGTATGGAAGGAAGATAACAGGTTGACGGTATTTTTACATTTGTATCCGCTCAGCGCCGTTGAAGACATTGAGCCGGGCCGGCCTGGCATACCCTATTAACGTCGCGCCGGCCTGCTTTGCAATGGCCAGACCCAGAGAAGACGGCGCCGTTCTCGACATGATAATGGGAATACCGATACGGGCGCATTTCAATACCATGTCAGAGGTGAGCCTGCCGGTGGTATAGACAGCTCCATTGGCCGGGGCGTTACCCAGCAAAATGGCGCCCAGTACCTTGTCCACGGCATTATGTCTGCCGACATCCTCATAGAATACCTGAAGTTTCCCTTCGGCCCAGAGGCCGCAGCCATGTACACAGTGGGTCTGTTCTCCAAGGGGCGATGCCTGCAGAACGGAGCGGATGAACTGTTTGATTTCAGCAAAGGTGATGGTGGCTTCCTGCAGAGGCTCGAAGGCCCCCTGCAGCATTTCCTTGGAAATTTTACCGGTGCCGCCGCAGCCGGAGGTGATAATGACTTCATGTGTTGAAGTCTCGTCCACGTCGGCATAGACGGCTATACGTCCATCGGGACAGACCATGACTTCGACGACTTCGCCTGGTTTTTTGATGAAGCCCTGACCGAAGAGAAAGCCTACGCCGAATTCTTCGAGGCCGACGGGCAGAACCATGGAAGAGCCGATGGTGAGGTCGTTCAGCGAGACGGTATACGGCGTTTCGAGGGCAAGCAGTTCGTCTTGTTCTCTGCGTCCGTCGGGGGTAAGGATTACGGTGGTATGGGGTACTGTAACGTGGTTGCTCATTCTTGTTGTGTAATAGTGCTGAAATTCAAGGCCTCTGGTCCGGCCGGTTTATGAGGCGAGCGGACGTTATCTGGAAGAATGGCTTGTGGGACTGCCCGGCAACAGGTGTCGGCGGATAGTATATTCTTCGTCGGAGAAAAAATACACCTGGGTGCCGTAGTGTTCCACGGCAAAGGAGGCGCAGACACTGCCGATCATGCAGCACTCTTCCAGCGATTTCTGCTTGATGATACCACTCAGAAGGCCCCCTCGGTAGGCGTCTCCCGCCCCCGTGGGATCGGCCACTTTTCTACCTGGAATAATAGGTATTCTGACGGAGGATGTACCGGTATGGAGCAGTGAGCCTTCGTGTCCCATGGTAATGACCGATTTACCGGCCCGTTCAAGTATCTCCTCCCGGGGCAGCGAAGTCTTCTTCTGAATAAGATTCATTTCGTAGTCATTGACCATAAGGAGCATGCAACCGTCGATGCAGGCCAGCAGATCATCTCCCTGCAGCATGGGTAGAGCCTGACCGGGATCAAAAATATAGCGGATATTCTTTTCTCGGCATTTTCTGGGGTATTCAACCATGTCCTCGAGGTTGCCGGGTGATACAATCAGTAAGGTATCGCTGTCGAGATTGTCAAAGTTGAGATTGGAGGAAAATTTCATGGCGCCGGGATTGAATCCGGTTATCTGGTTGCTGTTTCTGTCGGTTGTGATGTATGCCCCCGCCGTCCACTCATCTTCTATGATGTGGATATGGTCGGTGGATATGCCATTTTGTTTGAGCCAGTCGAAATAGCGGTGGTTATCGAGGCCGATGGTGGCGCTGATTTCCGGTTCACCGCCCATTAGTTTGAGGGCAAAGGCGATATTGCCGGCAGTCCCGCCAAAATTTTCGGTCAAGCCGTTAACCATGAAACTGACGTTAATTTCATCCAGTTTGTCCGGTAAGAGGTGGTCTGAAAACAGCTCGGGGAAATCCATAATTCTGTCATATGCCAGGGAACCGGAAAGAATTGTTCTCATGTTGTCATGCCTTTGTCGTGATAGTGCTACGTTTAGGGGTGGGCCGGAGCGACCGTTTCCTTCAAGAAGCCGTCAAATACGGACCTGCCGGTTTACAATAAAAGTTTAGCTACTAATACACAGCCCATTTATGAAAGTAAAGAGGACATGAGAAATAAATGAAAGCAGAAAAGACGGAGACGTGCGTGTGACCGGAGACAATGGCTTGCACTTGCTCTTCTTTGCTTTCGCTTGCCATTGTCGGTTTTTTTATCTATCGTGCAAAGGTTGATTATGGAGGACATATCGAAGAAGGTTGTATACCGAGTATTGTGAAAGGGTGTGGTAATGCGAAATACGAGAGTTTTATGGCAGCGGCTGGTTGCGGTTATCATTATGTTTTTACTGATCTTTGCTGTAGCAGCACCGGTTTGCGGCAGTGAGCCTCTTCTGCTGGGGCAGTCCTGTGCCTTGTCAGGCCCTGCCAAGAACCTTGGCCTGGAGATGAGGGCCGGTCTGCTGGCGGCCTTTGCCAAAATTAATGATGCAGGCGGGGTGCGAGGTAGAGATGTTCTTCTTATCAGTAAGGATGACGGCTATGAGCCCGACAGGGCCATCAAGAATACCCTTTCCTTTATAGAGGATCAGGGTGTTTTTATGATAATCGGTGAGGTCGGCACGCCCACGTCCAAAGCCGTTGTTCCGATAATAGAGCAGCACAAGGTACCGTTTTTCGCGCCGTTCACGGGCGCCGAACTGCTGCGGGTACCTTTTCGTAAATATGTCATTAATGTTCGGGCCAGCTATTTTCAGGAAATGGAGAAATTAGCCTCATATCTGATAGAGGAAAAGAAAATCAGCAGAATAGCCTGTTTTTATCAGAATGACAGCTATGGTTATGCCGGTTTGCAAGGTATTGAGCTTGCTTTACGGAAACGGGGCATGCAACTGGTATCCAAAGGCACGTATGAACGTAATACGGTTGCCGTCATGGGAGGGCTGAGGGATGTGCACAAGGGTAAGCCGGAAGCGATCATTCTGGTTGGCGCTTATTCCGCCTGTGCGGAATTTATCAAATTGAGTAAGACCAAGGTGGAAGGGAAACGTATATACTGCAGTATTTCTTTTGTCGGCACAGAAAGTTTGAAAAAGGCTCTGGGCCATTACGGCGATGATGTAATTGTCTCTCAGGTGGTCCCTTATCCAAGAGACAAAAGTCTGCCCTTGATTGTGGAATATCTTGACGCCATGAGTAAATACCAGCACGATATGCCGATCAGCTTTACCTCTCTGGAGGGGTATATTGCCGGCAAACTCTTCGGGGAAATTGCCGCCGCCGTAGAGGGCGATCTGACTCGGGAACGTTTCATTCAGACCATGGAAGAGATTGGCCGATTTGACCTCGGCGGACTGGTTCTTCAGTTCGGCGAAGATGACCACCAGGGCCTTGACGAAATCTACCTCACCAGAATAATGCCCTCGATTCAGGTCATTTCAACGTCCGGGCAATAACGGACATACCCGAAGGACAGGAAAAACAGTACAGAATGAAAATTAAACCCCGGCGGATTTCTCTGTCATCTTCACCTTTTTACGCCTCAGCTGCAGTGGTTGTGTCGCTGGGGGTATTTATGGCAATATTCTGGGCCTTTAATGAATATGAAGCCTATACGGAAAGTATCGAAAATATCAGGCAGAGCTATAATTCCCGGTACCGTGAGAGGGTTCGGGAGGAAGCGGAGAAGGCCATCGGTTTTGTCGAATATCGGCGTTCCCAGGCTGAGCAGCGCATTGAAGATGAGATCCGCGACCGGGTCCAGTCGGCCTATTCCATCGCTTCACACATGTACAGCAGGCATAAGGATGAGATGTCGATTGAAGAGCTTATGGATCTTGTGGTCGAGGTGCTGCGTCCCATCAGGTGGAGTGATGGGCGCGGATATTACTTTGCCGGTGGCGTGAGCAGCGGTATTATTGATCTGTATGGCGACGATCCGTTTTATGAAGGGAAAAGCAGGTTTTCGCCCGAGCTGCAGTGGGTTCGCGATAAATTCAGTGATATTACCGAGATCGTCAGGGAGAAAAGTGCCGGAATTTATCGTTATAACTGGACGAAGCCCGAGGCTGTCGGCCGGGTATATCCCAAGATTTCTTTTGTGAAATATTTTGAACCTTTTGACTGGTATATCGGTGCCGGGATCTATCTTGATGACATCGAAAAGGTACTGCAGGAAGATGTCCTTGCCCGGATACGTAATATCCGCTTCGGCAGAGACGGAGAGATTTTCGGTTTTCGTTCCGACGGCACTATTATCAGCCATCAAAACGAGCGACTCATTGGGCGATCCATCAATGATCTTGGTGATGAGCAGGACAGCAATTACGGCTACCGGATGCTGCAGACCGGCACGTCACCGGAAGCTCAGGGGTTTGTGAGCTATGCCGGACTGCATGGCTCCGGGGCCAACTCCAGAAATTCCGCCATGCTCTCCTATGTCAAAGCCTACGACAGCTGGAATTGGATTTTCGTCGCCGCCATGTCCATGGATGAAATGGAAAAGGCCATTGAGAAAGAACGGATGACCTATCTGCGCATCAATACTGAGAATATTGCGCTGTTTATAACTCTTTTCATCGTTGCTGTTTCTCTATTGATGCTTTTTGCCTATTTCTATTCGCTGCGCATCAAGCAGGGCATCAGTCTGTTCACCGATTTTTTCCGCAAAGCAGTCGATGAAAAAAACAGAATAGATGATACCCACCTGGCTTTTACGGAATTTCAGGATCTGCGGTTTCTTGCCAACCAGATGGTGGATGATCTTACTCAGAAAGAGTTGCTGATACGGCGTGATGAGTTGCGGCTCGATACCTTATTGCAGCTCGGCATGATGGAAGGCCAGTGTTTTCAGGATAAATATGATTTTATTCTGGAACGAATCGTTAAGATCACCCGCAGTGAGGGCGGTTATCTGGCCCTTGTAAATACAGCGCAGACACATCTCAATATTTACTCGCGGTATGAAATCCATCCGACGACAGCGCCGCTGCTGCATGAGGTACTGGGAATTTCTCTGCCGCTGGAAAAGGCGGGTCTTCCCGGCGCCGCCATGCTCCAGGGCGAAGCCGTGGTCTGCAATAAGCATAACCCCGATAAAGAACAGATCTTTCCGTATTCCACTGCCGTAATGCGTCATCTTGATGTACCCATTTTTAATAGCGGTAAAGTTGTTCTTATTGCCGGAGTATATAATAACAGCAGCGACTATGATAACACCGACACCCGTCAGATGATCATGCTGCTGGAAGGGCTCTGGCTTCACGTATTGAGGATGTGCGCCGAGGAGGAGATGACCAGGCTGGAGCGCCAGATTATTGCCGTAAGTGAAGAGGAACGCAGCACAATAGGCAGAGATCTGCATGATGATCTGGGTTCGCATCTCAGTGGGGTGGAGCTGTTGTGTATGGTCTTGCAGAAAAAGCTGAAAAAAGAAGCGCCGGATCAGGTGGAAGAGCTTGGCGCCATCCGGAACCTGATCCGTGAGGCTATTGAGATCACCAGGAGACTGGCCCAGGGGCTGTATCCTGTCCATGTGGTGGAACATGGTCTGGAGTCTTCCCTCGGGGAAATGAAGGTGGAGATAGAAAATCTTTTTAATCTTCAATGTGCCTTGATTATCGATATGTATAAGGAGCAGATGGACCCTTCCACGGCCATTCACCTGTACTATATTACCAGAGAGGCGGTTTTTAATGCGGCGCGTCATGGTCGTCCGGCAAAAATTGAGGTTCATCTCCTCACCGAGGAAAAGCGACTTCGGCTGGAAATCAATGACGACGGTTGTGGTTTTGCCGACGAGTCGACCCGGAAAGGTATTGGCCTGCACACCATGAAATATAGAGCTAAGGCCATCGGTGCAACTTTGACCATTGCTTCTCGGGAAGGTCATGGCACCAGCATTTTACTTGAAGGAGAAATCTAAAAGGCATGGCAAGGATATTGATAGTTGATGATCATCCGATTTTGAGGATGGGAATGAAGGAACTGCTCAACCAAGAGGAAGGTTTTGAGGTATGCGCGGTGGCGGAAAATATCACCTCGGCCAGAAAAGCCATTGCAGAGACGGCACCGGATATGGCCATCATTGATATATCGCTTGCCAGAGAAAACGGGCTCGATCTGGTTAAAGAGATAAGCTGCAACCATCGTGATATCGCCGTACTTGTTCTTTCCATGCACGACGAATCGGTCTGGGCGGAACGTGCCATTCGTGCCGGGGCCCGGGGCTATATCATGAAAAAAGAGGCGGCTGAGTCCATCGTTACGGCTGTTCGCAATATTTTGGCCGGTAAAGTACATGTCAGCGAAAAAATCATGACCCGACTGCTTGACAAATTTCATGTCAGCCCTGATTTAAGTTATGCTCCAACGGAAGAAGTCCTGACAGACAGAGAGCTTGAGGTTTTCAGGCTGATAGGGCAGGGTTTATCGACTCGGGAAATATCTTCGCGGATGAACCTCGGCATCAAAACCATCGGCACCTACCGGGATCGCATAAAACAAAAACTATGCATTAAAAGCGGTGCTGAGCTGACCAGGAGGGCCGTTCTCTGGACGGAACAGGATACTGCCGGATCTCAAGGGCTGTCCTCTGTAGGGCAAAAACCTACCTGAAACCTTCCTTTTTCCCTACCTTATAAAAGGGTTTCTCCCGATTTTTACTTTCTTCTTTTTTGTCTATAGTTCTGGGCATATTGCTGTACCAAGGACTACTTTGACAAGGAGAAGCATGGATAAGACCTTTACTACCACTTGTGTCTGCGCCGACGAAGATGGTCGGCTCCTTCTGGAATATTATCGGGGACGGTTACATCCCGGCCGGCCGTTTACAGTCGACCGGGACAGCAATGTGTTGATGGCAGGCGGCTTTGCCGAGCTCTGTCCCGATACTCCTTTTCCTCTGTCGCCTACCCTTCAACTGCAGTTTGATTGCACCTCCTCCACGGAAAACGAGCTGCTTCGGTTGGCTGAAGCCGAGCTTCTTCGTTTCCAGGCCCTTTCCTATCACAGCTATCAGATTGAAGCCGATCCGCGGGTGTGTGTTATTGGTGCGAATACGGCACAGCTCGACGCGTTTATCGAGACCTACGGAGGTGTACTGGATATCCATGCTTTGCTGATTAATGGTGCTTCGCCCGACTACCCCGTCGTGACCGATTTTGACATTGAACAGGCAGGACAAGGCTGCCGGATCCGCTACCGAAAACGATCGCCAATCAATATGCAGCAATGCACGTACTGTGGAATGTGCGGCAGTGTCTGTCCGGAGAAATGTATATCGCCCCATCTCTATGTTAATTATGAACAGTGTTCCTTCTGCAAGGAGTGCGAGAAGGTCTGCGCCTGGGGAGCGGTTGATATCTATGGCGTAGAAGAAGTAACTGTTACTGTACCGGCACTTATTCTTCTGGGCGAGGTGGAGCAAAACAGTGCTGAAGAGGTTGAAAATGTCTATCAAGAGAAACAGTTGCCGCTGTTTCTTAAGACATTGTTTTCTGATGAAATTAAAGAGATTGTCTGCCATAACAACAGCATCTGCCAATACAGCGGGCGGCTGGGTATCGGCTGTACCCGCTGTGTTGACAGTTGTCCCCGGCAGGCCTTGAGTAAACACGAGAGTGGCATCAGCATAGATCATCTGCGCTGTCGGGAGTGCGGTAACTGCATAGCGATATGTCCGACCGGAGCCATGCAGAACGGCTATTTCAGTGATGAGACCTTACTGCACTATCTTGGTAAAACCGGTGCCGGCACGGGGGAAAGTCTCGTCGTTGGAGGAGAGCAGGCTCTCCATCTGCTCTGGTGGCAGAGCCGGAAACGCCACTCCGGCAATTCGTTCTTTTTGGAATACCCAAATGTCGGCGCACTCTCTTTTTTTCATTTTTTAATGTTTTTCTGTGCCGGTTATCGGCGCATCACGGTTGTAATCGAAGAAAACGGGGAGGCTCTCCCCACCCTCAATAGTGAAGTAGAAAAGGCCAACGCTATTGTTGCAGCACTATTTGGTTCACAGGGGTTCATACAAATCACTGGACCATCGCAATATAGTGGCGATAGGGATGTCGAGGACATGTCACACCCGCTGCAATCCTTTCTAATTCCGCAAACGTTTACCAATCGGCGGGCCGTCTTGGCTGAAATTCTCCGACATATGCTGCATCAGGCAGATAAAGACCTTGATGTAACCGCAATGAGCAGCGATTTTCTCTCGGTCAGCTGCGACGACACCGGGTGTACTCAATGTCTGGCCTGCTTGAATGAGTGCAGAACCATGGCTCTGCAGGCCGATGAAGAGAGTCTGTCCCTTACCTACAATGGAGGGCTTTGCGTTGGGTGTGGCGTCTGCGTCCAGGTCTGTCCCGAGAGTGTTCTCGATATGACGACGAACAGTGTTGTCAGCCTGCCGTTTCTGCAACGCAAGGTTATTGCCCAGGCCGAGGCGGCACGATGTAAGGGCTGTGGTACGATATTCGGTACCCGGAAAAGCCTGGACCGCGTCCTGGAGATCCTTTCTTCGCGCGAGGCGGTGAATCTAGAACATTTTGAATATTGCAGTACATGCCGGGTCGTTAAACTTTTTGAGACGGAAATAACATGATGGATATGGAAGAAAAAGAAATCAGAAAGGTACGTTTGCGCCTTCTTGACCTGGTGAAGTCTTTTTATATTGAAGAGCCTGATGCGACAAAAATCAGCCGCTGGCGGGGAACGTTCAACGCTCTGGCCCGAGAGAGAGTTAACCCGCTCTTTGATAAAAGTGTCATGGAACTTCACCGGTTTCTCGAAAAGAAAAACCTCAAGGACATGCAGGAGGAATATTACACTCTTTTCGTCGACCCATTCAATGAAAACCAGATAAATCTGTCGGCATCCTATCATCTCGACGGCAGAGCCTATGGCAACACTCTGGTGGAGCTTCGCTCATTTCTCACCAAGACGGGTCTTGTTAAAAAAAAGGATGTTACAGAAGAAGAAGACTCCCTGGTGGTTCTCCTGGATATCCTGATCGGGTTGATTGACGGCGAGGGAGATATGGAGGCAGACAAGGCTCACAGGCTGCGGAGCGAATTACTGGATGGCTATTTGATCCCACTTTCCACAAGGTTCAAAGAGGCCTGTGAGAGAAATGATTCAGCTGAATTCTATAAGGCATGCGCCCATTTTTTCTGCGGATGCCTTGAGCTTGAAAGAGGATTAGCGGGTTCGGTGGCGCACTCCTGAGAGAGGAGCACAACAATCCTTCATTTTTTATGGGGGGAGCGCAACAGATTTTCAACAGTAGAGGAGGAGGATATGGAAAAAGATCAGGACAAACGGCGCTCTTTTTTAAAGCACATCCTGGCTGGAGCAGCAGTTGTCGCCGGGACAGTTGCGGCAATAAAACCGGCCAGGGCGAAAACCGTGCAGCAACCGCTTCAGGGTGGAGGAGATGTACTCTATCACGAGAGTGACGCCTTTAAAAAATATTATGATTCTCTGCGGTCGAAATGAATTCTGATTACGTATAATCCTCAGCTATGATTTTTTTGTCCGGGAGACAGATTTAATTTTTCTAGGAAAGACTGAGGGGACTGATCGGAGTCTGCGCTTACCTTTTTTTCACGTTGTTTTGTGAAAATAAATCTGTCTCCCGTATTCGAAGAAGAAAAATAAAATCAGTCCCCTAGCTACCGAGTCACTAGCCGCGCATCCGATTTGGCTGAGCTTCGTACGTAA
>CAYUPL010000073.1:0-6980 GCA_964446655.1 uncultured Desulfopila sp.
TCAATATATAATGAGAATGATTGTTATTGTCAATGCCCTTTTGTCCTATTGCACAAAAAACATCTGTCGATCAACAGCTATCCGCAGGGTTACCTGCTCTTCGATATATAACTGTTTTTTACAATACTTTTCCATACTGAGCTGCACCTCCAGATGAATACCGCAATCAACGGTGATTCGCACATCATTGTTGATTTTCTCGATCTTTCTGACCCTGCCGCTGTAGACGTTTTGCCCCGGCAGATTCTGTTGTTGCGGCGGCAAGAGATCAATTTTTCGAGGATCAAGACATATGGTATACCGTTGCTGGGTAAGACCATCATCACATATTGAGACTTGCAAGGCTCCACCCACCAGGAAGACGGAAGCACCAGCTTTTCTGTCGCAGAGTACCGCTGTAAAAACATTATCCCTTCCGGCTGTAGAGAGCATACCGTTCTGCAAAATGATGGTATGATCGGCAAGGCGTCCGGCCTGGGAAAGATAATGGGTCGCGAAAATCAACGAGACCTTCTTTTCCCGGTTGCAGCGCTGCAAAATCTGCAGAATGATCTCCTGGTTTTCGGTATCGACATTGGCCGTTGGTTCATCGCAGAGGAGGACCCGCGGTTCAATGGCCAGAGCACGTGCCAGGGCGACACGCTTGGTCTCGCCGCCGGAAAGTTTATGAGCGTCGGCATCGATAAAATCATGCATACCGACCAGCTGCAGCACCTCTTCTACCACCTTTTGCCGCATCTTCGCTCCAACCTTACGGATCTTCAGGCCATATTCCACGTTTTGGCGGACCGAACCGGTGAAGAGAATGGGATACTGGTCCACCAGAGAGACCTGGCGGCGCAACTGGTGCAGAGATTTTTGGTGCGGTCGCACCGTCTCCCCTCTGAAAATGATTTCACCATGAGTCGGTATATCGAGAAAGGCCAGTATATTCAACAGGGTGGTTTTTCCGGCACCGTTCGGACCGATGAGAGTATACACCTGTGCCGCATTGATCTCGAGGCTGTCAATATTCAGGATGGTACTGCTGCCGTGGACCTTCCGCAGATCACGAATTTCATAGAGCATCGCTTTCCGTCCTGCCCTGGAAAAAGTGAAACAGCATATTGATGGCAAAGGCAAAAGTCATCAGGACAACGCCCAGCGCAACAGCAAGAACAAACTCCCCCTTATCATACTCCAGGGCCATGGCGGTTGTCATGGTTCTGGTGAACCCTTTGGCATTGCCACCCAGCATCATGGAAATACCCACCTCGGCAATAACCCTTCCGAATGCGGCAATCAGGGCAGCGACAATACCATAGCGGGCTTCTCTGAAGATAACCCAGGCCATCTGCAGCTCCCCCGCACCAAGAGTAAGCGCCGTACTCCGGTAACGCCGGTCAATCCGGCTGATTGCCGCAATGGTCAAGGTCATAATAACAGGGACAATAAGAATGACCTGACCGATGATAATGGCCTTCTGGGTATAGAGCAATTCCAGTGGTCCGAGAATCCCGCGTCTGGAGATAAGAGAATAGACCACCAACCCGATAACCACGGTGGGTAAGGCGAGCAGCGTATTGAGAATGGTGATGACCAGACGCTTTCCCGGAAAGGTTTTGAAGGCGATGAGGAAACCGCCGGGCAGACCGATCAACGCGGCAAAGAGCGTGGCAAATCCGCTGACAGTCAGAGAGACACCTACAATCTCAAAGAGTTCCTCATCCAGTGACACCAAAAGAAAAAAGGCTGAAAACAGGCTGTCTAGCAACAGTTCCATAAATTACAACACACAAAGATAGAATACATTTCCGATAAACAGCCGTCGGTGACAGCCTCATTCCGCCTGCAGCAAATTTCTGCTTCCCTTTTACCTGCTCTATTACAATTCCGCAACATCGACACCATCGGGGAAAAACAGTTGCTTTCCTTCGAGGCGATAGTCATTGATTAACTTCTGTCCCGGTACCGATGTGATCCAGGCGACGAACTTTTCCGCCAGATCAAATTTTACATGGGCATGTTTTTGCGGACTTACCGGTATGATTCCATAGGGATTCGCCAGGGCCTCATCCTGTTCACAGAGAATTTCAAGATCAATTGGCGGTGTTTTGCCGTATTTATATTTGATATAGGTGCCCCGATCGGCAAGGGTATAGGCCTGTTTTTCGTCGGCGTAGGTCAAGGTCTTGCCCATGCCCTGGCCGATGGAAATATACCAGGCAGCACTCTGGTCGGGCACGATCGAGGAGACCTCCACCGTCTTGCCCCCTTTCATAATGGCCTGGCTCTGTTGCACCACTTTGAGATCCGTCAGTTTCCATAGATCCTGTTCCTTGGTGTGGGTACCGCTATCGTCGCCTCGGGAAATAAAAGGTGCAGCCGAGGAGGCAATTTTTTGCAGAGCTGCGGCAGTATCCTGCATGCCTCGTAGGGAGGCCGGATCAGCCGGCGGGCCAAGCAGGACGAAGTCGTTATGCATGACGCTATATCTTTTGGTGCCATAGCCCTCGGCGACAAACTGTTCTTCACGCTCTAGAGCATGCACGAAAATGATATCGACATTGCCGTCCATGCCGTCACGTATGGCCGCACCGGTGCCTTTGGCGATAACCTTCACCTCTATGCCGGTTTCTTCTTTAAATACTGGCAACAAAATATCGAGCAAGCCCGAAGACAGGGTACTGGTGGTGGTCGACATTGTCAGAATTTTCTCATCTGCCTGCGCTGAGCCGACCAGCATAGCGGCCATAATCAATGCCATCATCATTTTTTTCATGGTTTGTCCTTTCCGTTGAAATTTTCGGGGAAGACCATCTTCCCGCTCAGTGATATATCATAGCTGAGGATTATATGTAATCAGATATTTTTTGTGCATAGCTGTTGCACTTTCCTCTTTTTCCTCTTATTATCATGACAATAAGTAGAGACAGCTGCTAAAAACGCAATCCCGGCTGGACTTCTCCAGCGGAGAGAGACAATGGAACTCAGCGCAAGCCTGGAAGATTATATAGAAACGATTTACCACATCGTCAAAGAGAAACAGGTCGCCCGGGCCAAAAACATCGCCGACGAGATGGGTGTGAGCCGCGCCTCCGTGACGGAAGCCTTGCGAACTTTATCCAGCAAAGGCCTGATCAACTATGCTCCCTATGAGGTCATCACCATGACTGATGTCGGGAGAGAAGTCGCTGAAGACGTGATTTTTCGGCATACGACCCTGAAAAACTTCTTCACCAGGATTCTGACAATCAAGGACAGTATCGCCGAAGAGGCGGCCTGCAAGATCGAACATGCCGCACCACCGGAAGTCATAGGCCGCATGATTGATTTTATGAAGTTCGTGGAAAGATGTCCTCAGGTTGAAAAAGGACTGATTAACAAATTCCGGGATTTTGTAAAAAAGAAAAAACCAATCTGAAAGGCTACGCCACCCACAAACAGGAAAATCAGGCAGGAAAAAAGGCTTGCAGCTCGTCGTTTTTTAACGCTGCCGCGCGACGGATGATCTTTGTACTATACTAGAGGAGCTGTCGGCTACCACGACTTTCATTTATCCCCCCGTCCCATGCTTCTTCCCGAACTGTTTTGTCGCCAGAGAAATTCTTTTCCGTACATATTTGCCCAGCACCCGTACGGCCTGATCAGCTGAACGGAACACAGGCAGACCGTTTTCCTGCAGAGCGTTTGCCAGATGGTCATAGAGAGAACCGCTGTCCACCACCATCAGCAGAGGTTTTACAGACATGGCATTCAGAGAAGCCATCCGGCCAACGATGCCTTTAGGGTCTGAAAAAGACTCTTCCTCTATCTGTTCATCCGGCAGGGTATGCAGAATCGGCGTCAAAGGGACGATGGCGACAACAACCACATCAACCGCATCATCTTCGAGCAGTATTTTCACCGCCTCGGCGTAGACATCCTCGGTTGCCATGGGAGTGACATCCATAGGATTGGCTACCGTGACGAGAGTAGCCAAGCCGGCCTGTACCATCAGCTCCTTCAGGCGAACAGCGGTGCTCTTGGAATATTGAGCCATGCGCAGGGAATAATCTTCACCAATGATATTATCGGCAATCCCCACGGCCTCATAGCCGGCGTTACTGACTGCCGCCAGTCTGTCACCGGTAAACTTCTTATAATGCAGCGCCGTAGCGAGGCGCAGCAATCCTTCAAAATCGGAAAAGGTTTCGGCGACCATGGCTCCAGCCTGGCTGATACATGACTCACACACCATGTAGTCTCCGGCAATAGAGGCAGTGTGGCCCGACGTGGCCGTTTTCCCCTCGGGGGTTCGACCTGCTTTATAAAAAACAACTTCCTTCCCGGCCGCTACGGTATCCTGCACTGCCCTGGAAAATTTAAGCCCATCCAGATCGGCAAATCCTTCCATATAAAAGGCTATAACTTCAAGAGCGGTAACATTCTTAAAAAACAAAAGAAAATCTCCGGCAGTCAAATCTGCCTGATTGCCGATGGAGACGGCATAGGCGGGATCGAGAAAAGAAAGCTTGCTCATACGCGTGATCATATAGGCTCCGCTCTGACTTACCAGGGCACTCTTTCTGCAGTGAGCGCCTTTTTTGCGAGGCAATTTTGACTCCGGAATGAACAAGGCATCATACCCACCGGGATGAGAGAGAATCCCGAGGCTGTTGCCGCCGAGGAAAACGGGCCGTCCCTGTGGAGCAGCCGGTTCATCAACAGTCCCGACCAGCATATCGGCCAACCCGCCGGCCCAGGCTGTACCGTCGCCAAAACCACCCGGCACAAGAACCACCCCATATGCCAGATCGAATGCAAGTATCTTTTCCACCATTGCCGGGATAAGAGCACTGCCGACGGCCAGAACAAGCAAGTCTACTTTATGAGGCATTGCAGCAAGATCGGCAACTGTTTCCCAGGTGTCAATATGCAGAACCGTGGGATGTACCAGTGTTATATTATCTCGCGGAAAGCCCATTTTGACGATATTCTGCAGAATGATCCGACCGATATTGACTCCCCTGGAAGAGACCCCGGCAATAGCGATGCTTTCAGGATGGAGGAGCCGGTCAATCTTCCAAACCGGTCTGTCCCGCACCTGCTCTGTCGGGCGCGAGAAGCGACACAGGCCGTCAAGCGGCATCATCAGGTAATTGGAAAATGCAAAGGGATTGACCTCCAGTTCATCAATGACGAACGGCGCCTCGGCGTTACAGGGAGAGAACCATCGTCCCAGGGCAATAAAGGCGGCAAAACACTCGAGCAGCTGCTCATCAGTGACAACGCGCTGCCCGCCTCGTGTTAAACCGGCAAGCTTTTTGTAGGAAATTGTACTTTTGAAAAGGTGAAAAAATTCCTCACCATTTACCATTTCAGTAGAAGCTGCCACCACCGCCTGGCCCTTGCGAAAGCTGGCAGCGTAGAGTTCAGTATCTGTCCCTCCCAATCCGGCACTGAGAATCATACCGAACTCCCGTGTGTGCCGCAGGCTGACCAACAGCTCGTTGCCAAACTCCGTGGAATCGGGCGGCATATAGCGGCACAGCACCACCCCTTCGATGGAGTCACCGATATAGTTCAGCAACGCCTCATCGCTTATATCACGCAAATCCGGAGAAGGACGCAATTTTCCCCGGCGTACCACTTCGACAAATGCCGCCGGAATTTCGTAATACATCCTTCTCGCGACGGACAAAACGTCCTCGCGGGTTTTCTTGACTATACGTACTCCACCGACATCACTTTTATGCAGGATGTAGGGCGATATGACCTTAACAACCACCATTTCTCCGGGAAATTCTGCAATTTTTTCTTTCTCCAGACGAGAATTTTTGCGCAACACCAGATACTCCGGGGGCGTCTCCGAGCCGGACAGACGAATCAGATCATATACCTCGTATTCGTAGAGATACATCCTGCCGCTCTTTTCTGCTGCCGCGAAAAGAGCGGCAATGGCGGAAAAATCTACATGGGTTTGCATAGCAATCACCAGCAAGGGTTATCGTTGTCCGGCCTAGCTGTACTGCTTATAAAGCGCCTGTGTACCCAGCTCTTCCCCACCTTCTTCGGCCAGCTTATCATACAATTTTTTTGCAAGTTCGAGCCCGTGTGGCGTAAATCCCATCCTCTGTGACGATGCCAGGGCAATACCCATGTCTTTTATAAAATGTTTGACATAGAACCCCGGGGCGAAATCATCTTTTATCATACGAGGTGCAAGGTTGGACAGCGACCAGCTGCCGGCGGCACCGGCCTCGATGGACTGTAAAACGGTTTCAGGATCAAGCCCTGCTTTTTCGGCATAGCATATCGACTCACAAACGCCCATCATGGTAGATGCAATGGCAATCTGGTTTGCCATTTTACAATGTTGTCCACTGCCGGCACCTCCCTGGTGGACGATATTCTTTCCCATGCACTGAAAAATGGGCAGTACTTGAGCAAAGACCTCTTTATCACCACCAACCATGATGGACAGCGTCGCCTGACGGGCGCCGATATCTCCTCCGGATACCGGCGCATCAACAGCATGTATCCCTTTCTTTCCGGCCGCTTCATATATGCGCACGGCAAGTTCGGGACTACTGGTAGTCATATCGATGACAACAGCAGATGGCTTGCAGTTCTGCAAAAGCCCTTTGTCGCCGAAATAAACCTCTTCGACATCATGGGGATAGCCGACCATGGTGATGACAATATCGGATGCAGCAGCCAGCAAGGTTGGATTTTCGTGCCACTGGGCGCCTTGCTCCACCAGATCGGCCGCCTTCTCCTTGGTTCTTGTATATATATTAAGTCGATATCCATGTTGCAAAAGATGGGAAGCCATGCTCTTTCCCATGACCCCCAGACCAATGAATCCCAGTACTTCGTTTTGCGTTGTGGCCATAGCTTTCTTCTCCTGTTTTCAATTTTCATTATACTGTCGGACAGCAGATCTGTGCCCTTCACTCAACTGCCGCCATATAATACAATTTACTCTCTTGGATTACACTCTTTCTCCAGATGATACT
>CAYUPL010000073.1:7080-15558 GCA_964446655.1 uncultured Desulfopila sp.
TGTAACTGCCCAATACGAACATTACGAACAATTGCACTTTTTGTACCCTGTGCTGTTATATTCCATCTATGGAATTTTTATTACCAGAAAGTAAACGGAGGAGAACATGGCAAAAGTTGGAGTGTATGTCTGTCATTGCGGCTCGAATATCGGTGGTGTAGTCGATGTCGAAGCTGTCCGCAAACATGCGGAAACCCTGCCTGATGTGACCATATCCAGACAAAATCTGTTTATGTGTTCGGATCCGGGCCAGGAAATTATCCGCCAGGATATAAGAGATGGTCTGGTCGACAAGGTGGTAGTTGCCGCCTGCACACCACGCACACACGAACCTATCTTCCGTAAAGTTCTGGAGGGCGAAGGGCTCAACAAATTCTTTTTTGAAATGGCAAATATCAGGGACCAGGACAGCTGGGTCCATGCCCATGACCATGCCGGCGCCACCGCCAAGGCCCAAAAAATCGTCGACAGTGCCGTGGCCAAGGCCAAAAACCTTATGCCGTTGGAAGACAAATATGTTGATGTCACCCAGGCGGCTCTGGTCATCGGTGGTGGCGTTGCCGGTATTTTCTCCGCTCTCGAGCTTGCCAACATGGGCCATAAGGTCTATCTGGTTGAAAAAGACCCATCCATCGGCGGCGTTATGGCACAGTTGGATAAAACCTTCCCCACCAACGACTGTTCCGCCTGTATCCTCACTCCCGTCATGGTTGATGCCGGAACGCATCCCAATATAGAGCTGCTTACCTATTCTGAAATCGAATCCGTCGAAGGGTATATCGGTAATTTTGATGTGAAAATCCGCAAAAAACAGGCCTATGTCGATTGGAAGAAATGTACCGGCTGCGGTGACTGCGCCGATGCCTGTCCCGTCCGTACTCCCAATGAATATAACGCCGGCCTTGATAACAGGAGTGCGGCCTATATCCATTTTCCTCAGGCAGTTCCCAAGAAAGCAGTCATCGATATGACCTCCTGCATCAACTGCGGCGGCAGAAAAATCGGCAGCGAAACCCGTATCAGCAAAAAGACCGGAAAACCCATCCTGGCACCTTGTGAAAGAGCCTGCCCGGCCGGCGCCATAGACCGGAGTAGAGCGGTAGATCCGGAAGGTGAAATCCTTGATGTCAAGATCGGCACCATAGTAGTCGCAACCGGCTACAAGGTCATGGAAAAGGATAATTTTAAAAGTCTTGCTCCGGATTCTCCCAATGTGCTTACCGCCCTTCAGCTCGAACGACTTATTTCGGCTACGGGCCCTACCGGTGGCAAGTTTCTCCGCCCCAGCGATGGAGAAAAACCGAAAACCATCTCTTTTCTGTCCTGTATCGGCTCACGGGACGAAAAGCACCACACTTACTGCTCCCGCGTATGCTGTATGTACATGATCAAGCAGGCCAAGCTGCTCAAGGAAAAGTATGCCGATCTCAATATCTATATGCACTTTATGGATATACGTACTCCCGGTAAGGACTTTGATGAGTATTACACCTCGGCGATTGAAATGGGTATCAAATTTATCCGTGGTCGTGTCGGCGGCATCGACATGCTGCCCGGAGACAAGCTCAAGGTAATGGCCTATGATGCCGACCTTGCCCAGAATATCGAAGTCGAGAGCGACCTGGTCGTTCTGGCTACGGCCATCGAGCTGCAGGACAATATCAAACCACTGGCCCAGAAACTCAGCCTGACACTGGATGGATCAGGATTTTTCAAGGAATTGCATCCAAAGCTGAAACCTGTGGAAACTGCTGTTGAAGGCGTCTTTCTGGCAGGTTGCTGTCAGGGACCAAAAGATATCCCCGACACCGTGGCCCAGGCCAAGGGAGCTGCTGCCGCCGCTGCTGTCCCGCTGGCGCAGAAACGGGTTAAGATAGATCCGACAATTTCTGAAATCGACCGTGAAAAATGCAGCGGCTGCGGCATATGTGAACCTCTCTGTCCCTATGGCGCCATTACCATGGTTGCCGTTGATGGAGCTCATCCCCGTGCCCGTATTGAAATGACACAGTGCAAAGGGTGCGGAGTTTGTACAACCGCCTGTCCTTCTGCTGCCATTGAGCTGCACGGCTACTCTGAGGCCCAGATAATGGCACAAATTACCGCATTAACACTCTAGGAGGAAAGCATGGCAACCATAAATTTAAGCAAGATGAACCAGGAAGAGGTTATCCAGGCCGTCATCGATCACGGTGGAGCAGGTATAACAAAATGTATTCAGTGTAATGCCTGCGCATCCGTCTGTCCCGTCGCCAAAGCAGGCTTTCCCCTGTTTGGCCGGCTTCTTTTCCGGAAGCTGCAGACAGGTCATTATGAAGAAATAATAGAAGATGCATCCAGCTGGGCATGCCAGGCATGCAATCGCTGCACCGAAATCTGTCCACGAGATGCCAAACCATTTGAGATCGTTTTTGCCTTCAGAAGAATGCAGGCTGCTGAGCTGGCTATTTCAACTTCGGCCTTTACACCTCTGATGAGCCTTCATGCAACCGGTCACGCCGTTTATTCAGATTCATCACAAGAACTCAGGGAACAAGTGGGACTTCCTCCTGTGCCGGTGACATCAATTGCAGACGAAAAGGCGCAAAAGGAAATCCAGACGTTGCTGGATAACGGCCCCATGGGCGAGCTCGGCATATTTTAGCAAGGAGATATATAATGGAAAAATGCGGCATTTATTTAGGGTGCAACATACCTTTCAAGGCACCCGATATCGAACAATCGTTTAACAAGGTTTTCCCTAAACTTGGTGTGGAGCTGGTGGATCTGGAAGGAGCAACATGCTGTCCCGCCTGGGGAACAGCACCTTCTTTCGACCTGGATACATGGCTGGCCATATCCGGCAGGAACATCAACATCGCCGAAGTAAAAGACGTCGATATCATGACCGGCTGCAACTCCTGTTTCGGGGTTATGAGTGAGGCCAAGCACATGATTGACCATGATGCTGTCAGGCGAAAAAAATTGAATGAAAACCTGGCTCTGATCGACCGAAAGTTCAAAGGGAATTCCGACGTCTTTCACGTCTCCCATGTACTCTATGATCGTATCGGCCTTGCAAAGATTAAGGAAAGTCTGAAGTATACCCTCAAGGAATTAAAGATCGCCGTGCAGCCAGGCTGTCATATCCTCTGGCCTACCGAGGTGATGGAGGTAAAGGAAAAAAATTCCTTTTTCCCCACCATTCTCAAAGAACTGTGTGAAGTTCTCGAAGCCGATGTTCCCCATTACAGCGCCCTTAATGGTTGCTGCGGTATGGGCGCCATGCGCTCCACCGACCAGGCCAGATCCTTTGGCCTGTTCAAGACCAAACTGGTCAACATGAAGGAAGAGATCGATCCCGACATGATCGTCACCACCTGCTCTTCCTGCTATCTGCAGTTTGATGGGGCCCAAAAGAACCTGAGAGAATCCGGAGAGATAGATTTTGAAATTCCGGTTTTTTACTATACCCAGCTGCTCGCTCTTTGCATGGGCTTCGACCCAAAGAATGTTGCCGCCATAAGCGCCACACCACGTGACCAAATTATTCAAAAGATTCAGAGCGAGGCTCGTCTGATAAACTAGGAGGCTGATAATGGAATTTGTACCAAATATAATCGGATTTGCCTGTCAATGGTGTACCTATGCCGGAGCCGATCTTGCCGGTAATCTGCGCTGTAAATACCCACCGTCTGTAAAACTGATCAAGGTACCCTGCTCCGGCAGAGTGAAACCTGAATATATACTCAAGGCGTTTGCTCAGGGAGCAGACGGTGTTCTGGTCGGCGGCTGTCATTTTGGTGATTGTCACTATAAAGACGGCAACTACAAAACCAAAAACCGCATGGATCTGCTGAAACAGATGCTCGAAGAATTCGGCTTCGACCCTCGCCGTTTCCGCCGTGAGTGGATTTCCGGTGCGGAGGGCAAAAAATTTGCCGAAGTCATTACCGAATTTACAGAAGAAATAAAAGAACTCGGTCCAAACAACAAACTGATCGAGGAGGTAGTCTAATGGCTGATAAAATTAAACTGGGATTTTTACTCCTCGGAGGATGCGCCGGCTGTGAAATGTCCGTAGTGGATCTTTCCGAAAACCTGGTGGATGCTTTGGAGCATGTTGAAATAGTCTTCTGGGCTCCGACCGTGGCCGACGTCAAGTACGATGACCTGGAAAGCATGGAAGACAACGCCATCGACGTTGCCTTTATAGACGGCATGATCAGACTCGATGAGCATATGCATATGGCCAGAGTCATGCGAAAAAAGGCCAAGGTGCTCATCGCCTACGGTGTTTGCTCCGCTCTTGGCGGAACCGCGGGACTCGGCAGCCTGCATGACAAAAAAGACCTTTTTGAAAAGGCCTATAAAAATACACCGACCACCGACAACCCGGACGATGTCTACCCCCAGCCTGAGTGTCTGGTCGACGGCAAATATAATCTGACCCTGCCGGTCTATCAGGACAAAGTACGCCTGTTAAACCAGATTGTAGATGTAGACTATTATATCGGCGGCTGTCCACCGCATTACTCCCATGTTGCCGCGGCGCTGAACGGTATTGTCACCGGGCAATTGCCGCCGAAAGGGTCCTGGATCACCAACGGTAAAGCGGTATGTGACGTATGCGATCGCAACCCGGTCAGCAAGGAAGGCGACAACCGCGCCATGCTCTATCGCGTCCTCAGAACCGTCGATGGTGTTCCCGAACAGGATACCTGCCTGCTGCTGCAGGGCTATATCTGCTTTGGCCCCATGACTCAGGGTGACTGCGGCGCCTCATGCCTCAACGTCAACACTCCCTGTCGCGGCTGCGGTGGACCGATTCCCGGAGTAGAAGATTTTGGAGCACAGGCAATTTCTTCTATAGGTTCCATACTCAAGGATGAAAACGTCACCAACCAGTTGCGGGAAAAATACCCGAATCTTTCCAAATTCTTCTACAGATACTCTCTTCCGTCAGGAATTCTGCCGAAGAAAATGTAAAGTGATATTAGACACTAAGGAGTAATACCGTGAAAAAAATAGAAATAAATCCGATGACCCGTCTCGAAGGTCATGGAAAAATTGCAATCTTTCTCGACGACGCCGGTAATGTCGACGAGGCGTTTTTTCAGGTTGTTGAGTTCCGCGGCTTTGAAAAATTCCTGGTGGGTATGCCCATTGAAGAAGTACCGCGTACCGTCTCCACCATCTGCGGAGTCTGTCGTGGCGTGCATTTTACTGCGGCCATGAAGGCCTCGGACGGGGTATACGGGGTTAAGCCCACTGCCGTCGCCAGAAAACTGCGCGAGCTTTTCTTCAACGCCCACTATGTCGAAGACCACGCTGTTATTTTGTACGCTCTCGGACTGCCTGATTTTGTCGTTGGCCCCAACGCTCCTGCTGCGGAACGCAATGTAATCGGTCTTATCAACGCTGTCGGCGCCGAGATCGGCCGCGAGGTTTTGAAAAAACGGGGATATGCCGTTAAGATATTCGAATTGCTTGGCGGTAAACCAAACCATCCGGTTGCTGCAATTCCCGGCGGCTGGTCCAAGACACTCAATGAGGTCGAAAGAGAGCAGGTCGAAAAGTGGGCTCATGAATTAATTGATCTCTCCAAGCTGACTTTAAAAGTTTTTGCTGATGTCATTCTTGGCAATCCTGCGTATATGGAACTGGTCACCGGTGACATGTACAAGGTTCCGGTCAATTATATGGGTTCAGTGGATGAGAACGGCATGGTCGCCCTGTATGACGGCACCCAGAAGGTTGTCGACGTTGACGGCAACGACCTCTATACCTTCACAGGTATGGAATACATAGACTATATATCCGAGCGTGTCCTGCCCTGGACCTATCTGAAGATGCCATACCAGAAGAAAATCGGCTGGAAAGGCATTGTGGACGGCGAAGGCACAAGCCTCTACAGCGTCGGTCCCCTGGCCCGCTTTAACGTGGCCAAGGGATTGACTACACCATTGGCAAATGAAGAATTCCAGAAGTTCTTCGACACCTTCGGCGGCAAACCGGTCCACAATATCATGGGATACCACTGGGCCAGAGCCATAGAAATGCTGCATTGCTCCGAGAACATCCTCAAACTGATCCGTGATCCGGAAATCACCAGCGACGATGCCCGTGCACCATTGGGAGAGGTTACCGGGGAAGGCGTCGGTATTATCGAAGCACCTCGCGGCACCCTTATTCATCACTATAACACCGATGAAAACGGCATAGTGACGGATGCCAACATCGTGGTGGCCACAACTCATAATAAAGGGCCTATCAATCTGGCTGTAAGAAAGGCCGCCAAGCACTTTATCAAGGACGGTAACGTCGATGAAGGTATCCTCAACCATGTTGAAATGGCCTTCAGGCCCTATGATCTCTGTCTTGGCTGTGCCACCCATGCCGTCAAACCCGGGTCGTCTCCGGTGGAGATCAACATCTATGACAGCAAGAAAGAGTTGAGCCGGACGCTGAAAAACTTTTAGCCCGGATTTCATCCCCTTATAGCAAGACTCGTTATTCGGGTCAGGAAGTGCATCCCTGCCCCTGTTTATACTATTATGAAAAAGAGATTCCTCGTCTGCGGCATCGGCAATCCAATGCTCAAGGACGACCGTGCCGGAATAGAAGTCGCTGAACGTATTGAGGCATCAGGACTTGAAGTCGACACCGAAATTATTTTCGGTGTCGGGTTCGAGGTGAATGATAAAATCATGGGATATGAGGATGTCATTATCATTGATGCCGCCAAAATCGGCAAACCGGCCGGCACAATACACCAGGTAAGCGTCGACGGTATTTTCCAAGACCACCAGCTGGCCTCGTCACACGCGGTAACACTTGGCTCAACTCTGAAGGTGGGCTATGAACTGTTTCCGGAAGAGATGCCCGACCGGCTGCAAATCATTCTCATCGAAGCAGAGGATTATTTTGAGTTCACCAGACAATGCTCTACTCCGGTCTGCCGGGCCATAGAGGAAGTGATCGAGCTAATTGTTGCTTACTACACCCCGAAATTACAGCCGGCCTGACGGTGCAAGCTGCTCCGGGATTTTTACATACCGCACAACGGTATGTCTCCAAAATTTTCAAACGGAGGTCATTTTGAAAACTTTTTTTGATCTGAAACAGGAAGTCAGAGCGAAAGGACTTTGTCACGGATGCGGCGGGTGTGTCACATTCTGTACTGCCGTTAACTATGGTGCCCTGGAGATGGGGGAAGACCATATCCCTCGCTACAGGAGTGTGGAAAAATGTATTGACTGCGGCCTTTGTTATCTTATCTGCCCAGCTGTAGGGGAACTTGACGATCAGGTGAAGCGTAATGTCGACTGGAGTGCTCCCATGGGGAGAATTCTCCAGGTTTCCACGGCTCGATCCATGGATGAGGATATCCGAAAGCGGGCGACCGACGGAGGCGTGGTAACCAGCCTGCTCCTTCATCTTTTTGATTCCGGACGTATCGACGGCGCCATTGTCTCCAAACAGACCCCTGATGGCCGTCTTCCCTGGCTGGCCACCAGTCATGACGACATCATCGAGGCGGCCGGATCGCATTTTGATGCCATGCAAGGTGTAGTTCATCTGGGAGAGCATTATTCGACCTATTCTCCATCGGCACAAGCCCTTGGTTCTCTGATGCGCCAGGGTCTTAAACGGATAGCCTTTGTCGGTACTCCCTGCCAGATCATGTCGGTTAGAAAAATGCAGGCCTTAAAGCTGGTGCCTTCCGATGCCATAGCTTTCTATTTCGGTCTGTTCTGCTCATCCAACTTTGATCTCGATGGCGATAAAGTAACGGCTCTCGAAAATCTGGCCGAGTGTTCCATGGCAGATGTTGATGACATGAACATCAAAGATGAATTCATTCTCCATCTGAACAACGGTCAAACGAAAAAAATTCCGCTGTCGGATCTCGATTTCGCCAGGAGAGACGCCTGCCGTTTCTGTGATGACTTTTCCGCAGAGTATGCCGATATTTCCTTTGGTGGTCTCGGCTCGGCAAAAGGCTGGACCAGCATAGTGACTCGATCACCACTCGGTCGGGCCATTTTCGCCGATGCCAGGGGGAAAACCCTGGAGATACAAAGTATTGACGACTATCCAGGCATTGATGCCAACCTGATGGCCAAGATCCTGGAGAGCTCCACCAACAAGAAAAAACAGGCCGCGGAACATGCCGCCGCAATTGCTGCTCAAACCTGAAAATACGGCTGATCGGGGGTGCGAGAGATCTCCCTTCTCGATACTCTCTTGTGTTTCGCCCACTCTCCGCCCCCTGATCAGTTGTTTCTTGCTGAGCCGTTTTCTCAGCCACCTTGCAGGAGTAAGGTATTAATAAACTGCAGGTAGGAGAACCGTAAAAACCGTCCCGCCATTTTGCCCTGGTCGTACTGCTATATTGCCGTGATTCTTTTTGATGATCGCATGTACCATGGCAAGTCCGAGACCTATCCCTTTGGTACTGTCTCTGCTTTTAGTGGAGAAATAGGGATCAAAAAT
>CAYUPL010000074.1:0-15431 GCA_964446655.1 uncultured Desulfopila sp.
TGCCGAGTCACTGGCAGCGCATGCGATTTGGCTGAGCTTCGTACGTAATCAGAATTTTCAAAGTAGGTATTTATATGATACTACCACCATGAAGATATAATGTTAACAGAATTATGACACAAACATGGCTTGCTTGCCATTTTCCCGCAGAAGGGAAAACAACCACTCAAGCCGCGGAGAGTATCATGCAGCTTATCACCTATCTCAGCCTTGTCCTGACCATGTTGTTCTGGGGAGGGACTTTTATTGCCGGAAGGGCTTTGGCCGGTGAGGTCAATCCGGCCAACGCTGCCTTTATCCGTTTCGCCATTGCCACCATTGCTCTTTTTTTTCTCACTCTTTTCGCCGACGGCAAACTTTCCATTCCCCCCAGGAACAAGTGGCTGCCGCTTTTTTTTCTCGGTCTTACCGGGGTCTTCAGCTATAATGTTCTTTTCTTTACCGGTCTGCAATACATCAGTGCCGGTAGAGCCGCACTCATCATCGCTCTCAATCCCCTGGCAATTACCGTCTTTGCCGCTTTTTTTCTCAAGGAACCCCTGAATGCCAAGCAGTTTGGAGGAATTCTGCTTTCTCTTTCCGGAGCCATATTCGTCATCAGCAACGGTCATCCCGGCGACATCTTCACAGCCCGGTTCGGTACGGGAGAGGCGGCTCTGCTCGGCTGCGTTCTCAGCTGGGTTGCCTACAGCCTCATCGGCAGAACGGTACTGACGTCACTTTCTCCACTGGCCTCCGTGTTTTACTCCTCCCTGATTGGAACAGCCCTTCTTTTTCCAGCCGCAATCCACCACGGCCTGGCGAACAATATCCTGCAGATCAACACTGAAAACTGGTTGAACTTGATATATCTTGGGTTTTTCGGTACAGCTCTGGGCTTCTCCCTCTATTACAGAGCGATTAAAAACATCGGAGCAACGCGCTCAGGTGTCTTCATCAACCTTGTTCCTCTTTTTTCCATTCTCCTCTCCTGGGCCCTGCTGGGAGAATCGATCAAAGGCGCTGTAATCATCGGAGGGCTGACACTGCTGACCGGCGTTTCCGTCACCAACTACTGTCGCAGCAGTACATGACCAATTATTAACCACCTTGCCGTCAAACTGTTTGCAATTACGGCTGAGTTGTGTATCCTCCCAGACTGCGGAACCGGTTCGTAAAGGCGCAAACTCCGCTTTCTCCTCCACGCTACACCCCGGGGAAGAGACTGCCGTTGTCACAGCGTTTCTTCCGGAGACCCCGTATTCCACAATACATCTCACCCCGGAAAGGATACCTATTATGCGGGCGGTCATACAGCGGGTCAGCCGGGCTTCAGTGCTCGTTGATGAAGAAAAGGTAGGCGAGATAGGTCGGGGCTTGCTGGTACTCCTGGGCATTCAAAACATAGACGGAGATGCGGAGCTCAACTGGATGGCAGACAAGATAGCGCATCTTCGCATATTCGAGGACAGCAGCGGCAAAATGAATCTTTCCCTTTTGGATATCGGCGAAGAGATGCTTATCGTATCACAATTCACACTCTACGGTGACTGTCGTAAAGGAAGGAGGCCGGGATACTCCTCTGCGGCGCCTCCGGAAACAGCTACGGTGCTCTACCATAAATTTGTCCGAAAAGTTGCAGATATGGGCATTCATACCGCCACTGGAACATTTGGGGCGATGATGCAGGTAGAGCTGATAAATGATGGCCCGGTTACCCTGCTGCTGGACTCGGAAAAAACTTTTTAATTCAACCTATCGGATAGTATAATGACATATAAAGTTGGACAGCAATACCACGGTTTCACTCTGGAAGAGTATCAGCATATCGAAGAGATAAAAGCCCATGTCTATCTGTTTCGCCATACCGTTCTGCACTGTCCCCTGTTTGCCATAAAAAACGACGACCCCAACAAGACCTTTACCGTCGCCTTCCATACCATCCCCACCGATTCCACGGGAGTCGCCCATATTCTCGAACATTCCGTCCTGATGGGTTCTAAAAAATATCCCATTAAAGATGTCTTCGGCGAAATCAACAAGGGTGGCCTGACCACCTTTCTTAACGCCATGACCGGCTCGGATATCACCTATTATCCCTTTGCCACCAGGAATATGAAGGAATATTTCAACATCATGGATGTTTACTGTGATGTGGTCTTTAACCCACTTCTACAGCGCTCAACCTTTGAACAGGAAGGCTGGCACTACCACAAAGAATCCCTCCAGAGCCCTTTGCAATATCAAGGGGTGGTCTACAACGAGATGAAAGGCGCCTTTTCCGATCCGATTCGCCTCATATTCCACCATATTTTCGGCGGGCTCATGCCGGGGTCCACCTACGCCCACGAATCCGGTGGAGATCCCAAAAACATACCGGACCTGACCTACGAACAGTTTGTCGAATTTCATAAGCATCATTACCATCCCTCCAACGCCACATTTTTCTTCTATGGAGACGCCGATCTCGACAGAGAACTGGCTTTCCTCCAGGAGCGTTTCCTGAACCACTACGGCATCGGTGAGGAACGGCGCAGCATAGAGGAAGGGCAAATAGCCACCACAGTCTCTTTTATCGAAGACAGCTATGGTGTCGAGTCCGAAGATATTCGGGATAAAACCTTTATCGCGGTAGGCACCACCGTCTCTACGGTACAGAACAGACTGCAGAACGCCGCCTTTCAGATTATTGCCAACATTCTTTTTAATTCCGATGGCTCACCGCTGAAAAAAGCCATTATTTCCAGTGGACTCTGTAAGGATTTTGGCGGATTTTACCTTTCAACGTCGAGCTTCCGTACCTTTATGATCAGCTATCTGGTGGGCTGCGAAGGAGAAAAACGTGATTCCTTCCTGCAACTCTACAATTCCACCCTGGCGTCAATGGCCGGAGAGGGACTTGAGCGCGATCTTGTCCTTTCCGAGTTGAACAAATATGAATTTTCCGCCCGGGAGGAAGCCTCTAAATCGCAACGCGGCCTCGACCTTATCGGCAAAGCCATGTCGGCTTTCAAATATGACACCAACCCTTTTGAAAACCTGATCAGTGAAGAACTCATCCGCGACCTCCGTCACAAGGCACTGGAAGAGCGCTATTTTGAGAAACTCATCAAAGAGTATCTTCAGGGTAATGACTCAACCGTAGTCGTAACCCTCAAACCGGATCCCAAGAAAAACAAGGCCACCTTCGAAAACGAAAAAGCCGGGCTGGCAAAATTTGCTGAAACGCTGGATCAGCAGAAAGAAAAACAGCTCATTGCCAGGACGGAAGAACTCATGAATCTGCAACTTCGCCCCAATGACGAGACAACCCTGGCCTTGCTGCCTCGCCTGGACATCGCCGATCTCCCCACTTCCGTAAACTTTCATGCCGTCACACCCACGGAAATGTCCGGCTGTGAAGTATTGGTCAGCGAACTGCTTACCAACCGTATCAGTTATCTCGATGTCGGCTTTGATTTCAAAGCATTGCCTCCGCGGCTGCTGCCCTGGCTTGATCTGTTCGGCACAATCATAACCGAAATAGGTACGCGGAAGATGAGTTTCATGCAGTTTGCCAAGGAGGTTGCCACCTGTACCGGCAATTTCTCCCATTCGCTCAACGTTTACATGAAAAAAGACAGCCCCGATGAGCTGCGCCCGGTATTCTGGCTCCAGGCCAAATGTCTGCCGGCCTATCTAGAGAGAACTCTCCGGCTCATTCGTTCCGTTCTCAACGAACTTTCCCTCGAAGACAGAGGGCGAATCAAAGAGATCGTGCGCCGGGAATTTGCCTGGGCGGAACATTCCGCCCAGAGCGAAGGCTACAATCTGCCCACCACACGTGTTTTTGCCCATTTGAGCGAAGCCGGATATTACAATGAGCTCATCCATGGTGTCACGGCATACCGGGAGCTGAAAAAGCTGGCTACCGAATACGACCGGTACGAAGCGCAATTCCTGCAGGGCCTGGAAGAGCTGTCTGGTTTGCTTTTCAACCGCAACAATCTCATCCTTGGCATAACCGGGGAAGAAGAGGAGATCTCCACCTTTTCCAAAGAGATCGGCAACCTTATTGAGTCCCTTCCGGCTCATGCCCTCGAGCCGGCAAAGATTACCGTAGCTTCTCTGCCGGAACATGAAGCCTTCATCACCTCGGCAGAAATCGTCTTTGCCGTTCAAGGGGGGCGTCTTCTGCCACAGGGCAAAGGGTATAACGGCCATTTTGAAGTACTGAAGACCTATTTATCCCGGGATTTTCTCTGGAACAGCGTCCGCCAGATGGGCGGCGCCTACGGTTGCTTTGTGCAGTTCAGTAACATAACAGGCAATCTCGCCTTCATAAGTTATCGCGATCCGCAGGTGAAAAAAACCTACCAAGCCTATGCCAAAGTGCCCGAAGTTGTTGCAGGCCTTGAATTGTCTGACAAAGTCATGCAACAGCTCATCATAGGAACCTATGGTAATTTCGATCCGCACCAGAGTCCTGCGGCCAGGGCAGGCGCAGCAAGGAATGAGTTTTTCAGCGGCATCACGCCGGAGTATAAGCAACAGCGCCTCGAGGAGATAACATCCACCACATTGGCAGATCTGCGCTCCTACGCCCCGGCTTTTGCAGAAATGATGCCTAATTCAATCCGGGCAATCATCGGCAACCGTGCAAAAATTGAAGATGATAAGGATCTCTTTTCGACGTTGACAGAACTTTAGGAGTTCGTCCGACAAGGGCTTTACCGGACGAACTCCTCGACAATTGCCTGCTCAACGAAGAGGAGGGGCAAACAGAATACCTCCATTGCTCCACAGATCATTCAGGCCGCGTTTCAGCTTCAAGGGGGAAGATTCGCCCAGATTCCTGGAAAACGATTCCCCGTAATTGCCGACCTGTTTGATGATCCGGTAAGCCCAGTCATCCGATAAACCAAGGCCTTTACCGCCGATGCCGGACCTGCCGAGAAAGCGTTGTACGGCTCTGTTGGGACTACTGGCCATAAAGTCTATATTGTCTGAAGTAAGTTGCAGCTCTTCACCGTTTATCATGGCAAAAACAACCCATTTGACGATATTGAGCCAAAGGTCATCGCCTTGACGAACAGCGGGTCCCAATGGCATGTTTTCTGTAACTTCGGAGAGAAAAACAGCCGCCGCCGGATCAATCATCTTGCTTCTGATTCCCTGTAACTGGGCTCTGCCACCGGCAACTACTTCGCATCTGCCTGCCTCAAAGTCTTTCACAATCCGGTCCGGAGTGTCGGAGACAACGGTTTTATATTTCAGGCCGCTCTCCTGCAGGTAATCAGCCAGACTTTCCGCCGAAGTTGTGCCGTCCATCAGACAAACGGAAAATTCCTTGAATTCCAGAATACTTTTCGCACCCGTTTGCTCCGTCGCCAAGAATCCATGAAGGTCGTAAAATGTGACTGCGGCGAAATGCATGCTGAGGGAACTGTCTCTGGTAAGATTCCAGGCAAGATTTCTCGAGAGAATATCCACATCCCCCGCCAGCAAAGCTGTGACCCGTTCTTTGGGGAGCAACGGCACGTACTTGACCTTGGCGGCATCGCCCAGAACGGCGGCGGCCACTGCCCTGCAGACGTCTACGTCGATTCCGCTCCAGTTGCCTTTACCATCAACGTTGGAAAAACCCGGAATACCCGTTGAAACGCCACAGTGGAGCTGATCCCGCTTGATCACTTCATCCCGGACAAAAGCCTCGGCAGAAGAGGAAAAAAGAGGCGCAGTCAGAAGGCATATGATGAGAAGATATTTCTTCATTATAGAGAGAACCAAAAGAGGTTGGTATTCGTCCTAACTTGATAAATACGGTGTGCAAGTTTACCAATACGGCACCAAATTGTCCACCAGAACTCTTGCATCCGCAACTTTTATAATAGAGCCTTTGCCCTGGTTTTCTTAAGCTGCAGGTTGATTTCAACTTTTCTCTTCTTCCTCATTCCAGGTAGCGGAGCAATTGCTCGTTGCCCACTCAGCTCGAATATGGGATGATAACGGCATCAAACCACCTATCCCGGATTTCTCATGACTCAAAAAAATACCAGACTAGTCGCCATAGAGACCCTTCAGCTGCTTCGCCTGAAAAACACCCCGTTACCGCTGCTGTTGGAGCAGGTCAGCAATCGTCACAAGCTCGGCACGGCAGATCGCTCTTTTGCCATGAACCTGACCTACGGCGTTTTGCGGCATTACCAGTATCTTGAAAAACTGATGACCCTGCTGTGCAAACAACCCCTGAAAAAACTGCACCCTCTGGTTTTTCAAGGCCTTGCCGTCGGTTTGTACCAGATTTTTTTCCTCGACAGGGTGCCGCCTTCAGCAGCCGTGAACGAGACGGTTACAGCCATAAAAATCGCTAAAGTGCCGCAAAGGCTGCATGGTTTTGTCAATGGAGTGCTGCGGCAGAGTATACGCCGGAGGGATGAACTGCCGCGGTATGATTCTCTTCAGAAGGATGGCCGGCCAATCCTCAACCACCCGGAATGGTTGACAGTCCGCTGGACGAAATATTTCGGCAGGACTGCAATGGAGGCCATTTGCGCAGCCAACAATATCAGGCAACCTCTGACCCTGAGGATCAACTCCAGCGCAATAAAGCGACACGACTATGCCGTCCTGCTGGCGGAACAAAACATTGCGGCAATGGCCGGCAGATTCGCACCGGACGCTCTCATTCTGCCTGATTTTTCAGGATCAATATCAATGCTTCCAGGATACCATGATGGTTTTTTTCAGGTACAGGGTGAAGCCGCCCAACTTGCCGTCCTTTTGCTCAACCCCTTGCAGGAGAAAGGTCGCTACCTCGACGGGTGTGCCGGTCTTGGCGGGAAGACCGGCCACCTCCTCGAACTCCTGTCACCCCTGAACGCGCAGCTCTCTGCAGTGGAACCGGAACCGCACAGACAGGAAAAGCTGCTCGACAACCTCAGACCTTTTAGCCGTTCTGCTGATTTTTCTCTCTTCAAAGGAAACTTGCAGGAGTTTCACCTGCAAAACCATCACCTTTTTGACGGAATTCTCATTGATGCACCCTGTTCCGGCACAGGCGTCATCGGCCGGCAACCCGATATCCGTTGGCGGCGCAGCCTGGAAGATATCACCAGGTACAGTGCTATGCAGCAACAACTCCTGCAAATTGCGGCTCCAATGACACATCCAGGTGGAGTGCTTGTCTATGCAACCTGCTCCCTTGAAAACGAAGAAAATCTTGCAGTTGTCTCGACTTTTCTTCAGAAGAGCAGGAACTTTAGTCTCACTGACTGCAGCCCCTTTTTACCTGAGAATGCATCTTCACTCTGCCGAGACGGTTGTTTTCAACCACTTCCGTCGCAAGGTATTGACGGCTTTTTTGCCGCTCGCCTTGTCGCCAAGAACGGCAGTGATTACTGATTTTACTTATTTACAACGACAAACCGATTTTCACCCGACATGAACAATTTTGATGACTTTCCCTCAGCAGCTGTATTAGATATAGACCGTCATCAATACCAACAAACAACAGGATATTTTATGGCTGAAATACGAAGTACCATGGACATGGTGATGGAACGAGCCGCCCGCATGGCGGCCGAATCGAAAGAGGATACAAGCGGGGAAACGGCAGTCAGGGAAGGCATGCGCCTTGCCGCTGAGCATCTCCAACAGGAAGAGGGAGACCTTCTTGCCACTCTGCAAAGCCGGAAACAGGAGGATCGCAAGGCCATACTGCAAGGAATGATGGAAACACTGCTGCGCAATATTGTTCTGCCCCGTGACCAGATACTTCTGCAGACCAGCATGAAGGCCCTCGCGGCCGTAGTGAAAATTGCCCCCGGTGATGTTTCCGCCGCCTGCAACGAACTGCAACAGCTTTTGTCACAGTATAGTCAGCACAAGGAGCAGATGAAAAATCAACTTGATGACGCTATCCGCTCTCAGCTCGAGCAGAAACTCGCGCAGCAGGGCACCCAGCTCACCGAGGAGATGTCTATCAATCCAGCCATGCATCCGCAGTACAACGAAGAACTGGAACGGATGATAACCGGACTTAACGGCCAATACAACGAAGCACTGGACCAGCGTAAAGCACTCATTCGCAGCCAGTGCCTCTCCTCTGCATAAACGGACGTCCTATGGATTACCCGGCACGTCTTGATAGACTTCGGCGTATTTTAAGCAGAAAAAAACTGGACGGCATTCTCGTTTCCCAGCCGGACAACCGCCGCTATCTCAGTGGGTACACGGCCGCAGACCATGGGATTGCCGAAACATCCGGCCTTCTTCTTGTGCTGCGGCAAGCCAAGTCATACCTGCTCACCGACTTCAGGTACAAGGAGCAATGCCTCAATGAAACCGACGGCTTCGAGGTGTTGCTCTCCCCCAGAGGGCATGTTCACCTGCTCAACAGACTGTTGGCTGACGTATCAATCAACAGCCTGGCATTTGAGGCCCATTACACCCTTCATTCCACCGCGGAAAGATATTTCGCCATAGGCCGTAAACAGCAGATCAAGATGGTGCCGGTGACAGGCCTTGTCGAAAATATGCGGCGAGTCAAAAGCGAGGAGGAGATTGAATATATCCGCCGCTCGGTACTTCTCAACGAGCAGGTTTTTCAGAAAATCTTCAGGCAGCTGGATGGAGACGCAACCGAGCTAGAGGTAGCTCTTCAAATTACAGCGGAAATGCGGCGTAGTGGCGCCGAAAGAGAAAGCTTTGCCACAATCGTTGCATCGGGTCCGAACAGTTCGCATCCTCATGCCATGCCAGGAAGTACTCGAATTGGCCAGGCGGGACCGGTACTCATTGATATGGGACTGGTCCTCAATGGCTACTGCTCTGATATGACCCGTTCTTTCTCTCATGGGAGTACCGACGAAAAATACCGCAATATTCACAGAATCGTACGCAGAGCCCAACTCGCCGCCCTTGCCGCCGTTCGTGCCGGAGTGACGGGTCGGGAAGTCGACCGGGCTGCCCGTAGTGTTATCTCCGAGGCAGGCTATGGTAAATTCTTCGGCCACGCCGTCGGCCACGGAGTTGGTCTGGCGGTCCATGAAGATCCTCGCGTCTCTTCCAAAAGCAGAAAAAAGCTCCAGGCCGGCATGGTGATAACCATTGAACCAGGTATTTATCTGCCCGGCTGGGGTGGTATACGACTGGAGAACATGGCCGTTGTCAGGGAAGAAGGCTGTGAGAACCTTAATTACGACACGACCTGGCTCGACATATGAGCTGTGACGAAAAAAATAAACAGAGTCTGCCCATCATGGCAATAGACCTTCCTTACCCCCTCAACCTCTATTCAGTAAACCAATGCGCCAGATAGTAATTGATGAACTCAGCCCCATGGAAAGAGACAATATCGACTCATACCTCAAACGATCCCTCAAACCCGGCCCGATGATCGGTCTTTACTGGATCGAACTGCCCCCCGATCTTCTCGCGGCGCCACAGCAGGGTCATGAAAACTGTGCCCCTTTTTACCTTGGCGTGGAAGTGGAAAAAGAACAGGTCCGCTTCGAACTGCTGGTACGCAGCAACACTAACCTGCATTGCAGCTGTATCGCCCACGCAACACCGGCGCAGCGTAATTTTGTTCTCGACTTCATAGACAAAATGGTCGTGGAAGAACATATCCGGGCATAGTATCTTTTTTTTTGACTTGCACACTATCGAGGACATATTGTAGAGATACAACAGGCTACAGCAACACTACTCCAGGTTATATCGCAACCGTGCCGATATTACACCAAACGAACACCAGCCTATGAAAACGTTTTCCGCTCTACTCATTCTGCTTATCGTAACGGCATGCGCAGTAAGCCCGACCGGCAGGCGTCAACTGATGATCGTTTCCCCCGAAGAGGCCATAACAGCATCACAGGATGCCTATGTCCAGACGCTGACACCGTTGCAGGAATCTGGAAAAGTTGACCGCAGTCCGCAGGTTACCTCCCGGGTCAAACGTATCACCGGAAAAATTATTGCCCAGGCCATTGAACTTTTTCCCCATTCCAGAAACTGGAACTGGGATATCCGCGTTATTGATGAGAGTGAAACAATCAATGCCTGGTGCATGGCCGGCGGCAAGATGGCAATATACACCGGGTTGCTGATCCGGATAAGACCAACCGATGATGAACTTGCCCAGGTAATCGGCCATGAAATCGCCCACGCCCTGGCCAACCATACCGCCGAAAAAATGTCTGTTGCTCTTGCCTCTCAGATCGGCTTGAGTACCGTGGCCATTGCCTCAGGCGGCAATAACGGCAGTAATGCCACCCTTGCCGGCGCGACTCTGGCCGCGGGTCTTGCGATTCAGCTCCCCAACAGCAGAAAGGCCGAAGAAGAGGCCGACCTCATCGGCATTGAACTTGCGGCAAGGGCTGGATATGATCCTCGTGCCGCTGAAACACTCTGGCAAAAAATGGCGGAAGTAGGAGATGCTGAAATACCTGAGTTCCTCAGCACACACCCCAACCCGGTAAACAGGGTTTCAACGCTGCGCCGATTGGCGCCGGTTATGATGCCCTACTACGAAGAAATAAAAGAAAGGCCGGTTTACAGCTTTGACTGACACCTTGCAAAAATATACCGACGTTACCATGAATGAACAGGAACAACCAACAGGAGAACTGATCCTCCGCACCCTGGCGATGCCCGCCGACACCAACCCTCACGGAGACATTTTCGGCGGTTGGATTATGTCACAGATGGATATTGCCGGCGGAATTATGGCAAAAGAGGTGGCTGAGTCACGGGTTGTCACCGTTGCGGTTGATTCGATTAAATTTCTTCGACCTGTCCATGTCGGGGATGTTGTCTGCTGCTACGGCAAAGTTCTTAAAATCGGCACGACATCCGTTACCATCAATCTGGAAATATGGGTCAAACCGGTAAAAGGGCTTAAAAAAGAAGAAGGAAGACGGTACAAGGTAACCCAGGCAGCCTTTACCTATGTGGCGGTTGATGAAGAGGGCCGTAAAATACCGGTATTGCGGCGTCTGTAGGTACTGCGTCCGGAGTCTCATTTGGCCGGCTTACCTGCTGCGGTGCCGAAGCAAGGTGCATAGACTACTATAAAGCCTTGCTTCGCGCCTCCATCCACAGCGACCTCGGCTGGGGAGAAACCCGGGCTAACACTTCAGGGCATTCACACCATCTCCTGTAATGCCGTATTTGCAGCGTACAGGACTGTCCAGCAGATTATTCTTTTTCAATACGGTAATAGTGCTGCTGACCAGTTTTTTATCAAGTCCGGTTGCTGCAGCGATATCCTTTGTTCCCACCGGTTTGTCCAGGTTTTTAAAAGCTTCAAGTATCTTCTTCTGCTCTTCCGTCAGTCCCTGCTTCGCACCACATGCACATCCAGCCATCTCTATTCCTCCTCTTCTTCTTTCATTTTTTTTAGGCACTTCTTACATAAACCGGCAATCTCCAGCCTGTAACCGGTAATACGGTAGCCTCCAACCTTTTCCGGAATCGTAATTCCAAGCTGCTTTCTTTGCATCAGAAGATCATCGACCCTGTGACAACGCACACAGATAATATGATCATGCTCAGCGACATCCCAGTCAAAGCGTTTCTGCCTGCCGCTTACTTCAAGTTTACCGATCAAGCCGATCTCCGACAATATCTCAAGGTTACGGTAAACAGTCGCCAGACTGATGCGAGGCATTTTCTTTTTGACTCGTTCATAAAGTTCATCCGCGGTAAGATGTTCTTTACTTTTCTGCAGCTCGTGTAAGATCATCTCACGCTGATTTGTCATTCGTAACTGCATACATCTCTCTTATTAGGAATTATTATCAAGAGTAAAATATTCCTGATTCCCTGTCAAGCTCTTATCATATATTTACCCAAACCCCCTTTAAAAGTACTTTAAGATTAATGATAATGATTTATACTCTCCTTGGATTCTCTCTTTGAATATTTTGGAATTATAGCCTGACGCGCCCTGTCCATCATGAATACAGCAAACCCCATTTTGAAAGTTTCTCATCTGCGCAAGGTCTACAAAGACATCGTGGCCGTTGCCGATGTCTCTCTTACGGTACACCAAGGCGTCTGCCTTGGCCTGCTTGGCCCTAATGGTGCGGGAAAAACAACAACCATCGAGATTATCGAAGATATCATTAAACCGACTTCCGGTGAAATACTCTATAAAGGGGAGCCTCGCCAAAGGTCTTTCAGAGAAGAAGTCGGCATCCAGTTCCAGCACACCTCTCTGCTCAGTTATCTCTCCGTCAAAGAGACACTGCAAACCTTCTCCTGTCTCTACTCCGATCCCGAAGACCTCGACACACTGGTAAAACGATGTGATCTTTCCGCACTTCTTTCCAGAAGCAATAACAGGCTCTCGGGTGGTCAGCAGCAGCGCCTCATGCTCGCCCTGGCACTGATAAACAAGCCAAGCCTGATATTTCTTGACGAACCTTCAACGGGGCTTGACCCACAATCGCGCAGGAATCTATGGAGCATTGTCGACAGGATTAAAGCTGAAGGGAAGACAATCATTCTGACAACACACTCCATGGAGGAAGCAGAACACCTCTGCGATCAGATCGCAATTATGGACCAGGGCACCATAATTGCCGAAGGAAGCCCTGCGTCTCTGATCAGGAAGCATTGCGGCACCAGTTCCATCTTGCTGCCCGCCGTCAAAGATACCGCACCGTTAGAAGAGCTTCCCTACCCGCTTTACCACGACAGAAAGGGAGTTCGGCTGGAGTGTAACGATATTCAGGAAGCCATCGGCCGGCTGAGCAAAATCAATCTTGATCTGTCCGGCATGTCAATATCATCAGCCAATCTGGAAGACGTGTTTCTCCGTCTCACCGGACGACAACTACGAGACTGAGAAATAATGAAACCACTGTTCCCTCTGCTCATGCCGGCGGCTTTTCTCCAATCATCTCATGCAGAGACCTTATTATCATGAACTACAAACATATGTGGGCCATTTTCATGGCCAGGAATCTTGAATTCTTCCGAGATAAGGCCTCCTTCGGCTGGAACTTTGCCTTTCCCTTTCTTATCATCATCGGCTTTTCTTTTATTTTTCAAGACCAGAATCACCAAAACTTCAAAGTTGGCGTTTTTCCGGTCGCCGAACAGGAAGCGCTGTTTAAGCAAACCACCATACCACCAGCTTTTCAGAGTGAAAAACGAGCGCTTTTCATACCGATGCCGGATCGTCAGACCGGTGAAAAACTCCTGCGCCATCATAAAATCGACCTGCTCCTTGACAACAACTCAGCCACTCACGCCTACTGGGTCAACAGCTCTTCCCCAAACGGCTACCTTGCCGAGAAACTTTTTCTCAGCTCCTTTATAACGAACGAAACGCAGATAGCCGCCAAAGGCGTAATACAAGGAGAGGAGATTCGCTATATCGACTGGTTTTTCCCCGGCCTGCTCGGTATGAATATGATGTTTTCCGCACTTTGGGGAGTCGGCTTCATTGTTGTGCGTTACCGTAAAAACGGCGCCCTCAAACGGTTGAAGGCAACCCCGCTGACCGCATTGGAGTTCCTCAGTGCCCTGACTCTGTCCAGAATTTTTCTGCTTATGTTCACGTTGGCAGTGGTCTGGTATGGATCCGATCTTATATTTAACTTTTATGTGCAAGGATCGATGCTTCTCATTTTCTTTTTCTTTTTCCTCGGTGGTCTCGGACTCTGCTCCCTTGGCCTGATACTGGCCTCCAGAGGAACAAGTGAAGAATTTGCCGGTGGAGCGCTCAACTTTATCACCTGGCCGATGATGTTTCTTTCCGAAGTCTGGTTTTCCCTGGAGGGTTCACCGGAGTGGCTCAGAACCATAGCGGAGATCTTTCCACTGACCCAGATGCTTCGGGCCATACGTAAAATCATGAGTGAAGGCGCTACCTTTACAGATGTTCAGGGAGAGTGTATTTTCCTTTTAATCTTTACCGCCCTGGCCCTGTCGATTGGAACGCTGATGTTCTCCTGGAACGACTGAAGGTCTCACACGAAAAAAACACTATGGAAAGATTCAGCCGCATCATTCAACTTATTGGGGAAAAGCGCTTTGCCCTGCTGCAGACACGCCGCATCACTATCGTCGGTCTCGGGGCCGTTGGAGGGCAAGCAGCCGAATGCCTCGCCCGTGCCGGTGTCGGCCACCTTCGTCTGGTCGACTTTGACACAATCCAACCCTCCAATATCAACCGGCAGATCCTGGCACTGACGACAAACATCGGAACCCCCAAGGTTGAGGCAGCACGGCAGCGTATCCTGGCAATCAATCCCGACTGCACCGTGGAAGCATTGCCCATTTTCGCCGCCGAAGAGACCATGGACCGGATTCTCACCCCACCACCGGATCTGCTCATAGATGCCATAGACTCGCTCAACCCCAAAATACAACTTCTCACGGCGGCCTACATTGCAAATATTTCCATTATTTCTTCCATGGGGGCCGCTTTGCGCACAGATCCCACCAAGATCCGTTACGGCGATGTGTTCGAGAGCAGCAGCTGTCCGCTTGCCAAACATGTGCGCAAACGTTTGCGTCGCCGCGGTATCGAAAGCGGCATTCCCTGTGTCTTTTCCACGGAAAAAGTAGATTTTGATTATCAGCCGGCCGAAACAGAGGACAATGCTACTCCCTATGCTCAGCGTGGCAGAAGACGCAATGTGTTGGGCAGCCTGCCCACCTTGACCGGCATTTTCGGGTTATTCATTGCCAATCAGGCCATCCTGCAACTCACCTCGGAGAAGTAACTCCATGCCTCTTCTCCCTGTTCCCGACTACTCCCCGGCCTTCCCTTTCACCTTTGGCCATATTCAGACAATCTATCCCACACTTTTCCGCAAAAGACCTGTTATGAGTCCCATGCGGGAGCGCATAACAACAGCAGACCAGGATTTTCTCGATATCGACTGGCATTTTTCCAGAACCGTATCACCTTCAGCCAAACTTGCCGTTATCAGTCACGGCCTTGAGGGCAACTCACGAATGAAAAACGTACTTGGCATGGCAACCATGCTCACCCATGACGGCTGGGATGTTATCTGTCTGAACTTTCGTGGATGTTCCGGAGAGATGAACAGGTTGCCGCGTCTTTATCATTCCGGTGTAACCGACGATCTGCACACGGTACTCTGCCATGGGCTCGAAAAAGGCAAATACCGCGATGCGGCACTTCTTGGTTTCAGTATGGGAGGAAATCAGACTTTGAAATATCTGGGAGAGGCTCCTGCAAAAGTTCCCGAGGCCGTCAGAGCCGCGGCGGTCTTCTCCGTTCCCGTAGAACTGGCCGATTCCGCCGCATTGATGGCTCTGCCCCGCAATCGCATCTATATGAACCACTTTTTGCGCCGCCTGCAGCAAAAGATTCATTACAAGGCCAAGATGTTTCCCGATCTCTACGATACCGAGGGGCTTTCTTCCATTAAGACCTTCGCCGCCTTTGATGACAAATATACCGGCCCTATCCACGGGTTCCACGA
>CAYUPL010000075.1:0-15342 GCA_964446655.1 uncultured Desulfopila sp.
ATGATGCCGTTTGCAGCGTTACTGAACTCTACTTCTTTTTCCAATTGGGAATGTGGGGCATGGTCTGTGGCGATTGCGTCCAGAGTACCGTCGGCAAGTGCCTGACGAACAGCCTGTCGGTCTGCTGCCGAACGGAGCGGCGGGTTCATTTTGGTATTGGTATTATACCCTGCAACGGCCTCGTCGGTCAGGGTGAAGTAATGCGGCGCCGTTTCGGCTGTCACCTTTACACCGCGCTGCTTTGCTGCACGAATAAGCTCTAATGATTCTGCCGTACTGACATGGGCGATATGAAGAGGTACGCCGGTTAACTCCGCCAATGCGATCTCGCGAAAGACCATAATGCTTTCCGCGGCGTTGGGAATCCCTTTGAGGCCAAGACGGGTAGAGATCTCTCCTTCATTCATGGAACCGTTTCGACTCAAGGATGCTTCTTCGGAGTGGGAAATGATTACCAGGTTATGGCTGCTGGAATATTCCAAAGCACGTCGCATCAGTTGGCTGTCAAGAACCGGCAGGCCATCGTCACTCAGGGCAACCGCGCCGGCTTCTTTCATCTCACCGAACTCGGCCAGTCCCTTCCCCTCACTTTTTGAGCTGACGGATCCAACCGGATAGACTCTGGCGTTACATTGTGATGCTTTTTCGCAAATAAAGCGGGTTACGGCGGCACAATCATTTACAGGATGGGTGTTCGGCATGCAGGCTACTGCGGTAAACCCGCCGCAGGCAGCCGCTCTCGTTCCGGATTCGATTGATTCTTTGTATTCTTCGCCGGGTTCTCTGAGGTGGACATGCATGTCAATTAATCCGGGGGTGATCCATTTTCCCCGCAGATCGTAAAGAACGGCATCCTCGGGAATATCCGTTTGCGGAGCAGTAATAACGCCGGCCTTTACCCAGATATCTTCCCGCACCATATCTTTGGAATTGGCCGGATCAATGAGATGTCCATTATGAAAAATTACTGTAGTCATCTTATCCCTCTGTGCCGCGTTTATCCCCACCTAAAACGAGGTAGAGAAGAGCCATGCGTACGGCGACACCATTTGTTACCTGATCCAGTATGACCGATTGCGGACCATCGGCCACATCAGGGCTTATTTCCACGCCTCTGTTCAGTGGCCCGGGATGCATGATAAGGGCGTCGCTTCTGGCGTTTTCGAGCCGTTTTTTGGTAATGCCGAAGAAGGTTGCATATTCACGCAGAGATGGAATGAGTGGATCATTCTGCCGCTCACGCTGGATCCGCAAAGCCATGACAACGTCGGCATCTTCAATGGCAGACTGCAGAGATGGACAGACTATCGCACCTAGTTTTTCTATTCCGGGAGGAATAAATGTCGCGGGTCCGGCAACACAGACCCGGGCACCGAGCCTGGAGAAGCCCTGTATATCTGAACGTGCCACTCTGCTATGTGAAATATCGCCGATAATGGCAATTTTCAGGCCGTCGATTTTTCCTTTATGCTCTAATACCGTTAACATATCGAGCAGTCCCTGGGTGGGATGCTCGTGCGTTCCATCGCCGGCGTTGATGATGGAGGCGTCGATGTATCTGGTGAGGAGCTGAGGTGAGCCGGAAAAGGCATGACGCATGACGATGATGTCGGGATTCATGGCCTCAAGGTTACGGGCGGTGTCTATCAACGACTCGCCTTTGGTTGCCGAGCTGGTTGAGGCGGAGATATTAAAGGTGTCGGCGCTCATCCGCTTGGCAGCCACTTCAAAAGAGAGCCTGGTGCGTGTTGAGGGTTCAAAAAAGAGATTTATGACTGTTTTACCACGCAGTGTCGGGACCTTTTTGATGGAGCGTGATGATATCTCTTTAAAAATCTGCGCGGTATTGAGAATGTGATAAATATCTTCTGCCGAGAACTGTTCGATTCCCAATATATGCTTGTGCTTGAAAGTATATGCAGTCTCCAAACCGACCACCTAAAGAAACCGATTAAGATTATTGGATGACATCAGCGAGACGACCCCAACGGATAGATGCGAGGCGCTCGAACGAAAGCAAAGGTTTGTCGATATCCCATGACCAGTATATTATAAATGCCTTGCCGAGGATGTCCTGTTGGTCGACATATCCCCAGAAACGGCTGTCGTGACTGTTGTCTCTGTTGTCGCCCATAACGAAAACCTTTCCTGCCGGAATAGTAACAGGTGAGAAATTATCCCGCGGGTTCCCGGTTATGATGGATTTTGAGGTAAAGTGGGCGTGAGGATCCTCTATCGGCTCATTATTTATATATACCTGCTTGTTTTGTATCGCCAGAGTGTCGCCCGAGATACCTATTATCCGTTTGATATAATCAATGGATCTGTCCTTGGGGTATTTGAAGACAACGACATCACCTCGTTGTGGCGATTTAAAAGAGAGCAGAGTTTTTCCGCTGAAAGGAACTTTTATGCCGTAAATGAACTTGCTGACCAGTAGATGATCACCGATCTGCAGGGTGGGCAGCATGGATCCCGAGGGAATTTTAAAGGCCTGTACCACAAAGGTGCGGATAAAAAGGGCGAGCAGAATGGCTATGGCGAATGCTTCTGCATATTCCCGGAGGGTGGATTTTTTTGATTTTGAGCTGCTCAAATTGTGCTCCGCAGGTTGTCATTGTAGTGATACTGCCGTTCAAATTTCCGACAAAACTACTGTATTCACCGTTGAATTACAAGTCAGATGTTGAGGCGAGTGTGTAAATTCGGGCATGCTGAGAGAGGAAAAAATAAAAATGTAATTAATACAATATAGAGAGTGAGGTAGTGGTGATTTTGCTACATATGGTATTAAAATGCAAAATGAGGCAAGTGAAATTTTAATAAGCCCCTGTTAAAAAAAGAAAAAATGTAAAAAAATTTGTACAGTTTTCTTGACAAAAGTTTTATTTTATGGCCTAAATAGAGTTCACACTGGACCAATTCTAGCGTAAAGTAGGTGGGTTATCGTTGCGTCCAAACCAATAATAGATTTTTGTGAGTGCGTATATACCATGAAATTGCCGTTTGTCTCCAGAGAACAACTAGTCGTTGGGGTTGATATTGGTTCTCACTCCGTCAAGGTCTGTGAGTTAAAAAAGACGGATAAAGGATACCATGTACTTGCTTTAGGCAGCGCATTGCTCCCGGAAGGGGCTGTTGATGATGGTACTCTCAACGAACCTGAGACAGTTGGCGCCGTAATTGCCGATCTCTTTAAAAACCTCAAAATACGAAACAAGAAGGTTGGATTTTCTATTTCAGGGTATTCCGTTATCGTAAAAAAAGTTAATCTTGCGGTCATGGAAGAAGATCAGCTTGAAGAGTATATCATGCAGGAAGCGGAACAGTATATACCTTTCGATATCAGTGATGTGTATCTGGACTACCAGGATTTGAAAACCAACACCAAGGATTCGGACCGGACCGATGTAATGCTGGTTGCCGCCAAAAAAGAGATAGTTGATGACTATCTTGATATGCTCAGAAGTATCAATCTGCAGCCGGCAGTCGTCGATGTGGATGGTTTTGCTCTTGAAAATACCTATGAAGCTATCTACGAAAAATCCGATAATGTTGCTCTGGTTGATATTGGAGCTTCCAAAATGAATATAAATATTCTGGCGGAAGGCATCTCCGTTGTGGCGCGGGATATCGTGGTCGGCAGCAGGCAGTTGACGGAGCAGATTCAGGGAGCCTTCGATGTTGAATATGATGAAGCAGAAGCCCTTAAGCTTGGACAGATTCCTGCCGAAGAGAAACAGGAAGAGATGGAGGAAATTTTTTCCTCAACCTGTACGCAATGGGTTCTAGAAATCAAAAAGGCAATTGATCTCTATCATTCCAACAACCCTGATAAACCATTGACACGATTGGTGCTGAGTGGTGGTGGTTCAAAGGTGGTAGGGTTGGCGGATTTTCTCGAAAGTGAGACCGCCATTCCTGTGGAGATATTTAATCCATTCAGCAATATGACCTATAACAAGAAGAAAATTGACGCTGAGTACATCAACAGGGTTGGGCCGGAAATGGCGATTGTCTCGGGTATAGCTATTCGTCCGACTGTTATTTAATAAATTGCTGTAAAGCTGAACGCGGTAGATAATTATGTTACGCATTAACCTGCTCCCCATCAGACAGCTCAAAAAACGAGCGAAGGCACGCAACCAGATTATTGGTTTTGCAATGGTATTCTGCGCGGTTCTGCTGGCTCTCGGCTTTGTCGGCCTGATGCAAGTCGGCAGAATTGAGACAGTTCAGGCAGCCATTGCGGAATTGCAGCAGGAAGAGAACAGGCTGGCTCCTATTATCCGAGAAGTTGATGAACTGGAGCGGCAGAAAGCAGAGCTGCAGAACAAAATTGATATCATAAAAAAACTGCGTCGCGAGTCATCATTGACTGTACATGTCCTTGACGAGGTCGCCAGGAAGGTAGATAACAACAGAATGTGGCTGACTTCCCTGACACAGCAGGCAGCATCGTTGCAACTGCAGGGAGTTGCTCTTGATAATGAGACGATTGCCCAGTTTATGGAGACACTGAAGGAGTCTGAGTATGTAAACAGTGTTTCTCTGACCAGCTCAACACTTAATAAGGTTGCAGACCGGGCTTTCAAAAGTTTTGGGTTGTCATGCAGTGTGGGATTTCCACAGAAAGAAGAGAAACCTGTCACTGATGCTGCACAACAATAATCTGAAGACTTAAAAAATCATGAATATGTTATCGAACTCCATAGCAAATGCTCTTGATACTAAATATATTCCGCTTGAGCAGAAATATAAAATACTCCTTGCTGTTGCTCTTCTGCTTTTACCGGTGGTAATTTTTTATTTTGCTTTTTTCAGTCCCAACAACCAAAAAATTACTAATTTGAACAATCAAAAAGTTTCACTGGAGAACAGGCTGATAGCTGTCAAGAAAAAGGCGAGCAACAGGGAAAGATTAAGGCAAGAGCTGGATGAAACCATCGCTGTCTTTGAAGAAACGTCTACGCTCTTACCTAAAGAACAGGAAATCCCGCAGTTGCTTAAAGATATCTCGGCTCTAGGGACAAATGCAGGCTTGGATTTTCTTTCCTTCAAGCCGGGCACAGATACACCTAAAGATTTTTATGCCGAAATTCCGGTCAATATAAATGTCAACGGCCCATATCATAATCTAGGCTTTTTCCTTGATCAGGTAAGCAAGCTTGACCGAATAGTAACGGTTGACAACATAAAGATGAGCGGTCCCAAAATGGAGTCGGGAGAGATGATTCTCGCTTCAAGTTGCAGTTTGATGACCTACAGATTCACGAATGTAGAGCTACCCAAACCCCAGACGAAGTAAGGCAAAGCAAATGACTGTTGTATATCGATGTATGAATGCCAGGTTAAGTGTGCTCCATATACTTCTTTTGTCGATTTTTTTTGTTCCTTTAGCCGGAGCGGCTGTTGATACCGGTGCTCAGGGAATCGGCAATAATGAGGCGGAGGAAACGGTGCTTGAGTTGAATTTTGAAATAACCAAAAGCGATTATCAATACCAGCTTGGTAATAGACCTGATCCATTTGTACCGTTTTATACCGGGGAGTCAGCTGCAACTGCAGAACCTGATCCCAACGAGATAGTTGATGTTAAAGAACGTCTTACCGGTATGCAGCTGTTTGAACCAGGCCAGTTGACTTTGGTGGCCATCATGAAGGTGAAAGGGATGTATCTTGCAATGGTTGAGGACTTTAAAGGACAGGGATATGTCATCGAAAAGGGTACTGAGATAGGGAGAAGAGGCGTTGTCAAAGAGATTCTTCCTCGCAAGGTACTTATAGAGGAAGTTGCAGTTACTCGAGCCGGTAAAGAGTTAAGAAGTGAAACAGTCATGGCATTAAGGAAAGAGGGAGAAGAGTAGACAATGTACAAAAGGCTAATAACAACTCATCTGGCCATTTTCACCGTGTGCTGCTGCTTGCTTGTGTTCCAGACTGATAAGGGGAGCGCAGCAGATCAGCAGGCAGGGGCAGGATCCACCTTCACGTTGAGTGAAGTCAAATCCGATATAGGTAATGATCAGCTCACTGTCGTGATGATAGGAGATTCTTCTCCTGCCTATACTTCAAGAGAACTGTATGATCCATATCGGCTTATAATCGACATCGCAGATGTTACTTTTAGCGAGGACCTGCAATTGGAATCGATTTTACCGGAGAATAAATTTGCAGCGCTGCAGACTACGGTGGTTCGAGGACTTGAGCCGGAGATAACTCGGTTTATTTTTACTATCAGTGATGGATATCGACAAAAGGTAGAGCGCCGCGGCAATGAGCTTGTTGTCACCATTCTGCCTACAGTAGAAAGCGTGTCCGGAGCAGGCGAAAGTTCGGACACAGCCGCAACTGCAGCTGCAATTGGCGACCAGGATGGAGTCGGGGCAGACATTAGCGATGAAACCGATGCAGGGGCAAAAATCCGCGAAATGATCGAATCATCAGCGCTGGAGGTCGATTCGGAAAGGGCGGCAGCGACGGAAGAGTTGGCAAGCAGTTTTGACTTTTCCGGATATAAACGTGAGCGGATCAGTATCGATTTTTATAAAATGGACCTGCATAACGTTTTCCGATTGTTTCGTCAGGTGAGCGGCCTGAATCTCATTGTAGATGAAGGTGTATCGGGGTCTTTGACTTTGGCGTTGACCGATGTTCCCTGGGACTTTGCTCTAGATGTCATTCTCAATCTCTCCGATCTGGAAAAGGAAGAAAGGTTCAATACCATCATTGTCTATCCCAAAGGCAAAGAGTTTGACTGGCCCAAAAGGGCGAGCGACAACCTTTCTTTTGAGGCCAACCTGGAAGTGGTTGAACAGGAAGCACTCATTATAGAGCAATCTGCTAATCAGCCGAAAGAGATTGTCGAGGCGAAGGAGTTGATGCGTCAGGCGAGGAACATAGAAAAAAATGGTGATTATGAAGACGCAGCCAAACTATATGAGAAGGCGGCGGAACTCTGGCCGACAAACACCAATTTGACCAATAAGCTTTCTGCTCTGTATCTCGTCAGGTTAGGCATGAATGCAAAAGGTGTGTTTTATGCAAGGAAAAGCCTCGAACTAAAACCGGACGATAACCAGAAGGCAGCATTGTACGCCGCTATAGGCATGGCTAATATGAACAAGGTGCCTGAAGCGGTTGAATATTTCAGTCAAAGCATCAGTGGTAATCCGCCGATGAAAGAAGGGCTTGCCAGTTTTGCCGCATTTTCTGAAAGCAATGGTCGAGAGGAAGCTGCCCTGAAACTCTATGACAAGTATAATGAGACCTACGGTCAGACCGTCAATACAATGGTGGCCAAAGCACGAATTTATGACAAACTGGGTATGAAGGATAAAGCCGAGAAACAATATCGATCAGTACTGACCTCGGGCTTTCAACTGCAGGTGGGGTTGCGGCAATATATCGAAAATCGTCTGGCAGAAGCAGCTCAATAAAAGTAATGCATAATAGAAAACATATGAATACTGTTAATAACTTACGTTCAAGAGGTATTTCATGAAGTATATCAAGTCACTCCTTCGATTCGGTGGTTTTGCCCTGCTCATTGTGCTCCTTTCCTCATGTGGTGGTAAGAAGGATGAGGCTGCAGATAAGGAGATGAATGTCTCTGCGGACGACCAGGTTGCTGCAAGAAGCAGTGAAAAACCGTCATTGCCGATGCAATATCAACGACCGGCCTATATGATTGGTGATGAGATTCAGGTAGACACCGAAGGTGAGATGGATGAGGTGGCCCTCAAAGTTGGTGCCACCATTCGTTCCACTTCTGGTCCACAGCCTCTATGGGATATCCTTAAACGGTTAGCCGCCATGAAAAACATGAATATTTCATGGGAAAGTGATGTCAACCAGAATGTTCTGGTCGATGTCGATATCAACGCCAACGATGATTATTTCAAAGCGATCGACAATCTTCTTCGCCAAGTGGACTATTATCATACCGTTGAAGACAACTCTATTGTCGTAAAATATAAAGAAACCAGGCAGTATCAAATAGGAATGCCGTTTACCAAGCAACTATTCGAAACAGGAACAGGAGGAAATGTTCTTGGCGGAAACGATGCAGCGGGCAATATTGAAGGCACCATACGCTTGGATTCAAAAGGGAACGAATACGATTTCTGGGTAAAACTTGAGGAAAATCTTAATGCTATTTTAGAAGTCTGGACCACTGAGGAAGTTACTGAGGAACCTGTTGGACCGCCTCAGGGAACTGCTGTTGCCGGTGCACAGGGCGATAATGGGCAAGTTGAAGGAGCCCAGGAACAACCTGTAGTCGTGTCGGAGAGCACGCGGCGTCGATCCGGGAACCAGAACCTGTACACCATAGATAAAAATATCGGTCTGATTACAGTGACGGCTCCCAGACCGCTTCTCCGTAAAGTTGATGCATATGTTAATTCTCTCAAAAGCCATCTTTATCGACAGATTACTATCGAAGCCAAAATTATCGAAGTTGAATTGACCGATGCTTCTTCCATCGGTATTAATTGGACTAATGTCCTGAAGAATTTCAATCTGACCGGCGCCATTGAGTTTGGTTCTCAAGCCTTGGGTGGGCAAATTTATCCCTATATTTTTGCGGATGGAAATGGACCCGTTACCTTTGAGGATGGATCATACACGGATCGATCATATGACCCAACCAGATTCGTTTCTAAAGTGCGGATGAACCAAGCTGCTTTTTCAGTTTTTCTGAATGCGTTACAGGAGGAAGGTGAAACAAAGGTTCTTTCCAATCCGAAGATCAGTGTCATGAACGGACAACCTGCTCTGATAACCGTGGGCCGAAATGTTACGTATATTGATAACATTGAATCGGATCGAGACACGGAGACCGGTGTTATAACTTTTACAGTAAATACAGAAAGAGTTCTCTCCGGTTTGGGTATGGCACTTACCGCAACGATAATTGAAGACGACGAGGTTATCATGAACCTTGTACCGGTGACCTCGGAACTTCAGGAACCTATTGAATACAGGACCGTTGGTGATTCCGGCGGAATTGTCGGTCTACCAATTATAAACATCCGGGAAATGAGCACTACCGTTAAGGTGAAAAATGGTGAAATGTTGGTCATTGGTGGTTTGATCAGCGATGAAAAAGACGAGATTGGTGAGTTTCTGCCTGTCTTGGGAAATGTCCCCTTGTTGAAATATCTCTTTGGTCATGAAGAAAAAGTTCATAACAAACGAGAGTTGATTATTTTACTTAAACCGGTTGTGATCTGATTTTAAATCTTAAGGGACTTTATCTAATAGTTACTACTTGCAGGGAGAAAACAATGCAGAGGCTGAAATACGTAATACTCATCGTTTGCGCGATACTGGTAACCGGCTGTGGACAAAATGTTAAGAATACCTTGCATGTGCCTCAGGCAGCTGGGGGCAATGCCGCAGGATCAGGTAAGAGCATCGTCATCCTGCCGTTTGCTGACTATACTTATGCCGATGATCTTGCCGCCGCTTTTCGCAGAAACTTGCAGGTAAGCGAAGCGTTAACGGATAATCTATCCGCCTATGGTTTCAGCATGCCGGTTTCCGAGGATGTCTTTCAGTATCTGGTGGGTGAAAAAGTTATCAAGATTGCCGACTACCAGAAAAATTCCAATGTGTCCCTTACCAATGAATTGGCAGGTGACTGGTCGGACAGCATGAAGAGTACCATCAGGCATTATCTCCGCCAGCAGCAGATTACCCAGAGAAGTCAGGTTGAAGATGCTCCCGGGACCCATGCTCTTACCACAACCGAGATTGCCAAAATGGGACGTGCTTTCCAGGCTGATTATGTGGTTCGTGGCAGGATCCTTGAGTTCCGTACACGTCAGGATTCTACCTGGGAGCCATGGAGAAGAGGCCTGTTTCCTGTTGTAGCTGGAGGCACTGCACAGATACTTTATGGTTTTGCCGGTTCGGATACCTATGATACATTAAACATGGCCATGGCTGGTGGTATGCTGGGGCTTGGAGTAGGTAATCTCTCCGACTGGCCGATAGAAGACATGGTGATTGATGGTGGTATTTCCGGTAACGAAATAGTCTGGGCCGGTGCCGGCGGTGTACTGGGCAGTCAGGCTGCGCAAAGCGGCAGAGTTGACCAGGCTGTGGTGCAGTTACGGATTTGGGTCCAGGAGGCATCCTCAGGACAGGTCGTCTGGACAAACAGAGCCATGGTCCGTGTCGCGCCGCAATCGATCTTTTCCGATGGACAATATGACGACCTGTTCAACACAGCTATAGAGAAAGGGGTCAGTTCGCTTATCGATAATTTTGTTACCTACGGTCTCTGAAATATCATCTGATACTCTCCCTTGAAGAAAAAAGGGCTGCAGATCGTCACTGATCTGCAGCCCTTTTTTTATTTTGATTATGGTGTCCGCATTGTCCGAGAGACAGATGTAATTTTTCCTGGAAAGACTCCGATCAGTCTTCGTATTCAATCAATTGGATTTCTCCTTTTCTTTCTTTATAGAGTTCTGGTAAAGACCCATGAAATTAATGGGTTCCATTAAAAATGGAACAAAACCACCGTCAACCGATACCTGGCTGGCGATTTGGCGGGTAAAAGGGAAAAGAAGAGTGGGACAGTCGACAGCAAGAACCATTTTGAGATGTTCTTCCGGGATATTCTTCAGTAAAAAGACACCTGCATGTTCAAGCTCCAGGATAAATAGCGTTTTTTCCAGCTGCTTGTTGACAATTTTGGCGGTGATCTCCAGGCTGACTTCATAATGGTCTTCGTTCACCTGTTTATGGTTGAGTTGAAGGTTAACATCAACTTCGGGCGGCTTATCCGATTGCGCAACGTAGATATCCGGTGCATTGGGATTTTCGAAAGAGAGATCCTTTATATACATTTTCTGCATTCTGAATTCCGGGCTGCCTGGTTTTTGCTGTGCTTTGTTTTCTGCCATTTTTTCCTCTTATGATCATTGGTTGAAAGGGTAAAATCGATCCGGATTACCCAATGTGAAGATGGTTGTGTTTCTATCCACTATATACCCCGCGAAAATAATGTATTTCTCAACATGTTGTGATATTCCGGCGATAATAATCGTATTGACTCTACTGTGCAAGATATTAGGCCGGAATCCTCATTAGGAATGGTGTGATTTCTTTACAAAAGAGAACAACAAGCAAGTTATTGCAGTCATCATAGAGTAAGGAAAAGCCAATAATACGTATAGCCGGAACAGAGTGATTTAGTTTTTCAATGTCGGCCTGAGGATCTTTTTCAAATACTTCCCGGTAAAAGAGGCGGCATTATCGCAGATCTGTTCAGGGGTCCCTTCACCGATAACTCTGCCGCCGCCGTCTCCTCCTTCAGGACCGATGTCGATAATCCAGTCTGCGGTTTTGATAACGTCCAGATTATGTTCGATGACGATGACAGTGTTGCCAAGCGAGACTAATCTGTTGAGAACGCGAAGGAGATGGACTATATCGGCAGGATGCAATCCGGTTGTGGGTTCGTCAAGGATATAGAGCGATTGCCCGGTGCTGCGGGTCGATAGCTCCCGAGCAAGCTTGACTCGCTGCGCTTCTCCGCCGGAGAGAGTGACGGAGGACTGTCCCAGTTTGATATAGGACAGGCCGACATCGTGCAAGGTTTGCAGTTTGTTATGCACTGCCGGGATATTGGCAAAAAACTGCAACGCCTCATCCACCGTCATCGCCAGTATCTCGTGGATGTTTTTATCACGATACCGGATTTCCAGAGTTTCCTGATTGTAGCGTTTACCGTTGCAGGTGTCACAGACTACATAGATGTCCGGCAGAAAATGCATGGCGATTTTGAGAACACCATCACCTTCGCAGGCTTCGCAACGTCCCCCTTTGAGGTTGAAGCTGAATCGACCGGGTTTATAGCCCCGAGCCCTCGATTCAGGAAGACGGGTAAAAAGTTCTCGAATCGGAGTGAAAACCCCGGTGTAGGTTGCCGGATTGGAGCGCGGGGTTCTGCCGATGGGACTCTGGTCGATATCAATAATTTTATCAATGGCCGAAAGACCGGACAGACTGGTTCCGCCCGTTTCGATGGTTGTCCTTTTCTGGCGTAATCCTTCCCGGGCAAGTGCATACAGAGTTTCAAGAACAAGGGAGCTTTTCCCCGAGCCGGACACGCCGGTTACACAGGTCAGTACACCAAGGGGGAAGGAAAGATTGACGTTTTGCAGATTATTGATCCCGGCATTCTTGATAGTGAGCCGATGCCTGGCACCGGTCCGAACGCGTTGCCTTTTTTTGGGAATGGCAATGGTTTCTCTGCCGGAGAGGTAAGCGCCGGTGATTGAAGTGTCACTTTCCAGCAAGCCCTCAACGTTACCGTTATAGACAACTTTGCCGCCATGGACACCGGCGCCTGGGCCCATATCCAGTACGTGGTCGGCGGCGAGGATAGTGTCGGTATCATGTTCCACTACAATTACAGTGTTGCCGAGATCGCGTAGTTCCTGCAATGTATTGATGAGTTTCTGGTTATCACGCTGGTGCAGGCCAATACTTGGCTCATCAAGGATATAGAGCACACCGGCCAGACGGGAACCGATCTGCGAGGCCAGACGGATTCGCTGGGCTTCGCCTCCGGAAAGAGTTCCTGATCGTCTGTCCAGGGAGAGATAACCAAGACCGACATCCTCGAGGAAAGATAATCTGTCCACTATCTCCTTCAGAATCGGTTCACCTATTTTTCTTTGCAATGCTGTAAAGGGGAGTTTGGGGATTTCGTGTAAAAGGAAGTGGATGGAGAGCAGGGTCAGCTCATAGATATTCCATTTTCCAACGGTGACGGCCAGGGCCTCTTTCTTCAGACGGGCACCCTTGCAGGTGGGACAGGGCTGTTCATTCATGAACTTTGCCAGCTCATCTCTGATCATGGCGGATTGGGTTTCATGATACCTCCGGTCGAGCTGGGGAATAACGCCTTCAAAGGTCCGCTCCGCAGTCATGATTCGACGCCCTTTCTGGTAGTGGAAATGAATTTCATCGCCATTGGAGCCGTATAACAGAACCTGCTGCTGTTGGGGAGAGAGCTTTTTAAATGGTGTTTTCAGGCTGAAACCATAATGTTTTGCCACTGCGGCAAGCATCTGGCCGGTATAGGTGGCTTCGTTGCGCCATCCCCACGGCGCGATGGCACCATCTAGGATACTTTTATCACGATCCGGTATGACGAGATCAGGAGCAAGAAACTGTCTGATCCCAAGGCCGCCGCATTCCGGGCAGGCCCCTTGGGGGTTGTTGAAGGAAAAGAGCTGGGTTGACAGTTTCGGCATGGAAATGCCGCATTTATGACAGGCGGCTGACTCGCTGAAAAGCTGCTCCTCGCCTGTTTCCGTGAAAACGGCAAGGAGAAAACCCTCGGTGAGAGACACCGCTGTAGCAATGGAATCACTTAGCCTGCGTCTGATTGATGGCTTGATGACAAGGCGGTCAATGACAATCTCTATGGTATGACGCTTGTTCTTGTCGAGCTGTTCAATGTCGTCGGTATGCAGAACATCGCCATTAAGCCGTACACGAACAAAGCCCTCTTTGCGGATACGGGCCAGGAGCTGTTCGTGGCGACCTTTGCGGTCGGTCACCATGGGAGCGAGCAATAATACTTTGGTGCCTTCATCTTGCGCCATCAGAGAGGTGACCATGTCTTCAATGGACTGGGACTGAATCTTGTCGCCGCACTGGGGACAGGTTGGCTGGCCGCAGCGCGCAAAAAGAAGGCGCAGATGATCGTATATCTCTGTGACGGTACCAACGGTGGAACGGGGATTTTTGCTGGTGGTTTTCTGTTCAATGGAAACGGCCGGCGAAAGGCCCTCAAGTGAATCCACATCCGGTTTGTCCATCTGGCCGAGAAATTGTCTGGCATAGGTTGAGAGTGACTCAACATAGCGTCTCTGTCCCTCCGCATAGAGGGTGTCAAAGGCCAGCGTCGATTTTCCGGATCCCGAAAGCCCTGTAAAAACCACCAGCTGGTTTCTGGGGAGATCAACGTCGATATTTTTAAGATTATGCATCCGTGCACCACGGATGCTTAATGTTTGCGGTTCCATAAGAAAGAAGAAAGTTGGGCTTCAGGAGGTAAAGAAATCGGCATGGTCAATTTTAATACAGCGATCCATGATAACCATCTTGCCGGAACTTTCGGCAATCGCGGCCGCCTGATGGTTTATTATACCCTGTTGCATCCATACAGCTTTACAGTCGGTCGCAATGGCCTCTCTGACAACAGGCTCCACCTCTTCCGATTTGCGAAAAATATCGACAATGTCGATACTTCCTGGAATAGCGGCAAGCGAGGGATAGCATGTTAAGCCAAGTATCTGGTCATGGCCCGGATTAACAGGAATAACGGTGTATCCAGCCTCTATAAGATAACGAGCCACCATGTTGCTGGGCCGCGCTGTTTTGGGAGAGAGACCAACTATGGCGATGACGGAAGATTCTTCCAGCAAAGTACGTATCTGCTTGAGATTGTTGAATGCGAGCATGATAAATGTGCCGTTAAGGTATTTTCCCTGGTAGTTGCACCGGTAAATGATGCTGGGAATTAATCATGGGTCCAGAGATATATAATGATGACCGGTATCACAATTGTCAAGATAGTGCTTGATTAGTTCCGTCAAGTTCTGCTAATCTCATGCTCTGCTCCATAGGATTTTTCCACTCAGGCCCTCTGACGGGCCTTTACAATAACGATGGGGATTGCAGATGAATTTTCAGGATATTATTTTTGAACTAAGCACTTACTGGGCCGGGCATGGATGTGTTGTGCAGCAGCCCTATGATATGGAAGTTGGTGCCGGAACCTTTCATCCGGCTACCTTGCTCAAGGCACTGGGGCCGGAGCCGTGGCGTTCCGCCTATCCGCAACCGTCGCGGCGGCCCACTGACGGCCGGTATGGCGAAAACCCCAACAGACTGCAGCACTACTATCAGTACCAGGTTGTTCTCAAACCCTCTCCTCTGGACGTGCAGGAGCTGTATCTGGAGAGTCTGAAACGGTTCGGGCTCAATCTCCTCGAGCATGACATTCGCTTTGTTGAAGACGACTGGGAGTCTCCGACGCTGGGAGCCTCGGGGCTCGGCTGGGAGGTTTGGCTGGACGGCATGGAGATAACCCAGTTTACCTACTTCCAGCATGCCGGCTCCATCGAACTGCATCCTGTAACTGTGGAAATCACCTATGGTCTCGAACGTATAGCCATGTATCTTCAAGGTGTTGAGAGTGTCTATGATATCGCCTGGAATGATCAGGTCAGCTATGGTGATATCTTTCACCAGGCCGAGGTGGAGTTTTCCACCTTCAACTTTGAAGAAGCAAATGTCGAAAAACTC
>CAYUPL010000076.1:0-14964 GCA_964446655.1 uncultured Desulfopila sp.
AAGGTTTAGGGAGTTTGGCGCTAACCTCTCAGGAGCATATCTTTCCTGCTCTGACCCCTTTCAGATATTGCATACAGAAATTGTCGTTGCCCAACAGCATATCGGCTGTTTTAATAACCCCCATAATCTTGTTATCCAGCGGATCTATGATTGCCGAATCCATTCCCGCATTCATCATCAGGCTGACAAACGTTCTGTTGATTATCTTCCTCTCTGGAAGACCGTAAGAGATATTTGAGAGGCCTCCGGTAACGTGTACTTCTGGAAAGAGGTTCTTTATCTGGCGCACTGCGTCAAGAATCATCACTCCCTTCGATGTATCCGTGCTGATAGGCTGCACCAGGGGATCAAGATATATCTTATCCTGCACAAGACCAATACCTTCAAGCTCTTTGACCAGCAGCTTCCCTCTCTCAATTATATCTTCAGCTGATCCCGGCATTCCCGAATCATCCATACACAGGGCAATAATTGAACACTCTTTTCCTTTAAGAAAGGGGAGCATGGTGTTAAAACGTGCTTCTTCCAGACTTATCGAATTAATCATGGGGGCCTGATCCACCATTGCATAACCCATTTCCAGGATAGCAGGATCAGGGCTGTCCAGGCATATTGGTCTGGTGGCGATTGGAATTATGGTCTCCAACAGCCACTGCATGTCTTCTCTCTCATGACCGATCCGTGCCCCGGCGTTGACATCAATAAAGTCAGCACCAGCCTCAAGCTGCGCCTTTACATCAGTGATTATGTAATCAGAATCACGACCCACAACAGCTTCCTGCACGTTTTTTCTCGAAGTGTTGATACGCTCTCCTATAACTTGAAACATGTTCCGCTCCTTTTCATGGGCAGCCTGGTAGAATTTTGAATAAGGTGATATCTAACCCTGCTTTCTGATACGTTCAGATGGCGGTAAATGAAAAACACCTGATTGCAGAAAACCCAACCTGGTTGCCAAAATACAGCAGGAAGGTGGTACCGGCATGGCTGAGCTTCCGTTTAACTCAACAAAGCCTTGGCACTCTTCGCTGCAGACCCGGCATCCGGGGCAAATGCATCAGCGCCTATTTCATCTGCAAAACCCTGGGTTACAGGAGCTCCGCCCACCATTATTTTGATATTGTCACGCATCCCGCTTTCCTTGACAGCGTTTATCGTCTTCCTCATCATCGGCATGGTCGTTGTCAACAGAGCTGAAAGGCAAAGGATATCGGCCTTATTTTTCTTTGCCTGGGCAACAAACTCTTCCGGAGCGATATCAACACCGATATTGTAAACCTCCAACCCGGAGCTCTCCATCATCATCGCCACCAGATTCTTGCCAATATCATGCAAATCACCTTTAACAGTACCAATCACCACCCTGCCCTTTGCTGCTGAGGCCTCATCTGCGAGCAGAGGCTTCAAGGTTTCCACGCCCTGCCCCATCAGCTGTGCTGCCATAAGAACTTCAGGAATGAACATGTCTTCGTTTTCCATTTTTTCGCCAACGATATCCATACCGGCAATGAGCCCATCGTTGAGAATCTCATCTGCTGATACATTCTGATCAAGAGCCTCCTGGATCAGAATGGCAAGCCGCTGCCCATCGAGATTGACCAGAGATTCTTTGATTTCAGTCATGTTAGCCATAGCGTTGTACCTCTATTCTTCAGTTTGGTAATTTGTAACTCAGCATCTTCTTAGAGCAATATATTAAATTTTTCTCTTATGATCTTGTCCACTTCACCTGGAATATAGCTGGGCCGGGGTTGTTCCAGTAGTTTTTTGGCAATTCCCAAGGCCCTCTCACCGGCATCCCTGCCACCTTCCTGTTCCCAGTTGTTTCTGCTTTTTCTGTCCGTTACCCCATTTCCAGCAAAATATTCACTTCTCATATGCTTCATGGTATGCGGAGTCGCCATGTAATTACCACCCGGACCAATACTATCAATAACATCCAGGGCGAGATGTTCGTCATCAACTTCAATACCTCGAAGAACTCTGCCGCAATTACCTATAATTTCATCATCTATTACATACTGCTCATAAGCAACGGTCAGCATCGACTCCAGCATTCCGGCGCTGTGGTGAATATAGTTTGAACCTCCCATGGAGGCGAGCAAAGTTGTAAAGGCTTTTTCATATCCCGCTTGTGCATCCGGCAGCTTAGAGTCGGAAAGGCCGGCAGAGTTATAGTTGGGTACGTGAATGTGCCGGGCAAGCTGATGGATAGCGGCATTCATCATGCCGCACTCGACCGCCCCCCCCAAATATCCCATGGTCCGGAGATTGGCCATCCCCGGGATCCCTCCATACAACAGCGGAGCACCAGGATTGGTAGCCTGGCAGATGGAAATGCCGGCAAGCTGTTCGGCATGCAACTGGGCCAAGGTGCCGGCCATAGTCAATGGTGAGGTTGATCCCGCCATTGGCGCACTCGACAGTGCAACCGGAATTGCGTGGCGATTTGCTTCCTGCATTATCAGTGTTGACTGGGTGCAGAGCTTCAACGGACTTATGGCGAAGGAGGTTATCACCGAAATGAAAGGCCGTTTTCTCAGATTCTCCCGACCACCGGCAACATATGATGCCAGCTCAATTACTTTTGCCAGTCCCTGTTCGTCATTCACCCCTGACATGACATGCTTGGAAGAGGCTGAGAGGCATGCGTAGAACATATTTATATCGTAATCAGCCTCATCGATGTCGGTTGGTATGCAGGGCCGCACCAGAAAATGGATGTTGTCCAGCTGATCGACCAGACGTGAAACGTTAAAAAGGTCCTGCAAGGTGGTTGAGCGTGTCTCGCCGGTATCAGGATCAAGGATTCGTATCGCCGCCCCACCCGTTCCCAGGTGGACCCGGTCTTCGGTTAACATGAGATCATGCTTTTCATCCTGACCGCACAGAATCACTTTTTCAGGAGCCTGGGAGACGAGCTCTCCGATCAATTTCCCGGATAAAGTGATTATCTTATTCTCTGTATCAACCTTTGCCCCCCGCTCTTCAAGCATTGCAGCGGTCTCCTCCAGACCGTCTTCATAGGTGATTCCTGTTCTTTCCAGAATCTTCAAGGATGCCTGATGTATTGTTTCAACCTGCTCGGCGGACAATGGTCTGTACTGGCCACCCTGCAACCCCATATAATTCATGACACTCTCCCTTAAATGCCTTTTCCAGCGTTTAATATTTTAAATGCTCACTTTTCCAAAAACTGATTCAAACTTTTATGTGATTATTAGTGTTTTTATCTAATGACATGGGCGTCAACTTCTGTCAAGATAAAATGTAGCAAAAGTTGTCATTCTTTCGCATGTTGCCATCACATTAGCGTTTTTTCTGTTGTTTATTGTTACTTTTAATATTACCATTTTCGTGTTTTGAGTGGTTCCTGCAATTTTGCTCAATTACAATCACATTAATTTCTTATATAATTACAGACATTAAAATGAAAATACTGGCGATCAGTGATCAGATTGAAACACAATTTCTCAAAGCCGGCAAAAGGGTGTCCGATGCAGAAGAAATTGACCTTATTCTCGCCTGTGGAGATCTTCCCGCCTCGTATCTTGAATACCTGGTCACAATTCTCAATGTGCCCTTGTACTATGTGCTCGGTAATCACGATGAACAACTTTTCGGCAAACACCTCGACGGTTGCATCTGTATTGATGAGAAAACAATTGTTTACAAAAAAATAATAATTGCCGGTTTATCAGGCTCCATAAACTATGGCCCTGGTAAATGTATGTTTTCAGAAATTGAAATGCTCCGGAAAATTACCAGATTATTTCCCCGCCTTCTCTGGAATAAATTGCGCAACGGTAGGTACCTTGATATTCTCATCTCACATTCACCGATTTCAGGTATACTCGATGAAGCTACGAGAACGCACCGGGGATTTAAGACTTTACGTATGTTTGATAAGTATTTTAAACCCCGTTTCCACCTCCATGGGCACACCATGGTTAAACAAAATAGATATACGGTCAGGTATTACTCCACCGAAATCACCAATATCAATCACTTTAGAATTATTGACATCTGATAATGACACTTTTTGACGACAGCACCACAAGGGAAGCAAACCGGAAACACCAATCTGATCTTGCCTTTTCCAAAGCGATCTCCAAGGGCTTCATGCAGGAGTTGAAACACCTCTTGAAATTAAGGTCAGAGCGCTTGCTTCCCTTTGATGAAGTTAAAGACAAACTTGAACTCTGGTATGTAAAAGAGCTTGGAGTTCGTTCTGTTCCCATCGCGTCCGTTATCGGCAGCCAGGGACGATATAGAAGTTTCACCAGGAACTTTCTCCCTCTGCAGGAGACTTTGCGCAGTCGTTGGAAGCAGATAGAGGCTGCGGTTTCCAGCGGCAAAGACCTTACTCCCGTGGAACTATACAAGGTCTGTGACGCCTATTTTGTCAAAGATGGGCATCATCGAATATCCGTTGCCAAGAGTAGAAATCAACGCACCATTGAGGCAAGAGTTTATGAGTATCAGTGCGACGTTGCCCTGACTGACAAGACTCAACTTGAGGAGCTGGCCCTGCTGGAAACATATCACAGGTTTTTAAAGGAAACCGGGCTGAAACAAACGAGGAAGGCGGACCTGCGTCTCACTGTTCTAGGAGGATACCCCCTTCTCATGGAACATATCCAGCGTCACAGATTTTATCTAATGGACAAATTAGACCGGGAGGTGAACTTAGCTGATGCCGCAATTTTTTGGTATGATGACATATACCTCCCTATGGTTGAGCTCATCACTGAAAACGGCATCTTAAAGTCTTTCCCCCACAGGACTGACGCAGATTTTTACATCTGGATATCAAGACACAAAAACAGTCTTTTCCAGGAAGGCTTTCTTGCCGACCAAGCCAAAAGCACCATTGATAACTACAGCAGTATTTTTAGACGACCTCTGCGCAGGATCCTAGGCAAAATACGGAGAAAACTTGGACTGGTAAAATATTAGTGAGTCATAGTATCCCCAGGCCCGCTCCTGAATAATCAAGAGCGGGCCGGAGGCCATTGAAGAAACAAAGTGTTTATTTACTCTTCTTGATGATAAGGCCTACGCCGTTGAGCCAGCTTTTCGCAACCGCTTCAGGCTTTTCACCATTGACGTTCACCCTGTAATTGAGTCTGGTCATTGTCGCTGTGTCCAGAGATGCGCCAATCTCGCTCAATATCATTTTCACCTCGGGATACATCTCCAAAACTTCTGCCCGGATAACTGGAGCTGGATTATAGATAGGAAAGTAATTTTTATCGTCGGCAAGAACGGTCAGTTTGTAGTCCTGAATCTCACCATCGGTGGCAAAAGCCATGCCACACAGGGCCTGTCCATCTCGCACTGCTTTCTTGGCAAGAGGAGTTTCCATTTTCATAACATTGGAATCGGGGATGTCCTTACCAAAGTCAAGACCATAGTACTCCATCATACCTTTGAAGCCATCTGCACGTGAATAGAACTCCGCATTGGTGGACACGCTCATTTTCCCGGGATTTGCCTTGGTATAGGCTGCCCACTCAGACAACGTGGTAATTCCTAACTTATCGGCGGCCTCCGCTTTCATGATGATGGCATAGGTATTATTAAATTTGGCGGGAGCAAGCCAGATAAGGTTATGATTAGCTTTATCCTCGGTTTTTACTTTCTTATAGAGCTCGTCGGCATCACGAACCACTTCTTCTTTCTTGAACAATGACAACCAGGCGGTACCCGTGTATTCCATGTATACATCAATTTGGCCCTGTTCCAGAGCTTCCCGGTTGACATTTGTGCCGCCAAGACTGGTCCTGTCTTCAACGGGGATCCCTCTGTCCTCTAAAATATTAACCATGATTTTTCCAAGAATGATCTGCTCGGTAAACCCCTTGGACGCAACCCTTACAGGTTCTTTGGTAAGAGCAGTAACGGGCGCAGCAATAAATGCCACGAGTACAGCCATAAGCAAAAATTTTTTCATTTTCATTCCTCCACCAGAAGTAGTTATATTAACAACATTTCTCCGGACAGGTAAAATTTCCCATAATACCTTGTGTCTTCCCATCCTTCTTACGATGGCTCAGGCCATCTTCATTTCTTCCGCTTGCACTCCTTTTGAGATGAAGAGTTTCTCAGAAAGCCCAAGGCCGTAATCAAAAAGCATGGCAATCAGGGCAACGGGCACTGCCCCGGCCATCATTATGCCCATATCGACCAGGGCTATTCCGGTAAAAATCCAGAAGCCAAGTCCGCCTCCGCCTATGAGAAATGCAAGAGGAGCTGTTCCAACTATAATTGAGGTTGACGTGCGCACTCCTCCGGCAATAACAGGCATGGCATTGGGCAGTTCAATCTTAAAAAGGATCTGCGTCTTAGTCATTCCCATGCCGGTCGCGGCTTCGATGACGTCTTTGCTCACTGAATCAATGCCGGCATAGGTATTTCTCACGATTGGGGCAACAGCATGAAAAAACAGGGCGATGAGGGCCGGAATCATTCCAATGCCGGAGAGCCCGATCAACGGCAGGAAACCATAGGCAAGGGCTATAACCCCGAGTGAAGGAACCGACTGCCAGACGTTGACCACAGCCATGATCACCGGGGCAACTCTCTGCATATTCTTTCTGGTCATCGCCGTTCCTAGAGTAATCCCCACCAGCACTGCACATATAATAGAGATAATAACTAGAACAAAGTGCTCGTAGACAAGTTTGAAAAACTCGGAAAGGTTGCTTATGGTGTAGTCCCAGGCCCCGTAAAAGGCATACAGCCAGATAATGAGAGCTACCATGGCAATAATCGGCAAAGCTCTCTTGCCCAGTTGCAGAAGGATTCGCATCAGCATATCTTTTATCCTTTCAACGTTTCCCTAATATCTTCAATATGAAGCCAACCCAGTACTTTTTTAGTATCGTCGACGATAACCAGAAAACCATAGTCATGTGTGAAAATCTCTGACAATCCATCCTTCAGGCTGGCCTGTGCCATAATCCATCCATGAGTTGGCTCGAAAGCATCAACAACTTTCTCAGCCTGTTCAGGCAAATTTTGACCATCAACCATCCCAATTAAGGTGCCATCACCATCCACAACTACAAGGTGACGCATATTCCTCTCAGAGAGCAAATTTTTGGCCGCATCAATGGTGGCGTCCTGACGAATAACCGGCACATTGTCCTTCATTGCTCTTTTAACGGTAAAAAGGTTCAGCCTTTTCAGAGTTCTATCGCCCCCGACAAAGTCTGCGACAAAATCATTTTTCGGGTAAGTCAAGATCTCTTCCGGGGAGGCAAACTGCACAAGGTGGCCATCTTTGAGAAGACAGATCTTGTCCCCCATTTTGATAGCTTCATCTATATCGTGAGTAACAAACACTATGGTTTTTCTTACCTTTGCCTGGATCTTTAAAAACTCATTCTGTAGATGCTCTCTATTTATTGGATCAATGGCCCCAAACGGCTCATCCATTAGCATGATAGGTGGATCGCCTGCCATGCCCCTTGCAACTCCAATGCGTTGCTGCTGCCCCCCGGACAGTTCTTTGGGGTATCTGTCTCTATACTCATCCGGGTCAAGATTGACGATTTCCAGCAAGCGTTGCACCTTCTCATCAATCTTTGCCTTATCCCATCTCAACAGCTTTGGAATGATTGCGATATTCTCGCCAATGGTCATATTGGGGAAAAGACCAATATTCTGGATTACATAGCCAATTGACCTCCGCAGATCAATGGTGTTGAGCCTCGACACATCGGAGCCATCAATGATGATTTTTCCACTGGTTATAGGAATCAGCCTGTTAATCATTTTCATTGCCGTGGTCTTGCCGCATCCCGATGGTCCAACAACCGTACAGATTTCACCCTCTTCAAGATCAAAGGAAAGATCATCTACAGCCTTTATATGACCGGCACCCGGATATATTTTCGTCACCTTTTGAAGACTCAGCATGGTTCCCATAATTTAGCCCCTCTATTATTCAGTAGCCTGCTTTACTTTTAGTCCAGTAGGCGTTACCCAATCTTCGGCTCTTGCCAGAAAAATATCGGCAACAATGGCCAGTAAGCTCATGGCTATCGCTCCCGCTATCACAGAATCATTGGTCGACATCTGCAACCCTTTGCTGACAAAAAGACCGAGTCCCCCAGCCCCAATGTAGGCGGCAATGGCAGCGATGGCTATGCCCATAACGACAGCTGTTCTTACACCTGCCATAATTATCGGTGCTGAAAGCGGCAGTTGCAGTTGGAGCAGAAGTTGAAAATTGGTCATACCCATTCCCCTGCCCGCTTCAATGGTGGCTGGATCGACACTCTTGATCGCGATATAAGTGTTTCTAATGATAGGCAGGAGTGAGTAGAGAGCCAATGCTACTATAGCGGGAACGACTCCGATACCAATTCCACTGACGCTGTCCCAAATATTGTCTAGGCTGGAAAGTATCGGCATCATGAATCCGAACATGGCAATGCTGGGTATGGTGATCAAAATGGATGAGAGATAAAGAACTATGCCGGCAAGATAAGGGTGCCTGGTAATATAAATGCCTATGGGAACCCCCGAAATGATCGCGATTACCAGCGCAATTCCCACAATTCGGATATGGACCACTAACTGTATACCTATATCATGAAGATTGTTGGCAAAATATTTAGCCGGGCCAGATATAAACAACGGCACGGTGACAGTAGAATAGCAAACAACCGAAAAAGCCAGCATGGCAACCACCACCCAGAAATCCTCAACCGAACGCATAAAGTAGAGAACACTGTAAATAAGCAGCAGAGTACAGACACCGAAGGCGAGAAAAAAACCATATGTCTCTGATATTCTCAGACTATCCAGCTGCAGATAAAACTGAAAAATCATTTCGCACAAATAGAGAAAAACTGTAGCAAGGAAGAAGAGAAAAAGGCCGTAATATGAAATACGTCCCAAGCTTCCTCTGCTGTAACAGCTTCGGAAGTAATAGATATATCCAGCTAGAAACAAAACAATCCCGCCCCAGCGAACGGCGCCTTGAAACTGTTGAAAGATAAAAACTAATACTGCTGTTAAAACAAGTGTTACAAGTAAGATACCGGGAAATGGTGATGTCTTGAGATTGTCTCCCATATAAACTATAAAAAAAAGCAAAACTGAGAAGAAAGGAACAGCCACACTCATTCTGAGAAGATCATACGACTCTAGAAAGTCTACCTCAAGATCCACTATGTCGAGCAACACTGAAAAAATAGAAAGCGGACCATTCCTATCGAGAAACTCTCCTGACATCCATGGCAGAAAAAAACTACCGAAAAGGACCAGCACCCCTGCTAAAAAGATTCTTTCCGGCAAGGACCAGTAGAATTTTTTTCGCAACAGTGGCTGAGCAATAGCTTTATAGCAGTGGACGCAGGAGGAAGAATCAAGTGATACTTCCTTTTTACATTCGGGACAAACAGGAATATCTACAATCATTGACAACCCCTCCTTTAGAATACTTAACCCCGAATCTTTCATTTATGAAGTTATTTGTCAAGAAAAATATTATTTTTGATTGATTTTGCTACATTATCACGCATACACACGCAGATTAGAAGTCATATTGTTCTGAATATACATACACATAAACTTCTGAATACTATTCCGTCAAACTACACCCCATCCTTGCATGAACAGGCCATACTGACAACATTTATTGTCAATTAGGCTAATCGCTTGACTTTTTCTAAAATAAAATGTAACAAACCGAGCAAGGACCTATCATTTCTAAAAAGGATCTATATATGAACAAAAAGTTAGCGCACCTCAACAAGACCATACATTCGCGATACCCTGCACTCACCAAGAAAAGCAAGAAGCTGGCCGATTTCGTTTTATCTAACCCGGATAAAGCTGTCTTTATGACAACCCGTGAGTTGGCTTCAAGCGTCGGGGTCAGCGAAGCAACCGTGGTTCGATTTGTGCGCCAGCTTGAATACTCAAGCTATGGTTCATTTATAAAAGCGTTGAGAGAGTTGATAGATACGGAACTTACCCTGACGGAGCGAAGCAGAATCAACAATTCTCCAGTTCGTAGCGATGATGCAGAACTCGAAAGAATAACCAACCAGGACATCGAAAACATCCGAAGTCTCAGTAAGAACTTAGATCTCAAAGAAGTAAAGAAGATTCGCAAAATTCTTAAAGATTCCGAGTCAGTAAACGTTATAGGTTCCAGGCTCTCATATAGCTGCGCCTTCTACCTTGGCTGGTCCATGGCCAAAGTGCGGGAAAATGTGAAGATCTATAAAGGCAGTGATAAAACCACCATGGACAGCCTCATTTTTGCCGGCAAGAAATCTGTAAATATTATTGTTGCCACCTCCAGATATCCCAACGAATTAATTCAATTGGGCAAGTTTATTAGTCGCCGAAAACTGCCCATGGTTTTACTAACAGACAGCCCTTCTTGTCCTCTTGCCCCAATGAGCGATTATGTACTCGTGGCCCCACTGCAATCCATACCTTTTCTTGGTAATCCTGCATCGTTAATCAGCCTGATAACCTATCTCGTACATTCACTTGCTGCTGATATGGGCGAGAAACTTAAAATCCACCAGGAAAAACTTGAGCAGGCGTATCTTGAAAATGACATCCTCTTCTATTATTGAATTACCAACGAAGACTGTCAGCGGTTCTATCCTGGTACCCTAACCGGTACCCCTTGATGAATGCACCTTTGAGGTCAGAGTGCACCCAGAAATAGTCAAGAGATTGTTCATTCACGAGTTCATTAACAAATTCAAGGTCGATAGCTCCTGCCTTTAATCCCTGTTTCATGTGCCTCTGGCCCCACCATACTCCCGCCTCTTCGTAACCTTCTGCTGTTTTAGCAGGCGTGACGTATTGATTATTACGGGTGATAAGCCATCTTTTTGTCAGACGGCTCTAACTTTTTTCTTTTTTGCAATTGCCTTTCCTTCAGCCATCACTATCAAGTTGGCCTATTATCCACTCACCGTCTCCTCAAATAAATTTATCGATCGATGTCTTAGATCTTTAAAAGCATACAACGCTCACCAGAGCTCAGCCCAGGCGGAGTCACCCTCTGCACTCTTTCGGCAGTAACCAGGATTTGCTATGGATCACTGCCACAAACATTGCACACAAGACCGCCTGAGCTGATGAAAAATCCGCACAACATCAGCAGATGACAATTGACAAGTCTAAGCTGCCATATCTTTCCTGGAAAAAAGCCACCAAGATATCGCTCTTCACCAAGCAGCGGCAATCAGTTTTACCGATACCGGCAATAATTGCCGATACAGACCAGTCGCGGATTAACTTTATATTCAACAAAAACTTTTTCTTTACTTGCGTTGGCAAGATTCCGATCCTCTTCCTGGTACTTTTTGAGCTCCACTTCCTCCCACTCAACTTCCCCAGCACCATCAAAGACTGTCCAGTCGCCCGACTTTTTGACAACGATCAAATAATCCACATCTTTAGGGTTAATTCCACTCATTTTCACTCTCCTTTTTTAGGTTGGCATTGCAGGTTGACGCAGAAAGAGACAACCTTCCTTAAAAAAATTAGAAAGAAACAGTAAAACTAGCGAATATCTGCTGCTCCTGCAGAAGTCTCGGGTTTGCAGGGTCAGTATCGAGATAAGAAAAATTTTCATCAAAAAGATTGTTCACTTCCAACCGGAGAATACCGTATCGTTTTGGTAAACGATAACTGAGCGACAGATCAACCACCCAGAATTGATCATCTTTTTCCTCATATCCAAGGAAACGGGAGCCGAAATCACCCTTCTGGTCCACATACCCGGCACGGAGGCCGGCACTGATACCACTGGGATGAAAGAGTTTGACGGTCGGCACGATACGATGGTTTGTCAGCCGGCGTATTTCCTGTACCCCCTCAAATCCTTCATGCTCATAGCGCTCATAATAGTACTCCAGGCCCAAAGCCACGCGACTCGAGAAAGTCCAGTACAGGTAGGCGGAGCCGATATCCTCCTGCCAGTCATCCTCTTCGAGCAGTTCCTCGAAGGTCGGACTGTAATCCAGATACGGAACGTCAAGAAGTCTGCGGGAGTATTGAGCACCACCATACCAGTCTGCCGAGAAAGAATGATCGATGGCAGTGCCGTATGTCCACGCCGTGGATCCTTCCATGTCATCATAAAACTGATTGAATCCGGCAACGGAGGTCGGTTCGATGGTTTGTCCGTAGTAGAGAAAGCGTGTCGTGTTCCGGAAGGCCGCCGCCCGTATCTGTGTTGCCATTGAAGGCTGCCAGACAATACCCAGCTTGGGGTTGAACTCGCTGTCGTCTTTCATCAGTGAATCAACTGCGTCAAAACTGAGCCCAAAAGTCACCACAATATCATCGATTAGATGCATCTGGAAGTAGCTGTAGAGGTTGAAATGATCCGTGGTGAAATCATTTTTATCGGAAAAGGGCATAGGAACAGTTTCGATGTATGTTTCCCCTCTCTCGGCATTTAAATATCCCGCACCGCTCCTCAGATTGAATTTGCTGCCCTGATAAATATCCTGCATCTCTATCATCTGATGATCGGTTTCCAGTATGTAGTCGGATTCCGTGTAGAAAAATCCATCTGGACGCGTAGCCGACTGCCCGTCGTCGGCACCGAGAACTGCCGTTCCAAGAAGTATGGAAAAGGGGCTGAGGTCGTGCCGTATCCCAATACGGCCACTTTGGGTCTCATTAGACTGGCGCAGTGAACTACTGAAATCCTCCAGGTCGATCCGGAAGGTTGTATCTCCAAAAGTGCGCTCTCTATATCGAAATTCCGACATGATACTGGTCGCCGGCGAGAGCCTTGCCTGCAAAAAGGCAGTATAAATATCATGCTCACGGTCATTATTGTCACGAATTCCGTCGGTTTCGTAATGAAACTGTCCTAGACTATAGGAGAAATTGCCTTCTACTCCCGACAGAACAACTTCATCAGCAAGCAAATCATTACTGCCGAACGTGCCACTTGCCTGAAAAGTGATATCATTGCTTAGAAAAAGCGAATTGAATTCGTTGAAGCCGGGTGAAACCGGTCCTGCACCATCGATCAGAAGCAGATCTCTCTCCGCAAGTTGAGGCTGGACAGGGGTGATGTTAATCGGCTGCAGCAACTGGGACTGCAGAAGCTCGCTTACCCGGGCGATTTCATGTCGGGGCTGGGCCCTGTAGGCGTCTGCCAGAAATCTGTGCGCAGAGTGATTTCCCGGGTCTGTTTGAACGGATCGTATGCCTATGGCCCGGGCCAGCTGCTCAAACCCCAGATCCGTATAGACCCGGGCAAGAGCCGCGCTGCGGGCAGCAAGATCGTCATCGAGTAGAAGCCTGGATCTGTATACAGCCCGATTATCATTACGTTCCATGGACTGCTGCAGATCGTACAGAGCCTCAACCGGACGGTTCATGGTCTGCTTGCGAATGGCATCATAAAACCAGGGTGTCGGATCGGCTGGATCCAGTTCCTTGGCGATCTGATATTGCCGCCCGGCGGATCGGTCCCGCTTTTCGGCAAAATATGCCTTGCCGAGATAACTGCGAATCAGGGCATCGCCCGGGTCCAGAGCTGCGGCGATCTCTATGTCGGCACGCCCTGCGGCAAGCTGTCCCATCCTGATCCGGGCAAGTCCCAGACCAAGTCTGGCAAGCGGCAGCACCTGATCACGCTCAATGGCCAGCAAAAAGGATCCCCTCGCCTGATCGATTTCCATCCGGCTCAGATAAACAAACCCCAGAACCGTGTGGCTCAGGCCATCGGTTGGATGAAGAGAGACCGCGTCCAGCGCTGCGGCCTCTGCTGCATCAAGCTCACCAGTCGACAACAACAGTTCGGCAAGTCGGGCCTTGAGCAGACCATTTGCCGGGTTCGCCTCGACAGACTTCCAAAGAACCAGCAGAGCTGCGGCAAGGTCAAAGCGGGACTGATGGGCATAGGAAAGGGCCAGGCCGGCTGCGGCTGAATCAGGGTCGGCCGCCAGTGCACGGTCTGCCAAATCGAGAGCGGCATCGCTGTTATTCTGCACCGTTGCAATAATTGCCAGAAGAGCCAGCGCTTCACCATTTTCCTGGTCTTGCTGCAGAATTTCGGTCAACACCGTTCGGGCCTGTTCGACCCGTCCGGTGCTCAGCTCGGCTGTGGCACGACTGAGAGCCGCCGCTGTCTCATCATCCGAGGTGTCTGGTGTTTCTATTAAAACCGGATAATACAGCGTCCAGGCTACCGCATCGCGCGGTCGGACCAGCGCCCTGTATACCGGTGCCACGCCCCGTCTTGCCAAGGCACTCTGGCCGTCTTCGAGCACAAGTCGGCCCTGTGCATTGACAGCTTCTACCCGTCCCTGAAAAACGGTGATGATAGAAGTATCCGAGTCAACCTGCACAAGAAATTCCGTCCCCTCCACCACACCATTGACATAGGGGGTAATAACCTTGAGGGATCGTGGCCGATGACTGAACAGATGGAGAACTCCTCGCAGAAGTTCGATAACGGAAAACTTTTCGCTGGAGGGTTTGGTAAAGGTAATGGTGCTTTTCTGATCAAGCCGCAGAATTGTTTCATTGGCGAGCACCACTGCGGCACGGCCTTTACCGGGAATGGTGAGCATGTCACCTGGACAAAATTCGGCATTACCTGCAACATTTTGCCAGGCTGACTGTCCGGCCCGCTGAACCTGTACCTCACCCTGAACGGAAACCAGAGTACCCACAGGCTTCTCACAGTATTCTGCCGCCCAAATCTGTAAAACGCCCAGATGAAGAAAGATACCGCAGGCCACGCCTTGTACTAAAGAGATGATTACTTTGGAACTCATATCCTTCCCCCAACAATCTCAAGAGGTTGCTGCACCGAATGAGCCAAAAAATCCTGATCACTTTAACCATATAGAGAAACAAGCGTTCCTATCGTTTTTATCTATCACCTTTCCCGCCCCATGTCCAGAACTTTTCCTAACTCCTCGCTGAGTTCAGGGGACAGCATAC